>NZ_JAPUDY010000001.1 GCF_027492855.1 Acidovorax sp.
ACATCTCCATCTACCACCTCACCATCGAGCCCAACACCTACTTCGCCAAGTTCCCACCGGCCATCCCCGAGGACGACCAGGCCTACGCCATGCTCGACCGCATCACCGAGATGACGGGGCAGGCAGGCATGGCGCGCTACGAAATATCGGCCTACGCGCAGCCCGGCCACCAGTGTTTCCACAACACCAACTACTGGCAGTTTGGCGATTACCTGGGCATTGGTGCGGGTGCGCACAGCAAGCTCAGCTTTGCCCACCGTGTGGTGCGGCAGGTGCGATTCCGCGACCCGGCACGTTACATGGACAACGCCCTGGCCGGTCGCGCCGTGGCGCAGGACGACGAGGTGCGCCGCGCCGACCTGCCGTTTGAGTACATGCTCAACGCCCTGCGCCTGCGCGATGGATTTCCGCTGCAGGACTTCATGGCCCGCACGGGCCTGCCCCTCACATCCATTGCCAGGGGGCTGAAGGAGGCGGAGAGCAAAGGCCTGATCGAGCGCGACATGGCCCATGTGCGCCCGACAGAGCGGGGCTTTGACTTTCTGAGCGACCTGCAGGAGCTGTTCCTGGCCGATTGACCCCCGGTGCGGCGGCCTGAAATATGAGGGAAATTGGCCTCTAGCGCTTGATGAATAAGCGCTAGCAGCTATAAAAAACGAAGCATTCGGATGCTGAGGATTCTCAGTCTCTTAGCCGCAGTGCACCGCCACAATGCGCCCGTTGGCATCCACCTGCAGGTTCAGCCGCTGCGTGTCGAACTCCTTGGTGATCATCTGGCCAGGCCGCAGGACGCGTGCCATCTGCGCACCCGACAGCACCCGTGCGGATTCCACCACCGACGCCGTGCTGTTCTGCCCCACCACTTGCTGGGCCGGTTGCGCGTTGCACAGCCCGCCCGGTGGCTGGGCCGTTGCTGCCGGGCCGCCGGGAGATGCCGGGGGCGGCTGCCCGTGGCTTGCGCAGCCTGCTGTCAAGGTGGCCATGGCTAGGCCGCCGACGGCGGTGGCAAAAGCGATCTTCGTCATGCAGAGGTCTCCAGAAGGCCAAAGAAGACCATCACCATACCGGAATGCGTGCAGAAAAAATGGTGTCTTCGGGTAACACCATGAGGCCACAGGCGGCTTTCGTGTCCCCAAGGCCCCGCTTTCCTGTATGGTTTGACGTATGGCAAGACAACGTTGCTTGCCTGCAACGACAAGCGGCCCTGCCTTGCGGGGCGGGGTGCGATGACGGCCTGCCGTAAGGCCATCTTTGCACCATGAAGGGCATCATGCACGGTGTGACCCTTCCGCTCTGGGTCACCGCGTTTGCGCAGCCTCCATACCCCCCATGCCCGACGATCTTGTACGCAGCCTTCTCCACACACTCGGCGACACCCTGGATGGCCTGGATGTTGCCCTGTGCGTGTTTGATGACGATGACTGCACCATCGCGTGGAACCGGACCTTTTTCAAGTTCTTTCCCGAACACGAAGGCCATGTGTACGTGGGAGAGCCCTACCAAGCCAACCTGCGGCGGTTCTATGCCGGGCGGCTCGACCCGCAGGAATTGCCCAACATCGACCGCTACATCACCGCGGGTGTTGACCGCCACCGCGCCCAGACGCGCCCTTACAGCTTTGAGCACCGGGGCCTGCGGGTCCAGGTCTCGTCCCTGCCGATTGCGGGCGTGGGCCGTGTGCGGGTATGGCATGCCCAAGACCTGCCACGGCCTGAGCCGTCGGACGCCGCCAGCATCCATGAACCGGGCTGCCTGCGCAGCCCCGTGATCGAGAGCACGGAGCTTTTTGACCGCATTCCTGACGGCCTGATGATCTGCGCCGAAGACCAGCGCATCCAATGGGTCAACGAACCCTTCATGCAGATGTATTGCCTCACCGACCGTGCTGCCGCCACGGGCCTTGCGTTTGATGAAATCTACCGCAAGGCCTGGGCTGTTGGCGGGCAGGGCGACATGGCGCCGTTCTACAGCGGCCTGACGGTTCTGCAAGAGAACATGCGCTTTGCCGGAGCGCCGTTCGAGGTGCCGCTGCCGCGCAACCGCTGGAGCCGGGTGATCGCCAAGCAAGGCGCGGACGGCACCGCGTTTTATGCGCATGTGGACGTCACCGAGTTCAAGCGCCAGCAGCACCAGCTCGCGCAGGCCGAGCGCAGCGCCCGTGACAGCGAGGCGCAACTGCGCGAAAAATCCATTCTGCTGGAGGCCACGTTGGAAAGCATGGACCAGGGCGTGGCCAAGATCAGCGCCAGCGGCATCGTCGAGCTATGCAACCGCCGCGCCATGGAACTGCTGGACTTGCCCCGCGACCTGATGGCCTCCAAGCCCACGCTGGCGAATGTGCTGGCGTACCTGCGCGCACGCGGCGAGTTTGACCTGACCTCCCAGGAGGTCCAAGACATGCTGGTTCCTGATAGTGGGACAGATCAACTGCATGTGTACGACCGCCCCCGGCCGGATGGGCGCATCCTGGAAGTCCAGACCGTGCCCATCAAAGGTGGCGGTGCGCTGCGCACCTTCACCGACATCACGCAGCGCAAAGAGGCCGAGCAGAAGATTCGCCACGTCGCCGAACACGATGGACTCACCACGCTGCTGAATCGCACCGCGTTCCTGCAGGCCCTGCAGGCCGCCGTGGCCGACGTGCGGCGCACCGGCCGGGGCTTTGCCGTGCTGTACGTAGACCTCGACGGCTTCAAACCCGTGAACGACCGCTTCGGCCATGCCGTGGGCGACCAGTTGCTGACCTGGGTGGCCCGCCAGCTCACGCACGCCGCCCGCGAGGACGACGTGGTGGCACGCCTGGGCGGCGACGAATTTGCCTTGCTGCAGCGTGGCGTGACAGACCACACCAGCGCCCAGCGCCTGGCCGAACGGCTGGTGCTGGCCATCGGCCAGCCCACGGAAATCGAATCCCATTCCATCCAGATCGGCGCCTCCGTGGGCATCGTCATGGCATCCCCCGACGCGATGGACGCCGAAGAACTCCTGCGCAAGGCCGACTCCGCGATGTACCTGGCCAAAGCCTCGGGCCGAGGTTGCGCGCGGATCTATGGCATGTGAGGGGTAGGTGCCAGGGGCGGTGGGTGGGCAGGGGGGCGTTTCAGACCATCCATGCTGCCTTGGGCCCGAGCTTCGTGGTGTGTTTTGGGATGACACCGTCGAGGAAAGAAAAAACGGGCTATGTAGGCCCGTTTTTCTTCGTGTTCTGGCGGAGACTGTGAGATTCGAACTCACGGACGGTTGCCCGTCGGCAGTTTTCAAGACTGCTGGTTTAAACCACTCACCCAAGTCTCCGGTAGGGAAGGCGCGAATTCTAGCCGACTGCGGGGGCTGATTTCTTTTGCAGCATGCCACGCGTCTCGATGAACTTCACCACATCCGCCACGCCCGCCAGGGTTTTCAGGTTAGTCATCACAAACGGTTTGAGGCCCTGCGCACTGGTGCGCATGCGCGTGGTGTCGGCGTGCATCACGTCGAGGTTGGCGCCCACGTGGGGGGCCAGGTCGGTCTTGTTGATGATGAACAAGTCGCTTTTTGTGATGCCGGGGCCGCCCTTGCGGGGGATTTTTTCGCCAGCGGCGACGTCGATGACGTAGATGGTGAGGTCGCTCAGCTCGGGGCTGAAGGTGGCGGCCAGGTTGTCGCCGCCGCTTTCTACGAACACGATGTCGGCGTTGGGGAACTCGCCCAGCATGCGGTCGATGGCCTCCAGATTGATGGAGCAGTCTTCGCGGATGGCGGTGTGGGGGCAGCCGCCGGTTTCTACGCCCAGGATGCGCTCGGCGGGCAGGGCGCCGCTCACGGTGAGCAGGCGCTGGTCTTCCTTGGTGTAGATGTCGTTGGTGATGGCGATGAGGTCGTAGTCATCGCGCATGGTTTTGCACAACATTTCGAGCAAGGTGGTTTTGCCGGAGCCCACGGGGCCGCCGATGCCCACGCGCAGCGGGGGCAGGTTTTTGGTGCGGTGGGGGATGTGGTGCAGGTTGCTGGTCGTCATGATCTGAAGAGGCGGGAGTATTGGGTTTCATGCTGCGCAGAGAGGATGGCGAGCATGGGCGAGAAGGCCTGGCGTTCGCTGTCCATCAGGCCGATGGCGTGGTCTGCGGCGGCGGGAATAGCGTCGGCCAGCCGGGCCAGGATGCGTTGGCCTGCGCTTTGGCCCAGCTGCATGGATTTGAGGGCGGCCTGCACCATGTTTTCGGCCCAGCCGAAGGCGTAGGCCAGCAGCACATCGCGCACGGGCGCTTGGGTGGTGGAGGCGGCGAGCGCAAACGCCACAGGGTAGGTGGGGGGCAGAGTGGCCAGGTGGCGGATGGCGGGCAGGGCCTCTTCATCGCCCTGGTGCTGGTTGCGCAGCCAGTCGGCCATCGAGCGGCCCATTTGCTCGGTTTGCAGCCGCAGTTCGCTGGTTTCGCGGGTGTGTAGCACCCAGTTGTTGAGCTCGCGCACATGCGCCCAGTCGGCGCGGCGCCAGGCGCCCACGGCCTTGGCGATCAGGGCCATGTCGCCGCGCGATTGGGTGATGTGGAGTTGATCCAGCAGCCATTCGCCGACCGCTGTTTCGCTGTCCAGGCCGGCGTTTTCGATGGCGGTCTCCAGCCCCTCGGAATAAGAGAACCCGCCCACGGGCAGCGCGGGGGAGGCCAGCCACATCAACTGCAGAAAGCTGGCGGCGGGCAGGGGGGCGGGGCGGTCGTGGCGCATGGGGTGGTTTTGTCAGCCGGTTCGGCTGGAGCTGGCCGAAGGGGAGGGGCTGGCCACGTGTTGTGCCCTGGCTTCGACAGGCTCAGCCCGAACGGTGGGGATGGGCTCAGCCTGGATGGTGAGCCTAGTGTTCAGCATGGGCAATGCCTGTCAGTGGTCGTGGTTGCAATGTGGGCCATGCACATGGCCTTGAGCCACCACGGGGATGGCCACGGTGCGGCCACGGGCCGGGGCTGCGGGTGCAGCAGGCGCATCGGTCTGGGCGTGGTTGTGGTTGTGGTCATCACCATGGTGATGGTGCCCACCGCCGTGCCCTGCGGCGTAGGCGCCGCCTTCGGGTTCAAACGGCAGGTCTTGTGCTTTGACGATCAAGTGCATGGCGCGCAGCATGTCGGCCAGCACGTGGTCGGGCTCGATCTTGAGGTGGTCGGGCTGCAGCTCGATGGGTACGTGGCGGTTGCCCAGGTGGTAGGCGGCGCGGGTCAGGTCGAACGGGGTGCCGTGGTTGGCGCAGTGTGTGATGACCAGCACCGGCTGCGGCGCCGCAATCACGCGGACCATGGAGCCGTCTTCGGCCACCAGCACATCGCCGCCGCGCACCAGCGTGCCGCGCGGCAGGAAGATGCCCAGTTCGCGCCCGGCGGAGTCTGTGGCAGCAAAGCGGCTTTTCTGGCGCACATCCCAGTCGAGTTCAACGGTGGTGGCGCGTTTGAGCAGCACGGGCGCGAGGCCCTGGCCTTGGGGGAGGAGTTTGGAGACCTGGATCATGATGGGATGGGAGGTGTGGCCCCGGAGGGCGAGGCCCGCATTGTGTACCTGGCCAGCCTAGAGCGCGCGGGTCATGAACCGGCTGTGCGGGTCTGGGCCGTAGCTCCCGAACGGTGCGCAGTCGGCAAATCCGTAGCGCAGATAGAGCCGGTACGCGGGGTCAAAAAAGGGCTGGCTGCCTGTCTCCAGGCTGATGCGCTGGTAGCCCAGGTCCACCGCCTGGCCCAGGATGTGTTCCAGTATCGCGCGGCCCACGCCCTGGCCGCGTGCGGCAGCGGTGGTGCGCATCGATTTGAGTTCGGCGTGCTCGGCGCCAAGGTGTTTGAGAGCGCCCGTGCCCACCAATTGGCCGTCGGCCCGCCAGGCTGTCCAGAAGCGGATGTCGGGCTGGCGCAGTTGCCCCATGTCCAGCGCGTGCACGCTTTCGGGCGGCGAGGTGGCGCGCATGTCCTGCAGGTGCTCTTCCATGAATTGCTCGATGCGCGGGTCGCTCAGGTCGTCCAGGCGGATGTGCAGGTCTGGGAGCAAGGTGTTCATTGTGGGCTCCGGCCTCAGAACAAAAAGTAGCGCTGCGCCATGGGCAGCACGGTGGCGGGCTCGCAGGTGAGCAATTGGCCGTCGGCGCGCACGGTGTAGGTCTGGGCGTCCACTTCCATTTGGGGGGTGTAGCTGTTGTGCACCATGTTGCGCTTGCGGATGCTGCGGATGTTGTGCACGGCGGAGAGCCGTTTGGCGAGGCCAAAGCGCTCGCCAATGCCTGCGTTCAAACCGGCCTGCGAAACAAAGGTGAGCGAGGTTTTGGCAATGGCCCCACCAAACGCGCCAAACATTGGCCGGTAGTGCACGGGCTGCGGCGTGGGGATGGACGCATTCGGGTCGCCCATCGCGGCCATGGCGATCAGGCCGCCTTTCAGGATCAGTGCGGGCTTCACGCCGAAGAAGGCGGGCTTCCAGATCACGATGTCGGCCCACTTGCCCACTTCAAGCGAACCCACCTCATGGCTGATGCCGTGGGCGATGGCGGGGTTGATGGTGTACTTGGCTACGTAGCGCTTGATGCGTGTGTTGTCGCTCCGGGCCGTGTCGCCCTGCAGGCTGCCGCGCTGCACCTTCATCTTGTGGGCGGTCTGCCAGGTGCGCAGGATGACTTCGCCCACGCGGCCCATGGCCTGGCTGTCGCTCGACATCATGCTGATGGCGCCCAGGTCGTGCAGGATGTCTTCTGCGGCGATGGTCTCTTTGCGGATGCGGCTTTCGGCAAAGGCCAGGTCTTCGGCAATGCTGGCGTCGAGGTGGTGGCACACCATGAGCATGTCCACATGCTCATCGAGCGTGTTGTGCGTGTACGGCATGGTGGGGTTGGTAGAGCTGGGCAAAAAATTGTCTTCGCCCACCACACGCAGGATGTCGGGTGCATGGCCGCCGCCCGCGCCTTCGGTGTGGAAGGCGCAGATGCCGCGCCCGCCCACGGCGGCGATGGTGTTTTCCACAAAGCCCGATTCATTGAGGGTGTCGCTGTGGATGGCGACTTGTGTGTCGGTGGCTTCGGCCACGTCCAGGCAGTTGCTGATGGCAGCCGGCGTGGTGCCCCAGTCTTCGTGCAGTTTCAGGCCAATGGCGCCTGCGTTGATCTGCTCGTGCAGCGCGTCGGGCAGGCTGGCGTTGCCCTTGCCGAGGAAACCCAGGTTCATGGGGAAGGCGTCGGCGGCCTGCAGCATGCGCTCCATGTTGAAGGGGCCGGACGTGCAGGTGGTGGCCAGCGTGCCGGTGGCGGGGCCGGTGCCGCCGCCGAGCATGGTGGTCACGCCGCTGGCAAGCGCCTCTTCGATCTGCTGGGGGCAGATGAAGTGGATGTGGCTGTCGATGCCGCCCGCGGTGACGATGTTGCCTTCGCAACTGATGACCTCGGTGCCGGGGCCGATGATGATGTCCACGCCCGGTTGGGTGTCGGGGTTGCCCGCCTTGCCGATGGATGCAATGCGCCCGCCACGCAAGCCGATGTCGGCCTTGAAGATACCGGTGTGGTCGACGACGAGGGCGTTGGTCAGCACGGTGTCCACGGCGCCCTGGGCGTTGGTGCGCTGGCTCTGCGCCATGCCGTCGCGGATGGTTTTGCCGCCGCCAAACTTCACCTCCTCGCCATAGCTGCCCGCGCGCAGCGTGTGGTCGGCTTCGACTTCGAGAAGAAGTTCGGTGTCGGCCAGGCGCACGCGGTCGCCCACGGTGGGGCCGAACATTTCGGCGTAGGCGCGTCGTCCAATGGTTGCCATGGGGTGTGTGCTCCGCGAGAACTGGTTACTATGTTTTTGATAGCTGCTAGCGCTTATCCATCAAGCGCTAGAGGCCATTTTTTCTTGAAACTGCTACAGCGCGCCTTGTGTCAGGCCCTGAAAGCCGTACACCTGCCGCTCGCCTGCGTAGTCCACCAGTTCCACCGTGCGCTGCTGGCCCGGCTCAAAGCGCACGGCGGTGCCCGACGCGATGTTGAGCCGCATGCCGCGTGCGGCGGCGCGGTCAAAACCCAGGGCGTTGTTGGTTTCGGCAAAGTGGTAGTGCGAGCCCACCTGGATGGGGCGGTCGCCGGTGTTGCGCACGACCAGGGTGAGCGTGCGGCGGCCAGTGTTGAGCGGGTGTTCGCCCGCGTCGGTAAAAAGTTCGCCAGGGATCATTGCAGGCTCCTGTGGGGCGGATGGGCTCAAGCCATGTGTGCCAGCAGCACGCCACCGAAAGCGGCCACGCCCGCGCCTGCAGCGCGTGCCAGCCACACATGCCGGTGGCGCAGCGCCCAGCCTGCCGCCAGGCCCGCGCCATGCAGCAGCACGGTGGCGGCCAGCATGCCTGCCAGGGTTTGCCAGGCGCTGTGGTTGCCCGCCAGCTCTTGGCCATGGGCTACGCCATGGAACACGGCAAACACCCCCACGCCCAGTGCCGCCACCAGGCCGGGCACGCGCAGGCGCGACACGACAAGCAGGCCGGTGACCAAGAGCGATACGGCAATCATCGGCTCTACCGCAGGCAGCGCCACGCCCTGCAGGCCCAGCACGGCGCCCGCCAGCAGCAGGGCCGCAAAGCCCACGGGGCCCCACAGCAGCTCGGCCCCGGCGCGGCGCGCAGCCAGGGCGCTCCACAGGCCCACGGCCACCATGGCGGCCAGGTGGTCCAGGCCGAACAGGGGGTGGGCAAAGCCGCTCAGAAAGCTGCTGTGGATGTGGGATTCAGCACCTGTATGGGCGCTAGCGCTTGTAGTGATTGCGCTGATAGCTATAAAAAACAGAGCGATTGTGTGGCGGTGTGAGAGTGTGATGCGCATGGAAGCTCCACAGAGAGAAGGAGAAAATAAGGGTCAGACGATCGGCTGGTGCACGGTGACGAGCTTGGTGCCGTCGGGGAATGTGGCCTCGACCTGGATGTCCGGAATCATCTCGGCGATGCCGTCCATCACGTCGGCGCGGGTGAGCACGCTGCGGCCTTCGCTCATCAGCTGTGCCACGGTCTTGCCGTCGCGGGCGCCTTCCATCACCGCTGCGCTGATCAGGGCCACGGCCTCGGGGTAGTTGAGCTTCAGGCCCCGCGCCTTGCGGCGCTCGGCCAGCAGGGCTGCGGTGAAGATCAGCAGCTTGTCTTTTTCACGAGGGGTCAGTTCCATTTCGTTTCACTCAATGCTGGGGTCATTGGCTCGTGCGGCCACACAGGTGTGGCCGAACGCGAGGGGTCAGTTCCATGGTGTGCCGCTGGGTCTGTTGAACGCTGTCCCAGCATAGACAGCAAGCCCCGTGCCCGGCTATACGCCACATGGCGGACAGGCGGGACGGCCGTGGCATGGAAACTGCACAGGAGAAGGCAGCCGCAACCGCCTTCCATGCCACGCCACAACGCCACCCCTGAATCCGCCGATGCAGCATCGCTGCCGCAGACGGGGCCAGGCGCGGGCGCCCAGGCCCCGCAACAGGTGGTGAAGGTGCGCCGCGACTACAACAGCTGGGTAGCCACCGAAACCATGGAGGACTACGCCCTGCGCTACACGCCGCAGCGTTTTCGCAAGTGGTCCGAATGGCGGGTGGCCAACACGGCGTTTGGGGCGGCGTCGTTTCTGATCCTGGAGGCCGTGGGCGCCACGCTCTTGGTGCAATACGGCTTCATCAACGCCTTCTGGGCCATCGTGGCCACGGGGCTCATCATCTTTCTGGCGGGGTTGCCGATCAGCGTGTACGCGGCCCGCTATGGCGTGGACATGGATTTGCTCACGCGCGGCGCGGGCTTTGGCTACATCGGCTCCACGCTCACCTCGCTGATCTACGCCAGCTTCACCTTCATCTTCTTCGCGCTGGAGGCCGCCGTGATGGCCTACGCGCTGGAGCTGGCGCTCGGCATCCCGCCCACCTGGGGCTACCTCATTTGCGCCATTGTGGTGATTCCGCTGGTCACGCACGGCGTGTCGGCCATCAGCCGCCTGCAGGTGTGGACCCAGCCGCTGTGGCTGGCGATGCTGGTGGTGCCGTTTGTGTACGTCGTTGCGCACGATCCCGGTGCGTTCGCAGGCGTGTCGCACTATGGTGGTGAATCCGGTCGCGGCGCCGCGTTCCAGCTGCCCTTGTTTGGTGCGGCGCTCACGGTGGGCATTGCGCTGATCACCCAGATGGGGGAGCAGGCCGATTACCTGCGTTTCATGCCCGCCCGCACAGAGGCCACGCGTGGGCGCTGGTGGCTTGGCGTGTTGGTGGGCGGGCCGGGCTGGGTGGTGCTGGGCGTGCTCAAGATGCTGGGCGGTGCGCTGCTGGCCTGGCTGGCCTTGAAGCACATGGTGCCCGCCGAGCGCGCGGTGGACCCGAACCAGATGTACCTGGTGGCCTATGAATACGTGTTTCCTCAGTACGGCTGGGCGGTGGCGGCCACGGCGCTGTTTGTGGTGGTCTCGCAGATGAAGATCAACGTGACCAACGCCTACGCGGGCTCGCTGGCCTGGTCCAACTTTTTCTCGCGCCTCACGCACAGCCATCCGGGGCGGGTGGTGTGGGTGGTGTTCAACACGCTGATCGCCTTCATGTTGATGGAGATGAACGTGTTTCGCGCCATGGGCGAGGTGCTGGGGCTGTATTCCAACATCGCCATCGCCTGGATCATGTCGGTGGTGGCCGACCTCGTCATCAGCAAGCCGCTGGGTCTTTCGCCCAAGGGCATCGAGTTCAAGCGCGCGCACCTGTACGACATCAATCCAGTGGGGGTGGGCGCCATGGCGCTGGCGTCGGTGCTGTCGATCAGCGCGCACCTGGGGCTGTTCGGGCCGCTGCCGCAGGCGTTCTCGGCCGTGATCGCCATGGCCGTGGCGTTTGTCACCGCGCCGCTGATCGCCTGGGCCACGAAGGGGCGTTACTACATTGCGCGCCAGAGCGAGCCGGTGGCGGTGCCCATGCACGGGCCGATAGGCCATATGGGCCACATGGGCGGCATGGGGCGCATGGCCGTGTTGCGCTGCGTGGTGTGCGAGCGCGAATACGAAGCCCCCGACATGGCCCAATGCCCCGCCTACCGGGGCGCCATCTGCTCGCTGTGCTGCACGCTCGATGCGCGCTGCGGCGACCTGTGCAAGCCGCACGCGAGCATGGCCGTGCAGTGGTCGTCGGCCCTGCGCTGGGTGTTGCCACGCGCCGTCTGGCGCTACCTGGACACGGGCCTGGGCTATTTCCTGCTGCTGATGCTGGTGATCGCGCCGCTGCTCGCGGCCGTGATGGGGCTGCTCTATCACCAGGAGCTCAACACCATCGCCCAGGCCATGACCGACACCGAGGTGCTGGCCGCGCCGGAAGTCGCGTTGCGCTCTGGCCTGCTCAAGGCCTACCTGGCGCTGCTCGTCATCTCGGGCATCGTGGCCTGGTGGCTGGTGCTGGCGCACAAGAGCCGCCAGGTGGCGCAGGAGGAATCCAACCGCCAAACGGGCCTTTTGGTGCGCGAGATCGAGCTGCACCGCCAGACCGATGAGGCCCTGCAGACCGCCCGCAGCGTGGCCGAGCAGGCGCGGCAAGTGGCCGAAGAAGCGCAGCAGCAGGCCGAGGACGCACGCGCCCTGGCCGATCAGGCCAACCAGGCCAAAAGCCGCTACATCAGCGCCATCAGCCATGAGATCCGCACGCCGCTCAACTCCATCCTGGGCTATGCGCAGCTGATGGGCGAGGACGCAGGCGTGCCCCCGCACCGCAAGCAGGCGGTGCATGTGATCCGCCGGGGCGGCGAGCATTTGCTCTCGCTCATCGAAGGCACGCTCGACATCGCACGCATCGAATCGGGCAAGCTCACGCTCGACGTGGCGCCCATGCGTTTTGCCGATGGCCTGCACGAGATCGCCAGCCTGTTCGAGCTGCAGGCTTCCGCCAAGGGCCTGGCCTTCCAGTTTGACGTGCAGGGCGTGATCCCCGAGGTGGTGCGGGCCGACGACAAACGCCTGCGCCAGATCCTCATCAACCTGCTGGGCAACGCCGTCAAGTTCACCGCGCGGGGCACCGTCACGCTGCGCGTGCGCCATGCGCGCGAGATGGCACGCATCGAGGTGCAGGACACGGGGCCGGGCCTCACCTCCGCCGAGATCGAGCGCATCTTCGAGCCCTTTGCACGCGGCGGCCCGGGCGGCAGCAGCACGGCCGCCGCACCCGGTGCGGGCCTGGGCCTGACCATTGCAAAGATGCTCACGGCGCTGATGGGCGGGGAGCTCACGGTGAGCAGCACACCCGGCGTGGGCTCGGTGTTCCACGTCAAACTCTTCTTGCCCGAGGTGCATGCCGAGGCGCTGGGCAAGCTGGCCTTGCAGGCCCCCGTGGCCCCCACAGCCCGCAAGGGCCGGATGGGTTATGCGGGCGAGCGCCGCCGCATCCTGGTGGTGGACAACGAAGAGGCCGACCGCGAGCTGCTGGTGCAACTGCTCGCCCCCCTGGGCTTCGAACTGCGCCAGGCCGCCAGTGGGCACGATGCGCTGGACCTTCTGGCCACGGGCTACCGGCCCCACGCGATCTTCATGGACCTGGCCATGCCCGGCATCGACGGCTGGGAGACGCTCCGGCGCGTGCGGCAGATGCAGTTGGCGAAGGTGGCCTGCGCCGTGGTGTCGGCGAATGCCTTTGACAAGGCGCTGGACAACGACGTGGACATCCGCCCCGAGGACTTCATCGTCAAGCCCGTGCGCCACAGCGAGCTGCTCGACTGGCTGGAGCGGCGCCTGGCGCTGCAGTGGCTCAGTGAAGCGCCACCCGCCCCGGCACCCGTGGCGATAGGTTTTTGCGCGCCGGGCGGGCCGCTGAGCTACCCCGAGCCCCACACCCTGGCCGTGCTCGCGCAGGCCGTGTCGCTGGGCTACTACCGGGGCATCCTCAACGCGCTGGACGAGATCGAGCGTAACCAACCCGCGCATGCGGCCTTTGTGCACACCCTGCGGGGCCTGGCCCGGCAGTTTCAGTTCGACGCCATGGGCCGGATTCTTGAACAGGCATCAGCAGCAGCACCGTGAACACCGCCGAACCCTCCGCCCCCTTCCTTGCGCCTGCTGGCGCCGCGCTTGACCGTGGCGACAGCGACGTGGTGCTTATCGTGGACGACGTGCCCGACAACCTGGCCGTGTTGCACGACGCACTGGATGAATCCGGCTACACCGTGCTTGTGGCCATGCACGGCGAGGCCGCGCTGCAGCGCGCAGCGCAGGCGCTGCCCGACATCGTGTTGCTGGATGCCATGATGCCCGGCATGGATGGCTTCGAGGTCGCGCGGCGCCTGAAGGCATCGCCCGCCACGGCGCACATCCCCATCATCTTCATGACGGGCCTGACGGAAACCGAGCATTTGGTGGCCGCGCTGGAGGCGGGTGGGGTGGACTACGTGACCAAGCCCATCAAACCGCGCGAGGTGATGGCCCGCATGGGCGTGCACCTGGGCGCTGCACGCAAGGCCCGCCAGGACGCCAGTCAGGCGCGCGAGGCGCGCAACGCGCTCGACGCCTTTGGCTACGCCAGCATCACGGTGCGTGCGGTGGACGGGCGCATCGTCTGGCAGACGCCGCTGGCGCGCGAGCTGCTGCAGGGCTATTTTGGCGAGGCCAGTCCCTGGGCGCCCGCCGTGGTGCAGACCTGGCTGCGCCGCCATGTGCTGGCCGAAAACGCGGCGGAGCTGCTGGCCCATTCGCTGGCCGAACCGCCGCGCCTGGCCATTGAGCAGGGTGCACGCCGCCTGACCTTGCGGCTGCACCAGCAGGCGGGCGACAGCGAAGGCGGGGGAGATTGGCTGATCGTGATGCGCGAGGTGTCCGACGCCAAGATCATCGAATCCATGAGCCTGTCGTTCAAGCTCACCGCGCGCGAGGCCGAGGTGCTGTACTGGGTGGTCAAGGGCAAGATCAACCGCGACGTTGGTGACATCCTGGGCGCCAGCCCCGCCACCGTAAAAAAACACCTGGAGCGCGTGTTCGCCAAGCTGGGCGTGGAGACGCGCACTGCGGCGGCGGCAATGGCGATGAACCGCATCCGGCAGTTGCATCCGCAGTTTGAGGGGTGATGGTTTTGATGTTTTTTTCCTGACTCTCTACATACCTCAGATACCGTCCCATCCGTTTGGGCTGAGTTTGTCGAAGCCAGGGCTTGCCGCGTGCGTACAAGGCTTCGACAAACTCAGCCCGAACGGGTGATGGGCACGAAGTCTGAGGTATGCCAATACTCAGTGTTTTTGCTGCCTACCGCTTGCTGAATAAGCGCAAGATGCTGCAAATTTAATAGCAAATATCTGGCGATACCACACGCCGCCAACCCAGGCCGTGTGGCAGCTCCCTGGGGCCGAACACAAAATGCAGCACCCGCCTGCGGCTGCTGCCCGTGGCTTTGGACGATGCGTGCAGCAGCAGTGGGCGCATGACCAAGGCCGTGCCCGCCGCTGCGCTGCAAACGACTTCACCGGCCTCGTCCCGCCATGTGCTGGCCTTTTCTGGCGAGAGCACGCCGTCGCGGTGGGAGCCGGGCACTACGCGCAGGGCGCCGTCTTCGGGCTGGCAAGGGTCCAGGTGCAGGCGCACCGCCACCAATTGCGCCAGAACCTGGGCCGGGGGCTGTACGAAGATATCGCCTTCCTTCTCGGACCAGCCTTGCAGGCCAGCGTGCTCGACCCTGGCGGCCACGGGGATGCTCAGGTCCTGGTGCAGCGGCACCAGCCAGTTGCGCGCGGCCGTTTTCTCAAAATAGGTGCATTGCACGGCCACGGCCTGTGAGGCAAAAAAGGCCGACAGCGCGGGCAAGCCCTGCAGTCGCTGGGCGAGCGCCGCACACCAGGGCTGTGCCAGCAGGCAACGCGTGCCGCCACTGATGTTGTCGTTGCCTGGGGGCGTGGCCTGGGCGGCCAGTTGGGCGCATTCGGAGGCGGTGAGAACGCCGGGCAGCAGCGCAAAACCCTGGGTGGCGAATGCGGTGTGAGGCATTCCGGTGGTTGGCAGACGTAATGGCGAAAAATGCCTCTAGCGCTTATCCATCAAGCGCAAGGTGCTATCATTTTTAAGTGATAGTGCCAGAGGCAGGCTTTGGCCCTCACATCCCCAGCGACCTGAGCAGCGCGTCGGTGTCATCTTGCCCGGCGGGTGGCGGCGCGGGCACGGGCGGGGCCTCTTGCGACTGGGCCATCAGGGCGTCGGGGTCGGGTGCCTCTTGGGCCTCGAAGTCGTAGAGCTTGATGAACTCGGTGCGGTCGATGGCCAGTTCCAGGTAGAAGATGTTGTTGTTGCTGGTGTAGAAGGTGACGCGCCGTGCCTCGGGCTTGTCGAGGTTGGCATCCACGCTCAGTTGCACCTGCTTGTTCAGTACCAGCATCTTGGGCTGGTTCTGCGTGATGTGGGTCTGCAGCTCACGCCGCACCTTGCCGGTGAAGTCGCCCACCACCTGGTTCATCAGCTCGCCCATCACATTGCTCACTTCGTCTGATGTGTAGGAGCTGACCAGGTCCTCCTTGGACATGCCCATGTTCAGCAGGTAGTTGGCATACAGCTCCATGGCCGCCTGGCCCGAGAAGTTGATGATCACCAGGCCCGAGAAGCCGCCGTCGAACAGCACGAAGCAGCCGATGTCGGGCTTGAGGCAGGTTTTGCTGATGCGCTGCACCATGCCGGAGTAGTGGATTTGGCTGTGCGTTGCCACACCCAGCACCCGGGTGACGGAGTTGCACAGGCTGATCAGGAGGTCTTCGGTGCCATAGACGGCGGAGTTTTCAGGGGTGCTCATGGTGTCGTGTGGAGGTTGCGCAGACAAGGTACAGACAGATACAGGCTGGGTAGAGCATAGGCGAAGGCGTGGCACTCGGCCAGCGTTCTTTCCATCACGCCCGGTGAGCCCTTGGGCAAGTGTTGTTGTGCCTGTCAGCCCCGGCGCGCCTGTGCCGCCTGGTGGATGGCTGCGCGGATGCGCGGGTAGGTGCCGCAGCGGCAGGCGTTGCCGGACATGGCGGCGTCGATGTCGGCATCGCTGGGCTGGGGCGTTTTCTTGAGCAGCGCACAGGCGGACATGAGCTGCCCGCTTTGGCAGTAGCCGCACTGGGCCACGTCGATCGCCGTCCAGGCCTCGCGCAGTGCCGTGGCTTCGGGGCCCTGCAGGCCTTCGATGGTGGTGATGTTGGCGTTGCCCACGGCCGACACGGGCGTGACGCAGGCGCGCACGGGCTCGCCGTCCAGGTGCACGGTGCAGGCGCCACACAGGGACATGCCGCAGCCGAACTTGGTGCCGTTCAGGTGCAGCTCGCCACGCAGCACCCACAGCAGGGGGGTGTCGGGCTCGGCGGTGATGGGGGTGGGCTGGCCGTTCAGGGTGATGGTGAGGGTGGTCATGGGACAGGGCTCCGGTGCGTCGGTCGGGGTCAGGCCAGCTTGAGCGGCAGTGCGCGCAGGCGCTGGCCGGTGAGCGCGAACAGCGCGTTGGCCACGGCGGGTGCGATGGGCGGCACACCGGGCTCGCCCACGCCCTCGGGCGGCTCGGCGCTCTGGATGATGTGGGTTTCGATGCGGGGGCAATCGGCCATGCGCAGCCAGGGGTAGTCGTGTAGGTTGCTTTGCTGCACCTGGCCGTCCTTGATCGTCACTTCGCCATACAGCGCGGCCGTGAGGCCGAACACCACGGCGCTTTCCATCTGCTGCGCGATGAGGTTGGGGTTGATGGCCGCGCCGCAGTCGATCACGCACACCACGCGGTGCACGCGCAGGGCCTTGTCGGCGCCTACCGACACCTCGGCCACCTGCGCCACGATGGAGCCGAACGACTGGTGCAGCGCCACGCCGCGCGCACGCTGTGCGCCCGTGGCATCGGCCGCCAGCGGCTGGCCCCAGCCAGCCAGCTCTGCCGCCTTGGTGAGCACGCGCAGGTGGCGCGGGTGTTTTTGGAGCAGCGCAGCGCGGAAGGCCACGGGGTCTTGCTGGGCGGCGTGGGCCGCCTCGTCGACAAAACTCTCCTTGAAGAAAGCCTGGTGCGAGTGCCCCACCGAACGCCAGAAGCCCACGGGCAGCGGCAGGTCGACGACCTCGTGGGCGATGCGCGCGTGGGGCCATTCGTAGGGCTGGTCGAAGGCGCCTTCCGATGTTGTTTTGTCGGGCCCGGCACCGGGCAGGCCGAAGGTGCGGGCCAGCATCTGGGGCACGATGGCCTGGCCTGCCGACAGGTTGTCCCAGGCCACCAATTGACCCTGTGCATCAAACCCCGCCTTGAAGCGGGACACGCAGGCGGGGCGGTAAAAATCGTGCTGCATGTCTTGCTCGCGCGACCACAGGGTCTGCACCGGCGCGCCGTCGGCGGCTTTGGCAATGGCGGCGGCCTGGGCCACGTAGTCTGCCTCCAGCCGCCGTCCAAAACCGCCGCCCAGCAGCAACTGGTGCACGGCCACTTTGTTTTCGTCGATGCCCAGCGCCTTGGCGGCCGCCTTGCGGGCCAGGTCGGGCACCTGGGTCGATGTCCACACGCTGGCTGCGCCGTCCTTGAACTGCGCGGTGCAGTTGATGGGCTCCATGGCGGCGTGGGCCAGGTAGGGCGCGCTGTAGTCGGCGGTGATCGTTCTGGCCGCGCCCTTCAGGGCCGCGTCCACATTGCCCACGCTGTGGTAGCCAAAGCCCTGGCTCCGGTCCAGCGCCTGGGTCAGCTGGGTCATGACGGTGGCGCTGGACAGCGCGGCCGCCGGGCCGTGGTCCCATTCCACGGTAACGGCGGCCGCGGCCTTCTTGGCATGCCAGGGCGTGTCGGCAATCACCGCCACTGCGCCGGTGCCGCCGTGGTAGGGCTCCACCGCCAGCACTTTTTTGACACCCGGCAACTTCTGGGCAGCGGTGCCGTCAAAGCGGGCCACCTTGCCGCCCCGCGTGGGGCACATCAACACGCTGGCGTGGAGCAGGCCGGGCGGTTGGGCGTCGATGCCAAACACCGCCGTGCCGTTGAGTTTTGTGGGCGCCTCGATGCGCTTGAGAGGCTTGCCGATGAGCTTGAACGCGGCGGGCTCCTTGAGCGTGAGTTTGCCGGGCGGGGGTTGCAGCGCCGCCAGCGCGGCCAGCTCGCCAAAGGTGGCGCGCTGGCCAGCGGCGTGCTCCACCACCCCGGCGTTGGCCTGGCATTCAGCGGCCGATACCTTCCACTGCGCTGCGGCGGCGCTGATCAGCAGCGCACGCGCATGGGCCCCGGCCTCGCGCATGGGCAGCCACAGGTCTTTGATGCTGGACGATCCGCCCGTCATCATCACGCCCACCTCGCGCATGGTCTTGGCCGTGAGCCAGCCCGCCATAGCCTTGACCGAGCCGTCGTTGTCGGGGTGAAAGGGCAGGCCGTCCACCACAGTGGCCAGGTTGTTGTAGATGTCGTCGATGGGCGCCATCTCCAGCCGCACCTGGGCCCAGTCGGCATCCAGCTCCTCGGCCAGGATGGCGGCCAGGCCGGTGTGTGCGCCCTGGCCCATTTCGGCCTTGGCCATCATCACGGTCACGGTGTTGTCCGTGCCCACCTTGAGCCAGCCGTTGAGCGCCACCTGGCCCGCGCCCTGGGGCAAGGGCTGCGCGGTGCGCAGGCGCTGGCGCGGGGGCAGCACGCCCCAGCCAATGACCAGTGCGCCCGCTGTGGCAGCGCCGCCGAGGAGTACCGTGCGTCGTTTCACCATGGATTCATTCCTTTGTGGTGTGTGGTGGGGGACGGCCATCGTAAACCGGTTGCAGGGATGTCTGCAGCGTGTTGACGGCTGAAGGATGGAAGGGTTTTTGGCATCTGGCGCTTATCCAATAAGCGCCAATAGCTATCAAAAAGTGAGCATTTGGGTGATTGCATCGGTGTGGGTGGCGCCTTCGTGTACGCCACCCGGCGTATTTCCGGCGCGGGCACCCGTCTCCAGAATCCATTCCATCGCTCAACCCCGTCAGGCCCCACACCGGGGTCCATCGGGCGAAGCGGTCGGACTGATTTGCGGATTGAAACCACCACCGGAGAAGCACACATGCAACGTCGTTATTCCCTCAAGGCCCTCGCGGCCGTCGCTGCGCTCGCTGGCCTGTCTGCACTGCCAGCCCATGCGCAAGAGACCATCAAGGTCGGCATCCTGCACAGCCTGTCGGGCACCATGGCCATTTCGGAAACGGTGCTCAAGGACACCGTGCTGATGGCCATCGACGAAATCAACGCCAAGGGCGGCGTGCTGGGCAAGAAGCTCGAACCCGTCATCGTGGACCCCGCCTCCAACTGGCCCCTGTTCGCCGAAAAGACCAAGCAGCTCCTGGGCCAGGACAAGGTGTCGGTGATCTTCGGTTGCTGGACCAGCGTGAGCCGCAAGTCGGTGCTGCCAGTGGTGGAAGAAATGAACGGCCTGCTGTTCTACCCCGTGCAGTACGAGGGTGAAGAGTTGTCCAAGAACGTGTTCTACACCGGCGCCGCGCCCAACCAGCAGGCCATCCCCGCCGTGGACTACCTGATGAGCAAAGACGGCGGCGGCGCCAAGCGCTGGGTGCTGCTGGGCACCGACTACGTCTATCCCCGCACCACCAACAAGATCCTGCGCGCCTACCTCAAGAGCAAAGGCGTGAAGGATGCCGACATCGACGAAAAGTACACACCGTTCGGCCACAGCGACTACCAGACCATCGTGGCCGACATCAAGAAGTTCAGCCAGGGCGGCAAGACGGCCGTGGTGTCCACCATCAATGGCGACTCCAACGTGCCCTTCTACAAAGAGCTGGGCAACGCGGGCCTGAAGGCCAAGGACGTGCCCGTGGTCGCCTTCAGCGTGGGCGAGGAAGAACTGCGCGGCGTGGACACCAAGCCGCTGGTGGGCCACCTGGCCGCCTGGAACTACTTCCAGTCCATCAAGAGCCCGGAGAACACCGCCTTCATCAAAAAATGGAGCGACTACGCCAAGGCCAAGGGCATTGCGGGCCACAAGGACAAGCCGCTCACCAACGACCCGATGGAAGCCACCTACATCGGCATCAACATGTGGAAGCAGGCGGTTGAAAAGGCCAAGAGCACCGACGTGGACAAGGTGATCGCCGCCATGGCCGGCCAGACCTTCAAGGCCCCGAGCGGCATCGTGAGCAAGATGGACGAGAAGAACCACCACCTGCACAAGAGCGTGTTCATCGGCGAGATCAAGGCCGACGGCCAGTTCAACGTGGTGTGGAAGACACCCGGCCCGGTCAAGGCCAAGCCATGGTCTCCTTACATCGAAGGCAACGACAAGAAGAAGGACGAGCCCGAAAAGAAGTAACCCCCTGAGGCGCTTTGCGCCTTCCCCCCGCTCTCGCATCGCTGCGCGATGCGGGCAGGGGGACGCCCCCAGCGCGGCGGGGCGGCCCTTGCGCGGGGGGCACTGGTCTGGGCTGTGCGCGCCGCACAGGCCGGCCGCCTTTTTTGACCCACTGGCCCTTTCATGCATTCTTCCTTTTTCTTCCGCCTGATCGCTTGTCTGTGGCTGTGCGCGGCGGCCCAGGCGCACGCCCTCACAGCCGAGCAGGCTCTGACCATGGCGGTGGGCGAAACCGACGACCGCGTGGCTGCCGTGCAGCAGGCGGTGGCAGAACCCAGCGATCGGGTCGCTGCTTTTTTGCAGGCCTTGGCTGACGACGCAGTGCGTGTGGCGGGCGGCAAGGCCCTGATCGTGCAGGGTGACAAGGGCATTGACCCCGTGACCGGCGCCGAAGTGCCCGTGCCCGCCGATGCCGAAGACATCATCAACAACAACCGCATGCGCGGCGAAATCGACACGGCCCTGGCGGGCCTGGCGCTGTTTGGCAAGGACGAAGTCGCACGCATGGCCGCCGCCAAGGCGCTGACCAAGGAGCCCGACGCGGGCCGCCTGCCCCTGCTCGACAAGGCGCTGGCGCAGGAGACCAACGACAAGATCAAGGCCCAACTGGAGCTGGCGCGCGCCGCCACCTTGCTCGGCAGTGACGACGCCGCACAGCGCATCGCCGCAGCCCGGGCCCTGTCGGCCAGCGCCACGCCCGACACCCGCCTGCTGCTGAACGAGCGCATGGCCGTGGAAGAGGACCCCAAAGCCCGGGCTGCGCTGCAGACAGCCCTCAAGGCGCTGGACGAAAAACTCGCCTGGGGCGAGCGCCTGGGCGCTGCGTTCTCGGGCATCAGCCTGGGTTCCATCTTGCTGCTAGTGGCGCTGGGCCTGGCCATCACCTACGGGCTCATGGGCGTGATCAACATGGCCCATGGCGAGCTGATGATGATCGGTGCCTATGCCACCTATGTGGTGCAGGGCATCTTCCAGAAGTATTTTCCGGGTGCGTTCGACTGGTACCTGGTCGCCGCGCTGCCGCTCGCGTTTGGCGCATCGGCCGCCGTGGGCGCGGTGCTGGAGCGCGGCGTGCTGCGTTTTCTGTACGGCCGCCCGCTGGAGACGCTGCTGGCCACCTGGGGCATCAGCCTGGTGCTGATGCAACTGGTGCGCACGATTTTTGGCGCGCAGAACGTGGGCGTGGAAAACCCCGCGTGGATGAGCGGCGGCGTGCAGGTGCTCTCCAACCTCACGCTGCCCTACAACCGGCTGGTCATCATCGGCTTTGCGATGGCCGTGCTGCTGGGCATGGGCTACCTCATCAGCCGCACCCGCCTGGGCCTTTTTGTGCGCGGCGTCACACAAAACCGCCCCATTGCCTCGTGCATGGGCGTAAACACTGCGCGCATCGACACCATGGCCTTTGCGCTGGGCTCGGGCATTGCGGGCCTGGCCGGTTGTGCACTGAGCCAGGTGGGCAATGTGGGGCCGGACCTGGGCCAGAGCTACATCGTCGATGCCTTCATGGTGGTGGTGCTGGGCGGCGTGGGCCAGCTCGCAGGCACTGTGTATGCCGCGCTGGGCCTGGGCATCCTCAACAAGTTTTTGGAAGGCTGGGCGGGCGCGGTGCTGGCCAAGATTGCGGTGCTGGTGTTCATCATCATCTTCATCCAGAAGCGGCCCCAGGGCATCTTCGCGGTCAAAGGGCGTACGGCCGACTGAAGCACCAGAGACGACAGATCATGACTACGCCAACCTCTCCCAACATCCAACTGCCCACACCCGCGCCGCTGCTCACGCGCGGTGGCTGGTCGGCCTTCATCGTGGCGCTCATCGTGGTGTGCGCCGTCGCCCCCGTGCTCAACCTGTGGGTGCCTGCGGACAGCGCGTTTCACCTCAGCGACTACGCCGTGGCGCTGCTGGGCAAGATCATGTGCTACGCCATCTGCGCATTGGCCATGGACCTCATCTGGGGCTACACCGGTATCTTGAGCCTGGGCCACGGTTTGTTCTTTGCACTCGGCGGCTACGTGATGGGCATGTACCTCATGCGCCAGATCGGCCGCGACGGCAACTACAAAAGCGACCTGCCCGATTTCATGGTGTTCCTCGACTGGAAGGAGCTGCCCTGGCACTGGATGTTGTCTGACAGCTTTATTGCCACGCTGATCCTCATCGTGGCGGTGCCGGGTGTCATCGCGTTTGTGTTCGGCTACTTCGCTTTTCGCTCGCGCATCAAGGGCGTGTACTTTTCGATCATCACCCAGGCCATGACGTATGCGGCCATGCTGCTGTTCTTTCGCAACGAGACGGGTTTTGGCGGCAACAACGGTTTTACCGATTTCAAGCGCATTCTGGGCACACCGATTGCCACTCCGACCATGCGCATGACGCTGTTTGTGATGACGGGACTGGCGCTGCTGGGTTTCTTCTTGCTGGCACGCTGGCTGGTGCGCAGCAAGTTCGGCCGCGTGCTGCAGGCCGTGCGCGATGCTGAAACGCGCGTCATGTTTTCAGGCTACTCGCCGCTGCCCTACAAGCTCACCATCTGGACCATCAGCGCCATGATGTGTGGCGTGGCAGGCGCGCTTTACGTGCCCCAGGTGGGCATCATCAACCCTGGCGAGATGAGCGCCGCCAACTCCATCGAGATCGCCGTGTGGGCAGCCGTGGGGGGCCGCGCCACGCTGATCGGACCCATCGTGGGGGCCTTCATCGTCAATGGCGCCAAGAGCTGGCTCACGGTGACGGCACCAGAGTTCTGGCTGTACTTTTTGGGCGCGCTGTTCATTGCCGTCACGTTGTTCCTCCCCAATGGTGTGGTGGGGCTCGCCAAAAAGCTCATGATGATGACGAAGAAGAATAACGAGAAGGGAGCCGCGCAATGACGCCCGATCTGATGGAAGAAGGCGCGCGGCGTTTCCAGCAAAAGCTGGCGCCGGTGGCATTGGGCCAGACCGAATCGGGCGGCCGCGCTGCAGGCTTTTCGCGCATTGCGGTGCCTGGCGAGGTAGATGTGACCCATGGCCGCATCCTGTATCTCGAAGACGTGCACGTGAGTTTTGACGGCTTTAAGGCCATCAACGGCCTGAGCCTGGACATCGCGCCCGGCGAGCTGCGCTGCATCATCGGCCCCAACGGTGCGGGCAAGACGACGATGATGGACATCATCACCGGCAAGACGCGGCCCAACCAGGGCACGGTGTTTTTTGGCAGCACCATTGACCTGCTGCGCCACAACGAACCCGAGATTGCCAGCCTGGGCATTGGCCGCAAGTTTCAAAAACCCACGGTGTTCGAGCAACTCAGCGTGTTCGAGAACCTGGAACTGGCTTTGAAGACCCACAAGGGCGTGAAGTCGAGCATGTTCTTCCGGTTGGACTCTGCGCAGTCCGATCGGTTGGCCGAGGTGCTGCACACCATCCACCTGGCCGACAGCGTCACGCGGCAGTCGGGCAACCTGAGCCATGGACAAAAGCAGTGGCTGGAGATTGGGATGCTGTTGATGCAGGACCCGAAGTTGCTGCTGCTGGACGAGCCGGTGGCGGGGATGACGGATGAGGAGACGGCGCGGACTGCGGAGCTGTTTCTGACGCTCAAGGGCAAACATTCGCTGATGGTGGTAGAGCACGATATGGGCTTTATCCGCACGATTTCTGAGAAGGTGACGGTGTTGTGTGATGGCTCGGTGCTGGCCGAGGGCACGCTCGATCAGGTGCAAGCGGATGAGCGGGTGATTGAGGTTTATTTGGGGCGGTGATGGTGGTGTGCCGCTTTGCTCTTTCTGATTTTCTGGAGCCACTCCACCCGTTCGAGCTGAGCTTGTCGAAGCTGGGGCGTTTCCAGTCCGTTCGGGCTGAGCTTGTCGAAGCTGGGGCGTGCTGGTTTGAAAAGCATGCTTGTGTTGAGGGCGGAGGCCGGGAGTCGCCCGGCGTGCGAGTAACTTTCTTTTGGCGAAGCAAAAGAAAGCCACTGCGCCGCCGGGCGCACACCCCGGCTCCCGCCCTGAACCCAGGCACCCCGCCCAAACCAGCCAACAAGCCCTGGCTTCGACAAGCTCAGCCCGAACGGTTCGGGGGCGGCGCCCAAGCTTCGACAAGTCAAGCCCACGCAACAGCTACTTCAAAAACAATAGCTACTAGCGCTTGATAAATAAGCGCTAGAGGCAAAACACACCTAAAAAAGACCATGCTCACCGTCCAAAACATCAACCAGTACTACGGCGGCTCCCACATCCTGCGCGACGTGAGCCTTACTGCCACCCCTGGCAAAGTCACCGTGCTGCTCGGTCGCAACGGTGTGGGCAAGACCACGCTGCTCAAAAGCCTGATGGGCCTGGTGCCTATCAAAAGCGGCTCCATCAACTTCGATGGCAAACCCATCGACAAGGCCATGCCGTACGACCGCGCCCGCGCTGGCATTGGCTTCGTGCCACAGGGCCGTGAAATTTTTGGCCGCCTCACGGTGGAAGAAAACCTGCGCATGGGCCTGGCCTACAAAAGCGGTTCCACCCCCGTGCCGCCGCACCTGTACGAGCTGTTTCCTGTGCTCAAGCAAATGCTCAAGCGCCGGGGTGGTGATCTGTCGGGCGGGCAGCAGCAGCAACTGGCCATTGCGCGGGCGCTGGCGCCTGGCCCGCGTTTGCTGATTTTGGATGAGCCCACCGAAGGCATCCAGCCCAGCATCATCAAAGACATCGGCCGCGTGATCCGCATGCTGGCCGACAAGGGCGAGATGGCCATTCTGCTGTGCGAGCAGTACTACGACTTCGCGCAGGAGCTGGCCGACGACTACCTAGTGATGGAGCGCGGCGAGGTGATCGCGCGCGGGCCGGGCAGCGAGATGGAGGCCAAGGGCATCCGCAATCTGGTCGCTATTTGATTGATTTGATGAGTGTTCAGGCCTGCTCCGTACCGGGCTGCTGGTTGCTGCGCCAGCGCGACATGCTCTCCATGACGAGCACGAAGCACAACATCGAGGTGCCTCCCAGCAGCCAGCCTGCCAGCACGTCGCTGGCGTAGTGCACCTGCAGCACCGCGCGGCTCCAGCCGACGGTGACGATGAGCACCCCCGCTACCACCACGGCGGGTGCATGCCAGGGGCGCGGCAGCAGCCGCGTGGCCAAGTAAGCCAGCATGGAATACGCCGCCATCGAGGCGCTGCTGTGCCCGCTGGGAAAGCTGAAACCGTCTGCCTGCGCAATGCCGTGCAGGTGCTCGGGTCGCACGCGCTCGAACAGATTTTTGAGCACCTGGGTCAGCGCGCCATTGCCCGCCATGGCCACCAGCCAGCCAGTGGCCAGCGGCCGGTGCTGGCGCAGCCACAGCGCGGCGGCCACCACTGCTGTCAGGGCGGTCAGCACCCAGGTATCGCCCATGTGGGTGAGTGCTGCAAACAGCTGCAGCACGGCGGTGGGGGCCTGCGCTTGCAGGCCTGCGGCCAGCGCGTTGTCCAGCACGCCCCAGGGGCCGCCGGTGCGGCCGCTGGCGGCCAGGGCGGCCATGGCAGAGCCCGCCAGCACCATCGCAAAGGCGCAGGCGCCCATTGCCAGCAACAAGGCACCGCGTGCCTGTGCGGGCCGCAGGCGGCGCTGGGCAGCGCGCAGGGCGGCCAGGCCTGCCAGCCCCAGCAGGGCTGCCGCCAGCATGCCAACCATCCAGACTTCCAAGGGGTGGTGGGCCAGCATCGCACCCAGTTCAGCGGCTTGCGCCATGGTGGTGGTTGTCGTGGTGGTCATCGTCGATTGTGTGTGGGATGGTGGGCGGGTCTTGCCATCACCCTGCAGGGCATCCGCCCTTTTTACAGGAGCGCGCAGCAGCCCACCAGCTTGTGGGGAGAATGGGCGATGGGCTGTTTGTTGTCGGCCCGCGCTGACAGGTGCAAGGCGCCGCTGCTGGCTGCGCTGCCAAGGCCCCCTGTGCGAGGATGCTGTGATCGACCACAGAACCTACAAGCCGGGGTTGATGCGTGCGCCGCCACTGCCTCTTGCTTTCAACTCAATGGCCGCCGCACCCCGCTGCGAACCTGCACCACCATGAAACCTCTTGAGCCTTCACACCCCGCCCGCTGCCGTGGCCCCATCCACCTGGTGGTGCCCAAGCGCCCCGGCGCCGATCTGGACCTGCTGCGTGCCAAGCTCGAAGGCGTGACCGCCTGGAAGGCGCACGACGTGGTGTGGCATGTGCCCGCCCGGCGTGGCGACATCGTGCAGTTGGCCGATGCCGCTGCGCAGGCGGCCCAGGCGGATGGCGGGCTGGTGGTGGCCGCGGGTGGCGATGGCACCATCAACGCCGTGGCTGCGGCGGCCCTGCGTGCTGGTGTGCCGATGGGCGTGGTGCCCATGGGCACGTTCAACTACTTCAGTCGCGAGCACGGCCTGGCGCTCGACCCCGAAACCGCCGTGCGGGAACTGCTGCAGGCGCTGGACGAGCGCGCTCTGCGCCCCGTGCAGGTGGGGTTTGTCAACCGCCGCATGTTCGTGGTGAACGCCAGTGTGGGGCTGTACCCCAAGCTGCTGGCCGACCGCGAAATGGCTTCGCGCCGGTTTGGCCGCACGCGCGGGGTGGCGGTGGCGGCGGCCGTGTGGAGCCTGTTCCGCCCGGCATCTGGCCGCCGCTGGCGCGTGGTGATGAAAACGCACGAGGGCGCCGAGGTGCGGCAAGAAGAGCACCTGGTCACCACGCTGTTCGTCGGCAACAACCCCCTGCAACTGGAGCGTATGGGCCTGCCGCAAGCGCGAATGGTGGCCGAGGGCGGGAAACTGGCGGTGGTGATGCTCAAGCCCCAGGGCCGCTGGGCCATTGCATGCACGGTGTGGAATGCGGCCACGGGCCAGCTCCACAAAGACAATGCCGTGCTCAGCATGGCCTGCTCTGAGTTGACCGTGGAGCCCGCCAGTTGGCGCCCGCCCCAGGTCAAGGTGGCGTTTGACGGCGAGCGCGAATGGATCGCGCCGCCCCTGCATTTCCACCTGGGTGCGCGCCCGCTGTGGCTGGTGGCGCCCGGCCCGCTGGTGCGCGACGATGTGGCCCAGGCCGCGCCAGCGGCTGTTGCCCAACCCGATGGGGTGCCTGCATGACACCGCGCTCGCATTGCCCGCCCGCAGCGTTCACACTGTCGCCATGACCGTCTTGATGCACCTGTCGGACCTGCACTTTGGCGCGCACGACCCTGCCGTGTGTGATGCAGCGCTGCGTCTGGCGCAGCGCCTGGGTGTGTCGATGGCCGTGGTGTCGGGCGACCTCACGCAGCGCGCCACTGCCAGCCAGTTTGCGCAGGCGGCGCGTTTCGTGCGGGGCCTGCAGGCCCGCAGCACCCTGGTGTTGGCAGGCAACCACGACCTGCCCCTGTTTGCCTGGTGGATGCGCTGGGGCAGGGCCTACGAGCGCTACGCGAAGCAGTTTGGGCTGGAGAACGAGCCCGTGCGGCAAGCCGGGGCGTTTTACGTGGTGGGGGTGAACACCACGCGCGCCTGGCGCCATGAGCGCGGCAGCCTCTCGTCGGCGCAGATCGAGCATGTGGCGGCGCTGCTGGAGCGCGCGCCGCCCGGCGCCTGGCGCATCGTGGCCAGCCACCACCCCCTGGTGGGCCGCGATGCCGATGACCGCGCCCACCGCCCCGCACGCGCCGACGAAGCCGTGCGGCGATGGCATGCCGCAGGCGCCCAGATGCTGCTGTCTGGTCACGTGCACGAGCCCGGCATCAGAGAGCATCTGCCGGGCCTGTGGGTCAGCCGCGCGGGCACGGCCGTGTCGCGCCGCCTGCGCCATGGCAGCCCCAACAGCCTGGTGGTGCTGGGCGTGGAGGCCTCGGGCACCGCCGCAACAGGGCCTGAGCGGTATGCCGAACGGTGGGATTACGACGGGGTGGCGGGGGAGTTTGGGCGCGTGCAGCGGCTGGCGTTGGGGTGAATTGGCCTGAAATGCTTCTATTTTGATAGCTCCTTGCGATTGTTCTGTAAGCGCTAGAGGCTAAAAAGAACCATATTTCTGCACTGCGCGCATCGCGGTGGTGCCGGGGTGTTGCGGTTTGGCCCGCAGTGGTTTCACTGGCTTGACCCGCACCGGGATGGAGGCCTATTCTGGGAGCCGATGTTCGCTGGCGCGGATGGGTGTTTGCAAGGGGTCGCCCCCGCAAGTACGGCCCCCGGTCGGCTTTTTGGCGAATCCTATGCACAAAGAATTTCACCACGATGCCGTGCGCCGCATGCAGGCGCTGATCGAACGCGAGACGGGCGCCCCGCTCCGGCAAGAGGCGTTGGCCGACATGGCGACCATCCTGCGTGGCATGGAATGCCCCGATGGCGCGGCCACCGAAGGCCTGTCCGTGGTGCCGCGCGAGGTCACCATTTTGTTGGCCGACCTGCGGGGCTTCACGGCGCTGTCGGGCTCGCAGCCTGCCTCGGTGGTGATTGCCGCGCTCAACCGCTGCTTGGCGCGGTTGAGCGAGGTGGTGTTCAAGTACCAGGGCAGCATCGACAAGTTCATGGGCGACTCGATCATGGTGTTGTTCGGTGCGCCGCAGGCACGCGACGACGATGTGGACCGCGCGCTGCTGTGCGCCGTCGAGATGCAGATCGCCATGCGCGAGTTGAACCTGGATCACCTGCGCGAGCGGTTGCCCGAGGTTTTTCTGGGCATTGGTGTGAACACCGGCACGGTGATGGCCGGGCGCTTTGGCTCCGACGTGTATTCCGAATACACCGTCATCGGCGAAGCGGTCAACCTGGCCTCGCGCATCGAGGCCCTGAGCCTGCGCGGCCAGGTGCTCATCAGCGACACGACCTACCAGCGGTGCTGGGGTTTGGTGTCGGCGTCTGAGCCGATGTTGGTCTATGTGAAAGGCCGCACGCAGCCGGTGAGCCTGCGCGAGCTGATCGCCATTCCTTCGCAAAAACTCAAGGTGCCGCGCCAGGAGTTCCGGCGCAGCCACCGGGTGGACGCGCGCCTGCCCTGCCTGTGCCAGCGCATGCGGGACAAGATCGTGGTGCCCCACATCGTGCACGGTGGTATTCGCGACATTGGCTACCACGGCTTGCTGGTAGAGCTGATCGAACCGCTGGAGCCCCACAGCGAGATCAAGCTGGAGTTCGAACTACCGCTGGTGGACTATCGCGTGGCCGATGTGTATGCGCGGGTCATCAACCTCAAGAAAGAAGGCGACGAGTGGGTGGCCGGGCTGGAGTTCACCTCCATCAGCGCGGAATGCCACGCCAAGGTGCAGATGTTCGTGCAGCTGCTGGTGGCGCACTGACCACCCTGGCAGCGCAGGAAAGTGCCCTGATTCAGGGGACTAGCATTCGCGCCAGATCGTTCAGGTCCGTGGCATGCAGGTCATTGCCGGGCTGTGGCGAAACATCCTTGGGTTGCGCCGCGCCAAATTCGTGTAGCCGCTCGATGTACGCCGTGCGCAGGCCGCAGGCCCGCGCTGCGGCCAGATCGTCGTGGTGGGCGGCCACCAGTGCCACCTGCTCGGGCTGCAGATCAAACACGCGGGCCACGCCCAGATAGGTGTCGGGGCTGGGCTTGTAGGCCCTGAAGACCTCGGCGCTCAGCACGCAATCCCACGGCAACCCGGCGCGCTTGGCCATATTGGTGAGCAGGCCGATGTTGCCGTTCGATAGCGTGGTGATCGTGAAACGCCGCTTGAGCCGTGTGAGGCCTTCCACACTGTCGGGCCAGGCGCTGAGCCGGTGCCACACGCGGTTGAGGTGGCGGCGTTCGGCCTCGGGCAAGTGCGCCAGGCCAAAGCGCGGCAGGATCTCGTCGAGGATGCCGCGGTGCAGGTCGTCAATCAAGGTCCATGGTTGCTCGCCCCGCATCACACGCGCCATGGCGGGCTGATAGCCTGCACGCCAGGCCAGTGCAAAGGCGTCGCCATCTACCGCGGGGTACAGCGCCTGCATCTCGCGCACGATGGAGCCGTGCCAATCGACCACGGTGCCGAAGATATCGAAGGCCAGCACCTGCACGCCAGCGAAGGTGGGATTCGTCGTGTTCATGCCCCCATCGTAGCGTGGCTTTGCGGTACAGTGCCTACGGGCCGGCCTTTCTGCCAGCCACGTCGCTCGGACGGTTCCGGGCGCTTACGTGAAAGTTCAACAGCATGTCTGCTTCTCAGGGCAAGCGCCGCTTTGCGCGCATCGATCGCCTTCCTCCCTACGTCTTCAACATCACGGCCGAGCTCAAACTGGCTGCCCGCCGCCGTGGCGAAGACATCATCGACATGAGCATGGGCAACCCCGACGGGGCCACGCCGCCGCACATCGTCGCCAAGCTCACCGAGGTGGCCCAGCGGCCCGACACCCACGGCTACAGCGCCAGCAAAGGCATCCCGCGCCTGCGCCGCGCCATCAGCCACTGGTACAAAGACCGCTACGCGGTGGACATCGACCCCGACACCGAGGCCATCGTCACCATCGGCTCCAAAGAGGGCCTGGCCCACCTCATGCTGGCCACGCTGGACCGGGGCGACACCGTGCTGGTGCCCGACCCGAGCTACCCCATCCACATCTACGGCGCGGTGATTGCTGGCGCCGACATCCGCAGCGTGCCCGTGGCGCCTGACGTGGATTTTTTTGCCGAACTCGAAAAGGCGATTCGCGGCAGCTACCCCAAGCCCAAGATGATGATCTTCGGCTTTCCCAGCAACCCCACCGCGCAGTGCGTGGAGCTGAGCTTCTTCGAGCGCGTGATCGCCCTGGCCAAAAAACACGACATCCTGGTGGTGCACGACCTGGCCTACGCCGACATCGTGTACGACGGCTACCGGGCCCCCAGCATCATGGAAGTGCCCGGCGCCAAGGACGTGGCGGTGGAGTTCTTCACCCTGAGCAAAAGCTACAACATGGCTGGCTGGCGCGTGGGCTTCATGGTGGGCAACCCCGACCTGGTGGCGGCCCTTGCCCGCATCAAGAGTTATCACGACTACGGCACCTTCACCCCGCTGCAGGTCGCGGCCATCGCCGCGCTGGAGGGCGACCAGCAATGCGTGAAAGACATCGCCGCCCAATACCAGCGCCGCCGCGACGTGCTCTACAAAGGCCTCACGGAATCAGGCTGGGCCGTGGACTGCCCCAAGGCCAGCATGTACATCTGGGCCCGCATCCCCGAACCCTACCGCGCGCTGGGCTCGCTGGAGTTTGCGCGGCAGCTGCTGGAGAAAGCCAAGGTCTGCGTGTCGCCCGGCATAGGCTTTGGCGACCAGGGGGATGAGTACGTGCGTTTTGCGCTGATCGAGAACGAGGCGCGGATTCGGCAAGCGGTGCGGGGGATTCGGGGGATGTTCAAGGCGGATGGATTATTGAGTGTGCCGACGATCGCACCGGTTTGAGATTCGAGAACCTGCAGGTTCAAGGCGAAACTAAGACCGATCCCGAACGGTTGGTTTGAACTAGACCTCCGTTCGTGGACGGCCAGGGGCAGTCAGTGGCAGCGAATGAAGACGGACGCTGAATGTTTGAGTTCAGACACCGCCGGAGGCGGTCGCCTGCAACGGCTGGTTAGACACCCCGAACCATGCGCGATACGGCTGCGCGTAGGCAAGCACAACGGATGCCCCCCATGCGTAAGACGCTACAAAAGTCAAGATAGCGGCGATACCCGACTGGACGTAAAGTCCACCCGCTAGCCCTGCAAGAAGTGAGGTTGCTGTTCCAAGAACCGCCAGCCTTGGAGCCCAGTGCCGGAACCGGTATAGACCGTAAGTTGCAACTAAGACGAGCGCTATGCTGGTTAAGCTTAGAGTCACACCGAACAGCAATCGAGGTAGTGACATCTCAGCAAAGTGAGCGCTTTCGGCATTGCGTATCCCCTCGGGAATTTGACTTGGGACGGCAAAATCAACGGCAACACCCATGAAGCCAAGGATGAGAGAAGACAGCAAAACTGCTTGGTAGTGAGATTTCGTCATTGGCTTACTTTGCACGGTGCTAGTGTGGTGTCTCAGAAGTAAGCATCAAATAATGGAGCTGGCAGCGCGAGCG
>NZ_JAPUDY010000002.1 GCF_027492855.1 Acidovorax sp.
CACGTTCTGTGTGAGCGACTTTGGGCTGCAGATATTTCAATACCTGTATAGCAATACCTGGAAATGCATGAGGCCTTGGCCCCGGTGCAAGGCTGGCAGGTCTTGGCATGTTGTTTGCAAGCTCCGGTGGGGCCAGTGCCGCGTTTTCTGGGCCCGGGCCTTATCTTTCGACCGACGACTTCCGACCCACCATGGTTGAATCCCCCATGCCCGACACCTCCACCTCTGCCTCTGCCTCTGCCGTGGATCCCACTGCTCAGGCGGCCACCTTGCGCCACGGCGCGTTCGAAGACGCCCAGGCCCTGTTTGCCGGCGGGCTGTTCGTGGCCATGGCGCTCATGCTGTTCAACTAAGCGGGGCTGCTGGCGCTGTTCGTGGTGCCGGTGGAGCGCGTGGCGTATTCGGTGCTGGCCTTGCTGGTGATGAGCGGGTTCTTGTGGATCAGCCACCGGCCGGGGCGGTACGTGGGCCATTGAGCGAGACAGCCGCCAGCGCGGTGGCTGACAGTCTCGTCGGTTGAGCGCGACCCGGGGTTCTGAGTCCCGCCAAACGCCACAGGGCCATTCCATTCTCTGCGTCAACCCTGCTTCAGTGGGGTGCGCTTGCGCGTCCTCCCGCCCTAGAGTTCCAGGTACCCCGCATGCACCCGCACGAGGGAGCCGGACCCGTCCGTGCCTCCCGAGGGGTTGAAGTGTCCATGCAGTTCACAGACCCGGAGAACCCTTGATGTATCGAAATTTTTCCGCTACGGCCGAGGCCCTGCGCGCGAGGCTTGTCGGTGCGGCATGGGCGTTACCTCTGGTCATGGCAGGCGCCCTGGCAGCTTGCGGCGGCGGTGGTGGGGACTCTGCCGAGCTACCGCCTCCCCCACCACCGCCCTCCGTGGTGCAGCATCCGGTGGGGGGCACTGTGACGGGGCTGATGGGCACCCTGGTACTCGCCAACGGAACGGGTGCGGAAGTGCGCATCACGGCCAGCGGCAGTTACGTCACCAATGTTGCGCAGGGGCAGGCTTACAACATTGTTGTGCGCACCCAGCCGGTGGGGCAGACCTGCGTCGTGGAAAACGGCTCGGGCGTGGTGACGGGCCCGGTCACCAACATCCTGGTGACCTGCACCACCAACACCTACGCCGTGGGTGGGACCGTCGCGGGCCTGGTGGGGACCCTGACGCTGCGGCTGAACGGCGCTGCAGATTTGCTGCTGACTGACAACGGCGCTTTCCGGTTTGCGTCGCCGGTTTCTCACGGCAGCGCCTATGCGGTCACGGTGTATGCGCAGCCTGTGGATCAGGCCTGTACGGTCGAAGCTGGCACCGGGGTCGCCGTGGCGCCGGTCATCCAGGTGAGGGTGCTTTGCAGCACGATCTATACGCCGCCTCCGCCACCGCCGCCAGCTCCCCCGGCGCCGGGTGGCCTGGGCATTGGCTACGGAACGAAGGCGCTGATCTTTTCGTGGACTTCGGCGCCGGGTGCAACCAGCTACACGGTGTACGAGGACCCGGATGGCGCGGGCCCGCTGACACCCGTGCAGATCGGGTCAACCGCCACCACAGGGCTGACCTATGCAGTACCGGTGCTGCTGCACCTGCGGCTGAATGCCACCTACACCGTGCAGGCCTGCAATGCGGGAGGTTGCAGCGCCCCGTCGACTTCTGTGGCGGCCGACATGGTGCGTGCCATTGGGTACTTCAAAGCGTCGGCGACCACCGCCGAAGGCCGCTTCGGCAACCGTGTGGCCTTGTCCAGCAACGGCTCCACCCTGGCCGTGGGGGCCTATGGCGAGGGTGGCAATACCGGAGCGGTATACGTCTTCACGAAGAGCGGCGCCACGTGGTCGCAGCAGGCGCGCATTGCGGCCCCCAACGGCGAGGCCAACGATTATTTTGGCAATGCCGTGGCGCTGTCTGCCGACGGCAACACGCTGGCCATCGGCGCGGATGGCGAGAGCGGCGACCAGAAGGGCACGTTTGCGACCATGCCCGCCACCAACAACCTGGCCAGCAACTCCGGCGCTGTCTATGTGTATTCCCGCGCTGGTGCGGTCTGGTCGCAGCAGGCATTCATCAAGGCGAACAACGCGGATGCCGACGATCTTTTCGGTTCATTCGTAGCCCTCTCGAACGACGGCAACACCCTGGCAGTCGGTGCCTACAACGAGGATGGCGACCTGACTGGAACACATGGCAATCCAGCCTTTGCTGCGTCCGGGGCCGCCTACGTCTTTGCCCGCACGGGCACTAGCTGGGTACAGCAAAGTTACCTCAAGGCATCCAACGCAGGCGCGGGAGATTTCTTCGGCATCTACCTAAGCCTGTCTGGCGCGGGCGACACTCTGGCGGTGGGCGCGTTCTTTGAGCGCAGCGCCTTGGCGAGTGATCCTGCGGACGACACCTTGGCCAATGCCGGTGCGGCCTACGTGTTCCAGCGTAATGCGGGGGCCTGGTCGCAGCAGGCCTATCTGAAGGCCCCCAGTCCCCAAGCGCAGGACCGCTTCGGTGTGTCGGTCATCCTGTCAGGCGACGGCAACACGCTGGCGGTTGGCATGGATGGAGACAGCAGCAACTACACCGGTACCTTCGTCGTGCCACCACCCAGCAACACCCTGGCACTCAACTCTGGCGCGGTGTTTGTGTTTATTCGCGCAGGTGGCGTCTGGCAGTCACAGGCGTACTTGAAAGCCTCCAACACCCGCACCCCCCACCGGTTTGGCAACAACTTGGCGATGTCGAGCGACGGCAACACGCTGGTGGTGCCGTCGTACCGCGACGACAGCAATGCGCGCGGATTCAATGGCGACCAGGCCAATACCGCCGCTGCGGATGCGGGCGCTGTGCTGGTGTTTCGCCGCAGCGCAGGCACCTGGGCGCAACAGGCCTACCTGAAGGCACCCAATACGGGCGCTGGGGACCGGTTTGGTGGCCGTGTGGCGATATCGGGTGACGGCACTACGCTGGCCGTGGGGGCATCCACTGAAGACAGTGGATCGACTGGCATTGGCGGCAATCAGGCGGACGAAAGCAGCACCAACGCGGGCGCGGTGTACCTTTACTGAGAGCTTGCTTCAGGGCGGCAGTCAACATGCCGCCCCTTCCTCTATCAGCGAATGGCGAGGGGCTCTGCACCCCTCGGCATCCTTGACAGTTGCTTTGTCTATGAGCGTTGCACGCCTTACCGCACCCGCATGCCCGGCGTGGCGCCCGGCCAGGGGTTGAGCACGTAGATGCCGGGGTTGGCTTTTTCGTCGCCATGGCTGGCGGCCAGCACCATGCCTTCGCTTATGCCGAACTTCATCTTGCGCGGCGCGAGGTTGGCCACCATCACGGTGTGTTTGCCCACCAGGTCTTCTGGCTTGTAGGCACTGGCGATGCCTGAAAAGACATTGCGTGTGCGGCCTTCGCCCACGTCCAGCGTCAGGCGCAGCAGCTTGGTGGAGCCCTCGACCGGCTCGCAGTTCACGATGAGCGCAATGCGCAGGTCGATCTTGGTGAAGTCGTCGATGGTGATGGTGGGGGCCAGCTCTTCGCCACCGGGTGTTGCTATTGTTTCAGTAGCTGCTTGCGCTTGTTCTGCCTGCGCTGGAGCCTCAAACAATGCTTCAAGCTGCTCGGGCACCACACGCTGCATCAGGTGCTGGTACTGGCCGATGGTGTGGCCTGCGCCCAGCAGTTGCCCGGCATCGGAGAACACGAGTGGCGCCACGTTCAAGAACGCCTCGACCTGGGCCGCCACGGCGGGCAGCATGGGCTTCAAGTAGATGGTCAGCAGGCGGAAGGCCTCGATGCAGGTGGTGCACACGTCTTGCAGGCGCGCGTCCATGCCTTCCTTCTTGGCCAGCTCCCAGGGTTTGTTGGCGTCCACGTAGCTGTTGACGCGGTCGCACAGCAGCATGATGTCGCGGGCGGCGCGGGCCGAGTCGCGGTTTTCGTAGGCGGCCACGATGCCGTCGCGGGCCTCGCGCAGTTGCACCAGCAGGGCCTGGCCGTCTTCGCTGACGGGCCCCAGTTGGCCGCCAAAGCGCTTGGCAATGAAACCGGCGGCGCGGCTGGCGATGTTGACGTATTTGCCGATCAAATCCGAGTTCACGCGGGCCATGAAGTCTTCGGCGTTGAAGTCGATGTCTTCGTTTTTGCCGTTGAGCTTGGCACCCAGGTAGTAGCGCAGCCACTCGGGGTTCATCTTGAGCGCCAGGTACTTGAGCGGGTCCAGGCCCGTGCCGCGGCTTTTGCTCATCTTCTCGCCGTTGTTCACGGTCAAAAAGCCGTGCACGCAGATCTTGGTCGGTGTCTTGCGGCCGCTGAACTTCAGCATGGCCGGCCAGAACAGCGTGTGGAAGGTGATG
>NZ_JAPUDY010000003.1 GCF_027492855.1 Acidovorax sp.
GCCTGGCCGTCCTTGGCGAAGATCTTCCACAGCAGCTCGATGTCGGCGCGTGTGGTGGTTTCGTCCAGCGAGATGCACAGGTAGTCCTGGAAGTAAATTCGCAGGTTGACGCCCATCTGAACAGCGCGAGCAGCTATCGATTTTGTAGCGACGCCGGTGTGCAGGCTCAGGGTGTCGAACGTGGCCTGTGCGCGCACGGGTGCGCCCAGTTGTTCGAGGCCCTTGGCCAGGATGGCGGTGTAGCTGGCCACGCGCTGGGCGATGCGTTGCAGACCCTCGGGGCCGTGGTACACGGCGTACATGCTCGCGATCACGGCAGGCAGCACCTGGGCGGTGCAGATGTTGGAGGTGGCCTTTTCGCGGCGGATGTGTTGCTCGCGCGTTTGCAGCGCCAGGCGGTAGGCGGGCTTGCCGTGAACGTCCACGCTCACGCCGACCAGGCGGCCGGGCAGGCTGCGCTTGAATTCGTCGCGGCAGGCCATGTAGGCGGCGTGGGGGCCGCCCGCGCCCATGGGCATGCCAAGGCGCTGGGTGGTGCCGACCACGATGTCGGCGCCGAATTCACCGGGCGGTGTGATGAGTGTGAGTGCCAGCAGGTCGGCCGCCGCGATGAAGGCGGCCTGTTTGGCATGGACTTTTTCCACATCGGCGCGCAAATCATCAATGCGGCCGCTGGTGGCGGGGTATTGGGCTAGCACGGCAAAGTAGTCGCCAGCCAGCAGGGTGTTCCATTCTTCGGCCGAGTTGGCCAGGCGCACTTCCAGGCCCAAGGGCTTGGCGCGGGTCTGGATGACCTCGATGGTTTGCGGGTGGGCGTCACCGGCCACCACGAAGACGTTGCTTTTGCTCTTGACCGAGCGCTTGGCCAGCGTCATGGCCTCGGCGGCGGCGGTGGCCTCGTCGAGCATCGACGCGTTGGCGATGGGCATGCCGGTGAGGTCGCACACCATGGTCTGGAAGTTGACCAGGGCTTCCATGCGGCCTTGGGAGATTTCGGCCTGGTAGGGCGTGTAGGCGGTGTACCAGGCGGGGTTTTCCAGGATGTTGCGCAGGATGACGCCCGGCGTGTGTGTGCCGTAGTAGCCCTGGCCGATGAAGCTCTTGAGCACCTTGTTTTTGCCCGCGATGGCCTTGAGTTCGGCCAATGCTGCCGCTTCGGTGGTGGCCGGGGGCAGGTCCATCGCCTGGCCGCGCGCGATGGAGCGCGGCACGATGGAGTCGATGAGGGCGCGGCGCGAGGCTTCGCCGATCACCGACAGCATGTGCGCTTCGTCGGCCGCGTCGATCCCGATGTGGCGGGGCAGGAACTCGGTGGCGTTTTCGAGCGCGGCGAGGGTGGGCAGGGGGGCAGAGGAGGTCATCGGCGGCGGCACAAGGGCAAGGAAACACATTGGCCCGGCAGAGGGCGCCGGGCCGCGGGGATCGGTCTGTCGATCAATCAGGCGTTCTTGGTGAACTCGGCGTAGTCGGGTTCGTCCATGAGTGCGTCGAACTGCATCATGTCGGTCACGAGGACCTTGAAGAACCAGCCCGCGCCCATGGGGTCGGTGTTGGCCAACGAGGGGTCGGCGCGCAGGGCCTCGTTCACCTCGACGATTTCGCCGGTGACGGGCATGTAGATGTCGGCGGCGGCTTTCACCGATTCGACCACGCCGGCCACTTCACCCTGGGTGAAGGTCTTGCCGACTTCGGGCAGGTCCACGAACACCACATCGCCCAGCGCGTCTTGCGCGTGCAGCGTGATGCCGACAACAGCGGCTTCGTGGTCTGCGATGTCGATCCACTCGTGGTCTTTGGAATATTTGACGGTCATGGGGGGCTCCAAAAAAAAGAGGTAATGTAAAAAGTGCCGATGCCAGCCGCCACTGTAGCCGGGCTGGATCGGATTCAGACCAGGGAATCAGCCCCGGTAGTAGTTCGCAGGGGTGAACGGCATGGCGCGCACTTCCATGGGCACGGCCTTGCCGCGCACGATGGCGTTCACGCGCGTGCCGATGGCGGCGAAGGCGGGCGCCACATAGCCCATGGCCACGGGTTCGTTCACCGTGGGCCCCAGCAGGCCGCTGGTGACTTCGCCGATCTTCTGGCCGTCCGTGTTTTGTAGTTCGGTGTGCTCGCGCACGGGCACGCGTTCCAGCGCCACCAGGCCCACGCGTTTGCGCGGCAGGGTGGCGGGGGTGTCGATCTGGGCGAGCACTTTGTCAGCGCCGGGGAAGCCGCCCGCGCGGGCACCGCCGGTGCGGCGCACCTTCTGGATGGCCCAGTTCAGCGCGGCCTCGGGCGGGGTGGTGGTGGTGTCGATGTCGTTGCCATACAAGCACAGGCCCGCCTCCAGGCGCAGCGAGTTGCGCGCGCCCAGGCCAATGGGCTTGACCTCTGGCTGCGCAAGCAGCGCACGGGCCAGGGTGTCGGCCTGCGCGGCGGGCACCGAGATTTCAAAACCGTCTTCGCCCGTGTAGCCGCTGCGCGTCACGAAGCAGTCGCAGCCAGCGATGGAGAAGTTGCCGCCGGTCATGAACACCAGCTTTTCCACGCCGGGCGCCAGGCGGGCGAGAGCGGTGACTGCCTGCGGGCCCTGCAGCGCCAGCAGTGCGTGGTCGGGCATGGGGGTCACCTCGCAACGCTGGCCGATGCGGGCCTTAATGTGGGCGATGTCGTCCGCCTTGCAGGCACCGTTGACGATGACGAACAGCGTGGGTTTGTCATCCACAACGCCCTGGTTGAAGAACATCAGGTCGTCAATGATGGTGCCGTCGTCGGTGAGCAGCAGGCCGTAGCGCTGCTTGCCCACGGGCAGGTCGATCACGTCCACAGGCATCAGGGTTTCGAAGGCAGCGGCGGCATCCGGGCCAACGAGCTTGAGCTGGCCCATGTGCGACACGTCGAACAGGCCTGCGGCGGTGCGGGTGTGCACATGTTCGGCCATCAGGCCCGCTGGGTACTGCACGGGCATGGAGTAACCCGCAAACGGCACCATGCGGGCGCCCAGCTCGATGTGCAGGGCGTTCAAAGGGGTGGTGAGCAGGGGGGCGGCGGTGGCTGACATGGCGGACTCCGGGGCAAATAGGGGCCGCAACCATGGGGATGATGGTCACGGGATTTGCCCTGCTGTCCGCTTTACCTGAGAGATTCACCGCAGCGCCCTGGCTGGCCGTGCGGCTTGCTCCTTCGGTGGATGGGCCGTGTTGCACGGGCCATCTCTCTCCAGCAAGGGAACGCCCGCATCACTGCGGGCGGTTGCCAGTCCTTTTGCCTGAGCGTTCAGCTGCTGCCTGCGCCTTCGGCGGTGCTGCGCGCGCATGGCGGGCGAAGCACTCTCTCCTGACCTGCGGATTCTAACAACTACTTTGCGTAGAGCAGATCGCGAAAGGCCAGCGAGATCGATGGGATGTAAGTGATGATCAGCAGGCACACCAAAATCACGCCCACGAAGGGCAGCAGGTGTTTGATGATCCGGTCGAGCGAGATTTTGGCCACCGTGCAGGCGGCAAACAGGTTCACGCCGAAGGGCGGGGTGATCATGCCCAAAGCGAGGTTCACCACCATGATGAGGCCGAAGTGCACCGGATCGACGCCGAAGTGCATGGCCACCGGCGCCAGAATAGGGGCCAGCACGATGATGGCCGCGCTGGTTTCGATGAACATGCCGATCAGGAACAGCGCCGCATTCACACCCAGCAGGAACAGGGTGGGCGATTGCAGCACGGCCTCCAGCCAGCGGCCGATGGCATCCGGCACGCCCGCGCGCGTGATGAGGAAGGCGAACAGGCCCGCGTTGGCGATGATGAACATGATCACCGCCGACGAGATGGCCGACTTGCGCAGGATGGGGAACAGGTCCTTGAGCTTGATCTCGCGGTAGATCACGACGCCAATGACCAGCGCATAGAACACGGCCACGGCCGAGGCCTCGGTGGGTGTGAAGACGCCGCCATAGATGCCGCCCAGGATGATCACGGGCATGAGCAGCGCCCAGCCCGCCTGCAGCGTGGCCTTGCCAAAAGACATGCGGCCATCGCCATCGTTCTTGCCCCAGCCCTTGTATTTGCAATAGGCCCAGACGAACAGCATCAGCGCGCCGCTGATCAGCAGGCCGGGGCCAAAACCGGCGATGAACAGCTCGCCGATCGACACCTCGGCGCTCACGCCGTAGAGGATGAGCGGGATCGACGGTGGAATGATGACCCCCAACTCGGCGCTGGTGGCCTGCAAGGCGGCTGCGTAGGTGGTGGGATAACCATGCTTGATGAGCGCGGGGATCAGGATGGCACCAATGGCGAAGGTGGTGGCCACCGACGAGCCCGACACGGCCGCGAAGATCATGCAGGTGAGCACGCAGGTCATGGGCAGGCCGCCCTGCACGCCGCCCACGATGCTCTTGGCGAACTCCACCAGGCGGCGCGAGATGCCGCCGGTTTCCATGAGGTTGCCCGCCAGAATGAAGAAGGGAATGGCGGCCAGCGGAAACTTGTTGATGGCACCGAACATTTCCTTCACGGAAATGAGCATGTTTGCGTTGGACGCCTGGATGCCCAGCATGGACGCGAGGCCGATGGAGACAGCAACCGATACGGTGAGTGCAAAGCACAGCACCATCGTAGAAATCATGACCAAAGTCATAGTGTGGCCCCCACGCTCGGCATTGCATGTCCTTGCTGCCCCCCAAGGGGGCCGTTCACTTGCTTGAGACGGCTCGGCGCGGCGTTCATTGGGCGGTCTCCAGTTCCATACGCACGGGGTCAATGAGGTTGCCGATGATGCCAACGACACAAAAGAGGCCGCCGACCGGCATGGCCAAATAAGCCCAGAACATGGACACGGACTCCAGCCCCGCCATGCTCTGCACGCCGCCGCGTTTGGCGTAGTCCCAGCCCCACCAGATGACGATGCCGATGAGCGCCAGCGCTGCCAGCGCCACCACCCAGTCCAGCACCCGCCGTATCTTGGGCGGGCTCCAGCGGTACAGCACGTCCACGCTCACCATCGCGCCCTGGCGAAAGGCTGCGGGGATGGCCAGGAACACCATCCAGATAAGGCTGAAGCGGATCAGCACTTCCGTCCACTCGGCGGGTTGTTCGAGCACGAACCGCGTCACGATCTGGAACATGCCCAGCGACGCGGAAATGAGCAGCATGGCGCAGGCGCCCAGCATGGCGAAGGACGTGGTCCATCGCTCAAAGGTGAGAAAGGCATTTTTCATGGGGCGGTGCCGGCCATGGGGCAAGAGTGGAGCAGCAAAGAAACAGGAATAAAAACGCCCGACAGCGCTTGAGCTACGGGCGTTTTATGCTACTAAAAATATAGTAGCGGCGGAGGGCAGATTACTTGACGTCGCGGATCTTGTCGAGCGTGGCCTTGCCGAACTGCTTTTCGAACTCGGCGTTCACGGGCGCCAGGGCTGCCACGAATTTTGCCTTGTCCGGGTTGTCGATCACGGTCATGCCCTTGGCGCGCAGGTCGGCCACGCCCTTGGCATCGTCTTCGTCCACGCGGGCGCGGTTGGCCTTGGTGCCTTCTTTGGCAGCGTCGATGAAGGCCTGCTTGTCGGCGGCCGAGAGCTTGTCGAACGATGCCTTGTTCATCACGAAGATGCAGGGCGAATAGACGTGGCCGGTGAGCGTGAGGTGCTTTTGCACCTGGTCGAACTTGGCCGAGATGATCACGGGCAGGGGGTTCTCCTGGCCGTCCACGGTGCCTTGTTGCAAGGCCGTGAACACCTCAGGGAACGCCATGGGCGTGGTGATGATGCCAAAGCCCTTGTAGGCGGCGATGTGCACGGGGTTTTCCATCGTGCGCATCTTCAGGCCCTTGAGGTCGCCCGGCTCCTTCACGTCGCGCTTGCTGTTGGTCATGTGGCGGAAGCCGTTTTCAGCCCAGGCCAGCGCCTTGAAACCCTTGGCGTCGAACTTGCCCAGCATCTCCTGGCCGATGGGGCCGTCCAGCACGGCGCGGGCATGGGCCTTGTCGCGGAACAGGAAAGGCACGTCCAGGATTTTGGTCTCTGGCACGAAGTTGGGGATGGGGCCGGTGGAGCTGAAAGCCAGCTCCTGCGTGCCCAATTGCACGGCTTCGATCGACTCGCGCTCGCCGCCCAGTGCACCGTTGTAGAAAGTCTGCACCTTGTAGCGGCCGCCAGTGCGTTTCTCTACTTCCTTGGCAAACGTGTCGATGGCCACGCCCTGGTGAGAGTTCTGGGCGGTCGAAATGCTGATGCGCATGGTGGTTTGCGCGGCAGCGGTGGCCACAAAGCCGAGCGCAAGGCTCAGGCCGACGACGAGTTTGGTCAGTTGCATGCTGTCTCCTGTTGGGATGTTGTGGCGGCCGCCTCGGGGGCGTGCGCCTTGGGGGAGGGTGGTGGCACAGGGGTGCCAGTCTCGCGCAAATTATGGCGGCGCCCCTTTTGAGGGGGCATCGGGGTTTGTGCTGGTAAGCGTGCTTATTAAAGGCAGTCCGTCAGCTTCTTGTCATGCTCTGGCGGCGCATGTGCCGTGATGTGAGCGGCCTTGTGTTTGCGCCCACATGCCAAGGGCCCCGTGCTGGCGGTAACCAGCCGGGGCCTTGTCAGTTCGTGCACTTCGGTAAAAGCGCCTTGATGCAGAAAGTATGCGCCGTGGGCTGGAGATGAATTTGCTGTAATCAGGCTGTTTCTGCTTGTTTGCAGAAAAATTTTCTGCAAACAGGTGTTTTGCTGGATAATCAGGCCGATGGATCGCCTCGATAGAAAAATTCTGGCTGTGCTGCAAGGCAATGCGCGCGCCAGCCTGCAAGAGATCGGGCAGGCCGTGGGCCTGAGCCCGTCGCCCTGCTGGGGGCGCATCAAGAAGATGGAAGAGGCGGGCGTGATCCAGGGCTACACGGTGCGCATCAACCCGCAGTCGCTGGATCTGGCCGACACCGTGCTGGTGCAGGTCACGCTCGACAGCCATTCGGACAACACGCTCGAAAAATTTGGCGAAACACTGGCCAGCATCCCCGAGGTGATCGAGGCGCACCTGGTGTCGGGCGACTACGACTACCTGCTGCGCATCGTGGTGAAAGACACGCGCGACTACGAGCGCCTGCTGCGCGAGAAGCTCTACAAGATCAAGGGCATACGCCACAGCCGCTCCAGCTTTGTGCTGCGCACGCTGAAGAAGGCCGATCTACCCCTGTTTGTGGGATGAGTTTGAATGAAAAATGGAATCTGGCGCCTGTCTGTAAAGCGCTAATAGCTATCAATTTAATAGTATTTGCATCAGATGCCCATCCCATCGCACAGGCATTAAGGAACACTCGCCGTGCTCTGTTTCTGCGGTTCAGAGGCTGTAGGGCGTGCAGATCAACGGCAGAATGGCCCTGCCTTTTGCGCTGGTTTCGGTGGGTTGCACCACCACGGTGCGCAGCCAGGGGCTTGAAGCGTGCCAGCACGGCCGGAGAACCACCACCATGAACCTGCGTTTTGTCGAAGCCTTTTACTGGGTGGCCTCCCTCAAGAGCGTGACGCGTGCGGCGGAAAAGCTCTTTCTGACGCAGTCGGCTATGTCCAGCCGCGTGGCGGCGCTGGAGGAAGAACTGGGCGTGCTGCTGCTGGACCGGCGCGACAAACATTTCAAGCTCACGGTGGCGGGCACGCGGTTTCTCATTTATGCAAAACGCATGCTGGAACTGCAGCGCCAGCTCAAGACCGAGATGGGATCGGGCGGGCCGCTGGAAGTGTCGATCCGCCTGGGCGCCATTGAGTCGGTGCTCCACTCGTGGCTCATCCCCTGGGTGGAACAACTGCGCAAGGACAACCCGCTGCTGGAGCTGGAACTCACGGTCGAATCCACGCCGGTGCTGCTGGATCAGATCCGTCGGGGCACGTTAGATGCCGTGTTTGCGGCCTTGCCCGCATCGGCCGAAGGCATTCGCAGCCAGGCGCTGACGCCGATGGAGATGGTTTTCGTCGGCAACAGCAAGATCCACCGCAAGCGGCGCTATGCATCCGAAGACTTTGCCGGCACCGACATCCTGACCTTTCAGCGCGGTTCTCAGCCCCATGTGTACCTGCTGGACACGCTGCGCCAGGCACAGGTGGAGCCGCGCTGCGTGCACACCATTTCCTCAATCTCTGCCATGGTGCAGCTGGTGCAGGGCGGTTTTGGCGTTGCCACGCTGCCGCGCCTGGCGGTGCAGCGGATGCTGGCATTCCCGGATCTTCGCGCACTGGCCTGCGACATTGCGCTGCGTCCTCTGCCCATTCACGTGAGCTATCGCGAAGATCCGTCTTCGCCCGCGATGGAGGCAATCGTGCGTTCGGCGCTCAGCTTCATCGAAGCGCAGCAACCCCCAGAGCCCAAGCCCCGCAAGGCCCGCACCTGAGCGCGGGGACCACGCACGCTCCTTTTTCCGCTGCGCGCACTGCGGCTGCTCTGTCTGCGTTTACGGCGCAGCCCCGGGAACTTCGCCTTGAAACGACCTGCGCAGTTCGGTGCGACTGCGCTTGTGCAAATTCTCCTTTCAAGGGCCCGGGTTAACCCTAGACCGAAACCCAAGGGTTAACCCTTGGCGTCAAGTTGGTTTGCTTCGCCCCAATGGAATACATCGAAAAAATCGATGAGCTAAGAGAAATTTTTTGAATTTGCCAGCGCAGTTACACCCCAACACAATCCGTCCAACGTCATGCAATTGACTCCTCTCAATGCAAGGAAATACGGTGGACTTAGCTCAAGAAAATTCGCTCGCGGTGTTTGGTCCTAAGGGCACCAGCAATCCGAACCACGTCCGCGACACCATCCGCAAGGGTCTGTGGACATCGCACACCAGCGGTCTCGCAGACGGCCATGTGCAAGGCAACGTGGTCATCCTGCCCGAGGTGCTTGCCAGTGATTTCCTGCGGTTCTGCCAGCGCAACCCCAAACCTTGCCCCGTGCTGGCGGTCAGCGAGCCTGGCCAGTTCACCCTGCCTTCGCTGGGCAAGGACATCGACATCCGCAGTGATGTGCCGCTGTACCGCATCTGGCGCCACGGTGAAATGTCGGAGGAGGTGGCGGACATTGCCAGCCTCTGGCGGCCGGACCTGGTCACCTTCATCCTGGGCTGTTCGTTCTCGTTCGAGTCCGCATTGATCGAGGCAGGTATCCGCCTGCGCCACATCGACGAAGGCAAGAACGTGGCCATGTTCCGCACCAATGTGCAAACCGAACCGGCCGGCCCTTTTGGCGGTGCCATGGTGGTGACCATGCGTCCCATGCCCGCAGCGGATGTGATTCGGGCCGTGCAGGTCACCTCGCGTTTCCCCAATGTGCATGGAGCGCCTGTGCACATCGGTGACCCGGCCCTGATCGGCATCGCCGATCTTGCCCATCCCGACTACGGGGACGCCGTAGCGCTGATGCCGGGCGAAATCCCTGTTTTCTGGGCCTGCGGCGTGACCCCGCAATCGGCCATCTTGAATGTCCAGCCCGCGTTCTGCATCACGCATGCACCGGGCTGCATGCTGGTCACCGACCTTCTCAACCACCAGCTCGCCAGTTTCTGATCCGCTTTCAACAAGGAGTTCCACCATGAAGAAAACCGCAATTTGTTTGTCCGCAGTCCTCAGCGTCTGCGCCGTCCAGGCCCAGATCAAATGGGACCTGCCCACGGGCTATGGCGCCAACAGCTTCCAGACGCAGAACGTACAGCAGTTCGCCAGCGAGGTGGATCAGCTCACGGGTGGCAAGCTCAAGATCGTGTTGCACCCCGGCGGCTCGCTGTACAAGGCCAACGAAATCAAGCGTGCGGTGCAAACCGGCCAGGTGCCTTCGGCCGAGTTCATTCTCTCGGGTGCATCCAACGAAAACCCATTGTTTGGCGTCGATTCGATCCCGTTTCTAGCCACCAGCTATGCCGATTCCAAGCGCCTGTATCTGGCCGCCAAGCCTGCGCAGGAAAAGCTGCTCGCTTCGCAGGGTGTGAAGGTGCTGTTCACCGTGCCATGGCCCGGCCAGTCGCTCTACTCGCTCAAGCCCGTGAGTACGCCAGCGGACTTTGCAGGCACCAAGATGCGGGCCTACAACCCCGCCACCACGCGTATTGCGCAACTGCTCAAGGCGCAGCCGGTGACGATCCAGCTGTCGGAGCTGGGCCAGGCCCTGGCCACCAACACCGTGCAGAACTTTCTGACGTCGAGCGCCAGCGGCGTGGAGTCCAAGCTGTATGAGCAGGTGAAGCATTTCTACCCCGTCAGCGCCTGGTTGCCGCGCAACGCTACGGTGGTCAACCAGAAGGCCTTTGATGCGCTCGACAAGCCATTGCAGGACGCCGTGCTGAAGGCTGCTGCCGATGCCGAGGCGCGCGGCTGGGCCACCAGCGAGCGGGTGGACAAGGAGTTCATCAAGGAGCTGGCCGCCAAGGGCATGACCGTGGCCGAGCCCAGCGACAGCATCAAGAAGGAACTGGCCAGCATTGGTGAGTCGATGACCGCTGACTGGGTGAAGTCGGCCGGTGCCGAGGGCCAGGCCATCATCGACGCCTACCGCAAGAAGTAAGCGCCGCGTTCCAGGCCCCGCCACGGGGCCGGGCAGCAGCCCCCGCGCGCTGCCCTCGTTTCCAGCCATCCCCTTTTCATCTTTCAAGCGTTACCGGAGTACGCCATGGACAAACTCGTCCGAAATTTCTACAGACTGCTGATGTTGCTGTCCGGCATCTCCATGCTGGCTGCGTTTGCCGCCGTCACGCTGGGCGTGTTTGCCCGCGAAGTCATCCACCTGAACATCGATGGACTCGATGCTTACGCAGGCTACGCCATCGCTGCCGCGCTGTTCTTCGCCTTGCCCGGCACACTGCAAAACGGCGACCACATCCGTGTGACGCTGGTGCTGGACCGCCTGCCTGAGCGCCTGCGCTCGGCCTTCGAATGGTTCTGCCTGAGTGCGGCGCTCGTGCTCACGCTCTACATCGCCTGGTACGCCGTGCGCTCGGTGTGGATCTCCTACATCACGCACGACATCTCGCCTGCGGCCGATGCTTCGCCGCTGTGGATTCCCCAGATCAGCATGGCCATGGGCTGTATCGGCTTTGCGCTGTCGTTTGCCCATGCGCTCATCCTGCGCTTTCAGGGCGTGGCCTTCATTGCCGCGTCTGAATCGGCCCGTTCCGAGTAACCCCAGGCAGGAGAAATCAACATGGACGTCATCATTGCCTTTGGCCTGATCGTGGTGCTCTTTGCAGTGCTCGGTTCGGGTTTGTGGATCGGCCTGTCACTGCTTGCGGTGGCTCTGGTCGGTATGGAGCTTTTTACCAGCCGCCCTGTGGGCGACAGCATGATGCTGACCATTTGGGGGTCTACCTCCAGCTGGACGCTCACGGCCTTGCCGCTATTCCTCTGGATGGGCGAGATCCTGTTTCGCAGCAAGCTGTCGAGCAGCATGTTCAAAGGCCTGGCGCCCTGGCTGGATCGTCTGCCCGGCCGCCTGTTGCATGTGAATGTGGTGGGCTGCACCATCTTCGCTGCCATCTCGGGCTCATCGGCGGCCACTTGCGCGACCATCGGCAAGATCACGCTGCCCGAACTCAAGCAGCGCGGTTATCCCGAAGACATCTCGGTGGGCACACTGGCTGGCGCAGGCACGCTGGGCCTGCTGATCCCTCCTTCGATCATCATGATCGTCTATGGCGTGGCGGCCAATGTGTCGATCTCAAAGCTGTTCCTGGCCGGCGTGATTCCAGGTTTGATGCTGGCAGCGCTGTTCATGGGCTACATCGTCGTGTGGGCCCTGTTCAACAAGGACAAGGTGCCAGCGCCCGATGCCCGTCTGAGCTTTGTGCAGAAGCTCTATGCGTCGCGCCACCTGATCCCTGTGGTGTCGCTCATCGTGGTGGTGCTGGGCGCCATCTACAGCGGTATTGCCACCGCCACCGAGGCTGCGGCGCTGGGTGTGGGCGGATCGCTGATCCTGGCGAAGATCGAGGGATCACTTGATTGGGCGCGCTTCAAGGACGGGCTGGTCGCTGCCTGCCGCGTGTACTGCATGATCGGCCTCATCCTGGCGGGCGCTGCGTTCCTCACACTGGCCATGGGCTTCATCGGCCTCCCACGCCACCTGGCCGAGTTCATCGGTGCCCTGCACCTGTCGCCCTTTGCGCTGATGCTGCTGCTCATCGTGTTTTTCATCATGCTGGGCTGCTTCCTGGATGGCATCTCCATGGTGGTGCTGACCATCGCGGTGCTGCTGCCCACGGTGGAGGCTGCAGGCTTTGACCTGGTGTGGTTCGGCATCTTCATCGTGTTGGTGGTGGAGATGGCGCAGATCACTCCGCCGGTGGGCTTCAACCTCTTTGTGCTGCAGGGCATGACGCGCCGCGAAGTTACCTGGATCGCCCGCACTGCGTTGCCTTTGTTCGCACTGATGATCGTTGCGGTCATCCTGACGTATTTCGTGCCCGATGTCGTGCTCTGGCTGCCACGCCAGATGCAGGGCTGACCCCGCTGCGCCCCTCGCCGAATAGTCCGTACAGGAGCTCACCATGAAGACCATTGTGTTGTTGGCTGCGCTTGCCGTGGCCCCGGTGCTGCACGCCCAGACCCAGTGGAAGCTGGCCACGGGCTACCGGGCGGAGTCGTTCCACACGCGCAATATCGTTCAGTTTGCGCAAGACGTGGAGCGTGCTTCAGCCGGTGCATTGCACATTGAAGTGCATGCCAACAACGCCTTGTTCAAACTGGGGGAGATCCCTCAGGCGGTGCAGGACGGCAAGGCCCAGGCGGGCGAAACCATCATGACGAGCCTGGTGCGCGACATCCCCATGGCAGGTGGCGATTCCGTGCCTTTTGTGGTCCGCAGCTATGCCGACGCACGGCGCATGTGGGATGTGCAGCGTCCGCTGATCGAAGCGCACATGGCGCGCAAGGGGCTCAAAGCCTTGTACGCCGTGCCGTGGCCCCCGCAGGGGCTGTTCACCACGGTCCCGGTGCGTTCGTCGGCGGATTTCAAGGGCTCCCGCATGCGCACCTACAACCCGGGCACGGTGCGCATTGCCGAGCTGCTGGGCGCCACGCCCGTGGATGTGCCCATGGTCGAGGTCAACCAGGCCCTGGCCGCCGGAAAGCTGGATTCGATGATCACATCGGCCTTGACGGGGGTGGAAAACCAGGTCTGGGGCCAGATCAAGCAGTACTACGGTATCAACGCCTGGTTCCCCAAGAACATCGTCTTTGTGAACCAGCGGGCGTTTGACGCACTGCCCGCCCCGGTGCGCCAGGCCGTGAGCCAGGCAGCAGCAGACGCCGAAAAACGGGGGTGGGAGATGAGTGCCGCCGTGGCCGAGGAGTCGGTGACCGAGCTGCAGCGCAGGGGTATCAAGGTTGAGCCGCCCTCGGCCATTCTCGGCACCGAGCTCAAACGCCTGGGCGAACGGTTTTCCCGCGAATGGGTGCGGTCCGTGGGGAGCGAGGCCAACCAGCTCTTCATCCCGTACTACACGCAGCGCTAGGCCATTGTTGGCATCACCAAGGAATCACCATGCAAACCCCTTCAGACACCATTGAGATGTATCTGCTGGCCAAGGATGGCAACCGGCCTCACCTGATTGAGCGGGCCTTTGCCGGCGGCGCGCTGCTGCGCATGGACGTGCGGCAGGGCGACATGGACTTTCCGCCGGTGGCCCACGGCCGCGACGCCATTGCCGAAACCCTGGTGCGCCGCTTTGGTCGCACCTATGAAAACGTGTACAGCTTCTGTTTGGCTGATCCTCCCGATCCTGCGTGTGCGGAGTTTCACGGCCCCTGGCTGGAGGCCATGACCGAAAAAGACAGCCGCGCTGTGCGCCTGGGTTGCGGCCAGTACCACTGGCGCTTTGCACCGGGCTCGCGCCTGGCGCAGGAGCTGAGCATTGTTGTGGACAGCATGCAAACCCTGCCACCCTCGGATATCCATGCCGTGATGCCTTGGATCGCGGCGCTGAGCCGCCCCTGGTGCGGTGCGGACAAGGCCATGGTCACAGCGCCCTCCATTCCTTCTGTGCGCGCGGTGCTGGAGGCACTGGCTCGCGCGCCGCGCTCCCCGGCCCGCTCCCCTCTGGCCCTGGCGGCCTGAGCGAGCACCGAACCCTTTCATTTCACTTTTGCAAACCATCACACCATGACACAACTTGCACCCACCACCCACATTCCCCGCTGGCAGTTCTGGATTGACCGTGGGGGCACATTCACCGACATCGTGGCCAAGCGGCCCGATGGCTCGCTGGCCACCCACAAGCTGCTGTCTGAAAACCCCGAGCAGTACAAGGACGCCGCCGTGGCGGGCATTCGCCACCTGCTGGGCCTTAAATCCGGCGAGCCGGTGACACCCGCGCTGGTGGAGTGCGTGAAGATGGGCACCACCGTGGCCACCAACGCATTGCTGGAGCGCAAGGGCGAGCCCACGCTGCTGGTGACCACGCGCGGCTTTCGCGACGCGTTGCGCATTGCCTACCAGAACCGCCCACGCTTGTTCGACCGCCACATCCAGTTGCCCGAGCTTTTGTACACCGAGGTGATCGAAGCGTGCGAACGGGTGGGCGCCCATGGCGATGTGCTGCTGGCACTGGACGAATCCAGCCTGCGCGGCGACTTGCTGGCAGCCTACGGGCGTGGTCTGCGCAGCGTGGCCATTGTGTTCATGCACGGCTACCGCTACACCCAGCATGAACAGGCGGCTCAGCGCATCGCCAAAGAGGTGGGCTTCACGCAGATCAGCACCTCGCACGAAACCAGCCCCATGATGAAGTTCGTGAGCAGGGGCGACACCACCGTGGTGGATGCCTACCTCTCGCCCATCCTGCGCCGCTATGTGGAGCAGGTGGCCAGCGAGATGCCGGGCGTCAAGCTGTTCTTCATGCAGTCTTCGGGGGGGCTCACCGATGCGGGTACCTTCCAGGGCAAGGATGCGATTCTGTCGGGGCCCGCAGGTGGCATCGTCGGCATGGCGCGCACGGCGGGCCTGGCCGGGCATGAAAAGGTCATCGGCTTTGACATGGGCGGAACATCCACTGATGTAAGTCACTACGCCGGTGCGTTCGAGCGCGAGTTCGAAACCCACGTCGCCGGTGTGCGCATGCGCGCTCCCATGATGAGTATCCACACGGTAGCGGCTGGCGGCGGCTCGGTGCTGGCCTACGACGGTGCCCGTTTCCGAGTTGGCCCCGAGAGCGCAGGCGCCAACCCAGGCCCGGTGAGCTACCGCCGTGGCGGCCCGCTGGCCGTGACCGATGCCAACGTGATGGTAGGTAAGGTGCAGCCGCGTTACTTCCCCAGCGTGTTTGGCCCCGCCGCCAACGAAACACTGGACGCCGATGCGGTACGCGCCCGTTTTGAGGAAATTGCTGCGCAGACCCAGCGCAAGCCCGAGGAAGTGGCCGAAGGCTTCATCCAGATCGCTGTCCAGCAGATGGCCAACGCCATCAAGAAGATCAGCGTGGCACGCGGCTACGACGTGACGCGCTACACGCTGCAGTGTTTTGGTGGCGCGGGCGGCCAGCATGCCTGCCTGGTGGCCGACGCTTTGGGCATGTCGCGGGTGTTTGTGCACCCGCTGGCCGGTGTTCTCAGCGCTTATGGCATGGGGCTGGCGGACCAGACTGTGATCCGCGAACAGGCGGTGGAGATGCCGCTGGCCGCAGCATCGCTGCCGCTGATTGCGGAACGCCTGGACGCACTGGGTTCTGCGGCCCAGGCAGAGCTAAAGCGCCAGCAGGTCAGCGCCAACCCGGTGCAGGTGCGCCACCACGTGCACGTGCGCTACGAAGGCACCGATTCGGCCCTGCTGGTGCCGTTTGGCGATATGGCCAGCATCCAGGCTGCTTTCGAATCTGCCTATCGCCAGCGTTTTGCCTTCCTCATGGTAGGCAAGAGCCTGGTGGTGGAGGCAGTGTCGGTCGAGGCCATGATTGCGGGCGACGCCCCCGCCGAGCCGCGCCTGCCCGTGCATCCGCACCGTAAGCACCCGCAACGCGAGACGGTGAAGATGTACTCGGGCAGCGCATGGCACGACGCCGCTTTGGTGGTGCGCGAGGACCTGCACCCTGGCGACGTGATCCCCGGACCGGCCATCATTGCCGAAAAGAACACCACCACCGTGGTGGAGCCCGGCTGGTCCGCCCGCCTGACCGACCTGGATCACCTGGTGCTGGACCGTGTGACGGCCCGCAAGGTGCAGTACGCCGCAGGCACCACGGTAGACCCTGTGCTGTTGGAGGTGTTCAACAACCTGTTCATGAACATCGCTGAGCAGATGGGGCTGCAGTTGCAAAACACGGCCTACTCGGTCAACATCAAGGAACGCCTGGACTTCAGCTGTGCGCTCTTCGATGCCACGGGCAACCTGATTGCCAACGCGCCGCACATGCCCGTGCACTTGGGCTCCATGGGTGAGAGCATCAAGACCGTGATCCGCGAGAACGCGGGGAAGATGCACCCGGGCGACGTGTACATGCTCAACGACCCGTACCATGGCGGTACCCATCTGCCCGATGTGACCGTGATCACCCCGGTGTATGTGGCTGATGGCGAGGATCCCACGTTTTATGTGGGCAGCCGGGGCCACCATGCCGACATCGGTGGCACCACGCCGGGCTCGATGCCACCGTTCTCCACGCGCATCGACGAAGAGGGTGTGCAGATCAACAATGTGAAGCTGGTGGACCGAGGAATCTTCCTGGAAGAAGAGGTGCGCAGCCTGCTGACGACGGGTGGCGGCACCACGCAATACCCCAGCCGAAATCCCCAGCAGAACCTGGCCGATCTGCGCGCGCAAATCGCTGCCAACGAGAAGGGTGTGCAGGAACTCTCGAAGATGGTGGGCCAGTTTGGCCTGGATGTCGTGCAGGCCTACATGCGCCACGTACAGGACAACGCGGAAGAGTCGGTGCGCCGCGTGATCACGCAGCTCAAAGACGGGCAGTTCACCCTGAAGTTGGACAACGGGGCACAGATCAGCGTGTCGGTCAAGGTCAACGTGGCCGAGCGCAGCGCGGTAATCGACTTTGCAGGCACCAGCGCGCAGCAGACCAACAACTTCAACGCCCCGCGTGCGGTGTGCATGGCGGCGGTGCTGTATGTGTTCCGCACCCTGGTGGACGACGACATCCCGCTCAATGCCGGGTGCCTCAAGCCCCTGCAGGTCGTCATCCCGCAGGGCTCTATGCTCAACCCCAACCCGCCGGCCTCGGTAGTGGCTGGCAATGTGGAGACCTCCACCTGCATCACCAATGCGTTGTTCGGCGCCTTGGGCGTGATGGCGGGCAGCCAGCCCACCATGAACAACTTCACCTTTGGCAATGCGCAGTACCAGTACTACGAAACCATTGCCGGTGGCAGCGGTGCCGGTGCGGTGTTCGATGCATCGGGCCGCACAGTGCGCGGGTTTGACGGCACCAGTGTGGTCCAGACGCACATGACCAATTCGCGCCTGACCGACCCCGAGGTGCTGGAGTTCCGCTTCCCCGTGGTACTCGACAGCTACGAGATCCAGCGCGGGTCTGGCGGGGCAGGCCGCTGGGCGGGTGGTGATGGCGGCGTGCGGCGTGTGCGTTTTCTGGAGGCGATGACGGCCAGCATTTTGTCCAACGGGCGCCTGAACCCCGCCTTTGGCATGGCAGGCGGCCAGCCCGGCCGACCCGGTGCCAACCGCGTGCTGCGTGCCAACGGCCAGGTCGAAGAGCTGGGGCACATCGGTGCGGCGCTGATGGAGCCGGGCGATGTGTTCGAGATCGCTACCCCCGGCGGTGGCGGCTTTGGCGAATGTGTCACGTCGTGACGTGATGGGCAGCTGACCTCAGTGGGGCATGTGCTGTGTGCGATGTATCTGCGGGGACGCACTGGGCACAGCGCTTGCCACCACTGGTTTCCACCCCCGCATGGTGCGGGAAATGAACCAGGAGAACGCTCATGAACTACTTGCCAGCCACTTCCGGGGCGCTTGGCGGCGCCACCTTCTCCGCCGCACCTGCACACGCGGATGTCGGCCGTGCCGCAACAGACTCTGCCGCCCAGAGCCCAGAGCCTGCGCGGCGCAGCCACTCTCTGAGCGTGGGGCAGAAGCTGGCGGCCAGCTTTGGCATTCTGGGCTTCGCGGTGGCCTTGCTCGGTGCCACCACCTGGCTGACGGGCCAGGACACCAGCCGCCAGGCTACGCTGCTGACAGCAGAGCAGTTGCCCATTGAGCGCACGGTGCGGGACTGGAAAACGCAGTCTGTCTATATTGGCCAGATTGCATTGCGTGCCACGTTGTCGTCCGACGTGTTCCCGCTGGTGGCCGAGATGCGCAGCCAAATCGCCGCCGAAGATGCGATGCGCAAGCGCATTGAACAAGCGATGGCCAAGGCGTCCTCCAGCGAGAGCGCCGGGCCGCTGTGGACCGAAGCCCAGGAGCAACGTCAGAAATATGCAGTGCTGCGGGATGCGCTGGTGCAAAACGCCCTCGAAGCCAAGATCATCAGCCAGAAGGAATTGCAGGAACACGCTGCTGCGTTGACCCAGTACCTGCGCTCCATTGACCAGTTGCTCGCAGCCTCCGAGCAGTCATCCCTGAAAGCGGGTGACAGCATGATTACCGACGCGTCCCGTGCGCAATGGGTCAGTGCTGTGGCGGTGCTGGTGGTGGTGGCACTGTCGGCGCTGTTTGGCTGGCTGCTGCGGCGCTCCATCGTGCTGCCGCTGCGCCAGGCGTCCGAGGCGGCCGCTATGGTGGCGCGGGGAGACCTCACGGTGCGTATGCAAACCCTGCGCACCGACGAGATTGGCCAGTTGCTCATCGCGCTGGACAAGATGGTCGAGTCGCTGCACTACGTGGTAACCGAGGTGCGTGACTCGGGCGAATCCATCCATGTGGCCAGTTCCGAAGTGGCAGCGGGCAACACCGACCTGAGCATGCGCACCGAGCATGCCGCCAGCAACCTGCAGCAGACGGCGGCCAGCATTGCACAGCTGGCGCAGATGGTGGCCGCCAATGCCGACAGCACGCGCCAGGCCAATGCCCTGGCGCTGAACGCCACGGAAGTGGCCAGCAAAGGCGGCGAAGTGGTCAGCCAGGTGGTTAAGACCATGGAAGAGATCAACGCCAGCAGCAAGAAGATTGCCGACATCGTGGGCATCATCGACGGCATTGCCTTCCAGACCAATATCCTCGCGCTCAATGCGGCCGTGGAGGCCGCCCGTGCGGGCGAGCAGGGGCGTGGCTTTGCCGTGGTGGCCAGCGAGGTGCGCGGCCTGGCCGGGCGCAGCGCCAATGCGGCGCGCGAGATCAAGGCGCTCATCTCTGACAGCGTGGCCAAGGTGAGCGATGGCGCCAAATTGGTGGTGACTGCGGGCTCCACCATGGGTGACATCGTGCACAGCGTCGAGAGCGTGACCACGCTGATGTCCGAGATCAACGAGGCCAGCAGCGAGCAGAGCACGCAGATCGGCCAGGTGAGCCAGGCTGTGGACCAACTCGACCACATGACGCAGCAAAACGCCGCGCTGGTGGAGCAGGGCGCTGCAGCGGCCCAGAGCCTCAAGGACCAGGCCAACCGGCTGGCGGGTGCGATGGGGCAGTTTCAGCTCACGCGCGCAACCGCGTGACCGCTGGTATCAAAGAGGTCAATAAAAAAGGGCCTGCAGCGCAGGCCCTTCAAGCACTAAGTGCTATGAATTTTGATGTGACTACATGCCCGCGTAGTTCGGCCCGCCGCCGCCTTCCGGGGTGACCCACACGATGTTCTGCGTGGGGTCCTTGATGTCGCAGGTCTTGCAGTGCACGCAGTTTTGCGCGTTGATCTGCAGGCGCTGGGCATTGCCGCCCTTGGCTTCATCGGCCACGAACTCGTACACACCGGCGGGGCAGTAGCGTGCCTCGGGGCCTGCGTACTTGGCCAGGTTGATGTTGACCGGCACGCTTGCGTCCTTGAGCGTCAAGTGGGCGGGCTGGTTTTCTTCGTGGTTGGTGTTGCTGATGAACACGCTGGAGAGGCGGTCGAACGTGAGCTTGCCATCGGGCTTGGGGTAGGCGATGGGTTTGCATTCGGCGGCGGGCTTGAGGTACTGGTGGTCGGCCTTGTCGCGGTGCAGTGTCCAGGGGATGTGGCCGCGCAGCACGAATTGCTCGAAGCCGTTCATCAGCGTGGCCGTGGTCAGGCCGTATTTGAACCAGTTCTTGAAGTTGCGGTCCTTGTTCAGCTCGGTGTAGAGCCAGCTTTCCTCGAAGGCCTTGGGGTAGGCCTTGAGTTCGTCATGCTGGCGCCCGGCCACGATGGCGTCATACGCGGCCTCGGCGGCCAGCATGCCGGTTTTGATGGCGGCGTGGCTGCCCTTGATGCGGCCCACGTTGAGGTAACCCGCGTTGCAGCCCACCAGCGCGCCGCCGGGGAAGATGGTCTTGGGCAGGGCGTTGAGGCCACTGGCGTTGATGGCGCGCGCGCCATACGACAGGCGCTTGGCCGTGATCTCACCGTTTTCGTTCTCGAAGTAGTAGCGGACGTTGGGGTGTGTTTTCCAGCGCTGGAATTCCTCGAAGGGGCTGAGATAGGGGTTGGTGTAGCCCAGGCCGGTCACGAAGCCCAGGGCCACCTTGTTGTCGTCCAGGTGGTACAGGAAGGCGCCGCCGTAGGTGTCGTTCTCCATGGGCCAGCCAGCGGTGTGCATCACAAAGCCGGGCTGGTGTTTCTTGGGGTCGATCTCCCACAGCTCCTTCACGCCGATGCCAAAGCTTTGCGGATCGCGGCCTTCGTCGAGGTGGAATTTGGCGATCAGTTGTTTGCCCAGGTGGCCGCGCGCGCCTTCGGCAAACACGGTGTATTTGCCCAGCAATTCCATGCCGAGCTGGAAGTTTTCGGTGGGCTCGCCGTCCTTGCCGATGCCCATGTTGCCGGTGGCTACGCCCTTCACAGAGCCGTCGTCGTTGTAGAGCACCTCGGCAGCGGTGAAGCCGGGGAAAATTTCCACGCCCAGGGCCTCTGCCTGTTCGGCCATCCACTTGGTCACGTCGCCCAGGCGAACGATGTAGTTGCCGTGGTTGTGGGCAAAGGGCGGCAGGAACATGTTGGGCACGCGAAAGCCCGATTTCTCGCTGAGGAAGATGTAGGCGTCGTCGGTGACGGGCTGCTTGAGTGGGGCGCCCTTGGCTTTCCAGTCGGGGATCAGCTCGGTCAGCGCCTTGGGGTCCATGATGGCGCCCGAGAGGATGTGCGCGCCGGGCTCAGAGCCTTTTTCGAGCACCACGACCGAGACATCCTGGCCTTTTTCAGCAGCCAATTGCTTCAGGCGAATGGCCGTGGCCAGGCCGCCAGGGCCGCCGCCGACGACCACCACGTCGTATTCCATGGATTCGCGGGGACCATATGCGCTGAGGATTTCTTCGTTTGTCATGGGCTTCTCATCGGGCGTTTGATAATGGGTGATTTTCCAAGAGGCTGTTCAGTGAACAGGCTCTTGAGCAGGGTGCGATGCCCTGTCTGGCTGGTGACTGATTGTATTCACGGAATATAGACAATCGAACGACCGTTCTTTTTTTGATCAGTAGGGAGACTCTAAATGACGTACAGCATTGACTTGTCCGGCCGCGTGGCTTTTATCACCGGTGCGTCGGGCGGCCTGGGCGCCCAGTTTGCCCGCACGCTGGCCCGCGCCGGTGCTGGCGTGGTGCTGGCCAGCCGCCGGGTCGAAAAGCTCAAGGAACTGCGCGCCCGCATCGAGGGCGAGGGCGGTGATGCCCATGTGATCGAACTCGACGTGACCGACCACGACTCCATCAAGTCCGCCGTGGCGCATGCCGAGACCGAGATGGGCTCTATCGACATCCTGGTGAACAACTCGGGCGTCTCTACCACGCAGCGCATTCAGGACGTGACGCCCGAGGACTACGACTTTATCTTCGACACCAACGTCAAGGGCGCTTTTTTTGTGGCGCAAGAGGTGGGCAAGCGCATGCTGGCGCGCTCGCGCGGCGCGGCGCCGGGCAGCTTCACGGGTGGGCGCATCATCAACATCGCGTCGATGGCAGGGCTCAAGGTGCTGCCGCAGATCGGCGCCTATTGCATGAGCAAGGCCGCCGTGGTGCAGATGACCAAGGCCATGGCGATGGAGTGGGGCCGGTTCGGCATCAACGTGAACGCGATCTGCCCTGGCTACATCGACACCGAGATCAACCACCACCATTGGCAGACCGAGCAGGGCCGCAAACTCATTGACATGCTGCCGCGCAAGCGCGTGGGCAACCCGCAAGACCTGGATGCGCTTTTGGTGATGCTGGCCAGCGACCAAAGCCATTTCATCAACGGCGCCGTGATTGCGGCCGACGATGGTTTTGCCGTATGAAGATTGAAATCCCTGAGGCCAAGAAGCTGGTCTATGAAATGCGATTCCCAGTGCGCTGGGGCGACATGGACGCCATGGGCCATGTCAACAACACGGTGTATTTCCGCTACCTGGAAACGGCGCGCATCGAATGGATGGTGTCGGTGGGCTGCAAACCCGACCCGGCTGGCCAGGGGCCGGTGATCGTCAATGCGTTCTGCAACTTCTACCGCCAGCTTGAACACCCGGCCGACGTGCTGCTCAAGTTCTATGTGAGTGACCCCGGCCGCACCACGTTCGAGACCTGGGGCACCATGGAGCGGGTGGACCAACCCGGTGTGATCTACGCGGCGGGTGGCGCCACCACCATTTGGGTGGACTTTCCCCAGCAGAAGGCCACCGCGCTGCCCGACTGGATGCGGGCGCTGGTGTCAGGCAACTGAGATTTGAGTGAAATAGGCCGCTAGCGCTTGATTGATAAGCGCGAGCAGCTATAAAATAAATAGCAAATAACTTGCGGCGCTCACTTCTGCTTGGGCACCCGCCCCATCAGGTAGAACTCTGGGTTGGGCTGCATGCCTGCAAAGCTGGCCATGCGGTTGCTGAGGCCAAAAAACGCGGTGATGGCGGCGATGTCCCAGATGTCCTCGTCGTCGAAGCCGTGTGCGTGCAGGGCAGTGAAGTCGGCGTCCTCGATCTCGTTTGAACGCTGGCAGACCTTCATCGCAAAGTCGAGCATGGCGCGCTGGCGCGGGGTGATGTCGGCCTTGCGGTGGTTCACGGCCACCTGGTCGGCCACGAAGGGCTTCTTTTCGTAGATGCGCAGGATGGCGCCGTGCGCCACCACGCAATACAGGCACTGATTGGCCGCGCTGGTGGTGGTGACGATCATCTCGCGGTCGCCCTTGGTTAGGTGGCCTTCTTCCTTGAGCATCAGCGCATCGTGGTAGGCGAAGAATGCGCGCCACTCTGCCGGGCGGCGTGCGAAGGCGAGAAAGACATTGGGGATGAACCCGGCTTTCTCCTGCACTTCGAGGATGCGCGTGCGGATGTCTTCGGGCAGGGTGTTGAGGTCGGGGGTGGGGTAGCGGCTCACGCGGGTCTCCTGAAATCTGGTTGCGGGTAGTTTATGCAAGCAAGTTATCACGGATGCCACTGGGTGGCCCGCACGGGGCTTGGCGATGGCGCGGCCGTGTTGCCCGCCAGGGCATACGACAACTGCGTGGCCGCGGCGATCACCGTTTGCGCCAGCGCTTCGAGTTTTTCAGCGGGCAGGCGCGATGCTGGGCCTGAAATGCACACCGAGCCCATCAGCCGCCAGTGCATGCCGAACACTGGCGCCGACACCGTGGCCACGCCCTGCTCGCGCTCGCCGATGGACCAGTGGTAGCCCTTCTTGCGGATCTCTTCATAGGCCTTGCCCGGCTCGCCCGAAAACGCCAGGATCACGCGGCCCGGCGAGCCTTTGTCGAGCGGCAGGCCTTCGCCCATGCGTGCGTGGTGGCGCAGCGCCTGCGGGCCTTCCACGCGCACGAGGCAGGTGCGCACCTGGCCCTCGCGCACATAGAAGGCCGCGCTTTCGCCCGTGGCGAGGGTCAGCTCGCGCAGCGCGGGCTCCAGCACGTTCTGCACGTCAAAGCCCGCCTGGTAGCGCGCGCCCAGCCAGCCTGCGGCGGGCCCCAGGCGCCAGTCGCCATCTTCGCGCTGCACCATGAAACCCGACTGCGCCAGCGTGCGCGCCAGGCGCAGCACCGTGGTTTTGTGCAGGCCGCAGCGGCGGCTCAGCTCGGCCAGCGGCAGGCTCGATTCGCCCAGCGCGAAAGCCTCCAGCACCTGCAGCGCGCGCGTGACGGCGGTGACGCCGCCGTTGTCTTTGCCCACGGCAGTGTCTGCACCGGCGTTTTCAGCGGGGTTCGGAGGCGTTGGCGCTGCGGGCGGGGCAGGGCGCCGGGCAGGGTTGGGGCGGTTGCTCATGGTGCAATGTGTTTCATGGTGTGCAACTGCATTGTATGGGTTGAAACGTCTGCGTACAGTCGCCCCACGACGCCGGTTTGAAAAGGCATTGGCAGACCGGCGCGATTCACCACCATGACCAAGGAGACAAATCTATGAACGCTTTCTCATCGCTTGCACGCGCTGCCGGTGCCGCCGTGCTGGGGCTCGCCGCCGCAGCCGTTCCCGCCGGTGTTGCCCTGGCGCAGGCCGCTTATCCCAACAAGCCCATCCGTTTGATCGTGCCGTTTCCGCCCGGCGGCGGCACCGACATGATTGCGCGCACCGTGGCGCAAAAGCTCACCGACCAGCAAAAGTGGAACGTGATCGTGGACAACCGCCCCGGCGCGGGCGGCAACCTGGGCGTGGACGCCGCTGCCAAATCCACCCCCGATGGCTACACCCTGGTGATGGGCCAGACCAGCAACCTGGCCATCAACCCGTCGCTTTATGCCAAGCTGCCCTACGACCCGGTCAAGGACCTGGTGCCCGTGGCGCTGGTGTCGTCATCGCCCATCGTGATGGCGGCGCCGGTCAATTCGCCCTACAAGAGCTTTGCCGATGTGGTGGCTGCCGCCAAAGGCAAGCCCGACGCGATCACCCTGGGCTTTTCGGGCAACGGCACCGTGGCCCATTTGTCGGGTGAGCTGGCCCAGAACGCCGCTGGCATCCAGTTGCGCCACATCCCCTACAAGGGCGCAGCCCAGGCCATGACGGACCTGGTGAGCGGGCAGATCGATTTGTACATGTCGTCCGTGCCTACGCTGCTGGGGCAGGTGCGCAACGGCAAGCTCAAGGTCCTGGCCATCACGTCGGCCAAGCGCTCGTCCCAGTTGCCTGATGTGCCCACGCTGGCCGAGTCGGGCTACAAGGGCTTCGAGTCCGTGACCTGGTTCGGCATCCTGGCCCCGGCCGGCACGCCAGCGCCCATCGTGGCCCAGCTCAACAAGGCCATTAACCAGGCGCTGCAGCATGCGGAGGTGGCCGACAAGCTGCGCTCTGAAGGCGGCGACGTGCTCGGCGGCACGCCCGAGCAGTTCAGCACGCTGCTGCGCACCGAAGTGCCGCGCTGGGCCAAGATCGTCAAGGACTCTGGCGCCAGCCTGGATTGATGCCCTGATGCGTTTGCCGCCGGGGCAGGGCGCATCGCGCACGCCCCATTCCTCATTTTTCATCTGTATTCCATGATGAGCCACCTCCCTGAAATCATCCGCACCATCGAGCGCGTGAGCGCCGACGTGGTGCAAAAGGCCGCCACTTTCCAGGCCGCCATCCTGGCCGACGTGGCCGGGCGGCGCGGCACCATGCACGCCCGCGTGGCCCCCGTGCACCACGGCATGAAGCTGGCGGGCCCCGCCTTCACCGTGGAGGTGCGCCCTGGCGACAACCTCATGATTCACGCCGCCATCGCGCTGGCCCAGCCGGGCGACGTGCTGGTGATCGACGGCAAGGGCGACCAGACCGCCGCGCTGATGGGCACGCTGATGCTCAGCGCCTGCAAAAAGCGCGGCCTGGCGGGCGTGGTCGTGGATGCCGCCATCCGCGACAAACTGGAGCTGCTGGAGCTTGGCTTTCCGGTCTTCAGCGCGGGCTTCAACCCCGCAGGGCCAACGAAGTACGTGCCCGGCCGCATCAACCACCCCATCAACGCGGGGGGCGCGGTGGTGAACCCTGGCGACCTGGTGGTGGGCGATGCCGATGGCGTGGTGGTGATCGAGCGCGAAAAAGCCCCGGCCATGCTGGCGCTGGCCGACAAAAAGGTGGCCGACGAGGCCGCACGCATCGAGGCCATCGCCCGGGGCGACACGGCATCGAAATGGCTGCCCGCAGCGCTGCGCGCTGCAGGCGTGCTGAAAGAAGGGGAATCGCTGTGAGCGCGATCATCGTGACCGGCGCCGACCTGGCGCAGCAAGCCCTGGACCTGCTCGTGGGCTACGACATCGTCTATGCAGGCAAGGCACCCACCGAAGACGACCTGATCGCCCTGTGCCGCGCGCACGACCCCGTGGCCATCATCGTGCGCTACGGCAAGGTGGGTGCGGCGGTGATGGATGCGGCCCCCGCTCTCCGGGTGATTTCCAAGCATGGCAGCGGCACCGACACCATCGACAAGGTGGCCGCAAAGGCCCGTGGCATTGAGGTGGTGGCCGCCGTGGGCGCCAACGCGGCGGCGGTGGCAGAGCAGGCCCTGGCCCTGCTGCTGGCCTGCGCCAAATCGGTGGTGCAGCTCGATGCCCGCATGCACGCGGGCCACTGGGACAAGGCCACGCACAAAAGCCTGGAGCTTTCCGGCCGCACCGTGGGCCTGGTGGGCCTGGGCGCCATCGGCCTGCGCTTTGCCAAGATGGCCGACGCCATGGGCATGCGCGTGATCGGCTTCGACCCGTTCGCCCAAAATCTGCCGGCTTATGTGAAGGCGGTGGACTTGGAGACGATCTGGCGCGAGTCGGACGCCATTTCGCTGCACTGCCCGCTGACGGACGGCAACCGCAACCTGCTCAACGCCCACACACTGGCACAGTGCAAGCGCGGCGTGATCGTTGTGAACACCGCGCGCGGCGGCCTGATCGACGAGGCCGCGCTGCTGGCCACCGTGCGCTCGGGCCAGGTGATGGCGGCGGGGCTGGACAGCTTTGCGGTGGAGCCCATGGCGCCGGGCCATCCCTTCCAGGGCGAGCCACACTTCATCCTGAGCCCCCACATCGGTGGCGTGACGGGTGACGCCTACGTGAACATGGGCGTGGGCGCTGCACAGAACCTGCTGGCCGTGCTGGCGCGCGGAAAAGACCAGAAAATAGCAGCCTGATCAGCTTCTAGCGCTTAAATATAAAGCGTTAGTAGCTATATATTTTGTAGCAAATGGTTGGCTGATGGTCGCTCATGCTCTCTACCGTTGGCCCTATGTTGTTTGTTAAAAACTATCGAAAGATTTGTATTAATTGATTTTCTATTTCTTGGGCATCTTCCTATCATTTGTTCTGCATCCCGCCACATCGGCTTCATACGCAACAACAGAAGGAGCGCTCCATGACCCAAGAAGCAAAATGTCCATTCCATGCCGCAGGTGCCAGCGGCAGCACCACCACCCGTGACTGGTGGCCGAACCAGTTGCGGGTGGATTTGCTGAACCAGCACTCCGAGCGCTCCAACCCCCTGGGCCAGAAGTTCAACTACGCCGAAGAGTTCAAGAAGCTCGATTACTCCACGCTCAAGGGCGACCTTCGGGTGCTGCTCTCCGAATCGCAGGACTGGTGGCCCGCCGACTGGGGCAGCTACGGCGGCCTGTTCATCCGCATGGCCTGGCATAGCGCAGGCACCTACCGCACGGTGGACGGCCGTGGCGGCGCTGGTCGCGGCCAGCAGCGTTTTGCGCCGCTCAACAGCTGGCCTGACAACGTGGGCCTGGACAAGGCGCGCCGCCTGCTGTGGCCCATCAAGCAAAAGTACGGGCAGAAAATCTCCTGGGCCGATCTGATGATCCTGGCGGGCAATGTGGCGCTGGAGAACTCCGGCTTTCGCACCTTTGGTTTTGCCGCAGGCCGCGAGGACGTGTGGGAACCCGACATGGACGTGAACTGGGGCGATGAAAAAGCCTGGCTGGCCCACCGCAGCCCCGAGGCCCTGGCAATGAACCCCCTGGCCGCCACCGAGATGGGCCTGATCTACGTGAACCCCGAAGGCCCCAACGCCAGCGGCGATCCGCGTTCGGCGGCAGCGGCTATCCGCGCCACCTTTGGCAACATGGCCATGGACGATGAGGAAATCGTGGCGTTGATCGCCGGTGGCCACACGCTGGGCAAAACCCATGGCGTCAGCGCAGCCAGCCATGTGGGGGTAGCCCCGGAGGAAGCGCCCATCGAAGAGATGGGCTTGGGTTGGGCCAGCAGCTACGGCAGCGGCAGCGGCGCTGACGCCATCCTGTCGGGCCTGGAGGTGGTGTGGACGCAGACGCCAACCCAATGGAGCAATTACTTTTTCGAGAACCTGTTCAAGTACGAATGGGTGCAGACGCGCAGCCCCGCCGGTGCTATCCAGTTCGAGGCCCAGGATGCGCCCGAGAACATCCCCGACCCGTTCGATCCCGCCAAGAAGCGCAAGCCCACGATGCTGGTCACCGACCTCACGCTGCGCTTCGACCCTGGGTTCGAAAAAATCTCGCGCCGTTTCCTGAACGACCCGCAGGCGTTCAACGAAGCCTTTGCCCGCGCCTGGTTCAAGATGACCCACCGCGACATGGGCCCCAAGGCGCGCTACCTGGGCCCCGAAGTGCCCAAGGAAGAACTGCTCTGGCAAGACCCGCTGCCCGCACCGCAGCACAAGCCCACGGCGGCGGACATCGCCGATCTGAAGACCCGCATTGCGGAGTCGGGCCTGTCGGTGAGCGAGCTGGTGTCGGTGGCCTGGGCCTCTGCCTCCACGTTCCGGGGCGGAGACAAGCGCGGTGGTGCCAATGGCGCACGCCTGGCGCTGGCACCACAAAGAGACTGGGCGGTGAACGCCATGGCCGTGGGCGTGCTGCCCCGGCTGCAGGCGATTCAGAAAGCGTCTGGCAAGGCATCGCTGGCCGATGTGATCGTGCTCGCCGGTGTGGTGGGCGTGGAGCAGGCCGCACAGGCGGCGGGTGTGTCCGTGGCCGTGCCTTTTGTGCCGGGCCGGGTGGATGCGCGCCAGGACCAGACCGATGTGGAGTCCTTCGCCGTGATGGAGCCCGTGGCCGATGGCCTGCGCAACTACCGCCGCGATGCGGGCGGCACGAAGACGGAAGAACTGCTGATCGACAAGGCCCAGCAACTCACCCTCACGGCGCCCGAGCTGACGGCCCTGGTGGGCGGCCTGCGGGTGCTGGGCGCCAATTACGACGGCAGCCAGCATGGCGTTTTCACCGACGAGGTGGGCGTGCTCAGCAATGACTTCTTCGCCAATGTGCTGGACATGGGCACCGTCTGGACGCCGGTGGACGGCACGGCGCAGGTGTTCGAGGGCCGGGACCGCAAGAGCGGCGCGGTGAAGTTCACCGCCACCCGGAGCGATCTGGTGTTTGGCTCCAACTCCGTCTTGCGCGCTTTGGCTGAGGTGTATGCCAGCGCAGATGCCAAGGAGAAGTTCGTCCGCGACTTCGTGGCGGCCTGGACCAAGGTGATGAACCTGGACCGTTTTGATCTGGCCTGAAATGCCTGCCAAAGCCTGAGTGCTTTGAGCCTGCCTCAATAACGCCACCTGGCTGGCCCGTCACGGACCAGGTAGGTGGCGTTTTGTTTTCTTTTCATTTCTTGTTTTCATGGGCCCGCTAACATGGCGGCCCTTTTCCTTAACGCAGCAATGGAGAGCCCCGCATGACGCAAACCCCATCCACCAAGGACTTCGACAAAGGCCTGGCCACGCGCAAGCAGGTCATGGGCGAGGACTTTGTGGCCACCGCCTTTGGCAATGCCACGGAATTCACCCAGCCGATCCAGGAGTTCATCACCCGCAATGCCTGGGGCGATGTGTGGCAGCGTCCGGGGCTGGACATGAAGACGCGCAGCCTGATCACCGTGGCCTTTCTCACGGCGCTGGGCAAGCAGCACGAGCTCAAGGGCCATGTGCGCGGCGCGCTCAACAATGGCGCCACGGCGGCGGATATTCAGGAGGTGCTGCTGCACGCCAGCATCTACTGCGGCCTGCCTGCTGCGGTGGAGGCCTTTCGCACGGCGGCCGAGGTGATCGACGGACCCAAGAAGGGCTGAAACCGCCGATCGTTTTTAGCCACCCGCCAGCAGCTTGAGCACCAGGTCTGCGGCGGTGGATGCGTTGTACTTGCGCATGAGGCGGGCCCGGTAGATCTCCACTGTGCGGTGGCTGATCTCGAGCGCCCGGCCGATTTCTTTGGAGGTCAGGCCCTCCAGCAAACGTGCGGCCACCTCGCGTTCGCGGCCTGTCAGCTCGGCTTTCACGGTGCGTTGCGAGCTCAGGTCTTCAAAACTCCAGATGCCGGACTGGTGTGGTGCATCGCGGTTGAGCGCGCGGCCCGATACATGGCACCAGAAGACCTCGCCGTTGGAGCGCTTCATGATGCGGTTGTCCGCATAGTGGCCCTTGGTGTTCAGTATGGGTTCCATGTGCGCACCCAGCCGTTCGTACTCGTCGGCGCTTGGATAAAGTACCTGGAACGACTGGCCGATGAGCACCTCGCGCGAGGCGCCAAACATCTCGCAAACATGGCGATTGCAGTCGACCATGGTGCGATTGCGTGACAGCACAAGTCCCACAGGGGCCATGTCGAAAGCGAGTCGGTAATCAACGTCCATAGTGCAAGTATCTACGAAAAACTACTTATTCTGATACGTAGTATCGTAGCGCATCCAAATTCACAAGGAGATCGTGGTGAACAAGTTATTTCCCTCCGCGGCCGAAGCCCTCAAGGGCGTGGTTGCAGACGGCCAGCTCATGGCCGTGGGCGGTTTTGGGCTGTGCGGCATCCCCGAAGCCTTGATCGACGCGCTGCGCGATTCGGGCGCCAAGAACCTCACCGTGATCTCCAACAATGCGGGCGTGGATGGCTTTGGCCTGGGCAAGCTGCTCGAAACCCGCCAGATCAAGAAGATGATCTCGTCCTATGTGGGCGAGAACAAAGAGTTCGAGCGCCAGTACCTGGCGGGCGAACTGGAGCTGGAATTCACGCCCCAGGGCACGCTGGCCGAAAAACTGCGTGCAGGCGGCGCGGGCATCCCGGCCTTCTTCACCAAGACCGGTGTGGGCACCATCGTGGCCGATGGCAAGGAGCTGCGCGAATTCGACGGCGAAACCTATGTGATGGAGCGCTCCCTGGTGCCCGAGGTCTCGCTCATCAAGGCCGACGTGGCTGACAAGTCCGGCAACCTGCGCTTTAACCTCACCGCACGCAACTTCAACCCTGCGGCGGCCACTGCGGGCAAGGTCTGCATCGTCGAAGTGGAGAAGATCGTGGAAGTGGGCGAGCTCGCGCCGGACGATGTTCATCTGCCTGGCATTTATGTGCACCGCATTGTGCTCAACGCCAACCCCGAAAAGCGCATCGAAAAGCGCACCATCACAGAAAAAGCAGGAGCCTGACCATGCCGTGGACCCAAGACCAGATGGCCGCCCGTGCGGCGCAAGAACTCGAAGACGGCTTTTATGTGAACCTGGGGATCGGTATCCCCACGCTGGTGGCCAACTTCACCGGTGACAAAGAAGTGTGGCTGCAGTCCGAAAACGGCATGCTGGGCATCGGCCCGTTCCCTACGGACGACAAGGTGGACCCCGACCTTATCAACGCTGGCAAGCAGACGGTGACGACCATCAAGGGCTCGTCCATCTTCGGCAGCGACCAATCGTTTGCCATGATCCGTGGCGGCAAAATCAATTTGTCGATCCTGGGCGCCATGCAGGTCAGCGAAAAGGGCGACCTGGCCAACTGGATGATCCCCGGCAAGATGGTCAA
>NZ_JAPUDY010000004.1 GCF_027492855.1 Acidovorax sp.
CCAGCGTGCCGTAAGACGTCACATGCCGCAGCGGCGCGCGCAGGTCGTGCGAGACCGCGCGCAAAAACTCGTCCTGCGCGGCGGCCATGTCGGCCATCTGCTGCTGGCTGCGCGCCAGCTCGGCGCGCAGCGCCTGCAATTCGTGTTCGACAGTGACGTCCGGTGCGCTCATGGCTTGGGTTGCTTGGCGGGGCGATTCCAATTGGCGATGCTCACCTGCTTGCCGCGCGCCACGCTGAGCGCGCCGGGCTCGGTGCTCTTGGTGATGGTGCTGCCGCCACCCACCGTGCCACCAGCGCCAATGGTCACGGGCGCCACCAACACGCAGTTGCTGCCGATGTGCACGTCGGCCTCGATCACCGTGCGGTGCTTGTTGGCGCCGTCGTAGTTGGCGGTGATGGAGCCCGCGCCGTAGTTCACGCGCTCGCCCACGGTGGCATCACCCAGGTAGGCCAGGTGGTTGGCCTTGGCGCCGTCGGCCATCGTGGAGTTCTTTACCTCCACGAAGTTGCCGATGTGCACCTCGCGGCCCAGTTGGGCGCCGGGGCGCAGGCGGGCAAAGGGACCGATCAGCGCGCCCTCGCCCACCGTGGCTCCGGCCTTTTCGCCGTCGATGTGGGTGTAGGGGTGAATCACCGCGCCCGCCGCAATGCGCACGTTGGCGATGCAGCAGTGGGCGCCGATGCTCACGCCCTCGCCCAGCTCCACGCGGCCGGTGAAGACGCAGTTCACGTCGATCTCCACATCCTGCCCGCACAGCAGCTCGCCGCGCACGCCGGTGCGCGCGTCGTCGCGCACATCGAACCGCGCCGGGTCGGCCAGGCGCACGCCCTGCTCCATCAGGCCGCGCGCGGCGCGCAACTGGTGGGCGCGCTCCAGCTCGGCCAGTTGCAGGGGGCTGTTCACGCCCGCTACCTGCAGCGCATCGCTGATGCGGTGGGCCGCCACGGGCACGCCGTCGGCCACGGCCATGGCGACGATGTCGGTGAGGTAGTACTCGCCCTGGGCGTTGTTGTTGGTCAGGCGCGCCAGCCAGCCGCGCAGCAGGCGAGCGGGCACGGCCATGATACCGCTGTACACCTCGGTGATGGCGCGCTGGACATCGGTGGCGTCCTTGTGCTCGACGATGCCTTGCACGGCGCCCTGGGCATTGCGCACGATGCGGCCGTAGCCCGTGGGGTCGGGCAAGGTCACGGTGAGCAATGCCAGTTGCCCGCCTGCGCTGGCGGCCACCAGTGCGCGCAGCGTGTCGACCTGGGTCAGCGGCACGTCGCCCGACAGCACCACCACCGTGCCGTCATCGCGCAGATGGGGCAGCGCCTGCTGCACGGCGTGGCCCGTGCCGAGCTGGGGCTCCTGCCGCGCAAATTTCAGGTCAAATGTGCCTTTAGCGCTTGTGGCACCTGCACAAGATGCTTCTACTTCTGTAGCACCATGGCCGGTGATGACGATGGCGCTGCGGGCCTGCAGATGGGCGGCCTGGTCCAGCACGTGGTGCAGCAGCGGGCGCCCGGCCAGGCGCTGCAGCACTTTGGGAACGCGGCTTTTCATGCGCGTGCCCTTGCCGGCCGCCATGATGAGGATGTCGAGTGGAGTCATGGATGTCCTGGAGTTCAGTGCCCGGCAGGGTCGCTGCACGGGCGGCTCCAGGATTATCGGCTGCGCTCGCCTGGCGTGGGCGGGCAGCCAGCCCCGTCAAAAAGTCTGCGCCTTCTGACCTAGCGCAAACAACCAACAACCACTGCCTTCAAGCGCAGCAGGCGTCGCCCCAGGTGCCTTGGGCCGGTGCGCCGCCGCCAAAGGAGGCGCGGCGCCACCATGTGGCGCGGCCTGCCTCGGCTGCGGGCCGGGCCCAGCGGAATTGCACGCGCCGGTCGCCCAGGGGCTCCATCACCACCGACTGGCCTGCCGCCACGTCGAGCGTCTGCCCTGCGCACAGGAACAGGTCGCTGTTGTCGCCCAGACCATTGCCCAGCGTGACCCAGGCCTGGCCTTCGGAAATGCGCAGCGCCATGGCGGCCTTGGGCGCCAGACGGACGGCGGTGCCGGGTGCCACGGCACCCAGGCCGCCAGCGGGAGCGCCCACGGCGCGGGAAGATGATGAGAACAGGTGAAGCGATTGAGAGGTTGTCATTGCGTGCTCCGGGTAAACCCTAATAAGACCGTATGGTGCGCGGACTGCTGCGAGGCGTCCAATGAAAAGCACGGCACCTATTGATGCTTTTCTTGCATGTACCCTTCAAGCTGGCTTGCGCGGGCGTTGCAGTGCTATCCAATGCAGAGCAAACCGCGCCAGCCCCAGGGCCAGACGCCCGCCCGCTCCCGCCGCACCCACCCAGGCCGTGCCCAGGGCCCGGCCGCCCTGCGCCAGGGCCTGGCCCAGGTCGCGCAGCGGCAGCAGCACGCCACACTCCCAATCACAGGCAGTCGCAGAGGCGGTCGGGGCCGCCGCGCCCTCCCAGTTGAAGGCCACGGCACCGGCGCTGTCAGCCGCGCCCCAGGCCTCCATCACCAGGTGCTGGCCTGCTGCGACGGCGAAGCGGTCGCCAGCCACAAGCACATGGTCGGCCACGCCACGGGGCAAATCAGCAGGCAAGTCGGCGGACGATGTACCGCTGAGCGCGCTGAGCGTGAGCCAGACGCGGCCTTCGGCAATCTCCAGCACGCCGGGCTCGCGCGGGTGCAGCGACAGGGCGCGGCCGTTGGCCAGTTTCCAGCAACCGGCCGCAGAACGGCCAGCCACGGCGGCTTGGACGGATTGTTGCGATTCCAGAACGTTGCGGGCAAACATGGCAGGCTCCTTGGGTGGGTAAAAAGGCGTTTATGAGCCTGCATGGTGATCTTTCCGCCACACACAGTCCAATGAAAACGCGGTACGCTATTCATTCCAGCAGCGCATGAATCAAAACCTCCCCAGGACATCTGCCATGGCCTCTGCCGAATACGCCCCCGTCACTCTGCGCACCCGCCCCGTGGCTGCCGGCCACTGGCGCGCCTTTCTGGCCGTGGCGCGGCACCTGAACTTTCGCGCCGCCGCCGAAGAGCTGGCGCTCACCCAATCGGCCGTGAGCCGCCAGATCCAGGCGCTGGAGGAGGAGGTCGGCGTGGCGCTGTTCTTGCGCCACACGCGCGCGGTGGAGCTGACCAGCGCGGGCGCGCAGTTGCAGCGCGCCGTGGTCCCGGCGCTGGAGCGCATGGATGCCGCCGTGCGCCTGGTGCGCCAGACGGCCGGGCGGCGCAGCGTAGCGATCACCACCTGGGCGAGTTTTGCGTCGATGTGGCTGATTCCGCGCATGGAGGAGTTCCAGCGCGACAACCCCGGCATCGACATCCGCATCGACGCGAGCGACGTGCAGGTGGACCTGGAGACCTCGGACGTGGACCTAGCCCTGCGTTATGCCATGCCTGGCGGCGCCACCCAGGGCGGCACGCGCCTGTTTGGCGAACAACTGGCCGTGGTGGCCAGCCCCTGGCTGCTCAAAAGCAGCCAGCCCCTGCGCACTCCAGCCGATGTAGCGCAGTTCACCCTGATCGAGGCGGGCGACGCCCACCGTACGTGTTACCTGGAGTACCTGAGCTGGCGCCGCTGGTTTGACGCGCGCGGCCTGACCAAACTGCAGCCCCAGCGCTGGCTGTACTTCAACTACGCGCACCAGATCGTGCAGGCCGCCCTGGCCGGGCAGGGCCTGGCGCTGGCGCGTATGCCGCTGATCGCCGACGCGCTGGCGTCAGGCGACCTGGTGGAGGTGCTGCCCGGCCACCGCATCGACTCGCCCCTGACCTACTGGCTCCTGGTCGGGCCACGCAGCGCCCACAAGCCAGAGATCAAGGCGTTCTGCGCCTGGCTGCAGGCACAGGCCCAGGCCACGCGCGAGGCCATCGGCGACGTGCCAGACTCCGATTTGAACGACAACCTGGATTGAGCGATTGCTATTAATTTGATAGCTGTTTGCGCTTACCCATCAAGCGCTAGCAGCCATTTTTATTCAAATCTGCCGAGTGTTACCCGCGCAAACTTGCGCTTGCCCACCTGCACCACGTAGGTGCCAGCGGCCAGCTTCAGGCCCTTGTCGCTGACCACGCTGCCGTCCACGCGCACGCCGCCGCCGTCGATCAGGCGGTTGGCTTCGCTGCCCGAGGGTGCCAGGTTGGCCTGCTTGAGCAACGCGCCAATGCCCAGCGGGGCACCCGTGAGGCTCACTTCCGGGATCTCGTCCGGCACGCCGCCCTTGCTGCGGTTGATGAAGTCCTGCTCGGCCGCCTCGGCCGCCGCTGCGCTGTGAAAACGCGTGGTGATCTCCTTGGCGAGCATCACCTTGGCGTCCTTGGGGTTGCGCCCGCCCGCCACCTCGGCCTTGAGCGCTGCGATTTCGGCCAGGCTCTTGAACGACAACAGGGTGAACCAGTCCCACATCAACGTGTCGCTGATCGAGAGCACCTTGGCGAACATGGAGTTCGCCTCTTCGGTAATGCCGATGTAGTTGTTCTTGGACTTGGACATCTTGTCCACGCCATCCAGCCCCACCAGCAGCGGCATGGTGAGCACACACTGCGGCTCCTGGCCGTATTCCTGCTGCAAATGGCGGCCCATGAGCAGGTTGAACTTCTGGTCGGTGCCGCCCAGTTCCAGATCGCTCTTGAGGGCCACGGAGTCATAGCCTTGCAGCAGCGGGTACAGGAACTCGTGCAGGCTGATGGAGCTGCCGTCGGTGAAGCGCTGGTGGAAATCGTTGCGCTCCATCATCCGCGCCACGGTGTACTTGGCGGCCAGCTGGATCATGCCGCTGGCGCCCAGGGGCTCGCTCCACTCGCTGTTGTAACGGATTTCGGTGCGCGCCGGGTCCAGCACCAGGCTGGCCTGCTTGTAATAGGTCTCGGCGTTGGCCTTGATTTGCTCGGGCGTGAGCGGTGGGCGCGTGCTGTTGCGGCCCGAAGGGTCGCCGATCAGGGTGGTGAAGTCGCCGATCAGGAAGATCACCTGGTGCCCCAGGTCCTGCAATTGCCGCATCTTGTTGAGCACCACCGTGTGCCCGATGTGGATGTCAGGCGCCGTGGGGTCCAGCCCCAGCTTGATGCGCAGCGGCTGGCCGGTGGCCTCCGAACGGGCGAGTTTTTTCGTCCATTCGTCCTGCGGCAGCAGCTCCTGCACACCGCGCAGCGAGATCTCGAGAGCCCGTCCTACACCATCTGAGACCGGATTTGTTGTAACAGCAGATTGATTCATAAGGGTTTTTTTGGATGTCCGGGCAGCATGCGCCGCTATACTTCAGCCCACATTGCAGAGGCGGATTCTAGTGGAGCCGCCGTTTTGGCCTGAGTTCACACTCCCGCCAAATGGCTGCAGCCTGACAGTCCGTGGTCTCTGCCTTGCCCCGTACTCGCATCCGGGGGAGTGTCATGGGGCCACAATCACCCTGGGGATAGACTTTGATTCACGGCTTGACCACCGCCAGCGCTGCTTTGCTCCACCGGCTGTCCCACACGATCCAACAACACCCCAAACGCATTACCGCCGCTATTGCGGCCCTACTGCTCACAGGCGGCGGCGGCGCTTTTGCCGTGGCCTCCTTCGCACCCGATGCCGCCGAATTGCCGGTGAGCATGGTGAGCTACCCCGTCGAATCACTGGCCGAGAACCTGGTGCTGGGCGAGCTGGAAACCCCCGGCTTCTCGCTGTTCCGCTCCGAGCAGGTGCGCTCCAGCGACACGCCAGAGTCGCTGCTGCAGCGCCTGGGCGTGGCCGACCCGGCCGCCGCTGCCTTCATGCGCGGTGACTCGACAGTGCGCCAGAACGTGCTGGGCCGCTCCGGCCGCATCGTGTCGGCAGAAACCACCGACGACCACCGCCTGATCCGCCTGAAGGTGCGCTGGGCGGGCGATGACAGCGGCAGCTTCCGCCGCCTGGTCGTGGAGCGTTCGGGCGACAGCAAATTTACCTCGCGCGTCGAAACCGCGGCGCTGACCACCAGCAGCCGCCTGTCTGGCGGCATCATCCACAGCTCGCTGTTCGCCGCCACCGATGCCTCGAACATCCCCGACGCCGTGGCCGTGCAAGTGGCCGAGCTGTTCTCGGGCAACATCGACTTCCGCCGCTCGCTGCGCAAGGGCGACCGCTTCTCCGTGGTGTACGAAACCCTGGAGGCCGATGGCGAGCCCCTGTCCAGCGGCCGCGTGCTGAGCGCCGAATTCGTCAACAACGGCAAGACCCACCAGGCCGTCTGGTTCCAGGAACCCAACGCCACCAAGGGCGCCTACTACACGCTGGACGGCGAAAGCATGCGCCGCGCCTACCTGACCTCGCCGGTCGAGTTCTCGCGCGTGACCAGCGGCTTCAAGATGCGCATGCACCCCATCCTGAAGACCTGGCGCGCCCACCTGGGCACCGATTTCGCCGCCCCCACGGGCACCACGGTGCGCACCGTGGGCGATGGCGTGGTCGAATTTGCTGGCGTGCAGAACGGCTTTGGCAACGTGGTCTTCGTCAAGCACCGCAACCAGCACGTCACCGTCTATGCCCACCTGAGCCGCATCAGCGTGCACAAGGGCCAGTCGGTCGAGCAAGGCCAGACGCTGGGCGCCGTGGGCTCCACGGGCTGGGCAACGGGCCCTCACCTGCATTTTGAATTCCGCGTGAACGGCCAACACCAGGACCCGATGACCATCGTGGCCCAAAGCGAAGCTGCAGCACCCGTCTCGAAAGCCGCGCGCCCCGCCTTCGACCGCCTGGCCGCCAACATGCGCATTCAACTGTCCGCCGCAGGGCTGATCGAGCAGGCCAGCGCCAACTGAGCCCCACGCTCCCCCATACTCCGCCCGGCAGGCCATGTCCGACTGGTACATCGGCCTGATGTCAGGCACCTCGCTCGACGGAATCGACGGGGTGCTGGCCGACTTCTCGGGCCCGCAGATGCGGGTCATACACCACGCCAGTGCAGCCTTTGCGCCTGCACTGCGCGCAGAGCTGATGGCCCTCAACACCCCCGGCGACAACGAGTTGCACCGGGCCGCGTTGGCGGGCAACGCCCTGTCTCGCGCGTATGCCCAGGTGGTGCAAGAGCTGCTGCAACGCAGCGGCCTGCCCGCCAACGCCATCCGCGCCCTTGGCGCCCACGGCCAGACCGTGCGGCACCGCCCCCAGGAGTTCGACGGCACCGGCTACACCCTGCAACTGGGCAACCCTGCCCTGCTGGCCGAGCTGACCGGTATCGCCGTGGTGGCCGACCTGCGCAGCCGCGACGTGGCGGCAGGCGGCCAGGGTGCGCCACTGGTGCCCGCCTTCCACCAGGGTGTCTTCGGGCGCCCCGGCGAAACCGTGCTGGTGCTCAACATCGGCGGCATCTCCAACCTCAGCGTACTGGGCGCAGACGGCAGCGTGCTCGGGTTTGACTGCGGCCCCGGCAACGCGCTGATGGACCACTGGTGCCAGCAACACACCGGCCAGCCTTTCGACAAAGACGGCGCCTGGGCCGCCACCGGGCAGTTGCTGCCCGAACTGCTGGCTACGCTGATGCAAGAGCCTTTTCTGCACAAGCCGCCCCCCAAGAGCACGGGGCGCGACCTGTTCAATCCGCCCTGGCTGGCCACCCGCCTGCAGCACTTTGGCCAGGCGGCTCCCGCCGATGTGCAGGCCACATTAACGGAATTCACTGCCAGCGCTTGTACAGCAAGCGCAAACAGCTATCAAAAGGATAGTGCAACACTTGCTGTCTGTGGTGGCGGCGCCCTCAACACCCACCTGATGCAGCGGCTGCAGGCCGCCAGCCCATCCCTGCAGGTAATCGCCACCGACGCCCTGGGCCTGCCCGCGCTGCAAGTGGAAGCCGCCGCCTTTGCCTGGCTGGCGCGCCAGGCGCTGCACCATGCCCCCGGCAACCTGCCCAGCGTGACCGGCGCGACAGGCGCGCGGGTGCTGGGCGCGGTGTACCCAGCCTGACGTTTTCCGGCCCCCATGAAAAAACCGCCCGAAGGCGGTTTTTTTGAGTCAGCGCAAACAAACTGGTGGTGGCACCGGCAACACCTGGTGCCAACCAGCCCTCACGCCGAGAAGCTGGAGCCACACCCGCAGGTGGAGTTGGCGTTCGGGTTCTTGATGACGAACTGGGCGCCCTGCAGGTCTTCCTTGTAGTCGATCTCGGCACCCACCAGGTACTGATAGCTCATGGCGTCGATCAAGAGCGACACGCCATTCTTGGTCATGGTGGTGTCGTCTTCGTTGGTGATTTCATCAAAGGTGAAACCGTATTGGAAGCCGGAGCAGCCGCCGCCCTGCACAAAAACGCGCAGTTTCAGATCGGGGTTGCCTTCTTCGGCAATCAGGTCCGCCACCTTGGCCGCCGCGCTGTCGGTGAACAGGATCGGGGCGGGCATTTCGGTCTGGATATTTTCGGCAACAGCGCTCATGGGGTACTCCGGGTTCAGTATTTGGGGTTAATACTACTGCAAACCGCTCGGGAATTCAGATCACTGGCTGTTTGACGCCAACTTCAGTGGGGGCTTTTCTCCGACCAGCACCACCGTCGGGATCATTTGCCCCGCAATCACGGCGCCCTGGTGCATCTCCAGCGCCTTGTAGTGCACATTGCCGGTGATCTGCGCCTTGGGCTGCAGCTCCAGCAGCTCGCCGGCATGCACGGGGCCCAGCACCTGGCCGTTGATGATCACATGGTCGGCGTGGATGGCACCTTCGACACGAGCCGTCTCCGAGATGACGAGGATGCTGGGCTGGTCCGCACCCGCCCGGATATCGCCTACCACCTCACCGTCAATGCGCATGCCTTCGGAGAAATGCACATTGCCTTCGATCTTCGTGCCCTGTGCCACCAGGCTTTTGATGGGGGGCTGTTTCTTGCGCGAGAACATGGGCAGGACTCCTGAAGGGGCGGGCTTGCCCCAAGGACAAGCTGCGGATTGAATCGGAAAAAAGCCTGTGGGGCGTGGATGCGCTCCGCAAAGCTCGGGGGCGGCCCGCCCTAGCGGGCAGCGCGCGCCAATGGCCACAGCATGGCGAGGCCACCGCTACTCGATGGCCATGGCTTGCACGGCGCGGACGGTGGTCCCATCCAGCACACGCGCGGTGACAGTTTTTACCACGGCGTTGGGGGGTAGATCGAGAACCCCCTCGATACGGCGGTACTGCTTGACCTGCAGCGGCTGCCCCTGGGAGGGGCGGGTCTGCGTCCAGGGCTTGCCGTCTTGTGTGCCGGTCAGCACCAGCTCCAGGCGCCCGTTGAAATCAGGTGCATTGCGGGCGGCCTGGATCACCAGCACCTGCCAGCGCAGTTGCATGCCCCCCAACACTTCGGCCTGCAAGGCGCGGATCGCCAGGCCATCGGTTTTGGCCGCTGGGATCAGTTTTTCAAAAAACCCCAGGTCTTCGCGCAGCGTCCGGTTGTCGGCCTCCAGTTGGCGCACCTGGGCCATCAGGCTGTCCTTGGCGGCGCGCTCGGTGGCCAGCAGGCTTTCGGCGGTCAGCGCTACGGTCTGGCGCTCCTGGCCCTCGTCGCGCAGGCGGGTGATCTCTGCCTTCATTCGAAGCACTTCTTCGCGCGAGACGGTGTCCAGCCCGGCAATGGATTTGCCAAATTCGAATGCCCACAATGCCACGGCGGCACAAAAGCCCAGCACCACGGCCAGGGCCAGCCACCGAAACGGCCAGGGCATGGCATTGCGGATGGCCACCCGGGGGGCACTGATGGTCAGCCGACGGCGCAGCAGGCGAAAGCGCATAGGGTCAAAAGGCGTGTCATTGGATCTACGGCCCCAAAGAAAAGAGCGCACCATAAACGAAAAAACCGCCCAAAGGCGGTTTTTCCTGTAAAGCACTCCGAGGAATGCTTTGCAGCAGATGCCGCGCGGAGCGGCATCCGGGCAGAAACCAGGCTTAACGCTTGGAGAACTGCTTGGCGCGGCGTGCGGAGTGCAGACCGACCTTCTTACGTTCCACTTCGCGGGCATCGCGCGTCACGAAGCCGGCTTGGCTCAGTGCGGGCTTGAGCGTCGCGTCGTAGTCGATCAGAGCGCGGGTGATACCGTGGCGGGCAGCGCCAGCCTGGCCGGATTCACCGCCACCGTGCACGTTGATCTGGATGTCGAAGGTTTCGACATGGTTGGTCAACGCCAGCGGTTGCTTGGCAATCATGATCGAGGTTTCGCGGCCGAAATACTGCTGAATGTCTTTGCCATTCACAGTGATCTTGCCGGAACCCTTCTTCAGAAACACACGGGCGACGCTGGACTTGCGACGGCCGGTGCCATTGTTCCATTCACCAATCATCTCAAGGCTCCTTAGATTTCCAGCGCTTTGGGCTGCTGGGCGGTGTGGGGATGCTCTGCACCACCGTACACCTTGAGTTTCTTGATCATTGCGTAGCCAAGGGGACCCTTGGGCAGCATGCCCTTGACAGCCTTTTCCAGCGCGCGGCCGGGGTGCTTGGCTTGCATGTCGCGGAAGTTCGTGGCCGTGATGCCGCCGGGGTAACCCGAGTGGCGGTAGTACACCTTGTCCAGGGACTTGGTGCCGGTGACCTTGAGCTGGGCGGCGTTGATGATGACGATGAAGTCACCGGTATCGACGTGAGGCGTGTAAATGGCCTTGTGTTTGCCGCGCAAACGGAGAGCAACTTCGCTGGCTACTCGTCCGAGGACCTTGTCGGTCGCGTCAATCACAAACCACTCGTGCACGACCTCAGCGGGCTTTGCGCTGAAAGTAGTAGTCATGAGTTTTCTCTTGAAAAGAGGGTTTGGCGGGTCCTTTTCCACGGTCGGTGCTTCTCTTAAGGAAGCCTCTTAGGTGGCGTTTGAATCTTCGCCGCGGGACCACAAAAGCGCTGCGAAGCTCTCGATTATACGAATTTGTGCGATCCGGGCGCAAGCGGCCCGTTCAAAGCTGCGCCCAGAGCCCCCTGGGCGTTAATTGGGTGTCTGGCGGCGGCGCTGCTCATCCGCTTCATAGCGGCGGCGGTTTTCCACACAGATGGGCTGCCCGGCCTGCGATGTTTTCTGGCATTCCTGGTGAATACACATCGGGCGGGCCAGGAAGTTGGCGTCGGCGCACACCTCCTGGGGCGATGGAACACGTGGCGGCGGCGCCGGCCTGGGTCGGGGTTCGGCCACCACGGGCGGGGGCGGCACAAACACGGGCTCCTCGCGCACCACGATGGGCGCAGGCGCGGGCTCCGAAGCTACGCGCCTTGGAGGACGGGGAGGCACGCGGGGCGAAGAGGCCACCACAAAAGCCGGGGGTGCCGTGGACGCCGACGCGGACGCCGCGGCGGCAGCCCCCTCGGGTGCCACTGGCGCCACTGGCACCGAGGCATCCATCGCAGCCGGGGCCACGGCGGATGCGGCAGGCTCAGGGGCGGCGGCGGGCCGATCGGCCATCTCGGTAATGATGTCGTCGCCGGGCGCCTTGCTGCTCTGCGCCCAGCGCAAACCAGCGGCGGATGCTGCGACCACCAGCACGGCCACGACCAACCCTGTCACCAGCGGTGAACGCCGCGCGGCCTTGGCGGGCTTGCCAGGGGGGCGCACGACATCGCGCTCCAGCGCACTGGCACGCGGCTCGCCGCCGTGCCGGGTGGTCGCACCCAGCGGGCGATGATTGACCAGTTCGTCATAGCGTGAATCATCGACCGCCACCGTATCTCCGGCGTCACTGAACACACTGTCCCCAGGCTCGGCCACCACGGTGTCGGGGCCTCCCAGCATGACGGTGTCCCCGCCCATGTCCTCCTCCGGTGGGCCTTCGCCGCCTGCGTCGGCTTCCGCTTTTTCAACCTGCGCCTGAATCCCGGCCACGATCTGGGGGGCGGAAGTCACGTCCACGGTGGGCGTGAGCAGGCCGGGGCCCGGTTGGTCGGCGGGCTCGACCCAGATGTCGCCCAACCCGGCCCGGAAATCAAAATGCAGGACATCGTCGGGCGCCGATGTCATCTCCATGGTCTGCAGAAAGGCGTCGATGTTCTGGGGCCGGTCTTCGGGCCGCAGCGCCAGGGACTGGGAGATCGCTGCAACAAAAGGCGCTGAATATTCCACGCCGAACTGCCGCTTGACGGTTTTGGCGATGCGGGAGAACGACAGCATGCGGTCCCGGATGGAACGCAGGGTGGCGGGCAGCGGTGTGTCGTTGGTCAGGCAGCCGTGCATGACGGCCGCCAGCGAATAAAGGTCGCTCCACGGCCCCTGGCGCAGGTCGGAGTCATCGTCGGAATACTGCTCGATGGGCGCGTAATTCACCTTGAGCACTGCCGTGTGCTTGCGGTCCTGGTCGTTGATCGCGTACCGGGCCGCCCCCAGGTCCAGTAACACGGGCGGGCCGTTGTCCTGCAAAAAGATGTTGTCGGGCGATATGTCGCGGTGCAGGGTGTTGCCGTCGTGCAGCACGCGCAAAGCCCCCAGCACCGACCACAGAAGCTTGCGCAGCCAGATCTCGGGCGGCGGTGTGCGCATCTGCGCGCGGGCCTGCTTGAAGGTCATGCCGCTGTAGAGCGGCATGACCATGTAGGCCGTGTTGTTGGCCTCCCAGAAGCGGAACACCTTGACCAGCGACGGGTGGTCGAACTGCGCCAGCAGGCGCGCCTCGCCCACGAACGAGGCCAGCCCGGCCTGGAAGGTTTGCTGGTCGGACGAGGACCGCACCCACAGCGACTGCCCTTCGGAGCGCCCGGCCAGCGCCGACGGCATGTATTCCTTGATGGCCACGGCCCGGTGCAGGGAATGGTCAAACGCCTTGTAGACCATGCCGAACCCACCCACTCCTAGCAGCGAGAGGATCTCGAATTCGGCCAGACGGGTGCCCGGCGGCAGCGCATCGACGTGGTTGATACCACGGGCTGGGGCTTGGGGCGGGCGTTCTGTCATGGTCAAGGGACGGGCGTGCTTGCGTGTCGAAGACGGTTCAGGGGCGCAACAACGGGGCGCCAGCGCCGCCGCAGGCGCGATCATGCGGCATCACGGCCGCTGGTATCGAAACAAATAGCTAACAAATGCCGGCCTGTCTGCCAAAAACATCACGCTCATGACCAACCGGCCCGCCCGATTGTGCCGTTGACCGGAAGATACACCGGCCCCGCCGCATCCGGCGGCTGCCAAAAAGGCCGCCACACCGGCACACTCGTTACCATTGGGCCACCATGTTCAGTTATCGCCACGCCTTTCACGCAGGCAACCATGCCGATGTGCTCAAGCACACGGTTTTGATTGCCGCCTTGCAACACCTTACCGAAAAAGACGCGGCATTGACCGTGTTGGACACCCATGCGGGCGCGGGCCTGTACCGGCTGGACGGGGACTATGCCAGCACCAGTGGCGAGGCCGCCGACGGCATCGCCCGCCTTTTTGCCCCCACAACGCCCGCGCTCACCCCTGCCCTGCAGGCCTATGTGGACATGGTGGACGCCTTCAACCAGGGCAACACCCTGCGGGTCTACCCTGGCTCCCCCTTCATCACCCAGCGCCTGCTGCGTGACCACGACAAGCTCAAGCTGTTTGAGCTGCACCCCACCGACCTGCGCGCGCTGGCGGGCAACGTCGCCCAGCTAGAGGCCGGCCGCCAGGTGGCCGTGCTGCACGAAGACGGGTTTGAAGGCATCAAGAAATTTTTGCCTCCACCGGCCCGCCGCGCTTTTGTATTGTGCGATCCTAGCTATGAAATCAAGAGCGACTATGCCAAGGTGCTGGACATGACAGCCGACTCGCTCAAGCGGTTTGCCACCGGCACCTATGCGTTCTGGTACCCCATCATTCCTCGCCCCGAGGCGCATGACCTGCCACGGCGCCTCAAGACCCTGGCCACCAAGGCGGGCAAAAGCTGGCTGCACGCCACGCTGACCGTCAAGTCGAGCAAGATCACGGAAAACGCCGCAGGCGACACCAAGCGCCCCGGCCTGCCCGCCAGCGGCATGTTCCTGATCAATCCGCCCTATACGCTGAAGGCGGCCCTCAAAACCACCCTGCCGCAGATGACCGAGTTGCTGGCGCAGGACAAACACGCCACGCACACGCTGGAATCGGGCGGTTGAGCCTCAAGGCGCCGCCGGGCAGTCCTTCTCGTCGCCCTCCAGCGCGAACAGCTCCACGGGCTTGAGTCCCAGGCCAATCATGCCCAGGGCCTCAGCGGCGCCCCGGCTGAGATCGATCACCCGGTTGCGGACGTGCGGCCCCCGGTCATTGATCCGCACCACCACCGACCGCCCGGTCATCTGGCTGCGCACGCAAACCCTCGAACCAAACGGCAAGGTAGGGTGCGCCGCCGTGAGCGCCCGCATATCAAACAACTCCCCGCTGGCCGTGCGCCGCCGGTGGAACTGCGCTCCGTACCAGGAGGCAAGACCCACTTCATCCGCGGGGAAGTCGAGCGATGACGCATCGCCGCCCCCTGGCGCAGGCGCGGGCGGGGTGGGTGGATCGATCAGCATGGCCTCACCCGGCACAGTCAATAAATTCGGGGCCAGGGCACCGGGCTCGGCAGACAGCCCTTGGGCTTGGGCCGCCGCCAGTGCCCCGCACAGCAGCCACGCGGCCGCTGCACGGCGCACCAGCCTCAGCAGGGTGGCACCACAATGACGGCATGCAGGCAATGGCAGGCCCTGCCCGTCCATCAAATCCCCAGGCGGCGGCAAATCTCCAGCGTCGCGGTGCTTTGGTTCATCGTGTAGAAGTGCAAGGCGGGCACGCCCGCGCTGCGCAGTTGGTCGCACAGGTCGGTCACCACATCAAGGCCAAAGGCCTTGATGCTGGCGGTGTCGTCGCCAAACGCCTGCAGGCGCAGGCGAATCCAGCGCGGGATCTCGGCGCCGCAGGCGTCGGAGAAGCGCATCAGCTGCGTCGAGCTGCCAATCGGCATGATGCCCGGCACCACGGGCACCTCGGCCCCCAGCCGCTGCGTGTCTTCGACAAAGCGGAAATACGCATCGCTGTTGTAGAAATACTGGGTGATGGCCGAATCCGCACCGGCCTGCACCTTGGCCACATAGGCCTTGAGGTCGGCCTCGGGCGAACGTGCCTGAGGGTGCACCTCGGGGTAGGCCGCCACCTCGATGTGGAAGTCGCGCCCCGTCTCGGCGCGGATAAAGGCCACCAGGTCGCTCGCGTAGTGAAACTCGCCCCCCATGCCGTAGCCGCTGGGCAGGTCGCCGCGCAAGGCCACCAGGCGCTTGACGCCCATGGCTTTGAGCGTGGCGAGTTGCTCGCGCACGGACTGGCGCGTGGCGCCTATGCAGGAGAAGTGCGACGCCGCCCCCATGCCTTCCGCCAGAATCTCGCGCACGGTGCCAAAGGTACCTTCTTGCGTGGAGCCCCCGGCGCCGTAGGTGACCGAGCAGAAATCCGGTTGCAACGTGTACAGCTGCTGGCGCACCACGCGCAGTTTGTCGGCGCCTTCAGGCGTCTTGGGCGGGAAAAATTCAAAGCTCACCGGGAAACCGGTGCCCTGTGCGTTGGCGGCGTTCATGCGGCCCTCCTGGCATGGATAAAAAATTCACGGTTGCCGTCGCCGCCCTGGATGGGACTGTCGATCCAGGCCCGCACGGTCAACCCCAGTTCGGTACAGCAGTCGCGGATGCGTTGTTCGACGACCGCGTACAAGGCCTCGTCCCGCACGATACCGCCCTTGCCGACCTGGCCCGGCTGCAGCTCGAACTGCGGTTTGACCAGCATCAGCAGATCGCCCTCTGGTGCCAGCAGCGGCACCAGCGCGGGCAGCACCAGCGTGAGCGAGATGAACGACAGATCGCCCGTCACCAGGCCAAACACCGGCGTGATGTCCACGTCAGCGCATTCGGCGCGGCGGCGGCGCTCTACGGGCAGGGCGCCCTGCTCGCGGGCCTTGGCACGCGCCGCGCGCTCGGACTTGAACGCTTCGATGTCCTTTTCTTTGGCATCGTTGCTGTCGTCGTAGTCCTCGTCCACCTGGCCGCCATTGCGCATCCAGCTGTAGGGGGCCTCGGGCTGGGTCTCGTTGTCCTCTTGCAGCTCAATGACTTCCGAGAGCGCGTCTTCGCAGGCCTGCTGCAGCGTCTCGGCCGTCATCGAACGGGCATTCAGGCCCTCTACGCACACCACCCGCAGGTCGCTGCGCAGCCGCTCGTGCAACTGGCCGTGGCCCACGTCCACACCGATCACCTGCGCGGCGCCCCGTTGCAGCAGGCAGTCGGTAAAACCGCCGGTGCTCTGGCCCACGTCCAGGCAGCGCAGCCCCTGAACCGACAGGCCCAGCGCCTGGAGCGCCCCTTCGAGCTTGAGCCCGCCGCGCGAGATGTACCTCGCCTCGGCGCCATCGAGCAACTGCGCCTCGGCGATGGACGGGATGTCGTCGCCGTTCTTGGCCACCTTCTGCCAGGGCGCAAGCGGCGACAGGCGCCACTGCACGCCCGACGCGATCAGGCGCTGGGCCTGCGAGCGGGTGGCGGCATGCCCACGCTCCACCAAAAACACATCTGCGCGCATGGCGCCCATCCTTTATGAATCAAAAAGACTGCTAGCGCTTTACTAATAAGCGCAAGAAGCTATCATTTTTATAGCATTTTTACCGCCGTGCGCACCCGCGAGACCGCAGGTTTGCACGGCAGCCCCAACCCCTGGGGTCTGGAGCTCAGTAGCGGTACGTGTCGGGCTTGTAGGGCCCTTGCTTGGGCACGCCGATGTAGGCGGCCTGCTCGTCGGACAGCTCGGTCAGCATCGCGCCCACCTTCTTGAGGTGCAGGCGCGCCACCTTCTCATCCAGGTGCTTGGGCAGCACATAGACCTTGCCGTTTTCGTAGTAGTCGCTGTGGGTGAACAGCTCGATCTGGGCGATGGTCTGGTTGGCGAACGAGTTGGACATCACGAAGCTGGGGTGGCCCGTGCCGCAGCCCAGGTTCACTAGGCGGCCCTTGGCCAGCAGGATGATGCGCTTGCCGTCCGGGAAGATCACATGGTCCACCTGGGGCTTGATCTCGTCCCACTCGTACTGCTCCAGCGTCGCGACCTGGATCTCGTTGTCGAAGTGGCCGATGTTGCAGACGATGGCCTGGTCCTTCATGGCCTTCATATGGTCGTGGGTGATCACGTCCTTGTTACCGGTGGTGGTCACGAAAATGTCGGCCTTGTCAGCGGCGTATTCCATGGTCACGACCTTGAAGCCTTCCATCGCGGCCTGCAGGGCGTTGATGGGGTCGATCTCGGTCACCCACACCTGGGCGCTCAGGGCGCGCAGGGCCTGGGCGCTGCCCTTGCCCACGTCGCCATAGCCCGCCACGCAGGCCACTTTGCCCGCAATCATCACGTCAGTGGCGCGCTTGATGCCGTCCACCAGCGACTCGCGGCAGCCGTACAGGTTGTCGAACTTGCTCTTGGTGACCGAGTCGTTCACGTTGATCGCACGGAACATCAGCGAGCCCTTGGCCGACATTTCCTTCAGGCGGTGCACGCCCGTGGTGGTTTCTTCGGTCACACCGATGATCTGGGCGCTCTTGCGGCTGTACCAGGTGGGGTCCACGGCCAGCTTGGCCTTGATGGAGGCGAACAGGCAGGTTTCCTCTTCGCTGGTGGGGTTGGCGATCAGCGATGCGTCCTTTTCGGCACGCTTGCCCAGGTGCATCAGCAGCGTGGCGTCGCCACCGTCGTCCAGGATCAGGTTGGGGCCTTCGCCTTCGGTGCCCGCAGGGCCGAAGTCAAAAATGCGGTGGGTGTAATCCCAATATTCGGCCAGGGTTTCACCCTTGATGGCGAACACGGGCGTGCCGGTGGCGGCAATCGCGGCGGCAGCATGGTCTTGTGTGGAGAAGATGTTGCACGAGGCCCAGCGCACTTGGGCGCCCAGGGCTTGCAGCGTCTCGATCAGCACGGCGGTCTGGATCGTCATGTGCAGGCTGCCGGTGATGCGTGCGCCCTTGAGCGACTGCTTGGCGGCGAACTCCTCACGGATGGCCATCAGGCCGGGCATCTCCGTTTCGGCGATGCGGATCTCTTTGCGGCCCCAGGCGGCCAGGCCGATGTCGGCAATGATGCAGTCGGTATTGACCGGGGCGTTGACGCGTGCGTTCATGGTGGTGTGCTCCAAAGCATGTTTGAAAAACCACTGGTCGGGGGAGTGACAAAGCTCACCACACGAAAAGTGGATGAGCGTCGTTGCTAGATGACTCCGAGCCTCACGCCCCGCCAGAAATGGGGACGCTGCAACGCTCCTCGGATGGGCGGATTATAAAAGCAAGTGCGCGAAGGGGAAACAGCCCAGGGGCGCACATACATGTATGTCACCTGCGCGGCTGCTTGGCCTGGTGGAGCGCCCGACACTGGCGCCCTCACCCCCAAACCACCAAGGAGCATGGCATGGACCCCAAGGACAAGGTCGTCATCGTCACCGGCGGCGCCAGCGGCATCGGCCGCAGCATCGCACGGCGTTTTGCGCAGGAAGGTGCCCGCGCCGTGGTCGTGGCCGACATGCACCTGGAGCCCGCCCAAACCGTGGCCAACGAGGTCAAAGGCCTGGCCGTGCGCTGCGATGTCTCGAAAGAGGCCGACATCCAGGCCCTGGTGGCCGCCACGCGCGAGCGCTACGGCCGGGTGGACGCCTACATCTCCAACGCAGGCATCCTGGGCCGCCCCGGCGGCATTGAGCTCGAAGACCCGCTGTGGGACGCCATGTGGAACATTCACGGCATGGCCCATGTGTGGGCGGCGCGCGCCGTGGTGCCCGAGATGGTCGAGCGCGGCGAGGGCTTCTTCCTCGTCACCGCTTCGGCCGCCGGGCTGCTGACCATCGTCGAATCCGCACCGTATGCCGTCACCAAACACGCGGCCGTGGCCTTTGCCGAATGGCTGCGCATCGCCTATGGCCGGCGCGGCGTGGGCGTGGCCTGCCTGTGCCCGCAGTCGGTGCGCACGGCCATGGTGCCGGGCGACGGCGGCTCGGCCGCACACGACGGCATTCTGCCGCCGGAACAGGTCGCGGGCGACGTGCTGGCCGCCATGCAGGACGGGCGATTTTTGGTGCTGCCCCACCCCGAAGTAGCGCAATATTTCCGCAACAAGGGCCAGGACTACGAACGCTGGCTGGGTGGCATGCAGAAGATGTATGCGCGCCACACACAGGCACCGACGGGCTGAGGGCGGGGTGTAGAGGGGGACTCGCCCGGTAAAATCGACCGGTTCGGCGCCCAGCGCCTGTCGCGCCCACTGCCGCAGCCCCTGCCGCAGCGGGCCCTACCCCTCTTGGAATCCCCCGTGTCCTACGCCCCCGAAACCCGGCGCCGCCGTACCTTTGCCATCATTTCCCACCCCGATGCGGGTAAGACGACGCTGACCGAAAAGCTGCTGCTGTTCTCGGGCGCAATCCAGATCGCCGGGGCCGTCAAAGGCCGCAAAGCCAGCCGCCACGCCACCTCCGACTGGATGGAGATCGAAAAGCAGCGCGGCATCTCGGTGGCCAGCTCGGTCATGCAGATGCTGTACCGCGAGCACGTGATCAACCTGCTCGACACCCCCGGCCACAAAGACTTCTCAGAAGACACCTACCGCGTGCTCACCGCCGTCGACTCGGCCCTCATGGTGATCGACGCCGCCAACGGCGTGGAAGCGCAGACGCGCCGCCTGATCGAGGTCTGCCGCCAGCGCGACACGCCCATCATCACCTTCGTGAACAAGATGGACCGCGAAGTGCGCGACCCGCTGGACATCATGGACGAGGTCGAGCGCGAACTGGGCATGCCATGCTGCCCCATGACCTGGCCCGTGGGCCAGGGCAAGAGCTTCGGCGGCATCATCAACCTGCGCACGAAAACCATGACGGTGTTCGAGTCCGGCAGCGAACGCCGCCCGCAGGATTTCGAATCCATCCCACTGACCGAAGTGGACACGCTGCGTGCCCGCTTTGGCGCAGAATTCGACGCAGCCATGGACAGCATGGAGCTGGCCGTGGGCGCATCCCCCGCCTGGGACCACGAGGCCTTCCTCGCAGGCAAGCTCACGCCCGTGTTCTTCGGCTCCGGCGTGAACAACTTCGGGGTGATGGAAGTGCTCGACGCCCTGGTGGACATGGCCCCGCCCCCCGGCCCGCGCGTGAGCACCCTTGAAGTGAACCGGCAGCCCGTGGTCAAGACCATCCAGCCCGAGGACGAAGGCTTCTCGGGCGTGGTGTTCAAGGTGCAGGCCAACATGGACGCCAACCACCGCGACCGCATCGCATTCGTGCGCGTGGCCTCGGGCAAATACATGCCAGGCATGAAGCTCAAGGTGCAACGCACCGCCAAAGAGCTGCGCCCCACCTCGGTCGTCACCTTCATGAGCCAGCGCCGCGAAGCCGTGGAAGAAGCCTACGCAGGCGACATCATCGGCTTCACCACCCACGGCGGCGTGCAACTGGGCGACACCATCACCGACGGCGCCAGCCTGCAATTCACCGGCCTGCCCTTCTTCGCGCCCGAAATGTTCATGACCGTGGTGCTCAAAAACCCGCTGCGCACCAAACAGCTCCAACAAGGCCTGGCCCAACTGGGCGAAGAAGGCGCCATTCAGGTGTTCAAACCCGACGCCGGCGGCAACATGCTGCTGGGCGCCGTGGGCCAGTTGCAGTTTGAAGTGGTGCAGCACCGCCTCAAGGCTGAATACGACGCCGACGTGCGTCTGGAAGGCTGCCAGTACACAGGCGCCCGCTGGATCACGGCCGACAACGCGGCCGACCTGCGCGCCTTCACCGACGCCTACCCCCTGCGCCTGGCGCATGATGCGGCGGATACGCTGGCGTACCTGTGCACGTCACCGTATGACGTGCGGCTTGCGCAGGAACGGTTTCCGAAGATTCATTTCCATCCGCTGCGGGAGCATGCTGGGTTGGCGTTGCAGGCCAACGCATGAGTGCCCCGAATTCCGTGCAGGCCCGCACAGGGCCATCCTCGCCAGCCACCCACCCGGGCAACAACTTCGACGCCATCCGCATCGTGGCCGCGACGATGGTGCTGTACAGCCACCACTTCGCACTCACCGGCCAGATGGAGCCGTCTTTCTTCGGCATCCACAGCCTAGGCGGACTTGCGGTCACGATTTTCTTTGTGCTCAGCGGCTATCTGGTCAATGCAAGCTGGCAGAGAGACCCCAATCTCTGGCGATTCGGTCTTCGGCGCTTCTTACGCATATGGCCGGCCCTCACCGTCGCGGTTGTATTGACCGCCTACGTGCTGGGCGCCTGGGTCACTCAACTTCCGCTGAAGGAATACCTGACACACCGCGCAACGGCCAACTACCTGCAGGCACTGGGGATGAAGATCCAATTTGTACTGCCGGGCGTTTTTGAAAACAATCCCTACCGCCTGGGCGTGAATGGATCGCTGTGGACCATTCCTATCGAAGTGCGCTGCTATATCGCACTAGGTTTGGCAGGGTTGATTGGCCTGCTCAAATATCGACCCGTGTTGCTCCTGAGCATTGCAGTTCTTATCGGGTGGTTCCTTGCCCGCAGCAATCCAGACCTGACAGGCACGGTCAACCATAGCCGCGAGCTCAGCGCATTCTTTCTCGCCGGTGCCGCGCTCTACACACTGGAGCCATACTGGCGCCGTCGGCCAGCGCTGTGGGGCGTGGTCATCGGCCTCGCGACCGCCATGATCTGGATGGCGGGCTGGCGGCACAGCGCCTTGCTGATGGGACTGCCGTTTTTTATCATCTATGCAGGCACGCAAACCACGGCATACGTCCGGCGCGCTGGCCGCTGGGGCGACCCCTCCTACGGCATCTACCTGTTCGCATTTCCGATCCAGCAAACTGTCATCCAGTATGGATGGCCTCAGTTGGGGTTTGCAGGAACGCTTGCCGTGTCGCTGATCATCACCGTTGCGTTGGCATACGCAAGTTGGCATCTGGTTGAAAAGCAAGCTTTAAGGTTCAAACCGTCGTCCTCGGAGGCGTGGTTTGGCGCGTCTGCCGTGCGCGCCGTCAAAACCCGCTTTCTGACGCTGACCGAACTGCAGTACTTCGCTATCGTCTTGGGGTTCATTGGCGTCGTGTATGCCGCTTGGCTCGTCGCCTCCTGGCCCGGAATTCTGGGGCAAGACAGCCTTGCCATCATGCTGGAGGTCGACACCGATCGCGTGCACCAGGCCAACAAGCCGGCATTTTGGTATCTCTATGCACTGCTCACCTACGGAGCAACGGGACGGGTCGAGGTTCCGATCGCTTTGCAGATGCTGATTTGTGCAGCAGTGTGCGCGCGCATACTAGCCTGGATGCTGACGCACCGCATGTGGAAGAGCTTTGCCTACTGCCTCATTTTTGTCGCACTGGCACCCAGCGTCGTGTATTACTCCAGCAGCTTCTACTCGGACGGTATTTATGCGATTTCGCTGAGCGGCATGATGTTCGAAGTGTGGAGGAGCATCCGCAACCGCAGCGTGGACCTGCCGTCGCTGCTGATTTTTTTCGTCACCATACCGTTTGCGATCTTCGGGCGACCCAACGGCGTCTTGAATCTGATCCCGCTCGCGGCCCTGGCATGGATGCTGTCCAAGCCCTACAGAGTCCGCATGGGCTTGGTCATCGTCCCTTGGCTTGTCATCGGCTTTGGCAGTCAGTTCATCTACAAGTATGAGAACCCTATCGGTTCGGTATTCCCACTCGCACTGTATGAAACGGTGGGGTTCCTGGAACACCGGCCCATGGGGCTTTGGGAGCACAACCAACCGCGTGTCACCACCAAAACGGTCGACGCGCTGACCTCAACAGGCCAATCGCTAGACAAGATTCGCGAGTTCCACGACCACTACTACTGGGACCCACTGATCTTCTTTCCCGCAGGGCCCGCTCTTCTGTCGCTTTCAGACAAATCCAAAAGAACCATCATCAAGGAGTTCTTCAAATACAACCTGTGGCACAACTTCCCCGCATTCATGGCCAGCCGTGTCAATATATTTCTGTACGCGGCGATGGCCAATGGCGGCATCCCCGGCCCCCCTGCCACCAGCCAGATATTGCCGCTCACTAAATCCATATCCAGTGTCCAACCTTTGAAGTTCTCGCTGCGCAAACATCTCCATGCCTGGTACGACTTTTCCATTCAGCATCGCGCAATCATGTGGGCACCCTGGGGCGGGCTGGTATTGCTAATGATGGCGCTTCGCCGCTCAATGAAGCAACGCGACAAGGTCGTTACACTGATTGCAGGAACGTATGCCCTGCAACTGGTCGCCATTTTCATTTTTTCGATCGCGGGGGAATACCGATACCTTCTGGCGTTTTTCACTGCACCGCTGGTTCTGCTCCCCGTCCTTTGTCGGCCATCGGAAAAAGAGAATGCCTAAAGTCACCATAGCGCTCACACTGCTCTGCGTGCTGTCCATCAGCGTCGGGCAAATCCTGTTTAAGAAAGCGGCCGGCGCGTTCTCGGCGCCGTTGACATGGCAGGCATTTGTCTTCAACGGCTGGCTCATCGCGTCGCTGGTTCTATACGGCCTTACAACGCTGGGCTGGGTATGGATTCTGCGCAATGTGCCTTTGCACCTCGCCTACCCATTTATGGGCCTGGCATTCCTCATCGTCCCAACGCTGGCATGGATGTTCCTTGGCGAGCCCCTGCATTGGCGCACGCTGGCTGGCGGTGCGCTGATCATGGCCGGTGTGGCGTTGGCATCCACCAGCTGAGAAAACGAAAATGCGCATTGCTGTCGCCATTCCCTGCTACAAGGTATTGCAGCATGTCCTCGGGGTGATCGAGGCCATCGGTCCCGAGGTCGAAGTCATCTATGCCGTGGACGATGCTTGTCCCGAAGGCAGCGGCAGATTTATCGAACAGAACAACCGGGATCCGCGGGTCCGAGTGCTTTATAACCCGGAAAATCGCGGGGTAGGCGGCGCCATTGTGACGGCTTATCAAGCAGCCATAGCGGATGGCATGGACATCGTCGTCAAGATTGATGGCGACGGGCAAATGAACCCGGCGTTGCTGCCGCACTTTGTACGCCCCATCGTGCGCGGGCAGGCAGACTACACCAAAGGCAACCGCTTCTACCGGCCCGAATCATTGCGCGGCATGCCCCCCGTTCGGTTGTTTGGCAACGCGGCCCTGTCATTCCTGACCAAGCTCAGTTGCGGCTACTGGTCGTCGATGGACCCGACCAACGGATATACAGCCATCCACACCGCCGTGCTCCGCAAGCTACCCCTTGAGAAGCTGGAACGCCGCTACTTCTTCGAGACGGACATGCTCTTTCACCTCAACACCATTCGCGCCGTGGTGCACGACGTGCCGATGGATGCGGTCTATGCCGACGAGGAATCGAACCTAAAAGTATCGAAAGTACTGCCCGAATTCCTGAGCAAGCACGTTGGACGACTGATCAAGCGTTATGTCTATCTGTACCTTCTGCGCGACTTCAACATCGGCAGCCTCTACAGCATCCTGGGTGTCTTACTCTGTTTGGTCGGCATCATTTTCGGAGGCATCCAATGGGGGCTAAGCGCAGCCACGGGTCACCCCGCCTCCAGCGGCACGGTGATGTTTGCCGCGCTGCCGCTGATCATCGGTATCCAGTTCCTTATCGCCTTCTTGCACTACGACGTGAGCAACGTGCCACGCGAGGCCCTGAGCCCCGAATTATCCGATGAGCACTGAGGTACCCGTCAAAACAGACCTTCACTGGATCCAGGCCCTGCGCGGCATCGCAGCGCTGATGGTGCTGTTCTTTCACATGCATCTTCACTGGGATTTGGTTCCCACGCTGTCTTGGACGAGCACCATTACGCGCTGGGGTTTCTCAGGCGTGGACATCTTCTTCACACTCAGCGGTTTCGTGGTTTACCGCTCGGCGCGGCGCAGCATTCCGGTGCAGGGCCTGTGGCCTTTCGCCAGGAAGCGTCTTCTGCGTATCTACCTGGGCTACTGGCCAGTTTTGCTGCTCATCGCCCTGACGACTGTCTTCGTTTACCAAGCGCCCTTGCCCGGCCTCAAGAAGATGGTGTTCAGTAGCTTGCTGCTGTACCCCAACATCTGGGACAACTGGCTGCCGCCCGCATGGTCGCTGACGATGGAGATCTATTTCTATCTATGGACCGCACTCATCGCACTATTGCCGCAGCGGCATCAGATCAAGGCCATTGCCTGCGTGATGGTGCTACTCGCTGCATGGGGGATCGGATGGCTCATTGCGGACCGGCAGGGTGTGTTCAACGGGCAGCAACCCCTGCGGTACGTGTTCACGGGGTTAGGTATCGAGTTTCTCGCTGGCGCGCTGCTGGCCCGCGCCTATGACCGTGAGGTCTGGTTCTTTCGGACATCCAGAATTACCTTGCCTCTGTGCCTTCTGTTGATGGTAGCCGGTCTTGGCATAGGATCGCTGTCGCCTTACTTTGACCGCGTGGAGGTCATGCGCGTTGCAAGCTTCGGCGTGATGGGCGTGTCTGCCTTGGTGCTGGCACTCACGCTGGAGCGCACGCGATTAACCCCGCCCACCTGGCTAGTGCTTGTGGGGGACGCTTCATACAGCCTTTATTTACTGCATACCTTCCTGCTCGACGCCAGCGGCAGGGTGCGCATGGATCTTGGCATTTCGTCTCCCCCCGCCTTGCTGCTTTTCATGGTTGCATTGCCCGTGGTGATCATCCTTCTCAGCCTGTGGTGGTTTCGCTGGGTGGAAAGACCCATCATGAAAGCAGCACTATGAAACCCCTGGACCATTGGCCTACCGATTTCCAGAAGCGCATTGCCGGCGTTTTTACAGACATCGACGACACACTGACCACGGATGGTTCCATCACCGCCGACGCACTGCAAGCCTTGACGGACCTGCGGGCAGCCGGGTTACAGGTGATTCCCATCACGGGTCGCCCCATCGGCTGGTGCCAGCCCTTCATGGGCGACCAAGTGGGCACGGTGTGGCCAGTAGATGCCATGGTGGCGGAAAACGGCGCCGTCGCTTATGCGCGAGAGGGCGCTCAACCACTGCGCAAGCTTTACCAGCAGGATGCCACCACGCGCAGCGCCAATCAAACTCGCATGCGCGAGATTGCAGCGCAGGTGGCTATTGAAGTGCCAGGCGTAGAACTGAGCCGCGACAGCGCTGGGCGGGAAACCGATCTGGCCTTTGACTATGCCGAGTTCGCCCGGCACACGCCCGACACCGTGCAAAAGGTGTTGGCGTTGCTACAGCGTGAGGGCATGCAGACCACGGTGAGCAGCATCCATATCCACGGTTGCTTTGGAGATTTCAACAAATGGCAGGGTGCTTGCTGGATCGTGCGCGATTTGTTTGGCCGCGACCTAACACAGGAATTGGACCGCTGGGTGTTCGTGGGCGATTCGGGCAATGACCAGGCCATGTTCCAGCATTTCACCCACAGCGTGGGCGTGGCCAACATCGCGCGGTTTGTGCCGCAGTTGCAGCACCTGCCGCGCTACGTGACGCAGGGCGAGCGCGGCGCCGGTTTTGCCGAGGTGGCCCGCGCGATTTTGATGAACCGCGAATGCGGCGGGCGCTGAAAACAGAAAATCAGCCGCACCACCGTGCTGTCATCACTCGGTAGGTTCAGAAGACTTATCGCCCGGGCTGCGCGGCTTGCGCACACGGGATTTTGAGGCGACCTTGGCGGGGGCGGAAGCGACTGTCTTCGGTGCCGTGGCGGCAGGCGTCGCGCCAGGTTTGGCTTTGACTTTCGCCGTCGTACGCGCCGCGCTCTTGCGGGGCGTCGACACCGAGCGGCGGCTTCGGGGTGCGGGTGATGCATCCTCGGTGTCCACTGACTTCACGGGTGTCGACGCAGGGGCCTCTACCAACCCTATGTAAGTCGTGCGCTCATCGTTTTCTCCCTCCAGGCCAGCGTCAACCTCGGGCGCCAGCACAACAGGAGCCTGCTGACTAAAGTAGCTGCCGCCTGGACGCTCGGGTTGTGCGTCATCGCGCGCATCGGCGTCTGGATCGACGCGGCCTTGAGCCGAAAAATCTTGCCGTTCGTTCGCATGCTGCGGCCTCTCAGAGCGCGCAGTGCCCTCACCACGGCGCCCACGTGATCGGCCACCACCGCCAGCAGCATCCGCCGGCACCGAAGCCACCGCATGAAAGTCATGGCGAAAGTAGCCAGCACCGCCCTGCCGCTCGGCCGAGGCATCCGCGCGGCCTGCCGCGTCGGGGGCACCGCCCAGGCTACGAAACACATACGCCCCCGACTTCTCATCGCGCCCAAACTCCAGCATCCCCCGCGCCTGCGCCTCTTCGAGCAGATTGCCAAAGGTGCGAAAGCCGTAGTAGCCCTCGCTGAAATCGGGCTTGCGGCGCTTGATCGCCTCCTTGAGCACCGAGGCCCAGATCTTGCCGCTGTCGCCGCGCTCGGAGGTCAGGGCCTCGAAGGTTTCCACGGCCAGTTCCACACCCTGGGTGCGGCGCACATCCTGCGACTCCTTGCGGCTGCGCTCTTCCTCGGGGGTGCGGCGCGGTGCTGGCGCTGCTCCGGGGCTCTGGCGGCGGGCCAGGGCACGCTGCTTCTCGCGCACCAGGTCGTCGTAGAAGATGAATTCGTCGCAGTTGGCGATCAGGAGGTCGGAGGTGGATTGCTTCACGCCCACGCCAATCACTTGCTTATTGTTCTCACGCAGCTTGGAGACAAGCGGTGAAAAGTCTGAGTCACCGCTGATGATGACGAAGGTGTTGACGTGCGACTTGGTGTAGCACAGGTCCAGCGCATCCACCACCAAGCGGATGTCGGCCGAATTTTTGCCCGATTGGCGCACATGGGGGATTTCGATGAGCTCAAAATTCGCTTCGTGCATGGTGGCCTTGAAGCCCTTGTAGCGCTCCCAGTCGCAATAGGACTTCTTGACCACGATGGAGCCCTTGAGTAGCAGGCGCTCCAGGATGGGCTTGATGTCGAATTTTTCGAACTGCGCATCGCGCACGCCCAGGGCGACGTTTTCAAAGTCGCAAAACAGGGCCATGCTGATGCTGTCGGAGGGGGATGCCATAGGTGTTCCGTTCAATGTCTGCACGGATCATCACACGGAACGCCCCACCCCCTCCCGGGGCTGCTCTCAAGCCGGTTTGGCCAGCCCCAGCTTTTCGACCAGCGCCTTCTCGCGCGCAAAAGTGTCTTGTGCAAACTTCTTGTAGTCCGCCGTGCTCATGTACATGGGCACCATGTCGTAGCGGGCCAGGGCGGTGCGGTAGCTCTCCTGCTCCATGGCCTGCTTGAACGCGTCGTGCAGGCGCTTGACCACCGCGTCGGGCGTGCCCTTGGGCGCGCCGATGCCAAAGGGCGAGTTCTGCACCAGGTTCAGGCCCAGCTCCTTGAGCGTGGGCGCGTCGGGGAACTTGGCCAGACGCTCGGCGCCCCAGGTATTGAGCACGCGCAGTTTGCCCGCCTCGACCTGCGGGGCAAAACCCGTGGAATCGGCCGCCGCCATGATCTGCCCGCCCAGGATGGATTGCATGAGGTCGGCACTGCCCTTGTAGGGCACATGCAGCAGCTCCAACCCCAACTGCTGGGCGATGAGTTCCATCGTCAAATGCGGGCTGGTCATGGTGCCGGTGGAGCCATAGCTGAGCTTGCCGGGGTTGGCCTTGGCCCAGGCCACGAAGTGTGTCCAGGTCTTGAGCGGCGAATCGGCCGGAACCACCAGGCCGAACGCATAACCCGTGACGTTGAGCACGTAGCTGATGTCCTTGACCGGGTCCCAGTTGATTTTGGTGGTGTAGGGCAGACGAAACACGCCCAGTGGAATCTGCGCCACGGTGTAGCCATCGGCTTGCGCGCCTTGCAGGGCCTGTGCGGGCAGCGTGCCGCCTGCGCCAGGCTTGTTCTCCACGATCACAGCCTGGCCCAGGATCTTGCTGGCGTTGTCTGCCAGCGCGCGCATGGTGATGTCGGTGGGGCCACCCGCCGGGAAGGCGATCACGAGCTTGATGGGTTTGTTCGGAAAACTCTGGGCCTGCGCCGCGAATGCGGGGGCGGCAAGGCTGGCGGCGCCCCATTGGATGATCTGGCGACGTTGCATGGTGGGCTCCTCCTCAAAACGAACGACAAAAGACCGCTCCATTGGACTGCAGCCCTCAACACATCACATGCAGGAAACCCCCTAGCACCTGTCACCAAGGCGGCAGGCCGCCGGGTGGTGGATGGTGGGCTACGCCTTGTAGGTCGACAACAAAATGCTGGTCTCGGTGTTGGCAATGCCCGGCGTGAGGCGGATGCGGCCCAGCGCCGCATCGAACGCCTCCAGGCTTTCGGCGCGCACCTCGGCCACGATGTCCCAGCGGCCATTGGTGGTGTGCAGCGTGCCCACCATGGGCTCACCGCGCAGCGCGTGGATCACGGCGGGCGCGGCGTTGCCTTCGACCGCGATGCTCATCCACGCGCGGATGCGCTGGGGCTCCGAGTCAGGCCGCAGGCGCACGGTGTAGCCCACGATGACCCCGCCCTCCTCCATCTTGCGCAGGCGGTTTTGCACCGTGCCGCGCGACACGCGCAGCTTTTGCGCCAGGGTAGCCACGGGGGTGCGTGCATCGGCGCGCAGGATGCTGAGGATTTCGCGATCGGTGTCGTCAAGCTTGGTCATGGTGGGCGTTGCTGCTGGCAGATCGCCAATTCTCCGCCCAACTTGACCAATCATTGCGCCATTCGCCATGACAATCTATTAAAAGTGCCTCTACCGCTTATTGGACAAGCGCAAGTAGCTATCAAATTTATAGCGCCTTGATTCCACCTACGGCGGCTCCACATCCAGCCGCGCGTCACAGCCCACGCCGGATGCGATCCAGCGCCGGGCCAGGGCCGACAGCGCACGCACCGCCCAGGGCTGGGTGAGCCCCGTCACTCCGCCAGGGTCGGCCACCATGCCACACCAATAGCGCTGGTCCGCATCGCTCCAACGCAAGGCCGCGCAGGCACCCTTGCGGCGGCGCGACACCAGCACGCCCAGCGGGCAGGGCTCGGCCAGGCAGCACAGGCCACAGCCATTGCAGGGCGCACCTTCAGCGGGCTTGGGCGGCGCACCGGGCTGCAGCCACACCACGGCGCGCTGCGGGTTTGGCATCAGCGCCTCAGCACAGCCGCCAGCGCCTTGCCCGTGTGCGTGCCTGCGGCCACCACGTCCTCGGGCGTGGCGGCGGCCACGATGCGCCCGCCAGCGCTGCCGCCTTCGGGACCCAGATCCAGAATCCAGTCCGCCTCGGCGATCACGTCCAGGTCGTGCTCGATGACCACCACGCTGTGGCCGCCATCCACCAGACGGTGCAGCACCTTGATGAGCTTGTCCACGTCAGCCATGTGCAGGCCCACCGTGGGTTCATCCAGCACATACAGTGTGTGCGGCGCCTTCTGGCCCCGGCGGCCGACTTCGTCGCGCACCTTGGTCAGCTCGGTCACGAGCTTGATGCGCTGTGCCTCGCCGCCACTGAGCGTGGGGCTGGGCTGGCCCAGGGTGAGGTAGCCCAGGCCCACGTCTTTCAGCAGTTGCAGCGGGTGGGCGATGCTGGGCATGCTGGCAAAAAACTCCACGGCCTCGTCCACCTCCATCTGCAACACGTCGCCAATGCTTTTGCCGCGCCAGGTCACCGCCAGCGTTTCGGGGTTGAAGCGCGCACCGTGGCAGGTTTCGCAGGGCACCTTCACATCGGGCAAAAAGCTCATCTCGATGGTGCGCACGCCTGCGCCTTCGCAGCTCGCGCAGCGGCCTTCGCCGGTATTGAAGCTGAAGCGCCCGGCGGCATAGCCGCGCGCCTTGGCCTCCAGCGTCTCCGCAAACAGCTTGCGGATGGTGTCCCAAAAGCCGATGTAGGTGGCGGGGCAACTGCGCGGTGTTTTGCCGATGGGCGTCTGGTCCACTTCGAGCACGCGGTCGATGCTCTCGAAGCCCGAAAGGCCCGTGCAGCCCACCAGCGGCGGCGCCTTGCCTGCATCCATCGCATCGCGCCCGGCCTTGGTACTGCGCTGCTGCACCCAGGCCTGCACGTTGGCCAGCAGCACGTCGCGCGCCAGCGTGGACTTGCCCGATCCGCTCACGCCCGTCACTGCCACCAAGCGATGCAGGGGCACGGTGGCCGTGACGTTCTGCAGGTTGTGCAACTGCGCGCCATGCACGGTGAGCCAGCGCATGGCGGCGCGCGCTTTCGCCTCGGTCAATGCATCGGCTGCCAGCGATGCGGCCTGGGCGGCACGCTTCTTGGCCGCTGCGCTTTGGCGACCCGCGGGTTCTGTGGCAGGTGTTGCGGGCGCGGCCTCGGCGGCCACCTCGCCGGGCACCATGCTGCGGCGCAGTTGCAGCGGGTGCTTCATGGCGTGCAGCAGGTAACGACCGGTTTGCGAATCCGCTGCACCGGTGATGTCGGCCACGCTGCCCTGCGCCACCAGGCGACCACCGCGTTTGCCCGCACTGGGGCCAATGTCGATGATGTGGTCGGCGCGGCGGATGGTGTCTTCGTCGTGCTCCACCACCACCAGCGTGTTGCCCT
>NZ_JAPUDY010000005.1 GCF_027492855.1 Acidovorax sp.
GCCCACTTGTTGCACACCTTCTTGGCCGGGCAGCCCATGTTGATGTCGATGATCTGCGCGCCGCGTTCCACGTTGTAGACAGCGGCCTCGGCCATCATCGGCGCATCGGTGCCCGCGATCTGCACGGCAATGGGCCCCGGCTCCCCTTCATGGTTGGCCCGGCGCGAGGTCTTGAGGCTGTTCCACAAGTCCTTGCGCGAGGTCACCATCTCGCTCACCGCATAGCCCGCCCCCAACGCCTTGCACAGCTGGCGAAACGGCCGGTCGGTGACGCCCGCCATCGGGGCGACGAACAACCGGTTCGCCAAAGGAATGTGACCAATGCGCATGGATGGGTGTAAGGCAGGGGGCAGCAGCGAATGCTGAAAAAGGAGGCAGGATTGTACCTGCTGAAAATTTCAGCAAATGAAATGGACCGGCCTCCATTTCTATCTTTGCGCGGCACTCCATTGGCGGTGTGAAAAATGCCACCAGGCGTCCGGCAGATTGTTGAACTGGTGGCGCGCCATGAGCGTGCGCAGCCACTGCCGGTTGTGCTGCACATCGGGCGAAAAGCCGCTGTCCTGCTCGGCCGAAGCACCCACTTCCGCCAGCCCAGGGGGCGTTCCCATGTCCACGCCCTGGCCGTCGGCAAGCGGCCCCCGCACCACCTCGCGCGCCTTCGTGCCGTCCACCACCTGCACCTGCACCACCCAGCCTTCGTGGGTGGGCTCACACGCAGCCTTCAGCGCCAGCCCCTGGGCCTGGAGCTCATGGGCAACGCGCTGGAGTGTGGAGCGCGCCGTGGGCGTTGTCTGGCATGGCGGCGCATCCTGCAGGTTGCCCGCGGTGGTCGCTGGCTGATGGACCCCGGTGGCGGCCACCGCTGCCGCCTGCGGGCTCTGCACGCAGGCCACCAGCAACCAGGCCGCAGCCATCACCAACGAGCAGCAACGAACCAGCCGCAGCGCTGCGCGCGGCTTGCAAGACTCGTGCGGGGCAAGGGATGGATGGGCGATCGGCATGGAAGTAGTCCTCCTGGTGATTGGTAACCGGGTGCGGGACCACGATACAAAACCCCTCGAAGCCCCACCATGCGCGGATGCCGCAGCGCGCTGTAGGACAGTGCCTCGGCGTCCCGCCCACCTACACTCCCTGTCTATGGAAATCTGGATGCACCAGTTGCTGGAATGGCTGGCCTTGCCGCAATTCGGGCTAAGCACGGTCTTTGTCGTGTCGTTCGTCTCGGCCACGCTGCTGCCGCTGGGCTCGGAGCCTGCCGTCTTCGGCCTCATCAAGCTCAACCCCGAACTGTTCTGGCCCGCCATCGCCGTAGCCACCGTCGGCAACACGCTGGGCGGCGCCCTGAACTGGTGGATGGGCCTTTGCGCACACAAGGCCGTGGACAAGGCCCGTGGCAACGCCACCGAACTGCGGGCTCTGAACTGGCTCAAGCGTTTTGGCCCCCGGGCCTGCCTGCTGAGCTGGCTGCCCGTGGTGGGCGACCCGCTGTGCGCTGTGGCCGGCTGGCTCAAGCTGCCGTTCTGGCCTTGCCTGGCTTATATGGCGGTGGGCAAATTCTTTCGGTATCTGGTCATGACCAGCGCGCTGCTTTATTTCATGCCAGGACGCGTTGGGTTGTAGACCGTCCAGCGTTCAAGGCGAGTTTCTAGCCAATTTGGTGGCGCGCACCAGCATTCCCTCATCAATGCAAAACGCCCCTGAACGTGCGTTCAGGGGCGTTTCTTCAAAAGCAGCTCTTTCTGTTTACACGTTGAACAGGAAGTTCAGCACATCGCCATCCTTGACCACATACTCCTTGCCTTCGGCGCGCATCTTGCCCGCATCCTTGGCACCCTGCTCGCCCTTGAGTGCGATGAAATCATCAAAAGCAATGGTCTGCGCACGGATGAAGCCGCGCTCGAAGTCGCCGTGGATCACACCGGCCGCCTGGGGTGCCGTGTCGCCGATGTGGATGGTCCAGGCGCGCACTTCCTTCACGCCAGCGGTGAAGTAGGTCTGCAGGCCCAGCAACTTGAAGGCGCCACGGATCAGGCGGGCCAGGCCCGGCTCGCTCTGGCCCATCTCGGCCAGGAACATGTCGCGGTCTTCGTCGCTCATCTCGGCCATTTCGGCTTCCATCTTGGCGCAGATGGCCACCACGGGGGCGTTCTGACTGGCGGCGTATTCCTTCAGGCGGTCGAGGAAGGGGTTGTTCTCGAAGCCGTCTTCACTCACGTTGCCCACGAACATGGCGGGCTTGGCCGTGATCAGGCACAGGGACTTGAGCAGGGGCTGCTCTTCCTTGGTGATCTCGACCGAGCGGGCGGGCTTGCCCTCATTGAGCGCGGCCTGGATGCGCGTGAGCAGGGCCACCAGCTTGGCGGCTTCCTTGTCGTTGCCCGACTTGGCTGCCTTGGTGTAGCGGTTGAGCGCTTTTTCCACGGTGCCCAGGTCGGCCAGGCACAGCTCGGTCTGGATGACTTCGATGTCGGAGATCGGGTCCACGCGGCCCGCCACGTGGATCACATTCTCATCTTCAAAGCAACGCACCACGTTCACGATAGCGTCGGTCTCGCGGATATGGGCCAGGAACTGGTTGCCCAGGCCTTCGCCCTGGCTGGCGCCCGCCACCAGGCCAGCGATGTCCACAAACTCGACGATGGCCGGGACGATGCGCTCGGGCGAGATGATCTCGGCCAATTGTTTGAGGCGGGGGTCTGGCACCTCCACCACGCCCACATTGGGCTCAATGGTGCAGAAGGGGTAGTTTTCGGCGGCGATGCCGGCCTTGGTCAGCGCGTTGAAGAGGGTGGACTTGCCGACGTTGGGCAGGCCCACGATGCCGCATTGGAGGCTCATGGCAGGGCTTTCTGGAATTCGGAGACAAACCGCCGATTTTACGGGGCTGACAAACACCCCCGGCTCACGGGCGCGTCAAGGGGTCTCAATCAAACCGCAAATCGGCCGCCACACGCTGCCCCACGCGCAGCCACTGGCCCGCTCCCTGGGGCACGATAGCGTTCATGCCAAAGGTGATAGCACCGTCGAGGCGCTTGTCCTGGCGGTAGGTACGCAGGGTGTCGCCAACCTCCGGGCTGGATGTCGCCGTGGCGGGGTCGATATCGGGAATGGGGCAGCGCGCACAAGGCTTGACGGGCTGCAGGTGGATCTCACCGTCCGCACCGCCGTCCACGCGCACCAGGTCCACCCGGTCTTCATCGTGGGCATCCACACCCGCCAGCACCAGGTTGGGCCGAAAACGCTCGACGCCTACAGCGGCATGGCCTGCGGCCGACAACCGTTCGTTGAGTTCGTCCATGGATGCTTCGCTGGCCACGAGGAGAGGAAAACCGTCTGCGAACTGGTTAGGCGCCTCCACCCCGCCCGTCCACTCCATGCTCGACAAACGCCGGTGTTCGGGGTCGAACCGCACCAGCCGGCAGGGCTGCCCCAGAAAATCCGTGAACCACTGGGCGGCCACGGCGCCCATGTCCCATGCGGGCACGGTGTCGCGCCACACGGTCACCGTGGCGGGTGCCTCGACGGCGTCTATCGCCACATGCAGGGCCAGCATGCCGGGCGCGCGCAGCACCATTTCGTCGCTCTTGAGCTGGGGCCGGATCAGCGCCATGCGAGGCAAGACACGCTGGGTCAGGAACATGCCGTCGGCATCCACCACCATCCAGGCGCGGTCCAGGTCCAGCCCGGTATCCGTCAGCAGCGCCTCCTGCACCTCAATGCCCGCGCAGGACTTGACGGGGTACACAAACAGCCGCGCAATGGTGCCGGACAGGTCGGAATCGGGGTTGAAACTCACGCCGGGGTACTCCTCAAGAATTTGGCAACAAGGCAGAAAACGCAATTCTGCCTTGCGGCATCGGGGCGAGAGACCCCTCCTACAATGACCATCATGGCCCAAACCTTTGATATCTGTATTCGCGGCACTGGCATTGTGGGCAGGACCTTGGCCCTGTTGCTGGCACGCGAGCGACTGAAAGTGGCCCTGGTGCCCGCCCCTGTGCCCACCGGCACGGCATCAGCCGATGTAAGGGCCTATGCTTTGAACACCGCGTCGCGCCAATTGCTTGAGTCCCTTCGCAGTTGGCCCGACGCTGAACACGCAACGGCCGTCCAGCGGATGCAGGTGCTGGGAGACCAAGGCGGTGCAGTGGTGTTCGATGCTGCCCCTCAGGCTGTGGAAGCACTGGCCTGGATCGTCGATGTGCCTGCGCTGGAGGCCCGCCTCGCCGAGGCCGTGCGTTTTCAGCCCCTGGTGGAGGTGGTGAACGCCCCCGTGTCCGCCCCACTAACCGTTGTATGCGAAGGCCGCGCGAGCAGTACGCGGGCGGAATTCGGCGTCAATTTCCAGGTCACGCCCTACCCCCAACACGCGATTGCCACACGCATACGCTGCGAACACCCCCACGGGCAAGTCGCACGCCAGTGGTTTCTGCCCAACGGCATCCTGGCTTTTTTGCCCCTGGAGGGCCCCCAAGGGAACTCTGCGGCCGTTGTGTGGTCCGTCTTGCAGGAGCAAGTGGCGCCGCTGATGGCCCTGTCCCCCGAAGAATTCGCCCAAGCACTGCAAACTGCCAGCCAACAAGCCCTGGGCACGCTGACCCTGTGTGCAGACCGGGCCGCCTGGCCCCTGCAGTTGGCCAAGGCGGACCGTTGGAGCGGCGCCGGGCCTGCAGAGGGCAAAAGCCCACGCAGTTGGGTGTTGGCAGGCGACGCGGCACACAATGTGCACCCGCTGGCGGGGCAAGGACTGAACCTGGGGCTGGCCGATGTGCAAGCCCTGGCAGAGGTCTTGCGCACACGCGACTACTGGCGCAGCGTGGCCGACCTGCGGTTGCTGCGGCGCTACGAACGCGAGCGCAAGACTGCCCTGGTGACCATGGGGCTGGCCACGGACGGACTGCAGCAGTTGTTTGCGCGCCAGGAAGCTCCCTGGCAGGCACTGCGCAACTGGGGCATGAAGGGCTTTGAACGCAGCGGCCCCTTGAAGGATTTTGTGGCCCGCCGGGCCATGGGCATGCACTGAACTGAAGAAACGCACTCGGGCGCATCCGCGCCCGGTGAGGCATTGATTGAACGAGAAACCATGAAACTGACCACCTGCCTGTTGACCATCGCCGCAGCGACCCTGAGCCTGAGCGCGACCGCGCAAGAGGCGAACATCCGCAAGGCGCTTGCCGAACGCATCCCCCAGATGGACAAGATCGACGAGGTACGGCCTACACCCATGGCAGGGCTGTATGAGGTGCGCATCGGCACCGACCTGTTCTACACCGACGCCAAGGGCAACTATGTGATCCAGGGCGAACTCATCGACACCAAAGCACGCCGCAACCTGACGGAAGACCGCATCAGCAAGCTGACGGCCATCAACTTCTCAGACTTGCCCCTGAAGGACGCCGTGACCATCGTGCGCGGCGACGGTAAACGCAAGGTGGCGGTGTTTGAAGACCCCAACTGTGGCTACTGCAAGCGCTTCGAGCGCGACATGCAGAAAGTGGAGAACGTGACGGTGTATCTGTTTCTCTACCCCATCCTGAGCCCCGACTCAGCCGAAAAGTCCCGCAACATCTGGTGCGCCAAGGACAAAGTCACGGCCTGGCAGGACATGATGGTGCGCGACAAGAGCCCGGCGGCCGCTAGCTGCGACACCACCGCGTTGCAACGCAACCTGGCGTTCGGCAAGAAGCACAAGATCACCGGCACACCCACCCTGATCTTTGCCGATGGAGGCCGCGTGCCGGGCGCCATCGGCACGCAGGAAGTGGAAAAACGCCTGGCAGAGGCCAGCAGCGACACGCCAACAGCGAACTGATCCCGCGCAGGTCCGCCACAGCTCACGCCCTCCCCTCCCGCAAGCGCCCATGCCCTCTTCACGCACCGCCCAGCCCGCAGACGTTCATTACCGCATTGAGCCGTCCAGCCTGCACGCGCATCTGTTCACCGTGTCGCTGACGATTGCCCGCCCGGCGGCGGAGCAAGAGGTGTCTCTGCCCGTCTGGATACCGGGCAGCTACTTGGTGCGCGAGTTTTCGAAGAACCTGCAGGACCTGGCGGCACGGCAGGGCAAGCGTGCGCTCCCCTTGGTCCAGCTCAACAAACACCGCTGGCAGGTGCAGAGCACGCCGGGCAAGCCCCTGGAGCTGACCTACACCGTCTGCGCCTACGACAACTCGGTCCGCACCGCGTGGCTGGACGCCTCGCGCGGCTTCTTCAACGGCACCAGCCTGTGCCTGCGGGTGCACGGCCAGGAGAAACAGCGCCACACCCTCCACATCGCAGGCACCAAGGCCACCGCGCAATGGTCCGTGGCCACGGGTCTGCAGGCGCTGGCCACCGACAAGCAGGGCTTTGGCCTGTACGGCGCGGCCAACTATGACGAGCTGGTGGACTGCCCCGTGGAGATGGGGCCATTTTGGGTAGGGCGCTTCAAGGCCTGCGGCATCCCCCACCAGTTTGTGGTGGCGGGGGCGGCTCCCTCCTTCGACGGCAAGCGGCTGCTGGCCGACACCCAGAAAATCTGCGAGACCGCCATCCGCTTCTGGCATGGCGCACAAGGCAAGGCACCGTTTAAAAGTTATCTGTTCATGCTCAACGCCGTGGCGGACGGCTATGGCGGGCTGGAGCACCGCAACTCCACGGCACTGATCTGCGGCCGCCGCGACCTCCCGCGCCTGCAGGAGCCCCGTGCGAGCGAGGGCTACAACACGCTGCTCGGGCTGATCAGCCACGAATACTTCCACACCTGGAACGTCAAGCGCCTGCGCCCCGCCGAGTTCGCCACCTACGACTACACCCAGGAGAACTACACCGAACTGCTGTGGTTTTTTGAAGGCTTCACCAGCTATTACGACGACCTGCTGCTGCGACGGGCTGGGCTGATCGATGATGCCACCTACCTGAAGCTCATCACCAAGACCATCAACCAGGTGCTGCAGACACCGGGGCGGCTCGTGCAGACGGTCGCCCAGGCCAGCTTCGACGCCTGGGTCAAGTACTACCGCCAGGACGAGAACACCCCCAACGCCACGGTGAGCTACTACACCAAGGGGTCGCTCGTGGCCCTGTGCCTGGACCTGGCCCTGCGCCGCGAAGGCAAGACCACACTCGACGACGTGATGCGCGCCCTGTGGGCCCGCACGGCGGGCGGACCGATGGCTGAGGCCGACCTGCGCACGGTGCTGCAGCAGTTAGCCGGCCGCCCCTTCGATACGGAGCTGGACCAATGGGTACACAGCACCGCCGAGCTGCCCCTGGCCGACCTGCTGACCGCCCACGGCGTGACCCTCAAGGCCGAAGCGCCCCAGCTGGCCCAAAGCCTGGGCCTGCGAGTAGCAGAAAACCACAGCGTGCAGATCAAGGTCGTGCTGCGCGGCGGGGCCGCCGAAAAGGCGGGCTTTACCCCTGGCGACGAATGGCTGGGCATGGAGGTGCAAGGGCAAGGGTGGCGCATTGGCAAACTGGACGACGTCAGCTTCTACGCCGGTACCGAGACCGCGCTCACGGCGTTGGTGGCGCGGGACGGGCGACTGCTGCGGCTGCCCCTGGATCTGCCCAGCAAGACCGGAGCGCCCCCACCCAAAGCCCGCCGCGGTTCCGCCAGTCGCCAGCCGGAGCCCACCACAGACACGATCAGCCTGACGCCGACGGATACAGCCACGCTAGGGCGCTGGCTGGCCTGATGAACTGACTGACGACGGCCGACACCGCCGCTGGCCGGGTTGGGTATATTCGTTGTGCTGTTGTCACCACACACAAACCACACACAGGAGATTCCATGGCTTACGAAACCATCGAGGTCCGCATTGAAGCGGACAAGGTCGGCGTCATCACGCTCAACCGACCCAAGCAGCTCAATGCGCTGAATGACCAGTTGATGAACGAGCTGGGCACAGCTCTGAAAGACTTTGATGCGAACGACAACATCGGCTGCATGATCATCACGGGCAGCGAAAAAGCGTTTGCAGCCGGTGCCGACATTGGCGCGATGGCCAAGTACAGCTTTGCCGACACCTACAAGGGCGACTACATCACCCGCAACTGGGAGACGATCCGCTCCATCCGCAAGCCCGTGATCGCCGCCGTGAGCGGCTTTGCGCTGGGCGGCGGCTGCGAACTGGCCATGATGTGCGACTTCATCATCGCCGCCGACAACGCCCGGTTCGGCCAGCCCGAGATCAAGCTGGGCGTAATCCCCGGTGCTGGTGGCACGCAGCGCCTGCCGCGCGCCGTGGGCAAGTCCAAGGCCATGGACATGGCCCTCACCGGCCGGATGATGGATGCGGCCGAAGCCGAACGCGCCGGCTTGGTCAGCCGCGTGGTTCCCTACGACAAGCTCATGGACGAGGCCCTGGGCGCCGCCATCATCGTGGCGGGCTTCTCGCAGATCGCCGTGATGGCCGCCAAGGAATCCGTCAACCGCGCCTTCGAAGGCACGCTGTCGGACGGCGTGATGTTCGAGCGCCGCCTCTTCCACGCGCTGTTCGCTACCCAGGACCAAAAAGAAGGCATGGACGCGTTCATGAACAAACGCGCCGCGAACTTTACACACCAATAATTTTTGTTCTATAATTTTGGTCTGCGGTCGTATAGCTCAGTTGGTTAGAGCGCAGCATTCATAATGCTGATGTCGGTGGTTCAAGTCCACCTACGACCACCATACAAAAACCCACAGTGCGGCAACTCACTGTGGGTTTTTTCTTTGAGGTACCAGCCTCCAAGCCCGCCTGGCACTCCACGCCGGGCCGCCCCTAAAATCGTGACTTCAGCCCCTGGATGTAAACCATGAATCGCTGCACCACCATTGGATTCGCTCCACCTCGCCGCTTTCGGCACGCTTGGCTTGCCGCCCTGTTGGCATGCGTCAGCCTGTTGTCCACGGTCACTTCCGCTACCGCGCAAGTGCAGCCCGGACTGGGCATGAACCGCCCTTTCCCAGAGTCGGCACTGCGTGGCACGCTGTCCTTCACGACCACGGCAGAAGCAACGCTCAACGGCAAAACCATCCGCGTTGCGCCTGGCATGCGGCTGTTCAGCCCCCAAAACACGCTGATCATGGCGCACTCGGTGCTCGGCCAGACTTTCAAGGTCAACTATGTGCTGGAGAACAGCACCGGCATGCTGCATGCCGCCTGGATCCTGACCGAGCGCGAGGCCGCGCAGCCGCGCAAGGGAAGCGATGCGATCACCACCAACATCACGACCGGCTCGGGTGCCGTTCTGAAGTAATCCCCACCGGCGCGGCCCGAACGGCCGCGCCACTGCGGCATCCACAGCCCCTTTTCCGCGCGCCCTGCTGACAGCGGTGTTCGTTTGCTATTTGCGAAATTGCCATGGCCAAAAAAGTCTTTATCAAAACCTTCGGCTGCCAGATGAACGAGTACGACTCGGACAAGATGGCCGACGTGCTCAATGCCGCGCAGGGCTATGAACCCACACAGAACGTGGACGAGGCCGACCTCATCCTCTTCAATACCTGCTCCGTGCGCGAAAAAGCACAGGAGAAGGTGTTCAGCGACCTGGGCCGCATCAAGCACCTGAAGGCGCGCGGCGTAAAGATTGGCGTGGGCGGCTGCGTGGCCAGCCAGGAGGGCGCCGAGATCATCAAGCGCGCACCCTATGTGGACGTGGTGTTTGGCCCGCAAACCCTGCACCGTCTGCCCGAGATGCTGAACCAGCGCGAGCAACTGGACAAACCCCAGGTGGACATCAGCTTCCCCGAAATCGAGAAGTTCGACCACCTGCCACCCGCGCGGGTGGAAGGCGCCAGCGCCTTCGTCTCCATCATGGAAGGTTGCAGCAAATACTGCAGCTATTGCGTGGTGCCTTACACACGTGGCGAAGAGGTGAGCCGCCCCTTCGACGACGTGCTGGTGGAAGTGGCGGGTCTGGCCGACCAGGGCGTAAAAGAGATCACCCTGCTGGGCCAGAACGTGAACGCCTACCTGGGCAAGATGGGCGGCACAGCAGAGATCGCCGACTTTGCTTTGCTGCTCGAATACGTGTCCGACATCCCCGGCATTGAGCGCATCCGCTACACCACCAGCCACCCCAACGAGTTCACGCCCCGGCTGATCGAGGCCTATGCCAAGCACCCCAAGCTGGCCAGCCACTTGCACCTGCCCGTGCAGCACGGCAGCGACCGCATCCTGATGGCCATGAAACGCGGCTACACGGCCATGGAATACAAGAGCACGGTGCGCAAGCTGCGCGCCATCCGCCCCGACCTGGCCATGAGCAGCGACTTCATCGTCGGCTTCCCCGGCGAGACGGAAGATGACTTCAACAAGATGATGAAGCTGATCGACGACATCCACTTCGACAACAGCTTCAGCTTCATCTTCAGCCCGCGCCCCGGCACACCGGCTGCAGGCCTGCACGACGACACGCCGCATGACGTGAAGCTGCGCCGCCTGCAGCACCTGCAGTCCGTCATCAACGCCAACATCAAGTCCATCAGCGAAAGTCGCGTGGGCACAATGCAGCGCATTCTGGTGGAAGGCACCTCCAAGCGCGACGCATCCGAGCTGATGGGCCGCACCGAGTGCAACCGGGTGGTCAACTTCGTGGGCCAGCCGCGCCTGGTGGGCCAGATGGTGGATGTGAACATCACCGAGGCCAAGGCCTATACCCTGCGCGGCGAGGTGCTCGTGCGCGAGACCGACCTCATCACCGCCTGAGGCGACAAACGCGCAGTTCCGGTATGCGGCCACGGCCGCAGTCGATGGGAGATGGGCCCCCAACCTCGGCAGTGGCCAGTGAGCGGATACACAAGCAAAGACATGTCGGAGTGCAGCAGGCTTGCAACACCACAGGGCACTGCCACAAACCATATGGCGCATACGGCTGCACGTGACAGAATCTGCCTCCATGCTCGACCACACGGATCCTGTCGCCTCCATCATCCCGGCCATGTCGATCGATTCACCGTCCGACAACGCCATGGCGGCGCTGTACCGTCTGGCGCTGGGGCCCGTCAACACCGACGACTATTTAACCGTCTTCGAGCGTTTTGACAGCACCGGCCGGACCACCACCACCTGGAACTGGGCCGCCTGCCTGGCCACCCTGAACTGGATGCTGTTTCGCCAGCTCTGGAGTGCAGCCCTGGTGTATGTGGCAGCAGCCGAAGGGCTGGCACTGATCGTGTTTGGGATGGGAAGGTCCTTCTTGCAGTGGCCGCAGGGTGTGGAGTTGGGCGTGCTAGGCGCCTTTGCCCTGCTGGCTTTTGCCGTGCCCGGGCTGTATGGCAACGCCATTTTGTATGGGGACATCCGCAAGCGCGTTGCTCGCGCACTGGCCGCCTCGCGCACCGTGCCCGAGGCCTGCGCGCTGCTGGAAAAGCAGGCCAGCTCGCGCAAGCGGCTCAAAGTCCTGGTGCTGGCCAACCTGGCGCTGGGCGCAGCCGCCCTCTTGGCCTACCTGGCCTTGTCCCCTTCAAGCACCAAGCCCCTGGCGCTGGAACCAGCCATTACGGTAGCTCAAGCCAGCGCCGCATCCGCCGCAAAGGCAGGCGAGGCTGCGCCCGAACCCGAGCGCCCCGCCACATCCACCGAATCCCCAGCCCAATCCGCGCCTGCCTCTACCCCCGTTCCGCCGCCGGTAGCTGCAGCGGCCGTGCCACCGGATGAACCGGCCCCGCCAGCCCCTGAGCCTCCCGCCAAAAAAGCCCCCCAGACAACGGCCAGCCACCCTGCCACAAAAACTAAGATCCCGGCCAAGGCGGCGGTCGCAGCCGATGCCCGTGCGCCTGCCGTGGGCACGGCGGCGGGCTATTACATCAACGTGGGGCTTTTTGCAGAAGAGGCCAACGCACGCAAGACGCAGGCGCGGCTGCTCAATGAAGGTTTGCCGGCCTTTCGCCAGGAATTGAACAATGCCAAGGGGCGCCGCATCCGCGTGCGCGTGGGGCCTTACAACACCCGCGCAAAAGCCGATGCAGCGGCGCAATCCATCCGCGCCATGGATTTGGATGCCGTGGTGTTCAAACAGCCATAGAACTCCAGCAGACGCCAAGCTCACATGGCAGATGCCGCCACCGCGCGGTTGCGCCCAGCGTTCTTTGCCTGGTACATCGCCGCGTCGGCGGCGGACAACAAGGCATCCAGCCCCCACCCCAGCCGCCCGGAGTCTGCAATGCCCAGGCTGACCGTTATCCGGATACTGGGATCTGCAGCACCCAGCACCTGCGCCTCGGCAATCGCCTGACGCAGCCGCTCCGCAAAACGCATGCCTTGGGCACGGTCGCAATAGCTGAGCAGTAGAACGAACTCTTCGCCCCCAAAACGCGCAGCCATATCGCCCTCGCGCAGCTGAGTGCGTACAACGTCTGCCACTACCAGCAAGGCCTTGTCACCCGCCGCATGGCCCAGGCTGTCGTTGAGCTGCTTGAACCAGTCGATGTCCAGCACCAGCACAGCAACGTCGAAGTCGTAGCGCATGGCCTGGGCCAAAACACCACGCGCCTTCTCAATGAAAGCGCGGCGGTTAGGCAGGCCCGTGAGGTAGTCTGTTTCAGACTGTTCCTTGAGCTGTTCTATGAGCCGGTCCCGCTCGCGTTCCAGGTCCTGGCGCCGCCGCGTCTGGCTCTGCAAGGACCGCACTGCGCCGATGACGGCCGCCATTTCATCATCGGCCACGGGGTCCGGCAAATGTGCCTGCAGGTCATCGTTGGCCAGCGCTTTCAGGGCACGCGTGGTCTGGGCCAGCGGCCGCAGCACGCGGTGCTGAATCACATACAAAGCACCCGCAAGCACCGTGAGCAGCAGGCCGGACCCAGCCAGCGCCCAAACCAGCACACGCAGGGCGCGCTGGTGCTCCAGAGACGCCCGTTCACGGGCCTGCGCAAGCAGCGCATCACGCACCGCCAGGATGGGGTTCATCTCGGGTACATACAGGGCCGCAAACCCGGCAGCAGACAGGTCGTAGCGCCCGTCTCCCTCTCCCTGCGCCAGCACCTTGTCGAGCAGCGCCCGCGCCACGCCAAAGTAGCGCGTCTCCACGGCGCTCCACGCGAGCACAACGCTCCCTGTCGTCTTGTCCGGGATCTGCAGACGCAATTCCACAAGGGCCCGCAACTGCGCGATGCGGCCACGCGTTTCGTCAATGGCGCTGCGCTCCGCTGTTGAAAATGGATTGCCTTTTACCAGCGCTGCCGTGAAATGAGAGCCCAGCAAACCCGCGTACTCGCGCAACTCAGCCGCCAATCGCGCGCCCTGCACATCGTCACCCACCGCCGTGTAGGCTTGCTGCACCGCGCTGGCCAGGGCATTGGTCACCTGCGTCAACAGGGGCACCACCGCCACCATGCCGTAAACAGCATCCCGAATGGCTTCGGCAGAGCGCTGCTCCTTGGGCAACGCCAGCACCTGATCAACCCCTGCACGGGCCTTGGCCAGCGCACCTTGCGCCGTCTGCATGCTCTGCGCCAGGTCAATGCCACCTTCTACTAGCGGATGGTGCGGCGCAACGGCCTGCGCCAGCGCGTCAAATGCCTGATCGGTACGCGCACGCGCTTCCTTCAGCGCCTGGGCTTGAGACTGCCTCATGGGCAACGCGTCTCCCAGCGCACCGTTGGTCGGCCCGCGCTCGCGCGACACCATCTCCGCCGCCAGCAACCCCAGTCGCAGTTGGTCAAGCAGCCGAAGGCTTTCTGAGGCGTTGTGCACGGATTGCCACTCCGTTGTCGCCATTCGGCCGACCAATGCAATCGTCGCCACAAGAACCAGGGCGCCCAGCAGGTGAAGCATTCGACTGAGTTGCATGGACAAGCGATTTACTGGAACAACACGAAAAAAGAGAGCCCGCCAGGGTGACCTAAAGCCAGCAGCAACGCACTGCCAGCAGCAAAGATTGTATGAAGGTGCAGTGCAATCAAATATCTGAGATTGTGGCCATTTGCAGGCACGCGATGGCTCCGCTCTTTGCACAAGAGCGCGGGCAAATGCGGCGCATGAAGAATCCTCAGGCGCTGGCGGGCCATGCCCTCTATCGGCACAGGCGCACTCGCACCTAAAATCACGTGGGCCCTCGACAAGAAATGAGAGGGGTCCATCGCAATCCAAACCAACGAAGAAACATCAATCATGGCAACTGCAAAGAAAGCTCCCGCTCCCGCAAAGAAGGCCGCCGCCAAGGCTGCCGCCCCCGCAGCCAAGAAAGCTGCACCCGCCAAGAAGGCCGCTGCGCCAGCCGCAAAGCCCGCGCCCGCAGCGCTCAAGCCCATCAAGACCGCCTTCAACAAGACCACGCTGGTGGCCCATCTGGCTGAGCAGTCGGGCGTGGATCCCAAGGCCACCAAGGCCGTGCTGGCCGCACTCGAAGCCGCCATCCTGGGCTCGGTGCACAAGAAGGGTTCCGGCGAATTCACGCTGCCCGGCGTGCTGAAGATTGGCCTGCAGCAAGTGCCTGCCAAGAAAAAGCGCTTCGGCAAAGATCCGTTCACGGGTGAAGAGCGCTGGTTCCCCGCCAAGCCTGCATCGGTCAAGATCAAGACCCGCGCGCTGAAGAAGCTCAAGGACGCCACCGCCTGATGGCTGCAGTGGGGCCCACGGCCCCACTGCAATCCTGCCAGGGCCTGAACGGGCTCTGGCCAACTCCCCGGCAGCGCGGGCTGTGACGCCAATCTATCGCCGCACCTCAGACGCTGCAATGAACGCCACGGTGGCAGCGATCACCGCCTCGGACTGATCGCGATGCGGCGAGTGCGCGCAATCGGGCAGCTCCAATAGCCGCGTACCCGGCACCTGTCGCGCAATACCGCGTATCTGTGCCAGCGTTCCGTACTCGTCATCCAACCCCTGAATGGCCAACACTGGCGCTCTGACGGCGGTGATCTCGGCTTCGATGTTCCACGCACGGAACGCGGGGTCCAGCCAGATACGGTTCCAGCCCCAAAAGGCCGAATCAGGGTCATCGTGATAGCGCCCCAATTTTTGCGCCAAGTCTGCGTTCAGATACGCATCCTTTGCGCGCTCGATGTTCACCACCGTCACGTCTTCCACAAAAATGTGCGGTGCCAAAAGCACAAGGCCCCGCACCCGCTGCGGCGAGCGCGCTGCCAGCAGTAGCGCAATGGATGCACCGTCGCTGTGCCCGAACAGCCAGGAGGCCTCTTGCACGCCGATGGCATCCAGGAACGCAGGTACCACCTCGTGCGCCTGCTGGTGCATAAAGTCCACGCCCCACGCCTCGTCCGCCGCGCGAGAGGTCGATTGGCCGTAGGCAGGCCGGGAGAAGACCAGCCCTCGGAATCCCCCCGCATCGCACAGGCGCTGCGGGAAGTCCTTCCACATGGCCACGGAGCCCAGGCCTTCGTGCAGGAACACCACCAGGGGCGCCGCAGTGCGCTCGGGCGCGATCCACTGGTATTCGATCCGCACCGTACGATCCCGCCAGGGGACACAAGCCCATTGCACCGGTTCGCTCATGGCTGCTGCTCCCGCTCTCGCTCGCGCAGTCGAAAGCGCTGGATCTTGCCTGTCGCGGTCTTAGGCAGCTCGGACACGAACTCGATGAGACGTGGATATTTGTAGGGCGCCAGCCGCTCCTTCACAAAGGTCTTGAGATCGTCCTGCGTAGCGGCCTGCCCTTCCTTGAGCACTACGAAAGCCTTTGTTTTGGTCAGACCGTCGGCATCCTGGGTACCGATCACCGCAGCCTCCAGCACGGCCTGGTGCTGCATCAGCGTGGCTTCCACCTCGAACGGCGATACATAGATGCCGCTGACCTTGAGCATGTCGTCGCTGCGCCCCGAGTAGGTGTAGTAGCCGTCCGCGTCGCGCACATATTTATCGCCGCTCTTGATCCAGGCGCCCTGAAAGGTTTCGCGGGTCTTTTCGCGGTTGTTCCAATACATCAGCGCAGCGCTCGGGCCCTGGATATAGAGGTCGCCAATCTCGCCATCGGGCACTTCGCCACCGTCTTCGCCGCGCAGAGAAACGGCGTACCCCGGCACGGGCTTGCCCGTGGTGCCGTAGCGCACATCGCCGGGGCGATTGGAAAGAAAGATATGCAACATCTCGGTGGAGCCAATGCCGTCGATGATGTCGCAGCCAAAATGGGCCTTGAAGCGCTGCGCGATCTCGGCGGGCAACGCCTCACCCGCCGACGAGCACATGCGCAGCGATACATCACCGTGCAGCGGCAAGCGGGGCGAAGCAAGCATGCCCGCAAACCCCGTAGGCGCCCCAAAGAACACCGTAGGTTGGTGCCGCTTCCAACGCTCAAAGGTGGCATCGGGCGTAGGGCGTTCGGCCATCAGCACCACCGTGGCCCCCACCGACAAGGGAAAGGTGAGGCTGTTGCCCAAGCCATAGGCAAAGTAAAGCTTGGCAGCCGAGAAGCACACATCCTGGTCCGTGAGGCCCAACACCGGCTTGCCATACAGTTCAGCCGTCCACCAAAGGTTGCCATGGGTGTGCACCGTGCCTTTGGGCTTGCCCGTGGATCCCGACGAGTACAGCCAGAAGCCTGGCGCATCGGGTCCCGTGACAGCAGGGGCCGCCAGGGGCGCCGTGGCGGCAATGGCGGCCTGCATATCCACAGCGCCAGAGGGCAGCGCACCCTGCGGTTGCGACACGACCAGCAGATTTACCTCGTTCGGCTGGCGGGCTAAAGCGTCGCCCAATACCGGCAGCAAGCCCCCCGATACCAGCACAGCCCGTGCACGGCAATGGGACAACATGTAGGCGTAGTCTTCGGCCTTGAGCAAGGTGTTGACGGCCACAGGCAGTACCCCGGCATACAAGCAACCCAGAAAAGCGACAGGCCAGTCGCTGGTGTCGAGCATCAGCAGCAACACACGCTCCTCGCGCCGAACGCCGGCATTGACCAGCACAGCGGCCAGGCGGCGCGCGTGGTCTTCCAGTGCGCCGTAGCTCAGGACACCATGGTCGTCGATGTAGGCAGTGCGATCGCCCCGGACGCGGTTCAGCGCAAACAGGTGCTCCGCGAAGTTGAAATGCTCTGGCAGGCTGGTCATGGGAATGTCTCCGTGGTTCTTGTGCGTGGCCTGGCGCCAACGCCGATGGTGGCTATGCCTGCAAACCAAGCGCCGCCAGCACCGCAGGGCTGGCCTGCACAGCGCTGCGCTGGTGGTAAAAGTCCAGCGCTCGCAACCCGCCCAGCTCGGCGCCATCACCCGCCCGGCCCGGCCCGCCGTGCTGCGACATGGGCATTACGTTGCCGTGGCCGCTGTGGACCTGCGCCACATCGGGCGTAACCACATGCACGCGGCCATGGCTGGCGGCTACCGCCAGCGCGGCCTGAGCCAGTGCGCTTGCGTCGCTGCCATAAAGCGAGGTGACCAGCGAGCCTTGGCCCCGGTGGGCAAGCGCGATGGCATGGGTGCTGTTGCGGTAGGGCAGCAGCGTGGCCACGGGGCCGAAGACCTCCACATCGTGCACCGGCTGCGCAGCGTCGGCATCGCGCGCGCCCAGCAGCACCGGGCCGATGCAGGCCGCCACGGTCGGGTCGGCATCCACCAGCGGCTGGTCGCGTCCGTCGTGTAGCACCTGGGTATGGGCCTGCAGCGTGGCTAGACCCTCGCGCACCGCAACAAGTTGCGCGCGGCTCACCAGCGAGCCCATGCGCACGCTTTCGTTGCGCGGGTTGCCTACGGTGATGCCGGCGAGCTTGGCACCAATGGCTTCAGCCGCTGCGTCGTACACCTCGGCAGGCACCAGGATGCGGCGGATCGCCGTGCACTTCTGGCCGGACTTCACGGTCATCTCCCGCACCACTTCGTGCACCAGCAGGTTGAAGGCCTCGCTGCCCGGTGCCTCGCCCGGCAGCAGCAGAGCACTGTTAAGGCTGTCGGCCTCAATGCCGCAGCGCACCGAACGGTGGGTGACAGCAGGGTGCGCGCGAATGATGCCCGCCGTCTCGGCCGAGCCGGTGAAGGACACCACATCAAAAGGCTGCAACGCGTCCATGAGCCCCGCCGAGCCCCCGGCGATGACCGACAGCGCCCCCACGGGCAGCACCCCGGCATCAATCACGTCGCGGACCATGCGCTGCGTGAGCCATGCGGTGGCCGTGGCCGGCTTGACGATGACGGGCATGCCCGACAGCAGGGCCGGTGCGGCCTTTTCCCACAGCCCCCAGGCCGGAAAGTTGAAGGCATTGATGAACAACGCCACCCCGTGCCGGGGCACCTGCAGGTGCTGCGACAAGAACACAGGCTCCTTGCCCAGCTTCACCGCATCACCATCACGCAGGGCGCGCACATCGCCAAGAGCGTCGCCCCAGCGGGCGTACTGACCCAGCGTGAAGATGGCGCCGTCAATATCCACCGCAGAGTCGTTCTTGACGGTGCCAGAATTGGCGGTAGCAATGCCGTAGTAGCTGTCGCGATGGGTCTGCAGCACCTTCACCACCGCTGCCAGCATGGCTGCGCGCTCGCGGTAGGTGGCTGCACGCAGCGCAGTGCCACCGGTGTTGCGCGCAAACGCAAATGCCTCAGCCACATCCAAACCCGCAGCATCCACCCGCACCAGCGATGTGCCCAGCACCGGGTCTCGCAACTCCGTCCCTGGCCCCGTGCCGTGTTGCCAGCGCCCGGCAATGAAATTAGGGAGCAGTTCAGTCATGCGGGTCTTTCAGTGGTGGGGTAAGAAGGAGCAAGCGGGCACAACAACCTGCAGGCACCCTTCGATCCGGTCCACCAGGGTCTGGTGAAATACAGCTTTGGTGGACATCAGTGTTTTGGAATGAATACGGCATGGACAAAGGCCCCTTGTTTGATTCATGTCCTTGCACCACCCAAAAACATGCAGTATGTTGCGACAAATGAACAATAGTTTGTTCGCGATGCATCGTCAAGCACTATAGTGCATATATGGTATTTTCCCTGACAGAATGCCAAGTTGGCAATCTGCGCACGAGGACGGGTATGAATGAACAAGAAGAGGCAGGGATGGGCCTGCCAATGGGCGCCACGGACGACACGACTGCATTGGCCGAGGAGCCCAAAAACCCGCTGCTCGTAGCGCTGGGGGAGCGGGTGCGCAACCTGCGTGCACAACGTGGGCTGACCCGCAAGGCGGTGGCCGTGGCGGCCGACGTGTCGGAGCGACACCTGGCCAACCTGGAGTACGGCACCGGCAATGCCTCCATCCTGGTTCTGCAACAAGTGGCGGGCGCATTGCACTGTCCACTGGCCGAGCTGGTAGGCGACTTCACCACGCGCTCGCCCGAATGGCTGCTGATCCGCGAGCTGCTGGAGCACCGCAGCGAGCCCGAGCTGCGCCGCGCGCGCCAGGCGCTGCACGAGCTGCTGAGCGGCGGCGGCAACGACACAGCCCGGCACGGGCGCATTGCCCTGGTGGGCTTGCGGGGCGCGGGCAAGTCCACCCTGGGGCCCTTGCTGGCTCACGCACTCGACGTGCCCTTCATCGAACTGAGCCGCGAGATCGAAACCCTGGCAGGCTGCAGCGTGCGCGAGATCCATGACCTCTACGGCACCACGGCCTATCGCCGCTACGAGCGCAGGGCGCTGGAGGAAACGATCCAGATCCACAGCGAGGTGGTCATTGCCACACCAGGGGGCATTGTCTCGGACCCCGCCACATTCAACGAGCTACTGGCGCACTGCACCACCGTCTGGCTCCGTGCTGCGCCCGAGGAACACATGGGCCGCGTGGTAGCACAGGGCGACATGCGCCCCATGGCCGCCAGCAAAGAAGCCATGGACGACCTCAAGCGCATTTTGGACGGGCGCGCCGCCTTCTATTCCAAGGCCGACATCACGATCGATACCTCGGGGCAGACACCCGAACAAAGCCTTGCGGCCTTGCACGCGGGCGTGCGCAAAGCCGCAACCCGGGCGACCTGAGCCCCTCCGCGCCACCGCACCTGCACGCCCGACACAGGGCGTGGCCTTGTTCGCCGCATCCCGGTAGGGAACAGCACAAACATGCATTGACTCGCCCATCAATATGCATCATGATGCACGTCAACAAATAAACATGCATTATTTTGCACACAACCATTCTGCGGAGACGCCATGACCCACCCCACGCTGCCCCCTTCCCGCGTTGACTACCGCACCGATCCCACGCAGTACCGCCACTGGAAGTTGGCCGTGGACGGCGCGATGGCCCGTTTGTCGCTCGACATCGCCGAAGACGGCGGTATCCGCCCCGGCTACAAGCTCAAGCTCAACAGTTATGACCTGGGCGTGGACATCGAGTTGCACGATGCACTCAACCGCATCCGCTTCGAACACCCGCAGGTGCGCTCGGTCATCGTCACCAGTGCGAAAGACCGCATCTTCTGCTCTGGCGCCAACATCTTCATGCTGGGTGTCTCCAGCCACGCATGGAAGGTGAACTTCTGCAAGTTCACCAACGAGACGCGCAACGGCATCGAGGATTCTTCCAAACACTCGGGTCTCAAATTCGTGGCCGCCGTGAACGGCGCCTGCGCGGGCGGCGGCTACGAACTGGCCCTGGCCTGCGATGAAATCGTGCTGGTGGACGACCGTTCGTCCTCCGTGTCCCTGCCCGAAGTGCCCCTGCTGGGCGTGTTACCCGGCACAGGCGGCCTGACCCGCGTGACCGACAAGCGCCATGTGCGCCACGATTTGGCCGACATCTTCTGCACCAGCGTGGAAGGCGTGCGCGGCCAGCGCGCGGTGGACTGGCGTCTGGTAGACCGCATCGCCAAGCCCGCGCAGTTCGCCGCAGCCGTCAACGAGACCGCTGATCGCCTGGGCGAAGGCAGCGCCCGCCCCGCCAGCGCGCAGGGCGTGGCGCTGACGCGGGTGGAGCGCGAAGAAAGCGCCGACAGCCTGCGCTACGCGCATGTCAGCGTCGATATCGACCGTGCGCGCCGCACCGCCACACTGACGGTGAAGGCCCCCACCGGAGTCCAGCCCACGGACATTGCTGGCATCGAGGCCGCCGGCGCCGCCTGGTGGCCGCTGGCCCTGGCGCGCCAGTTGGACGACGCCGTCCTGAACCTGCGCACCAACGAGCTTGACATCGGCACCTGGCTGCTCAAAACCGAAGGCGACGCCCAGGCCGTGCTTGCCAGCGATGCCACGCTGATCGCGCACCAGGGCCATTGGCTGGTGCGCGAAACCATCGGCGCACTGCGCCGCACCTTTGCGCGGTTGGACGTGTCCTCGCGCAGCCTGTTCGCGCTGGTGGAACCGGACTCGGCCTTTGCAGGCTCACTGGCCGAGCTGGCCTTTGCCGCCGACCGTACCTACATGCTGGCCCTGCCCGACGATGCCGAGCGCGCACCCAAGATCACGCTCAACGAGTTCAACTTCGGCCTGCTGCCAATGGTGAACGACCAGAGCCGCCTGCAACGCCGCTTCTACGAAGAAGCCGCGCCCCTGGAGGCTGCCCGCTCGGCCGCGGGCAAACCGCTGGATGCCGATGCCGCGCTGGCACTCGGTCTGATCACCGCAGCACCAGACGACATCGACTGGGACGACGAGATCCGCATCGCCATCGAAGAACGCGCGGCCATGTCGCCCGACTCACTCACCGGGCTGGAGGCCAACCTGCGCTTTGCCAGCAAGGAGAACATGAACACGCGCATCTTCGGCCGCCTGACCGCCTGGCAGAACTGGATCTTCAACCGCCCCAACGCCGTGGGCGACAAAGGTGCTCTCAAGGTCTATGGCACCGGCCAGAAGGCCGGATTCGATCTGAACCGCGTTTGACCCCTCTGTGTGAACCATCCAAGGAGACATCCATGAGCACCATCAACTACAGCGAAAAGATCCCCAACAACGTCAACCTGGGCGAAGACCGCACGCTGCAACGCGCGCTGGAAGGCTGGCAACCCAATTTCATCAACTGGTGGGACGACGTGGGCCCCGAGGGCTCGACCAACCACGAGGTCTATTTGCGCACCGCCGTGAGCGTGGATCCGAATGGCTGGGCCCAATTCGGCCACGTGAAGATGCGCGACTACCGCTGGGGCATCTTCCTGAACCCTGGCGATGCCAACCGCGAGATCCACTTCGGCGACCACAAGGGCGAGAAGGCCTGGCAGGACGTGCCCGGCGAGCACCGGGCGAACCTGCGCCGCATCATCGTGACACAAGGCGACACCGAACCCGCGTCGGTCGAGCAGCAGCGCCACCTGGGCCTCACAGCGCCCAGCATGTACGACCTTCGCAACCTGTTCCAGATCAATGTTGAAGAAGGCCGCCACCTCTGGGCCATGGTCTATCTGCTGCACAAGCACTTCGGGCGCGACGGCCGCGAGGAGGCCGAAGCCCTGCTGCAACGCCAGTCGGGCGACGAGAACAATCCCCGCATCCTGGGCGCGTTCAACGAGAAAACGCCCGACTGGCTGGCGTTCTTCATGTTCACCTATTTCACCGACCGCGACGGCAAGTTCCAGCTCTCGGCCCTGGCCGAAAGCGCGTTCGACCCGCTGGCTCGCACCACCAAATTCATGCTGACCGAGGAGGCCCACCACATGTTCGTGGGCGAAAGCGGCATCTCACGCGTACTGGCACGCACCGCCCAGGTGATGAACGAGCTCAAGACCGACGACCCCGCGAGAGTGCGTGCGGCCGGAGCCATAGACCTGCCCACCATCCAGCGCTACCTCAACTTCCACTACAGCGTGACCATCGACCTGTTTGGAGCCGACCAGTCGAGCAACGCTGCCACCTTCTACAGCTCGGGGCTCAAGGGCCGGTACGAAGAAGGAAAGCGCACGGACGACCACATCCTCAAAGGCCAGACCTACAAAGTGCTGGAAGTCGTAAACGGGCAATTGCTGGAGAAGGATGTGCCCATGCTCAATGCCTTGAACGAGGTGCTGCGCGACGACTTCATCAAAGACTCGATGGCTGGCGTTGGCCGCTGGAACAAGGTGCTGGAAAAAGCGGGCATCCCCACCCGCCTGGCGGTGCCGCACAAGGCGTTCAACCGACAGATCGGGGCTCTTGCGGGCATCAAGATGTCGCCGGATGGCCGCATACTGAGCGAAGCGGAATGGACCGCGCGCAAGGCCGAGTGGCTGCCCACATCCGAGGACTTTGCCTTCGTCGCCTCGCTGATGGGTCGCGTGGTGGAGCCCGGCAAGTTCGCAGGCTGGATCGCACCTCCGGTCATGGGCATCAACCGTCAGCCCGTTGATTTCGAATACGTGCGTTTCGGCTGAGCCACCAACCGACAAGCCCCGCCAACATGGGGCCATGGACAAGGGGACACCAGCACATCCTTGTCCAGCTCTCGCCACCCGAGAGGCTTTCAGGAGACACACATGGACATGGCCGTTGAAACCGCCGTCATCAACCAGCACTTGATCGACCCAGAGATCTGCATCCGCTGCAATACCTGCGAGGCCACCTGCCCCGTCAACGCCATCACCCACGACGACAACAACTACGTGGTGCGCGCCGATGTCTGCAATGGCTGCATGGCCTGCATTTCGCCCTGCCCCACCGGATCCATCGACAACTGGCGCACCATGCCGCTGGCGCGCGCGTACACCATCGAAGAGCAACTGACCTGGGAGGCCCTGCCCCCCGAGCTGACGCCCGACCAGTGGGCGGCAACGGGCATGGACCAGCCCACAGCCACAACGGCCACCGGCACCATGACCGCAGCAGAACCGGAGCCGGGCACGCAGGCCTTCCGCTCGGCGCAATACGGCGCCACCGCCCCACCCTGGTCGGCGGCACACCCCTACACCAATCTCTTTGGACCATCGGCCCCCACCACAGCCACCGTGGTGGGCAACTTCAACTGCACGGAGATGGGCTTCGAGAGCGAGACCCACCACGTGGTGCTTGACTTCGGCAGCATGCCCTTCCCCGTGCTGGAGGGGCAGTCCATCGGGATCATCCCCCCAGGCACTGACGCGCTGGGCAAGGCACACCATGCCCGCCAATACTCCGTGGCCAGCCCGCGCAATGGCGAACGTCCCGGCTACAACAACCTGGCCCTCACTGTGAAGCGCGTGACGCACGATTACGACGGCAATCCGCTGCGGGGCGTCGCATCCAACTACGTCTGCGACCTCAAGGTGGGCGACAAGGTGCAGGTGATCGGGCCGTTCGGCAGCACATTCCTGATGCCTAACCACCCCCGCTCCAGCATCGTCATGATCTGCACCGGCACCGGCAGTGCCCCCATGCGGGCCATGACCGAATGGCGCCGCCGCTTGCGCAACAGCGGCAAGTTCGAGGGCGGCAAGCTCCTGCTGTTTTTCGGGGCGCGCACGCAGCAGGAGCTGCCCTACTTTGGCCCCCTGCAAAGCCTGCCCAAGGATTTCATCGACATCAACCTCGCGCTCTCACGCGCCGCCGGGCAACCCAAGCGCTACGTGCAGGACCTGATGCGCGAGCGCGCAGCCGACCTGCTGGCCCTGCTGCGCGAAGAGGGCAGCCATTTCTATGTCTGCGGCCTCAAGGGCATGGAGGAAGGGGTGGTGATGGCGCTGCGCGACATTGCGCAAGATGCGGGGCTGGATTGGGACACCGTGGGTGCCACGCTCAAGCGCGAAGGGCGTTTGCACCTCGAAACTTACTAGTCGGACAGAAATCCGTCACTTTCCTGGGCATGCCGAAATAGGTGTAACACCTGAAACATCGGTACGCTCCTGCCGGTACCCATGCAGTTCCTGCGAAAATAGCGGGCTTTGCCCACTGGGGACCCGTTCCCTGATGCACATGCCCAGGCGCAATCCTGGGCGTGCAGCCGCACAGTGAATGGCCCCACGGGATGTACCTGCACCACCGACTCAACAGCTCACGCCTTGTTGTCCTGCTCCAGCAATGGGCGCGGGAGGCCGGCACGCGGGTGATGCAACCACCGCAGCAACAAGAGGATGTGGCCGTGCAACTGAGCCAGTGGCTGGGCACGGTGGACGCCGTTCAGCTCAGCCGTGCGCTGCATGCCATCGAATCACTACCGGAATCGGGTGGCATGGCAGGGGGAGCGCGAGAGTCTGCATGCGATGCAGCCGCGCTAGAGCGCTTTGTCCAGAAAGCCAGGGCCGATCTGACCGCCTTGGTCACGGCCAAGGCGGCAGCGCCCAAGCCCCTGCGTGCGCGGGCCGACAACACCCCCGTGGAGATGCCCGACCTCCAGGCCGATGCGGATTTCGCGGCCCATAGCCCCCGCTACCTGGATTTGCAAAAACAGATGGACACACGTCTGCTGGCCTTGCGGGCCCAGGTGCGCCACACGCTCACCAAGGCCACGCCCGCCCTGCGGCAGCTGGCTGCGCTGGATGCCGTCATGGAGCAGATGCTGGGCGCGCGCGAACAGCGACTGTGGGCCTCGCTACCCGGCCACCTGGAGCGGCGCCTGGCGCACCGACATCAAAAACACCAGCAGGTGCTACAGGCCAGCGGCCAGGCCGATGAGCCACCGCTCTGGCGCCAGCCCGGTGGCTGGCTGTGGGCGTTTGAACAGGACATGCAGGCCTTGCTGCTCGCCGAAATGCAGGTGCGCCTTCAACCGATCACGGGGCTGCTGGAAGCAGCCCACAACGAAAAAACAGGACAACAGGAATGAACAAGAGTGTGATGGCCGCTATCTTCGCCGTGGGCCTTGCGGCCGTGGGTTGGGTGGGCTGGGGCTTCGTCGGGACCAGCCCCCTGGCGCTGGCGATGACGGTGGTGATTGGCGCAGTCTATGTGCTGGGTGCGTATGAGCTGATGCAGTTCCGCGCAGCCACCACGTCGCTGTCCACCGCACTGGCCGACAGCCCCGCCGGGCCGCTGGCAGACCTGGGCCACTGGCTGGACCGTCTGGTGCCCACGCTACGCGCACCCGTGCGCCAGCGCATCGAAGGCGAGCGCGTCGCGCTGCCGGGTCCGGCCCTTACGCCCTACCTGGTGGGCCTGCTGGTCATGCTGGGGATGCTGGGCACGTTTTTGGGCATGGTGGTCACCTTCCATGGTGCCGTGTTCGCACTGGAGACTTCATCCAACCTGGAATCGATCCGCACCGCGCTATCAGCCCCCATTAAAGGCCTGGGCCTGTCGTTCGGCACCTCGGTGGCTGGCGTGGCGGCATCGGCCATGCTGGGCCTGCTGTCGGCCCTGAGCCGCCGCGAACGCCTGCAAGCCGTGCGCCTGCTCGATGCGCGCGTTCCCACGCTGTTTCGGCCGTTCTCGCCAGCCCACCGGCGCGAGGAAATGCTGGGAGCCTTGCAGACGCAGGCCCAGGCCATGCCCCTGATTGCCGAGCGCCTGCAGGGCCTGATAGAAGGGCTGGAGCGACGCAGCGGCCAATTGGGCGAACAACTGTTGGCACAGCAGCAGGGGTTTCACCGCGAAGCCACGGCGGCCTACACCCAACTGGCCAGCGCTGTGGGCGCCTCGCTGCAAGACAGCCTGAGCGCCAGCGCACGCCAGGCCGGGGAGGCGATCCGCCCCGTAGTCGAACAGGCGATGTCCACCCTGGCCGAAGAGGCACAGCGCTCGCACGAACGCCTGCGCACTACCACCGACGCGCAAATGCAGGCGCTCTCGGCCCAGTGGGAAGGCACGGCCCGCCAGGTAGCCGACACCTGGAGCACCGCGTTGCACAACCACACGCAGACCCAGGGCGCCCTGGTGGCGCAGCTTGACGGCGCGCTGCAAACCGTCACCCAGGCGTTTGACCAGCGCTCCAGCAACCTGATTGCTTCGCTGCAGGCATCGGCCACACAATCGCACGCCGCCCAACTAGCGGCCGACCAGCAACGCCTGGAAGGCTGGAACCGCTCCATGGAAGGCATGGCCAGCGCGCTGAGCTCTGAATGGCAACGTGTTGGCGCGCAAACCGCAGAACACCAACAGCGTGTTAGCCAGGCGCTGGAAGGCGCGGCCACCCAAATCGACCACACCCTGCAAACGGCCACCCAGGTGTTGGAGCAGCGCTCCACCGCACTCTTGGCCACACTGCAGGACACGGTGGCGCAGTCGCACACCGCCCAACTGTCGGCCGACCAGCAACGCCTGGAAGGCTGGAACCGCTCCATGGAAAACATGGCCAGCACGCTGAGTGCCGAGTGGCAGCGCGTGGGCACACAGACCGTGGCCCAGCAGCAAGGCGTATGCAATGCCCTGGAGACAACCGCCACGCGCATCACGGAACGCATGACCGAGCAAGTGGACCGCACCCTGGGCGGCGCGGCCACGTTGATGGACCAATCGGACGCACTGCTGCGCACCCGCATGGATGCCGAAGCCCAATGGGTGCAGACCCAAGGCCAGCGCATGGCCGAACTTACCGGCGTGTGGCGCACCGAGCTGGTGGCCCTGCGCGATGCCGAGACCCAGCGCGGCCAGGCTGCCGTGGAGCGGCTCGACACGCTGCAGGCCGCAGTGGCGCAGCATCTGGCCACCCTGGGCTCGGCCTTGGAGGCCCCGCTCACGCGCCTGCTGCAGACCGCATCCGACGTGCCACAGGCTGCGGCCGAGGTCATCACCCAGTTGCGCCAGGAAATGACGCGCCTGAGCGAACGTGACAACGTCGCCCTGGCAGAACGCACGGCCATGATGGAACAGGTAGGCACACTGCTGCACTCGGTGAACGAGGCTGCGGTGCAGCAGCGTGCCGCCATCGACACGCTGGTCGGCTCGGCCGCCCAAGTGTTGGAGCAGGCGGGACAGCAGTTTGCACAGGCGCTCGGCACGCAAGCAGGCAAAGTGGACGAAGTGGCCGCCCATGTGGCCGCCAGTGCAGTAGAGCTGGCCAGCCTGGGCGAGTCTTTCAGCCACGGCGTGGGCCTGTTCAGCGCCAGCAACGAGAAGCTCGTGGAAAGCCTGCAGGGCATGGAAGGCACCCTCAGCCAGTCGATGAGCCGCAGCGATGAACAACTGGCCTACTACGTGGCCCAAGCCCGCGAAGTGATCGATCTGAGCATCAGCGCACAACAAGGCATTGTGGAAGACCTGCGCAGACTGCATGGCAACGCGGGCCGAACTGCCGCAACCGTCGAGGGAGCCGCTGCGTGACCGGCCTTGACGACACCCTGGACGACGGCGCCGAACAAACAGCGCCTGTCTGGGCCGTGTTTGGCGATCTGATGGCGGGTCTGCTGGGCGCGTTTGTGCTGATCCTGGTGGGCGTGCTGGTGGTGCAGATCGATCTGGTGGCGAGCCTCAAGCAGGAGGTGGAAAAGCGCCAGCAGGCAGAACAGCGCCGCATGGCACTGGAGAAAGCACTGGCCATTCCGCTGGCCAGCGGCCGGGTCACGGTGAACAACGGCCGTATCGGCATCAGCGGCAGCGTGCTGTTTGCCACGGGCTCCGACGAACTGCGCCCCGAAGGCCGCCAGCTCCTCAAGAGCCTGGTGCAGCCGCTGCAGGTGTACCTGCGCGAGCGCGACGAAATGCTGATGGTGAGTGGCTTCACGGACAACACCACGCTGCTGCGAGGCCCCCAGCAGCGCTTTGCCGACAACCTGGAGCTGTCGGCCCAGCGGGCACTCACCGTGGCGCGCGCCCTTATCGACGAAGGCATGCCATCGTCCCAGGTGTTTGCCGCCGCCTTTGGTGCCGAGCAACCCGTGGCCGACAACGCCGATGAAAAAGGCCGTGCACAAAACCGCCGCGTGGAAATGGCACCAGTGCCCAAAGCCTCGAACACCCAGCCCGCGCGCAATGAGTGAACTGCTGACCGAGCCCACGCTGGAATCCCTGCGGGCCGAGGGCGCACACCGCCATGACCCGGCACGCTTTCACTACCTGGAGGTGCTAGCCCAGCGCCTGCCCGGCCAGCCTGCGGCCGTGCAAAAGGTGCTGGCTGGGCGACTGCTAGCAGCCGTTGTGGCTTACGCCGAGCAGGCCCGACAGGCACCTATTGCCACAAAAGCCCCCAGCTCCGCACCCGGCAAGACCGGGGCGGCGACGGTAGCCTCCCCCTTGGCGCAACTGAACCGCGATCTGAGTGCCCGCAGGGAGGTCGATGCCGAAGCCGCACGCACAGGCGATGGCGCCAGCCTGTCGGACATGAAAAGCGTGCGCCAGTTCAGCGAGGTATGGTCCAAGATCTCGGCAGAGCAGCAGGTGGTGCAGGCCCTGCACCGCGGGCCCGAGAACGCGGGGCCACTCAACGCGCACAAGCTCATGCTGCGCACGCTAAGCCTCATGCGCACCCTGTCGCCCGACTACCTGCGGCGCTTCATGTCACAAATGGACTCACTGCTGTGGCTCGAACAAGCGGGCTCCAGGGCACCCAGCCCAGCCGCCCGGCCCGCGCGCAAGGGACGGGCAAAGCCGTGAGCCGCCATTCGACAGATCGCAGATCGGACTAAACAGGCCCTGGGGTCACTGGCCTTGCGGCGCTCTCCAGCAGCCACAGCGCCGTGCGCGCACGCGTCAGGGCCACGTACAGCATGTTGCGCTCCCGGTAGGCCTCCTGGTGCGATGCCGAGCCCGGAAACCGCCCGCGCTCCACAAAAGGCACCGCCACGAACGTGAACTCCCGGCCCTTGCACGCCTCCACGCTCATCAGGCGCAGGGTCACGGGCTCCTTGCGCTGGTGCATCTCGATGCTGCGGGTGGCCACAAGCGTCAGCCGCCCCAGAAACTCACTGGCCGGCATGCCCTGCGCCAGCTCCGATAGCTGCTCCAGACTGGCCAGGCAGGCCTGCCGCTCCTTGCCGTTGATGGGCGCATCCTCAAAAATACGGCGCACCAGGGGGTGGTTGCACAACGCCCCCGCATCGGCACACAGATCAGGCGCCAACACCAGAACCTGCGCACAGGCATCGGTCAGCGGTGGTGCGCTGCGGTCCAGGGTGCCATGCACGATATAGCGGCGCATCTGCGCCACGTCCCCATGCAAGGTCCCTCCTAGTTGCAGGCTCTCGCTGGCGCCGGGCCCACCCGTCCAGCCAGCATCGTCAAACTGGCCCTGCGCCAGCACGTCGGGGTTCACGGTGTTGTGCCTTGTGGCACGTCGGCCATAGTGCAGCAAGCCCTGGATGGCCGCGCCCAAAATTCCGGGGGTCAGGGGGCGCTCGCCAGGGTTGCCCTGCAGAGCCCACATCAGGCCCAGCACCAAGGCCACCTCCCTGCGCAAATAGAAAGCGCCCATCCCCTGGCAGCCGTAATGCACCCCTTCGTGCCCAAACACCCACTCCAGCAGGATGCTGTCCTGGGGGTTCCTCAGCACCAGGTTCAAGGCGCTACTGTGCTGGCTCTTGTCTCCATGCAAGCCCCCCCAGCCATTGACGATCTGGGCGTGTAATTCCACCAGCTGCTGCGCGCACTGCACGTCCGTGTCGTAGGTCAGGCGCTGAAACGCATCCGAACTCTGCGGCACAGACGCAAACTCCACCCCGAACAAGGGATTGAGGGCCGCGCAGATCTCCGCGCCAAACCGGCGTGTGGTGTTGATGTGCAGAACCTCGGTGCCCTCGGGCAAGCTGGCCCGGATGTGCTGTAAAGCCCCGCCAAAGACCGAGAACGAGCCTTCATGGATGTGTTGGTTGAAATCGCCAGCGCCCACAAATACGCCGTTGTGGCTCTGCACCAGCTTGCGCAGGATCGTCAGGGCCATCTCATCCAGGTCATGCAGTTCGTCAAACAGCACTGCGCCGTAGCGACCCTGCAGCCACTCGCAGGGCTGGTCCCAGTCCAGCAGATCCATCTGGCGGCTCAGTTCAAAACTGCAGTCGCCGTCGGCATAGAACTGCGGCTCGTGGTTCATGCCCACGCGCATGCGCTCGTAATGCCTCAGCAGCCTGTACAGGCCGTAGTCCAGGTCCTGCTCTTCACAAAAAGCCTGCAGATCCCCTCCGACGTCTTCTTCGCACTGCTTGTCCAGCCGCTTCTTCTTGGCCAGCGCCTCGAAGGCCAGAAACGCGTCGATATCCACGTCCTGCCCCAGCAGGTCATCAGCTTCGCGATCAGGGCTCCGCTCCAGATCCTGGCGCAGCGCCTGCTGTGCCTGCAGGATCAGGAACCGCCTGCGCACCGGATCATCCAGCTTGACGACGGGATCGCCCTGCTCTTTCAGCACCCGCTCACTGAGCTGTTCTATCGTCAGGATGTCCAGGCTGGCAGGCACAGCGCCGTGGAGCTTGAGCATCCGGTCACGCAGGGCCGTGACGCCCGCACGCGAATAGGCCAACACCAGGATGCGCGCGCCCGGGGCCATGCTGGCCAGCAGGTTGCAGGCCTTCATGCACAGCGTGATCGTCTTGCCGGTGCCCGCCAGCGCGCTGATGATGGTGGCCGGCGCCTTGGACTCAAGAACCTGTTGCTGCTCGCCCGTGGGCACGAACCATTGGCTGTTCCAGCCCCTGGCGGGGAGAGATGTCATTTTTTGCGGAGCCATGTGGCGGATGAAGGGCTCCATTGTCACCGGCCAGGCTCCAACAAAAAGGACTCCCAAAGGGAGCCCAGTCTGCTTGGCATCAGTGCGAGGGTCTAAAAACACTCC
>NZ_JAPUDY010000006.1 GCF_027492855.1 Acidovorax sp.
TCTTCTTCAACAACAGCGGCTACCTGGGCATGTGTGGCCACGGCACCATCGGGCTCGTGGCCTCGCTGGCCTACATGGGCCGCATTGGGCCGGGCGTGCACCGCATCGAAACCCCGGTGGGCACCGTGACCACCACCTTACACGCCGACGGTTCGGTCAGCGTGCGCAACGTGCCGGCCTACCGGCTGCACCACCAGTTGGCGCTGCCAGTGCCGGGCTACGGCACGGTGGTGGGCGATGTGGCCTGGGGAGGCAACTGGTTCTTCCTGGTGTCCGAACACGGCCAACGCGTGGCCAGCGACAACCTGGAAGCGCTGATGGACTACAGCTGCGCCGTGCAGCAGGCGCTCAAAGACCACGGCGTTCGCGGAGATAACGGCGCCGAGATCGACCACATCGAGCTGTTTGCCGACGACGACCTGGCCGACAGCCGCAATTTCGTGCTCTGCCCTGGCAAGGCCTATGACCGCTCGCCCTGCGGCACGGGCACCAGTGCCAAGATCGCCTGTCTGGCCGCAGACGGCAAGCTCGCACCCGGTGCTGTATGGCGCCAGGCCAGCATCATCGGCAGCCAGTTTGAGGCCAGCTATGCACTGCAAGACGATGGCAAGGTCATCCCCACACTGCGGGGCCGCGCGCACATGAGTGCCGAGGCAACACTGCTCATCGAAGACAGCGACCCCTTTGGCTGGGGCATCAGGTTGTAGTCCGCGCCCCATGCAGCACACCGACGCCCTGGTGATCGGCGCGGGCATCGTGGGTGCCGCCTGCGCTCATGCCCTGGCCCAGGCCGGGCTGTCGGTGCGGGTCATCGACGCGCGGCTGGGCGGCGCCACGGCAGCGGGCATGGGCCATCTGGTGGTGATGGACGACAACCCCGCCGAGCTGGCGCTGAGCCAGACATCGCTCAACCTCTGGCACGCCTGGGCACCACACATGGATGCGGGCTGCGCCTTCACGCCCTGCGGCACGCTCTGGCTGGCCGCCAACGATGCGGAGTTGCAGGCCGCGCACGACAAACGCGCCACCTTGCAGGCACATGGCATCGCCTGCGAAATGCTCAATGCTGCCGCCCTGGCGCAGGCCGAGCCCGCACTGCGCTCCGGCATGGCGGGGGCGCTCAAGGTGCAGGGCGACAGCGTCGTCTATGCCCCACGCGCAGCCCAATGGCTGCTGGACCAAGCCGCAGCCCATGCACACCTTGTTTTCGAGCAGGCTGAAGCCACGCAGATCGACGGCCACACCGTCACCCTGCGCGACGGTAGCCAGCGCAGCGCAGGCGCCATCGTGCTGGCCAGCGGCATACACGCCACACAGCTCTGCCCCGGCCTGCCGCTGCGCCCCAAAAAAGGCCATCTCGTCATCACCGACCGCTACCCCGGCACCGTGCACCACCAGTTGGTGGAGCTGGGCTACATCACCAGCGCGCACCACAGCGACGGCACCTCGGTAGCTTTCAACGTACAGCCCCGACCCACGGGGCAATTGCTGATCGGCTCATCACGCGAATTCGACACCACCGACCCCGCCGTCAACAACGCCGTGCTGGCGCGCATGCTGCAGCGTGCGCTCAGCTATCTGCCGGGCCTGGCCGACCTGAACGCCATTCGCACCTGGACGGGTTTTCGCGCGGCCACGCCCGACGGTCTGCCTCTCATCGGCGCACACCCCGAGCATCCGCACCTGTGGCTGGCCGTGGGCCATGAAGGACTGGGCGTCACCACCGCCCCCGCCACCGCGCAGTTGCTGGCTGCACAGATTGCGGGGGACGCGCCCCTGATCGACCCCGCACCGTATGCACCGGGGCGCTTTCCATCCTTGGGTGCCACATGACCGCCAAACCCACTGTTGCCCAGACCGTACGGATTGTTGTGAACGGCATCCCCCGGCTGGTGCCCGCAGGCACCAGCGTGGCTGCCGCGCTGGCGCAGCAACCTCCGGGCACCACGCGCACCTCGGTCACGGGCCAGGCGCGGGCGCCACTGTGCGGCATGGGCGTATGCCACGAGTGCCGGGTGCGCATCCACGGCCACATCCGCCTGGCCTGCCAGACCGTGTGCACTGAAGGCCTGCAGATCCACACCGACGCAGGCATCGCCCCAGGGAGCGCAACGCCATGCCCATGACCCCGCCATCCGGCATGCACGAGCACTGCGACATCCTCATCATCGGTGCTGGTCCTGCTGGCATGGCAGCCGCCCTTGCCGCCGCGCCCAGCGGTGCGTCGATCGCCATCGTGGACGACAACCCGCAGCCCGGCGGCCAGATCTGGCGCGATGGCCCCCAGGTGGCCCTGCCCGCTTTGGCACAGCAGCACCGTACCGCCCTGGCCCGACACGCCAACATCCGCCTGCTGCCCGGCACCCGCGTGGTCGGCCTGGGTGACGCCCAAGCGGGCGATAAGGCCCCCGCCCTGCTGCTCGAAGACGCCGACCGGGGCTGGACACAACACAGCCACCACATCGTGCTGTGCACCGGTGCGCGCGAGCTGTTGTTGCCCTTTCCGGGCTGGACACTGCCCGGCGTGACCGGCGCGGGCGCCCTGCAAGCCCTTATCAAGGCGGGGCTCGATGTGCGCGGTCAGCGTATCGTCATCGCGGGCACCGGCCCCCTGCTGCTGGCTGCTGCCGCCACGGCCTCCCAGGCCGGGGCCACTGTGGTGCGCGTGGCCGAACAGGCGCCTTGGAGCGCACTCGCGCGCTTTGCGGCGCAACTACCGCGCTGGCCAGCCAAGGCGGTGCAGGCGCTCACGCTGCTCAACACCACCTTGCGAGCGCACTCCCATGTGTTGGAGGCGCAAGGCACCGCCCAGGTGCAATCGGTGCGACTGCGCAAGGGCCTGCACGCGGAAGAAACCATCGCCTGCGACCGCGTGGCCTGCGGCTTTGGGTTGGTGCCCAACACAGAACTGGGGCAGATGCTGGGCTGCACCTTGGGCGGGCCGCTGAGCGGCGGCCATGGCCTGGCCGTTGATGCGCAAATGTGCACCAGCGTGCCTGGCGTGTACGCCGCCGGCGAATGCACCGGTTTTGGCGGCAGCGAACGCGCCCTGGCCCAAGGCGCCATTGCGGGCCACGCATCTGCGGGACAGGCGCAGCAGGCCCAGGCACTGCACCCGCAACTGGCGCGCTGGGAGGGTTTTGCACGGACGCTGCAAGCGTCGTTCGTGCTGAACGATGCGCTCAAGACGCTGGCCCGCCCCGACACGCTGGTATGCCGCTGCGAAGACGTGTCCTATTCCGCACTGGCGGGGCGCCAGGGCTGGATCGACGCCAAGCTCCACACCCGCTGCGGCATGGGCGCCTGCCAGGGCCGCATCTGCGGCGCCGCCACACAGCACCTGTTTGGCTGGACGCCTGCCGCGCCCCGGCATCTGCTGGCGCCCGCACGCATCGGCACGCTGGCCGCCTGCGAACCCGCCAAAGCGCCAGAAGCAGGCGCCGGCAGCTGAAAAACCGCCCAATATTTTTTTGGGTCCGCGCCGCAAGCAAGCAGCGACAGACGGATCTGGGCCACGGTTGCTGAACTCTTCAGCGCGGTACGTCGGCAAAGATGGGGAATACCCGCTTACCGGGGAGCGTTGAGCCGTCTAGCATGTTTTGGCCTTGCCAGCCCTACTCTGGCCAGAGATTTGCGAGGTGGGTGAGTTGCCTTTTCTTGGCTTCTCCCCGCTTTTTGGGGACCCCTTAGTCTGTCTGCCTTAGCCCAATGAAATCCAGTGAATCATTCGGTCGCACGCTACTGCATCGCAGAGCGCGACGGGGGCGAGGCGCGTTTCATGTGGGCTTGTTGGTTCCGGCCTCCGGCGCCATGGGTTTGCTCGGCCCTTCGGCCTATGCCTGCGCGCGGCTGGCCTGTGAAGTGTGGAACCAGGACGGCGGCGTGTACGGCGTTCCTGTGCATCTCACGGTGCTCGACTCCGGGGAAGACAGCGTCACGCTGGATGGAGAGCTCAACGAGCTTTTGGCGGACGAGAGGCTCGACGCGCTCGTGGTGTTGTGCAACACGGATGTTTGTGAACGCATCTGCAGAATCGTCGACTCCCGTATTCCCGTGGTCTTTACACCGCAATTTGAAGGCGCCGGACTACCGTCCTGGGTGCACGCCATTGGCGAAACACCCGAGCGGCAGTTGTTACCCGCGCTCGATTGGATGGGCGCCCACTGCCAAACGCGCCGATGGTTTCTTCTGGGCAGCGACTATTGCTGGCCCCGGCAGACACATGCCGCTGCAAAACGCCATATCCACGGCCGTGGCGCAGAGGTGGTCGCGGAGCACTATGTTCCGCTGGGCGAGCGTAATTTTGATCGGGTGATCGAACAACTCGCGGCCTCCAAGGCCGATGCCGTGTTGATCAACCTCGTAGGCAGCGATGCCATTCACATGTGCCGCGCTTTCGGGGCCGCTGGCCTGTCCGACCGGATCCTGCGGCTCTCGGGCTGCATCGAAGAAAACGCCCTGATGGGCATGGGAAGCCGCAACACGGCGGGCATGTTCGTGTCTGCGGGCTACTTCGCCAATGTGGACTCCGAAGCCAACGGCAGCTTCAAGGAAAAATACCACCAACGTTTTGGTGAGCGTGCCCCTGCCCTGAACTCACAAGCCCAGTCGGTGTACGAAGGCTTTGTCCATCTGCACCGACAGACGCTCAAGCCTGCCTCTGCAGACAACTCCGTGCTGCGGAGTGTGCGCGCGGGCAAGGCCCACTCAGATGATGTGTCGCCGGTCTATCTGGCAGAAGCCGACGGCATGAAATTGCGGGTCATTCAGGCTCTGGCTGGTGCGCCCGGATAAAGTCCTGCAGCAATTCGCGCAACTGACGCTCCCGTGGTCCGGTCAATGTCCGGGTGATCCGGCGTCGGCGCTGCTCCATATCGTCGCGCAACGCCGCCACCTTGGCCAACCCGAAATCCGAGATGTGAAGAATGACGCGCCGCTGGTCTGCCGCATCCAACGATCGCTGGACCAACGCCGCATCCACCATGCGATCAATCAGCTTGCTGGTTGCCGAAATCTGAAGCCCGCTTTCCGCAGCCAGCGTTGACATGGTCCGGCCGCGCTCGTCGGCAAGCACCTCCAGCAGGCGCCAGAATTCAACGGGCACGCCCTCTGAACCTGCCAAGCGCCGCAGTTCAGTGGTCGCCTGTCGATTGGCTTGGTACAGCAGTCCATGCAACGTAGGCTGGCTGCGGACCTCAGGCAAGGCCTTAGTCATGCGTTTCGTTTGATTGGTGCGAACTTGAGCGGTGCGGTTGATTTTAGTGGAGTCGCGCAATATGTCTCACACCACCGTGTAGCCGCCATCGACCACCAAACTCTCTCCGGTCACGAAAGCGGCTTCATCAGACGCCAGAAACACGTAGGCATTCGCAATTTCGAGCGGCTGCCCAAATCGGCCCATGGGTTGCAGCGCGGCATACGATTGCATCGCGGCGTCAAAATCAATGGCCGTTGCCTTGACGCTGGCCACCAGGCCGGGTGTCATCGTCGTTCCAGGGCAGACTGCATTCACGCGAATGCGGTCCTTGATCAGGGCGATGGCAGCCGCGCGGGTCATGGAATCCACGCCGCCTTTGGTTGCGTGGTAAGCGCTGTAACCCGGCGAGCCAACAATCGAAAACGTCGAAGACGTGTTCACGATCGATCCGCCGCCCGCGCGGCGCATCCATGCAATGGCATGCCGGATACCGAAGAAAACGGCTTTGAGATTCACGTTGACGATGCGATCCCATTCCGCCTCCGTGGTTTGCTCGAAATCATGGGTGGACTGGATGGCTGCGTTGTTCACCAGCACATCCAGCTTTCCGAACCGGGACGCTGCGTCTTGAAAAAGCTCGTGCAACCCCTGGACCTGGCTGACATCGCAATACTGGAAAAAAGACGTAGCACCCAGCGAGCGCACAAGTGCTTGCGCCGGCTCACGGTCAATGTCTGCGATCACGACTTTCGCGTCTTCTTCAACGAACCGCTGCACCACCGCCGCGCCGATACCCGTGGCGCCCCCCGTCACCACCGCTACCTTGCCCGCAAGTCGCCCTTGGGCTTTCACACGATCCCTTCCATCGTCGTCAAAGAGCGTCCTTGGGTAAAGGATTCGATCACGGCACTGCTTTGCGAGACAACACCAAAGTGCGTAGCGATGTCGTACAGCGAGCTCTCCTGCTCCCTCGGCCCCGTGGCCGCGCAGCAGTCTTGGGGCACGACAACTTCGTATCCTTGAAAAAAAGCGTCATGGACGGTCGAGCGCACACAGATATTGGTGACGACCCCGGTAACGATCAACTGGTCGCATTGCATGTCCTTCAACGTCAGGTCCAGGTCGGTCTGAAAGAAGGCGGAGTAGCGATGCTTGTAAACTCTGAAATCGTCGATCTGCGGGTCGAGATCTTCAATGACCTCTGCGCCCCAACTGCCCACTAGGCAGTGCGTTCCCCGCTTCAATAGCTCACGGTCTCGGCGCAAGCGTGCATCGTGGCACTGAATCACCCAGAAAACCGGGATACCCGCCGTGCGTGCGGCACCGATCAGCGCACGCTGCGGCCCCAGCAAAGTCTCGTACCCTGGCAACACCATCAAGCCGCCAGGTTTGCAGAACTCGTTGAGCATGTCGACCACCAAAAGCGCGGTTCGCCCCGGATCCAGCTGGATGCTCTGCTCGTGGCGCACACTAGAAAACACATCGCTCATAACAGCTACTCCAAAAGATTCACTTCACAGACCGCAGCCGCACGGGGAGAGCATTTGACAGCGCATTGCCGAGCAGTCCACGCGGGAAATACATCACGACGAAGATCAGGATCAGGCCGAGCGCCAATAGCCAGTACTGGCCCAGGGCATCCGATAGAAAGCTCTCGAGATACTTGATGAGAACAGCACCAACAAGGGCTGCGGTCAGCGATTGGCGCCCGCCAATGGCCACCCAGATCAGCACCTCGGTCGAGAGTCCGAACCCGAGCACCGAAGGCGCGACAAAGCCGAATTGCCCCGCAAAAAGCCCCCCTGCAGCCCCGGCGACTGCGCCGCCCAGCGTGAAGGCAGCCACCTTGTGGCGCGCCACCGGATAGCCGAAGGTTGCGGCACGGGTTTCGTCGGCCCCGATGCTGCGAAGCACCGAGCCCCATGGCGACGCGGCCAAAAACCCAAGCAGTGCGGTCAAGGAGCCCACGATCAGCAGGACGACGAGATACCCCGCCAGCGGGTCCAGCATATCGAGGCTGCCCCACAGCGGTGGCGGAGGTACATCGAGCAAGCCGTTGAAGCCACCGATGGCGTCCCAGTTGGTGGCAATGCGTTCGGCAATCACACCCGCGCAAAGCGTAATGATTCCGAAGAAGGCGCCCTTCACCACGCGGCCGATGAACAAAGCCAGGCCAAGCACCATGGCCATCAGTGCACCACCGGCAACAGCCAGCAGCACGCCCAGCCACGCAGACGCGGGCAGTCCCGGGATCATTCCTTTGCTGGTCAGGGCAGCCAGGTAAGCGCCAATACCGAAGAAAAGCGCTTGGCCAAAACACAACAGGGCGGCCTGCCGCCATATGAACGCCAGGCTGACGGCAAAGAGGCTGTAGCACAACAGCTGCGTCAGTCGATTGAGATCCAGGCCCGGCAGCAAAGGGGCCGCGAAAAGCGCCAACCAGATGGACAGGCAAAGCCAGCCAGCGCGTGAATGAGGCCAAGGTTTCATCGGCGCTTTCCTCCGGTGATGCCACTTGGAAATATGCGGATCATTACGATGGCGAGGGTGAAAACGGCAATCTGTGCCACGACAGGGCTCCAGATAGAGGCCATGACCGTCTGCGACGTGCCCATGAGGCCAGTGCCCCAGATCGCGCCAAGTGGCGACGCCACCCCACCAACCAGCAGCGACAAAAAGGCGGGCAGCACAAAACCAAAACCCATCTGCGGGTCCACGCTCATCAGCGGCGCCATGACCGCTCCTGCAAGCCCTGCCAGCCCGGTCCCCAGCGCAAACGCACCACGATCCAGGCGCCGCGTATCGATGCCTATCGAACGCGCCATGGTTCGATTGACCATGGCGGCCCGCGCCGCCAAGCCGATGTCCGTTCGGTAGAGAACAAAAAAGACCACCGCGACAACCACGATGGCGATTCCAATCACCAACAGGCGGTAGGCCGAGTAACTCACCCCGAAGATGGAAACGACCGAGGTGAGAGGCGCTGCAATCTGCTGCGACTGCGGACCAAAGGCGATCACGATGGCCTGCTTGATGGCGATCGAAATCCCCCACGTTGCCAGAATGGTGTCGAGCGGTCGCTCGTACATGCGTGAGATGACGGCCATTTCGGCGACCAGCCCCACCAGTCCCGCCAGCACAGCGCCAATGAAGACACCGGCAACAAAGGGCATGCCCGCGCTCTGCGCCACCCACAGGCCGTAGGCCCCGATCAAAAAAAACTCGCCATGCGCGAGGTTGATCACTTGCATGAGCCCGAAGATCAACACCAGGCCAATGCTCACGAGAAGCAGCACGGCCACGTAGTTGAGCGAATCAAGAACGATTGGCAAAATTTGAGGTGTCATCTCACAAGCCCATGTTGCGTTCGAAGATGGCGGGCTCGTCGAGCAATTGCTGCAGGCCGAACTGCTCGCCTTCGCGGCCGTTCTCGACGAACAGCACCCGGTGTGCCATGGCCTGGACCATCTCGAGGTTCTGTTCGACCAACAGAATGCTCAGCGCCTGCTCCCGGTTGATGCGTGACAGGATGGCGGCGATCTCGTGGACGATGGACGGCTGGATTCCTTCGGAGGGTTCATCCAGCAACAGAAGCCTGGGGCGGGCTGCCAGCGCGCGCGCAATCGCCAACATTTGCTGCTGCCCGCCAGACAACGTCTGCGCAGCCTGCTTGCCACGCTCCCGAAGAATCGGGAAATACGCGTACAGGCGATCCCAATCCGGCTCTCGCACACCATGCGACAGGGCTCCGAGGCGGATGTTCTGCGTGACGGTGAAGCCGGGAAAAATCTCGCGCCCTTGCGGGACGTACGCAACGCCAGCGCGGCTGATGCGATGGGTTGGCAGGCGTGCTAGCGACTTGCCTTCAAATTCGATATGCCCCGCACTGAGGCCAACAATGCCCATGATGGCCCGCATCAGCGTGGTTTTTCCCATGCCGTTGCGTCCCATGATGGCAAGCGTCTCACCGGCGCGGAGCTCCAGCGAAAGCCCCTTGATCACCTGATTGCCTGCCGAATAGCCCGCTTCGAGATGCCGGATCGACAGCGTGGCGGCCTCGTTTTTTCCATTCATGCCGCTTCACCCAAGTATGCGGCCCGCACATGGGGATCCTGGCGCACCTGCTCATAGGGGCCTTCACTCTGAACGATGCCCTTGAGCATGACCACGATCGGGCACGCAAGATCGCGTACAAAGTGCATGTCGTGTTCGATCACCAGCACCGCAACACCGTGCTGGCTGCTAAGGTTTTTAATCAACTCGGCCACCTCTGCGGTCTCTTGGGATGTCATCCCTGCCGTGGGCTCATCAAGCAACAGCAACCTGGGCTTACGGCTGACGAGCATGAGCAGCTCCAGCTTCTGCTTGAGCCCATGGGGTAATTCCTGCGCCAGCGTTGCGCGATGTTCATACAAGCCGGCCTCTCGAAGCGCCGCGCCGAAGTCAAAGGCCGGCGTCCGCCACAGGCACGAACGCACGCTGCCGCCAGCTCGCCCGAGATGCGCGGCCTCCAGGTTTTCGATCACGGAAAGATCAGAGAAAACGCCCGGAACCTGGAACTTGCGCAGCATGCCCAGTTGGGCGATGCTGGCAGCGGATAATCGCTCCGCACGCACACCGTCGAATTCCACGACTCCATCGTCAGCGCGCAACACACCGGTCAGGATATTGAACAGGGTGCTCTTGCCGCAGCCATTCGGCCCAATGATGCACTTGACGGCACCTGGAGCAAGCTCCAGCGTCACCCCGTTGAGCACTTGCATGCCGCCGAAGCTCTTCGTTATGCCGCGCAGAGCAAGCATGGGTTTTGCCATGCCTATTTAGCGCACTGGCTGGGCGCTTTGATAGCGCCGACATAGTCCAGCATCTTCAGCTCGCCACCACGCGCCTCGGAGATCAGCATGTTGAGGTTGACATGCCGGTCATCCTCGCGCACCGACACTTCGCCGTTGCCGACTGTGAGCTTCAGCCCTCCCATCGCCTTCATGATCGCTTCGGCTTTGTCAGACCCTGCCTTCTTCATGGCCTCCAGATAAAAGCGCGTGATGCCGTAATGCGCATCCACGTAGAAACTGACCGTCGCCTTCTCACCAAAACGCTTCTTCTGGCGCGCTACAAAATCCTTGGACTCCGGACGGTCGAGCGAGGAAATGAAGTGCGAGCAGGTCACGATGCCATCCGCCTCGCTCCCCGAGAAGCCGGGCAGGTAGTTTTCGTTGAAGCCCATGAAGGCGATGCGCACCTTGTCCTTGAGCCCGGCAGCGACAAATTGCTTCACAAACGTCACACCATCAGCCCCCGGCAGGGTAAGAACAACCACCTTCGCGCCTGAATCGGCGATCTTGCGCAAGGTGGGCGCAAAGTCCTTCACCCCAAATGGCGTGTATTCCTCTCCCACGATACGGCCACCCTCTCGCAGGACGGCGGCCTTGATGGCGACGTTCATCTTCTGCGGCCAGACGTAGTCGGCACCGAAGAGGTAGAAACCGGCATCCTTGCCGACGAGCTTTGAGAGATAAGGCACCAGCGGATTGACGTAATGCGCTGGTAGCGCGGAATAGCAGGCCATGTACGGGCTGCACACCCCGCCTTCGTAATCCGTGGCGTACAACAGAGGCGTCTTGCCGCGCTCGATCGTGGATTTGATCGCGTCCCGGTTGGCAGAGGTCACCGGCCCCACGATCGCCGAGACCTTGTCGCGGCGGATGAGCTGGCCAGCGCGCTCCACGGCTGTCTTCGGGTCGGTCTTGTCATCGGCCTTCACGATCTCGATCTGCCGCCCCAACACGCCGCCTGCCGCGTTGAACTCCTCGACCGCCATGCGCACACCCTGCTCGCCCTGCTGCCCAAAAAGCTCCAGGCCGCCTGAATATGGAAGAAGGATGCCAAGTTTGATAGGCGCGGCCGCCCTGGCAAGCAGCGGAAAACCCATGGCCGAAACGCCTGCCGCCGCGCCGACAAGCACATGGCGGCGGGTGGGGCACGAAGCGACGGAGGCTGCAGTTGCGGATGTCGTGGAGGAGATATCGGACTTCATATGGTCTTTCGAAGGACAAGGTGGGCGGCTTCGGAAAGCCACATTCGGCGATCTCAATTACTTTCCTGGAAAAGTAAATGCACTATAGCGGATGTCACCGATGTTTCGCAAGCCTCGTTGATACGCGACGGCTTCCGTGGCTGGCTTTGGTGCCTGCAGCGCCATGCGATCGGCGCCAAACCACCGCACCCTGCAGATGGAATATCCGGACTAAGATGCAGCTTTCCGCAACGCCCCGCCCAGGCACACCCCGATGACGCGCCCCAGCCCACTCCCCCAGCGAGAACCAGCGCCCAAGCGGCGTGCGGCGGATTTGGCCTACGACGCCATCGAGACCATGATCTCCACGTTGCAGCTAGAGCCCGGAAGCCCGGTGGTCGAAGCCGACATTGCCGAGCGCACCGGCCTGGGCCGCACGCCGGTGCGCGAGGCACTGCTGCGCATGGTGTCGATCGGGCTCATCGTGCAGCAGCCCCGGCGCGGCTTGCTGGTCTCGCACATCGACCTGGCTGATCACCTGGACGTGATCCAAACCCGCCGTGTGCTGGAGCGCCTGCTCGCCTCCTGCGCTGCACGCCGCGCCACCACCCCGCAGCGCCAGGCCATCGTGCGCTGCGCCGAAAAAATGGTGGAGGCCGCAGCCCGCGCGCACCTGGATGACTACATGCTGGCCGACCATGAGTTGGACCTCGTCATCCACCAGGCCAGCCAGAACCATTCGGCCGTCAAATGCGTTGCGCCGCTCATCGTGCAATGCCGCCGCTTTTGGTATGCCTACCAGCATGAAGGCGAAGTGTCGGAAGGCGCCCGTGCCCACATGCAACTGGCCCAGGGCATTGCCAGCGGCGACGAAGCCCAGGCCATGGCGGGCGCTGAACAGTTGATGGAGTACCTGGAACGGTTCGCGCGGCGCATCATCGACCGGTGATTTTGGCGAAATTACTATCAATTCGATAGCTGCTTGCGCTTTATCAACGTGCGCTAGAGGCCAAAAATACCCCTAACGACCAGGCGCACAGCATTCCCGCTTGCTGCCTACTCGACAGCCTGCTGGCCCAGCTCGATGCGCTGCTCCAGAAAGTGCCATATGCGTTCGTCCTGGCAGAACGACACGTTGAAACGCAGCCAGCCCGTGGGGCGCGGCTCCACCAGAAAAAGCTGGCCTGGCCCGAGCAGAATGCCCGCGCCTGTCGCCTCTTTGGACAACTCGGCGCTGTCGGGCAGATCGGGGTGGCGGGCCCAGAGGTACATGCCCGCCTCGGGCTCGTGAAACAGCTCGAAACCCAGATTCAGTAAGCGCCGCCCCACCGTGCGATGTGCCTCGGCCAGACGCTCGCGCAGCGACTTGAGGTGCTTGCGCCAGCGCCCGTCGGTTACCACGCCAAACGTGATGCGCTCGGTGATCTCGGACGAGGTCAGACCCGAAAGCATCTTGAGCTGCACCAGTTCATCCAGCAGATCGCGCCGCGCCGCCAAAAAACCGGTGCGCAGGTTGGGCGAAATGGTCTTGGAAAAACTGCCCAGATAGATCACGCGGTTGAGCTGGTCCAGGCTGGCCAGCGATGGGTGCACGCTGGGGTCCATGTCGGCATAAATATCGTTCTCCACCAGCATGCAGCCGTGCTGCTCGGCCAATTGCAGCAGGCGGTGCAGATGCGCCACCGACGCCACCGAACAGGTGGGACTTTGTAGACGCGGCTGGGTGAAGAACATGGTGGGCTTGTGCTTGACCAGCAGGGCTTCGAGGGCTGGCAGGTCATACCCCGTGGCCGTGCGGGGCACACCCACGGGTTCGGCCCCGGCAAAACGCAGCATGAAATGCAGGTTGGGGTAGCCAGGGTCGTCCACCAGCACCACATCGCCCGGCTTGACCAAAAGGCGAGCCACCAAGTCCAGCGCCTGGCTGGAGCCCTGGGTGAGCAGCACCTGATCGGCATCCACGGCCAGGTGGCGTTCGGCCAGCGACTCGGCCACCACCGTGCGCAGCGCCATGTGGCCGTGGGGCGAGCCATAGCCGTCCAGATCGGACCCATCGGACGACAACTGGCGCATGCTGCGGCGCACAGCATCGCCAAACAGCCAGTCGTGCGGCAGCCAGCCACAGCCCGGCTTCATGGGCAGGTTGCGGTTTTCAAAAATTTGCTTGAGGTACCAGCGCGCATCAAAACGGGGCTGCGGCCGCTGCCGTGCGTTCGCTGCAGGCGCGGCCCCCTCGTCGCCGCGGCGCTTCACGAAAAAGCCCGCGTTGGACCGCGACACCAGCCAGCCCTGCGCCACGAGGCGGTCATAAGCCTCGACCACCGTGAACACGCTCACGCCGTGGGCTGCCGCAAATGCACGGATGGACGGGAGTTTGCTGCCGGGCTTGAGCACCTGCCCGGTGATGAGGTTGCGCAGGCCTTCGACGATCTGGCTGACCAGGGGCGTCTGGAGGTCCGGGCTGAGAGTAAGCATCAAGAGAGCGAAAAAGGGGGCGAATTGTGCACCGGGTTGGCGCACACCAGATCAGGGATTGCCTGTACAGGATTCTAGACCTGCACAGTGCGCGCCAAACAGCCCGCCGGTGTACATGGACGGCCCGCGGCGCGACTTCCAGAATTCGCCCCATTCCTTCATTTCCCCGTTCGTTCACACCACCGCCATGCAGCAAGACCGCCATTTCACCAACGCCGCCCTCTTCACCCGCCGCCACGCCGCCGTGGCCCGTGGCGTGGGGCATTCCCACGATCTCTTCATCCAGAAGGCGCGCAACGCCGAGCTGTGGGATGTGGAGGGCCGCCGCTTCATCGACTTTGCCGGCGGCATCGCCGTGCTCAACACCGGCCACTTGCATGCGGGCGTGATCGCCGCCGTAAAAGCGCAGCTTGATCTGTACACCCACACCTGCTTTCAGGTGGTGGCCTATGAGCCCTATGTGGAACTGTGCGAACGCCTGAACACGCTGGCCCCCGGCAACTTCGCCAAAAAGAGTCTGCTGCTGACCACGGGCGCCGAAGCCGTGGAAAACGCCATCAAAATCGCCCGCGCCTACACCAAGCGCCCCGGCGTGATCGCCTTCACCGGCGGCTACCACGGCCGCACCAACCTCACGCTGGGCCTGACGGGCAAGATGGTGCCGTACAAGGCGGGGTTTGGCCCCTTTCCCGGTGAGGTGCACCATGCGCTGTTCCCCAACGCGCTGCACGGCGTGAGCGTGGAGCAGGCGCTGCAGTCGGTGGAGCTGATCTTCAAGAACGATGTGGAGCCCGAGCGCGTGGCCGCGTTCATCGTCGAGCCCGTGCAGGGCGAAGGCGGCTTTTATGTGGCGCCGCCCGAGTTCATCAGCGGCCTCAAGGCCCTGGCCGATCGCCACGGCATCTTGCTGATTGCCGACGAAGTGCAAACCGGCGCGGGCCGCACCGGCACCTGGTTCGCCTGCGAGCAATGGCCGGTAGCACCCGACCTCATCACCACCGCCAAGTCGCTGGCAGGCGGCTTTCCGCTGTCGGGCGTAGTGGGCCGCGCCGAGGTCATCGACGCCCCCGCCCCCGGCGGCCTGGGCGGCACCTATGCGGGCAGCCCCGTGGCCTGCGCCGCAGCGCTGGCCGTGATCGAGGCTTTTGACAAAGAACAACTTCTGGCCCGCAGCCAGGACATGGGGGCCCTGCTGGTCAGTGCGCTGAAAGAAATGGCAGCCACAGTCCCCGCCATCGGCGACGTGCGGGGCCTGGGCGCCATGGTGGCCATCGAGCTGTTCGAAAACGGCGACCTGCACCGCCCCGACGCCGCGCTGGCCAAGAAGATCGTCGCCGAAGCCACGAAGCGCGGGCTCATCCTGCTGTCCTGCGGCACCTACGGCAACGTGATCCGCATCCTCGTTCCCCTGACGGCGTCTGACGAGCTGCTGCAAGAGGGCCTGTCCATCCTGGCCGACTGCTTTGCGGCCGTGGGTTGAATCCACAAGCGCCCGCTTTTTCCTTGACAGCCCCACGACCATGACCCACGCAGAACCCCTGGTCCGCTTCAGCGGCGTGCAAAAAACCTACGATGGCGAGCAGCTCGTGGTGCGCGCGCTGGACCTGGACATTCAGCGCGGCGAATTCCTGAGCCTGCTGGGCCCGTCGGGCTCGGGCAAGACCACCACGCTGATGATGCTGGCGGGGTTTGAATCCCCCACCGCTGGCGACATCCTACTGGAGGGCAAGCCGATCACGCGCACGCCGCCGCACAAGCGCAACTTCGGCATGGTGTTCCAAAACTACGCGCTGTTTCCCCACCTCACCGTGGAGCAAAACGTGGCCTACCCGCTCACCGTGCGCAAAGTGCCCAAGGCCGAACAGGCCGAGCGCGTGAAAAAGGCGCTGGACATGGTGCGCCTGTCCGGCATGGCCGACCGCCTGCCCGCGCGCCTGTCGGGCGGGCAGCAGCAGCGCGTGGCGCTGGCGCGTGCGCTGGTGTTCAACCCCCAGTTGGTGCTGATGGACGAGCCGCTGGGTGCGCTCGACAAGCAACTGCGCGAGCACATGCAGATCGAGCTCAAAGAGCTGCACCGCCAACTGGGCCTGACCTTTGTGTACGTGACCCACGACCAGGGTGAAGCCCTGACCATGAGCGACCGCGTGGCGGTGTTCAACGATGGCTGCATCCAACAAATCGACCAGGTGGACCGGCTCTACGAAACCCCGGCCAACCGCTTCGTCGCCAATTTTGTGGGCGACAACGCGGTGCTCGAAGCCAGCGTGCACGCCACCGACGGCCAGGAATGCGAGGTGGTGCTCAAGGGCGGGGCACGCCTTCGCGGCATCAACGTCAACCACGCCTCTGTGGGCGACACGGTGCAGTGCAGCGTTCGCCCCGAGCGCATCCAGCTCGCCGAAGGCGCGGGCCACAACACCCTGAGCGGCACCGTGATGGACGTGATCTATTTCGGCGACCACCTGCGCCTGCGCTGCCGGATGGCCAGCGAAGCCGAGGTGATGGTCAAGCTCTCGCTCCACCACACCACCGTGCCCACGCCCGGCCACACCGTTCACCTGCATGCGCCAGCGCAGCACATGCGCGTGTATCTCTGACCCCCCGTTTTTTTCACCCCCACCCCTGCGAGGAGACAACCATGAACCACAAGAAAATTTTCCACCCCCTGCTGCTGGCCACGGCCGCCGCGCTCGCCATGCCCGCTCTGGCGCAGCAGGCCATCACCGTGGTCAACTTTGGCGGCGCCAACGGCGCGGCCCAGAAGAAGGCTTACTTCGAGGCCTATGAAAAAGCCACGGGCGGCAAGATCACCCAGGTGGAATACAACGGCGAGCAGGCCCGCGTGAAGGCCATGGTCGAGGCCAAGAAGGTAACCTGGGACGTGGTCGAGGTCGAAGGCCCGGACATCAGCCGCGGCTGCGACGAGGGCCTGTTCGAGCGCATGGACTGGAGCAAACTGGGCGCCAAGTCCGACTTCCTGCCCGCCGCCGTGCATGAGTGTGGCGTGGGCACCTTCGTCTGGTCCACCGTGCTGGCCTACAACGGCGACAAGCTCAAGACCGCCCCCACCGGCTGGGCCGATTTCTGGGACGTGAAGAAATTCCCCGGCAAACGCGGCCTGCGCAAGGGCGCGCGCTACAACCTCGAATTCGCGCTCATGGCCGACGGCGTGAAGGCCGCTGACGTGTACAAGGTGCTGGCCTCCAAGGACGGCGCCGACCGCGCCTTTAAAAAGCTGGGCGAGCTCAAGCCCCACATCCAGTGGTGGGAAGCAGGCGCCCTGCCCCCGCAGTTCCTGGTGGCGGGCGACGTGGCCATGACCAGCGCCTTCAGCGGCCGCATCGACGCCGCGCAGCGTGAGGGCCAGAACCTCAAGATCACCTGGACTGGCGGCATCTACGATCTGGACTTCTGGGTCATGCCCAAGGGCGGCGCCAACAAAGACGCCGCCATGAAATTCATCGCCCTGGCCAGTTCGCCCGACACCCAGGCCGAGTACGCACGCCACATCTCCTACGGCCCGACCAACACCAAGGCCATGGCCAAGATCGACGCCAAGACGCAGGCCCTGCTACCCACTTCGCCCGACAACAGCAAGGATGCGCTGCGCTTCAATGTGGCCTTCTGGGCCGACCAGGGCGAGGCCTTGGAGAAGCGCTTCACCGCCTGGGCAGCGCAATAAGCCCCGGCCAGCGCCCACCCGCATGAAGGCAATCGCATGAGCACAGCCACCATGGCCGCCCCCCAGAACCAGGAAGCGCCACTCGATCTGGGGCGCCAGTTGCGCACCGCCGAGCGCATGCGCCGCCTGCGCTCCATGGCGCTGACCCTGCCCCTGCTGGCCTTCCTGCTGGCGGTGTTTGTGGTGCCGCTGGCGGGCCTGCTGATCCGCGCGGTGGAGAACCCCGAGGTGGCCGACACGCTCGGCCACACCGGGGCTGTTCTGCAGCGCTGGAACCGCCAGGGCACGCCGCCCGACGCGGCCTACGCCGCGCTCGTGCGGGACCTCTCGGCCCTGCCAGAGACCGCGCAGGCCGGCGCCCTGGCCCGGCGCCTGAACAGCGAGGTCAGCGGTGCGCGCTCGCTCATCATGGGCACCTACCGCGCCCTGCCGCTGGAGGCGGGCCTGAGCGACACCGAGGTGCGCGAACGCATGCTGGCGCTTGATGCACGCTGGGCCGAGGCGCCCTACTGGCTGGCCATCGCCAAAAACGCCTCGCGCTGGACGCCCGACTACCTGCTTGCCTCCATCGACCTGCAGCGCACGCCTCAGGGCAATGTGGTGGCCGTGCCATCTGAAGCGGCCGCTTTTCGCGACATCCTGCTGCGCACCTTCGAGATGAGCGCCACGGTGACGCTGCTGGCCATCCTTGTCGGCTACCCGCTGGCTTACTGGCTCAGCACGCTTTCCGAGCGGCGTGCCAACCTGATGATGATCCTGGTGCTGGTGCCGTTCTGGACCTCGGTGCTGGTGCGCATCGCCGCCTGGATCGTGCTGCTGCAGAACAACGGCCTCATCAACCGGCTGCTGATGGGCATAGGCATCACCGATGCGCCCGTGCCGCTGCTGTTCAACCGGCTCGGCGTGGTCATCGCTATGGTGCACATCCTGCTGCCCTTCCTTGTGCTGCCGCTGTACAGCGTGATGAAGTCCATCCCGCCCAACTACCAGCGCGCCGCCGTGTCGCTGGGCAGCACGCCGCTGGCCGCGTTCTTTCGCGTCTACGTGCCGCAAACCTACCCCGGCGTGGCCGCGGGCGGCCTGCTGGTGTTCATCACCGCCATCGGCTACTACGTCACGCCGGCCCTGCTGGGCGGGCCCAGCGACCAGATGCTGAGCTACTACGTGGCGCAGTACATCAACGTCGAGGTCAACTGGGGCATGGCGGCCGCGCTCGGCTCGGTGTTGCTGGTGACCACGTTGGTGCTCTATGGCGTGTACCGCAAGTTTGGCAAGGCCGAACTCAGCATGGGTTGATGAACCCTACGGAACAAACCCCATGAAAACCGCCTACTTCCCCGCGCACTACCAACTGAGCGACAAACTCGGCTGGCTGGCGCTGCGCGCCTTCTGCGTTGGCGTGCTGCTGTTTTTGCTGCTGCCCATCTTCGTCATCGTTCCGCTGTCGTTCTCCAGCGGCTCCTTTCTGTCGTACCCGCTGCCGGGTTGGTCGCTGCAGTGGTACCGCGAGCTGCTGGATTCGCCCGAATGGGCGCGCGCCGCCCGCAACAGCTTCATCGTGGCGCCGCTGGCCACGGTGTTGGCCACGGCCCTGGGCACACTCGCGGCCATGGGACTGGCGCGCACACGCTTCGTGGGCAAAGGGCTCATCAGCGGCCTGCTGATCTCGCCCATGGTGGTGCCCATCGTCGTGGTGGCCGTCAGCACCTACCTGTTTTTCGCGCGCATCGGGCTGGCAGAAACCTACCTCGGCCTGGTGCTGGTGCACGCCGCCCTGGGCGCACCCTTTGTGGTGACCACGGTGCTGGCCACGCTGCAGGGCTTCAACCAGAACCTGGTCAAGGCCAGCCTGAGCCTGGGCGCCGGGCCGGTGCAGACCTTCTTCAGGATCACCCTGCCCGTCATCGCGCCGGGCGTGATCTCGGGTGCGCTGTTCGCCTTCGCGGCATCGTTCGACGAGGTGGTGGTCACGCTGTTCCTCGCCGGCCCCGAGCAGGTCACGCTGCCGCGCCAGATGTTCACCGGCATCCGCGAGAACATCTCCCCCGTGATCGCCGCCGTAGCCACGCTGCTGACGCTGTTCACCACGGCGCTGATGATGACGCTCGAATGGCTGCGTGGACGGCGCAAATGACATTCAAAATTTCTTAAAAAATGGCTTCTAGCGCTTATATATCAAGCGCAAACAGCTACATATTTGATAGCAAACCATCTCCTTAGCAACCAGCGCGGCGGCGCCAGCGTCACCTGCGTTTACTTCGGTTTTTGCCATTTGCGGTAAGTTCCTGTTTTCTGTTCCATTCGCACCGCCGGAGCCCCCATGCCCACTGCCTCAGCCCATAGCCCCCTCGCCCAGCTCAACGATCCCAGCCTGCTCAAGACCGACGGCCTCATCAACGGCCAGTGGGTGACGGGCAGCAGCCGCTTTGATGTGAACGACCCCGCCACGGGCCTGAAGCTGGCTGACGTGGCCAACCTGGGCCCTGTTGATGCCGAGGCAGCGATTGCCGCCGCCAACGCCGCCTGGCCCGCCTGGCGCACCAAGACCGCCAAGGAGCGCAGCATCATCCTGCGCAAGTGGTTCGACCTGCTTATGGCCAACCAGGACGACCTGGGCCGCATCATGACCGCCGAGCAGGGCAAGCCCCTGCCCGAAGCCAAGGGCGAAGTCGCCTACGGCGCGAGCTTTGTGGAATGGTTTGCCGAAGAAGCCAAACGCGTCAACGGCGAGACCTTGCCCCAGTTCGACAACAGCCGCCGCCTGCTGGTCTTGAAGCAACCCATTGGCGTGTGTGCGGCCATCACGCCGTGGAACTTCCCGCTGGCCATGATCACCCGCAAGGTCGCACCCGCGCTGGCTGCAGGCTGCCCCGTGGTCATCAAACCCGCCGAGCTGACCCCGCTCACCGCCCTGGCTGCGGCCGAACTGGCCCTGCGTGCGGGCATTCCGGCCGGGGTGTTCAACATCCTGCCCGCCGACAGCGACAACTCGATCGCCATCGGCAAGGTTCTGTGCGCGAGCGACGTGGTGCGCCACATCAGCTTCACCGGCAGCACCGAAGTGGGCCGCATCCTGATGGCGCAGTCCGCACCCACGGTCAAGAAGATGTCGCTGGAGCTGGGCGGCAACGCGCCCTTTTTGGTGTTCGACGATGCCGACATCGACAGCGCCGTCGAAGGCGCATTCGCCAGCAAATACCGCAACGCGGGCCAGACCTGCGTGTGCACCAACCGCTTTTACGTGCAGGAAGGCGTGTATGACGAATTCGTGGCCAAGTTCGCTGCCAAGGTCAAAACCGCCAAGGTGGGCAACGGCTTTGAAGCCGGTGTGAACCAGGGCCCGCTGATCGAGGAAGCCGCGCTGACCAAGGTGCAGCGCCATGTGGATGACGCCATTGCCAAAGGCGGCCAGGTGGTGGCCGGTGGCAAGCGCCTCACCAGCCTGGGCTCGGGCCAGTTCTTCGAGCCCACGGTGATCGCCAACGCATCGGCCGACATGCTGTGTGCACGCGAGGAAACCTTTGGCCCCTTTGCCCCGGTCTTCAAGTTCAAAACTGAGCAAGAGGCCATCGACGCCGCCAACAACACCGAATTTGGCCTCGCCAGCTACTTCTACAGCCGCGACGTGGGCCGCATCTTCCGCGTGACCGAGGCATTGGAATACGGCATGGTCGGCGCCAACGTGGGCATCCTGGCCACCGAGCACGTGCCCTTTGGCGGCGTCAAGCAATCCGGCCTGGGCCGCGAGGGCTCGCACCACGGCATGGACGACTACGTGGAGATCAAGTACCTGTGCCTGGGAGACATCCAGAACGGCCTATGAGCGCCACGCAGATCGCCGCTTGATCAATGAATTGCTACTATTTTTATAGCATTTAGCGCTTATCCATCAAGCGCAAGACGCCAAAATGCATGAAAATTATGTGAACACCGGCACATGGCGGCATTCGGCCCCCAGGCCACCGGCCTCGACCGGTGAGCGCGAAAGGGAATGCTGCCTATAATCCAGGGCTTCGCGGGTGTAGTTCAATGGTAGAACGGCAGCTTCCCAAGCTTCATACGAGGGTTCGATTCCCTTCACCCGCTCCAGATACACAACCTGCCAGGTGGCAACGCCTGGCAGGTTTTTTTATGCCTGGGCGGCTGTTTCAGGGCAAACCCAGCACCTGCCCGCTCTCAAACACCCGGTGCTCCCCCGTGACCGGGTCCACAAACGCCAGCGACCGTGCCAGCAACTGCAGGGGCCGCGAATAGTCACCTTCGGGCGGGTCGTTGACGACCGGGTAGAACGGGTCGTTGCGCAGCGGCAGGCCCAGGGCGGCCATGTGCACGCGCAACTGGTGGCGTTTGCCGGTGACGGGAGACAACCGGTAGCGCGCCCAGTCACCGGCCACCTCCAGCACCTGCATGTGGGTGTGGCTGTTGGGCTCGCCGGGCACCTCTTGCATGCGAAAGAACTGCGGGCTTTCCTCCAGGCGGCTGGCATGGTCGCGGGGGAAGGCCAGGTCCGCGCGCCAGGGGGCGATTGCGTCGTAGTGTTTGGTGATCTGGCGGTCGCGGAACAAGGCCTGGTAGGCGCCGCGCGTGCGCTGCTGCACCGACAGCATCACCAGCCCGGCGGTGTCGCGGTCGATGCGGTGCAGGGGCGACAGCTCGGGCAGCCCGAGTTGGCGCTTGAGCCGCACCAGCAGCGTGTTGTGCAGGTAGCGGCCCGAGGGCGTGACGGGCATGAAATGTGGCTTGTCAGCCACCACCAGATGGTCGTCCTGGTACAGCACTGTTTCGCTGAACGGCAGCACGGGCTCTGCGGGCAGGCTGCGGTAGTAGTACAGGCGCAGCCCGCCCTCAAACGGCCGCTCGGGCAGCACCGGGTGGCCGTGCTCGTCCACCACATCGCCCGCCAACATGCGCCCGCGCCATGCGTCGCGGGTCACCACGGGCAGCCGCTGGGCCAGAAAATCCAGCATGTTGCCCTGCCCACGTGTGGGCAGCACCACACAACTGGGGCTCACGCCATCGCGCACGGGCAGGACGTGGGGGTGGTGGGGGTTGTGCATGGCGTACAAATTTTAGGTTCAATGAAAATCCCGGCTGCCCTGCAGCGCCTGCGCCATGCGCCCGAGCAGCGGGGTCAAATCCTTGAAGCGCTGGGCCACCAGGTGGCGCACCACCGTGGGGGATGCCGCGTCGTGGCCAGGCGTGGGACCTGCGCCCTCCGGCACGCTGCACTGCCACACACCCTCTACCGCCAGCAGTTGCGACCGGAGCAGCGCATTGCGCCAGCGGTCCACCAGCGCGGGCCACACGATCACATTGACGGGACCGGTTTCGTCTTCAAGCGTGACGAACATGGTGCCCTTGGCGGTGCCGGGGCGCTGGCGCACGGTGACGATGCCACAGGCGCGCACCTTGCGGCCATGGGGTGCAGCCATCAGTTGCAGTGCGGTTTGCAGGCGCCAGCGCGCCAGGCGCGGGCGCAGCAGGGCCAGCGGGTGGCGGCGCAGCGTGAGACCGGTGGCGGCGTAGTCGAACAAAATTTCCTCGCCTTCGGGGGCCTCGAGCAGAACCAGCGGTGTTTCGTGCACGGGCACGTCGCGCAGCAGGGCCGGGGCGCTGTGCTGGGCGGCGGCGTCCCACATCTGCTGGCGGCGGTGGCCTGACAGGCTGGCCAGCGCATCGGCGGCAGCCAGGGCTTGCAGATCCTGCGGGCTCAGTTGCGCACGCAGGGCCAGGTCTTCGGTGCTGGCAAAAACGGCGGGGCTTGCCGAACGCGCCTGCACCACCCGCGCTGCGGCCTTTTGGTGCAGGCTGCCCACCAGGCGCAGGCCCAGGCGCACGGCGGGTTGTGGCAGGGGCGGCACGGGCAGGCACCTGGGGGGGCGCAGCGGCTCGGGCGGGCCTTCCAGCGTGCAATCGACATCGCTTTGGGTCACGTCGATGGGCAGCACACGCACGCCGTGGCGGCGGGCGTCCTGTACCAGTTGCGAGGCGGTGTAAAAGCCCATGGGCAGCGAGTTGAGCAGCGCGGCCAGAAAACACGCGGGCTCGTGGCATTTGAGCCAGCTGCTGGCATAGGCCAGCAGGGCAAAGCTGTGGGCGTGGCTTTCAGGAAAGCCGTATTCGCCAAAACCGAGCATCTGCTGGAAGATGGCTTGCGCAAATTCAGCGCGGTAGCCCTTGGCGAGCATGCCTTGTTTCAAAGGTTCTTCAAACCGGTGCACGCCGCCCTTGCGCTTCCAGGCCGCCATGGATCGGCGCAGGTCGTCGGCCATGCCGGGCGTGAAGTCGGCGGCGACCATGGCGATCTGCATGACCTGCTCTTGGAAGATGGGCACGCCCAGCGTGCGTTCGAGCGCCGCATGCAGCTCGGGTTTTTCCAGCTCCAGCGGCAGGCCCTGGCGCCTGCGCTCGCGCGCTTTCAGGTACGGGTGCACCATGCCGCCCTGGATGGGGCCGGGCCGCACGATGGCGACCTCGACCACCAGGTCGTAGAACTCGCGCGGGCGCAGGCGCGGCAGCATGCTCATCTGAGCGCGGCTTTCGATCTGGAAAACGCCCACGGTGTCGGCGGCGCAGATCATGTCGTAGGTGGCGACGTCCTTGCCCGGAATGTCGTGCAGTTGCCAGCGTTCGTTGCGCAGCGCCGCGCGCAAGTCCAGGCAACGGCGCAGCGCGCTGAGCATGCCCAGGGCCAGCACGTCCACCTTGAGCAGGCCCATGTCGTCCAGATCGTCCTTGTCCCACTGGATGATGCCGCGCTTTTCCATGGCGGCGGGCTCCACCGGCACCAGCCGCGTGAGCTTGCCCTGTGTGAGCACGAAGCCGCCCACATGCTGGCTCAGGTGGCGCGGAAAGCCCTTGAGCTGGGTCGCCAGCTCCAGCCACAGCGCGGCCGTGTGGCGGCGCAGCGGCGCGCCCACGCTGTGGGCCAGCTCCTGCAGGCGGTCGGCGGCGAATGTGTCGTCGAACCAATGATGGTCCTTGGCGAAGGCATCCACCAGCACGGGGGCCACGCCCAGGGCTTTACCCACGTCGCGCAAGGCGCTGCGCGTGCGGTAGGTGGTGACCACGGCGGCGATGGCGGCGCGGTCGCGGCCGTATTTGCCGTAGATGTACTGGATGACCTCTTCGCGCCGGTCGTGCTCGAAGTCCACGTCGATGTCGGGCGGCTCGCTACGCTCCTTGCTGATGAAGCGCTCGAACAGCAGGTGCGAATCCTCCGGGTCTACCGCCGTGATGCCCAGCACGTAGCAGACCACCGAGTTGGCTGCCGAGCCGCGCCCCTGGCACAGAATGCCCACGCTGCGCGCGAAGCGCACGATGTCGTACACGGTGAGGAAGTACATCTCGTAGCGGCAATGTGCGATGAGCTCCAACTCCTTTCGTATCTGCGCGGCGATCTTGCTGGGCACGCCCTGCGGGTACAGGCCTGCGGCCTTGCCATCAACCAGCCAGGCCAGCGCCTGGGCGGGCGTCATGCCTTCGGGCACCGTCTCCAGCGGGTACTGGTACTTGATCTCATCGAGGCTGAAACGGCAGCGCCCGGCCACGGTGAGCGTGGCCGCCAGCAGCGCGGGTGGGTAGATGCCCGCCAGCCGCACGCGGCGGCGCAAGTGGCGCTCGGCATTGGGCTGCAGCGCAAACCCGCACTCCGCCACGCTGCAGCCGCGCTGCACGGCGGTGGCCACGTCCTGCAGCGGCTTGCGCAAGCGGCTGTGCATGTGCACGTCGCCCGCCGCCACCAGCGGCAGGTTGAGCGCGGCCCCCGCTTGCTGCAGCGTGGCCAGCCACAGGCCGTCGTCCGGTGCCAGGTGCAGCTCTACCGCCAGCCAGAGATGGTCGTCAAGATTTGAATCAAATTGACCCCTAGCGCTTGATATACAAGCGCTAACAGCTATCAAATCAGAAGCATCAAAGCGCTGACGGCAAGGCGCCAGCAGCAGCTCGCAACCCTGCAGCAACGCAAAGGGGCTGCCCGGCCCCACGTGGTACTGGCCCTTGGGCGCCGCAGCGCGCGCGGCGGTGATGAACTCGCACAGGTTGCCCCAGCCGTGGGCATCGCGCGCCAGCGCCACCAGCCGCAGGTCACCCCACAGGAACTCGCTGCCCACGATGAGGTGCAGGCCCTGTTTTTTGGCGGCCCCGTGCGCCCGCACCACCCCGGCCACCGAACATTCGTCGGTCAGCGCCAGGGCCTGGTAACCCAGTTGCTGCGCACGCTCCACCAGCTCCTGCGGGTGCGATGCGCCACGCTGGAAGCTGAAGTTGGACAGGCAATGCAGCTCGGCATAGCCTGGCAGCGCACCGGGTGCGGCCTTCATATCAGCAGCGCCCATCGCCTTACCCGAAGACACCATGCAGGAACCAGCGGTGGGGGCGCAGCAAGACCGCCGACTCACCCTCAGCCGCTGGCGCCAGCCGTTCGCAAAACACCCACACCAGCCCGGCCACGTCGTTGTGGGCCACAAAATAGTCGCGCAAGGCCAGGCCTGGCTGAGGGCGGTCCGGGTCTGCAAGATCGGCAGCGGCGACGGGCTCGTCGGCGCAAGACCACCAGCCAGCCTCGAACCGATGGGGCCCGGCCAGCAGACGCAGCAGCCCGTGGTGGCTGGGCCGGTGCCCCTGCATAGGCAGACGACGGGGCGTGCGCAGCAGCCAGGTGGGCCACAGCGCCGCATCGGGCGTATGGGCGCCGGTGAACGCTGCGCCACCGCCACCGCCCAGCACCTCGGCCGCAGGGCGCCACTGCTGCATACATTCGGGCCGATGGTCGGCCTGCAGCACGGGCGCCTGCACCCGGTCCGCCCCCAGCCGGGCCGACAGGCGTTCCAGCAGTTGGTGCAAGGCCTCGCCCTGTGCGGAGGCCGACGCGCCGCCCCCGCCCCTGCGGTCGTCAGGGGGCAGCAGGCTGGTGCTGCGGTGTGACAGCGGCGCCGACTCCAGCAGCCGCAAGCTGATGTGGTTGGCCGGTGCCGCCAGCGTGGTGCGCGCCAGGTTCTCCGACAGCAGGCGCCGCAGGTGCGCCATGTCCTGCGTGGCCTGGGCGGTGCGCACCTGCAGGGCCTGCGTGGGGGCAATGGCCACACCATCGATGCGGCGCAGATCGTGGCGCCAGACCAGCTCCAGCGCCAGCGCGCCCTGCTGGCGCGCCTGCAGCCAGCCCTGCAAGGCCATGAGGCTGCGGTGGACGCTACACAGCAGGGCATCGGCCGAGGTGGCCAGCGCGGGCAACTCCGTGGCCAAAACAAACTGCTCGGGCAACGTGAGCCAAGCATGGGCTTCAGGGGCATCACCCAAGGCCTGGTCCAACACCCGCAACGCCGCAGCGCCCAGCCGCCTGGCCACTCCAGCACGCGGCAATGCGCGCAACGCACCCCAGGTACGGCACCCCATACGCTCCAGGCTGGCCACATGGGGGCGCAAGGCGGTCAACGTGTGCAAAGGCAGGCCTTGCACCGCTTGCACTTGCTCTGGCGGCCCTTCTTTCACCCGCTGTGCACGCCCTGCCAGCGCCATGCGCAGCCAGGCCTGCGCCACCAAGGCGGTGGGCCCACAGCCCCAGCGGGGGGATGGCGGCGCGCCCGCCTCCCTGGCGGCCATGGTGTCAACCCGCCCTTCGGAGGCTTCGGTCCAGGCCTTCAGCACCAAGGCCAGCAAGGCATCGCGCCCGCCCCAGAGCCGTTCAGTGGTGGACACCTCCAACAACACAGTGTCGCCATCCACCAGCGCCACGCGCGGGGTAAAACGCAAGGCCCACCAGCCTGCGGCAGCGTTTGGTGCCGCAACCGCCATCCCGGCCCCGCTCCGCAGACCGGTGTCGGCGCGGCCGGCTTCGGGCTCATCCTGCCACGGCAGCGGCAATGCGATCCAGTGCATGTCCCCTCCCCTGCCATTGCGCCATCGCAGACTCTGGACGCACGGCAAGCGCCATCTGCGCAGCGCGGCGGCGCTCGGCTTGCGCCACCAGGGCCTGCGCCAGCCGGGGGTGGCAGCCCGGCAGATCCAGCCCTTGCACCAGGGGCGGCCCCCGGCGCTTGAGAACCTGCACCTGCATCCCGGGCCATGCAGCGGCAGATGCGTCTCCAGGCGGTGTTCGCCCCTGTACCTGCAGTCTCAGCAAGGCCGGCGACGCCTGCGATGCGGCGCTGGCCGGGCGAAACACCCACAGCAATTGCTGCTGCTGCGCCGCTGCCAACTGCAATCTGCGCAAGGCTGCAGCGGGCGCCTGCGGCAGCCAGGCCATGACGGCCAGCACATCGCGGCACCGCAGTGCCTGTTCAGCCGCCCAAAGCGCCGCACGGGCGTTATCGGCCCGCACCACACACAAGCGCTCGATTGGCAACCCCTGCGCCTTCAGCGCCGGGCCAAAGGGCTCACAGGGCGGCGCCACCGCCACCACAGCCCCTGCATGCCGGGCCGTGGCCTGTGCCAGCGCAGGCAGCACCAACTGCCATTCATGCGCCCCCCCCAGGGGCTGCAGCACCTCACACAAAGCCCCCACCGGCCAGCCCCCGCCCGGCAGTTGGGCGTCCAGCGGCGCATACCCCGTGGGCTGCGCTGGGTGCGCACCTGCGCCCAAAGCATCTGCATGCCAGACACCCGGTACGGCAGAGGGCAGATCGGGCGCAATCCGCAAGGACAGGCTGGGCGCAGGCATGGCGGTGAGAAGGCTCCACAGAAGAATACTGTAAATATAACCAGTATTTTAAAGCGCTGGGAGGCTCTTTGCGCATAAAGCGGCGAATGCCTGATGGCAAGGCCCCCAGCCTGCAAGCTCCACACAGTGGGCGCACTTCAGGCCAGGCCGGTCTGCTCCGTGGAAATGGGACAGCGATTTATTCTCGGTCCGCTGGCGGGCACCTTCATGCCCTTTGCGCGTGCCTTACAACCGCTGCACGGCCCAGTCACACCAGTTGGCCACGGCGGCATCCGTGGGGGTGGCGCGGTCCGGCAACTGGGGCCAGCGGCGCAGACAGCCGTGGAAGATGTTTTGCAGTTGCCACAGCGCCTCGCGCCCCACCAGGGCGACCTCGGCCATGCCGATAGCGTCGCCCTGCAATTGCGCCAGCAATTCGCCTTGGTGCTGGGGGTGTGATCCCGCTTCGATCAAGGCTTTTTGCAAGGCCAGCAAGCGGGAATCGGCGAATGCAAAAGCACCGTCTGCCGGGGCTTTGGCGGCAGCCCCAAGGGGCAAGGCGGCCTTGAGCTGATCCCAATAGGCAAAGGCCTCGGCAAGCAGTTCGATCTGGCGCGGGGCGTCATCGCCCAGGGGCATGAGGGCCGACTCGCGTGCTGCCTCTTCTTGCAGCAGGGGCAGCACATGCACCACCAGCGCCTGTGGAAATTTGCGGTGGTTGAGCCGCAGCATCAGCGACAGGCGCTGCGCGGGCATGTCCTCGTATTTTTCGTAGAACGCCGCCACCACCTCGGCCAGCAACAGAATGGCCCCCATGGGCGTGATGCTGGCACCGGCCAGGCCACGCGGGTAGCCGCTGCCGTCCATGCGTTCGTGGTGCTCCAGCACGGCCACTTCGGCAGCGCGGGGGTATGCCTTGGTGTCGCGGACCATCAGCATGGCCGTGATCGGGTGCGCCGCCAGGTGCTTGCGCTGCGCACCTACCACCTTGTGGTCGGGGTCGCTCCAGGCCGGGTCCATGTGCAGCACGCCCAGGTCATGGAACAAGGCGGCGGCGGCCAGCGTGCTGCAGTCGCGCTCCACGAGGCCGCTCTTGATGCCCAGGAACACGGCCACGATCATCATCTGCAGGCTGTGTTCAAAAAGGCTGGCACGCTGGTCGCGCATCACGGTGAGCTTGCAGGCCATGGACACAGGCAAGGGCAAGGAGCGCAGCGGCGCCAACAGCCGATCCGCCGAGCCCAGCGCCTGGGCGAGCATGCCGGACAGCTCCTGCTGTTCGATCAGCGCCTGGCTTGCCGCCAGCAGGGCAGGCACGTCCACAGGGTTTTCAATGGACAGATGGCGGTCGATGGGCTCGCGCAGTTTGTGCTGCACCAGACGGCCATAAAGACGGCTGTCGATGCGGGCGCCCTTCTCCACCAGTTTGATGCCGTTGTCGGTGTAAATGGCTGCGTCAGCCACTACCGTTCGGCTGTCCGCCATGTCAGTCAGAGCGCGCAGGTAATGGGGGCTGTCAGTGGTGTCGTGGTCCGCTGAAACGAGGGTATCTGTCATGCGATGAACAACATATCGTTAGCTCGGACTATAGGGCGTTCGCTTGCAGGGCGCCGGGAGCCAATCCCCCCGCTACCGTACTGGCTTGAGGCACCACAAGCCCGGACGGAGAACCGCTGTGGCAGAAGGCATGGCATCCAGAAGCGGCATGCGGATGGAATGCATCTTTGCATCCCCATCCAATCACCCCGGCACTTGACGTGCTTCGTAAAAGAACCAGGACAACGCCCTGGGATCAACAAAAACGTGCTCATAGCAGCGTTCCAAAATCAGACCAGAATTCTCGCCGACCTATGGTGATTTTGGGCCATTTTTCAGGGATTTCGGCTGTCAATCTTGGGTAAACCCTTAAAAGTTCCGCTTATATTATTCTCAAAACTGGAACAGTTAGTTAGCGACTAGGCGGTTTTTCATTGGACTCCATCGGCGTACAGTTCAACCCATCGATGAGCCGAACCCGCAAGGCGACTCACCGAACCCAGGGTTGAGGCAGTTTTCTTAGTTGGTTTGCCCCTGGTTTTTTTGAGACGCTTTTTTAACTTTAAGGACTTTGATCATGAACACGACCGCACGTTTCCTCTCCATCGCCGCTGTTGCCGCTTTCGCTTCTTTCGGTGCCTACGCTGACGAAGCCGATGGCTCGCAATTCGCTACCCAGTTTGAAACCAACCGCACCCGCGCTGAAGTGGCTGCCGAAGCTTCTACCGTCGCCCAGACCCGCTCCATCGAGCCAGCCGGTTCGCGTGTGACGACATACCAATCCACGGCTGACCGCTCTGCCGTGCGTGCCCAGGCTGCCGAAGCCGTGCGCACGGGCCAGATTCCTTCGGGTGAGCTGGGCTAAGCCCTTTGCCCTCTGACTGTTGAGTTGAAGAACCCTATTTTTTGAATTTCACTGGAGTATCACCATGAACAAGACCGCACGTTTCCTCTCCGTCGCTGCTGTGACTGCTTTCGTTTCTTTTGGCGCCCTGGCTGATGAAGCCGATGGTTCGCAATTTGCCCTGCAGTTCGAGACGAACCGCACCCGCGCTGAAGTGAACGCAGAAGCCGTGGTCGAAGCCCGCACCCACAACATGGAACCCGCAGGTTCGCGCGTCGTGACTTACTCGTCCACGGCTGACCGCTCTGCCGTGCGTGCACTGGCTGCTGAAGCCGTGCGCACGGGCCAGATCCCTCACGGCGAAATCGGCACCATCATGTAAATGGATGATGGCTCCCGCTGCCCACCGCGCAGACGGGCTGGGGAGTGCCAGAAAAGTGCAGATGCAATGCAAAAGGCCGGGGCCCCTCGCGGGGCACCGGCCTTTTTTTGCTGCGCAATGAATCGATCGGTTTGCCGGGTTATAGGTTATGGGATCAGCGTAACGCCAGTCTTGCCCTGCAAGGCTTCGAAGGTCACACCAGGGGCCAGCTCCACCACCTTGAGGCCCTGCGGCGTCACGTCCATGACGGCCAGGTCGGTGATGATGCGGTCCACCACGCCCACGCCCGTCAGGGGCAGCGTGCAGCTGGGCAGGATCTTCATGTCTTCGGTGCCGTCCTTCTTGCGCGCCACATGCTCCATGAGCACGATCACGCGCTTGACGCCCGCCACCAGGTCCATGGCGCCGCCCATGCCTTTGACCATCTTGCCGGGGATCATCCAGTTGGCCAGGTCGCCCTTTTCGCTGACCT
>NZ_JAPUDY010000007.1 GCF_027492855.1 Acidovorax sp.
CCAGCACCTCTCAGAAGCGAAGCCCTCGACTATAGCATGGTTTGAATGGCCAAAGGAAGAGGTTCGCCTGAAATACCGATGCTCAGCCGCGCTGCGCCGCCACTGCTGCTTCCAGCGCATCGACGAATAGAAACGCTACACAGCCTCGCTCCCACATCCGGAACCCGCCTGCAAGTGCACTTGGAGTCTTGAATCACCGTCGCAGTCGGCCACCAAGCGCTCGCCATCGATAATCCTGCTCCTATGGCACTTATCACCCTACTGGACGCTCAACTCGCATTTGGGCACGTCGCACTGCTGGACCACGCCGGCTTTTCTCTGGAAACCACTGAACGGGTTGGCCTGATTGGCCGCAATGGCGCAGGCAAGTCATCGCTTCTCAGAATTCTGGGGGGTCTTGCAAAGCCAGACGATGGCTCACTTCAGGTGCAGCAAGGGGTGCGCATTGCCTTTGTGGCACAAGAACCATCACTGGACCCCGCCGCCACCATCTTCAAAGCTGCGTCTGAAGGCCTACAGCGGGTGATCGGCATCCGTGACCAATATCTTTCTGGCGCGGAAGGGCTGGACCTGGACGCGTTGCAATCCGAGATCGAAGCCTATGACGCCTGGAACTGGGAGCAGCGTGTAGAAGAAACCCTGCAGCGTTTGCATCTTGACCCCGAAGCGATCGTCGGCACATTGTCCGGCGGCACCAAGAAGCGGGTTGCGCTGGCGCAAGCCTTGGTGGCACGGCCCGATGTGCTGCTGCTGGATGAGCCCACCAACCATTTGGACTTGGATTCGATTGAATGGCTGGAAGATCTTCTTCTGGATTTTCCAGGAAGTGTCATCACGATCACGCATGACCGGGCCTTCCTGGACCGCGTTGCCACACGGATCGTCGAGTTGGACCGGGGGCAACTGCGCTCGTATCCAGGCAACTTCGCCCAATACCAGATACAAAAGGAAGAACAACTGGCCCAGGAAGCCGTGATTGCGGCCAAGGCCGACAAACTGCTGGCCCAAGAGGAAGTCTGGATTCGCAGGGGCGTGGAAGCCAGGCGCACCCGAAGCCAAAGCCGCATCAGCCGCCTGGAACAACTGCGCGCCCGCCGGGAGGCTCGCCGCGACGTGGTGGGCAGCGTCCGCATGGACGTGGCAACGGGCGGATCCAATGGTTATCAGGGCAAGATCGTGGCCGAGCTGACAGGTGTCAGCAAGTCCTTTGGCGACAAGACCATCGTTCAGAACTTCACCGGCACCATTCTTCGGGGTGACAAGGTGGGTCTGATCGGTCCCAATGGAGCGGGCAAGACGACTCTGCTCAAGATGATTCTGGGTGAGTTGGCTGCCGACAAAGGCACCATCCGCCAGGGCGCGAATCTGCAGGTGGCTTATTTCGACCAAATGCGCCATGCCGTCAATCTCGATGCCACGCTGGAGGACTTCATCAGCCCTGGCAGCGAGTGGATCGAGATCGGTAACCAGCGCAAACACGTCAAGAGCTATCTGAGCGACTTCCTTTTCTCCCCTGCCCGTGCGCACTCACCCGTTCGATCCCTGTCTGGTGGCGAACGCAACCGGCTTTTGCTCGCTCGGCTGTTTGCACGTCCCGCCAACGTCCTCGTTCTGGACGAGCCCACCAACGATCTGGACATCGACACCCTGGACCTGCTGGAGGAGCTGCTGGAAAACTACGAGGGCACTGTGTTCCTGGTCAGCCACGATCGGACGTTCCTCGACAACGTCGTGACCAGCACCATCGCCTTCGAAGGCGATGGGCTCTGGCGCGAGTACGAAGGCGGCGTGCAGGATTGGTTGTTGCAATCCAAGCGCAGCAAGGCGCTCAGCAGTGCATCTGCTGGTACGTCAACACCTTCTAGCACCGCCAATTTGGATAAAAATGAGCCTCAGCGCCCGTCAGATAAGCGCGAGCAGCTATCAAAAAAGAAGCTGAGCTACAAAGAGCAGCGCGAGCTTGATCAGCTTCCCGCCCAGATCACAACTCTGGAAGTGGAGCAACAGGCACTACAGGAAGCGCTGGCGGACGGCACTCTTTTTGGCAAGGATCCTGTTCGCGCTGCGGAGATGACCACCCGGGCCGCCGCCATTGATGAGGAACTTATGACTGCACTGGAGCGCTGGACGACACTGTCTGCCTGACATCCCGGTGATTGGATATCTGCGAGAAGTGCTACGGCGGGGGGGGCGCAAAACGAGCCCCGCCGCACACACAGCAAAACCGGGTTCAGATGCGATGGTGCAACCGGTCCGTCGCTCCGCGCAGACGCGTGATCAGCGCGGGCGCGATTTGACCCAGCGGTAGCACTTCGTCTGCGGCGCCATGGGCAATGGCCTCGCGCGGCATGCCAAACACAATGCAGGTCGCCTCATCTTGCACATAGTTGTAGCTGCCCGCATTTTTCATCTCGCGCATCGCTGCTGCGCCATCGTTGCCCATGCCCGTGAGCATGATGCCAAACGCATTGCGCCCCACCACCGCAGCGGCGGATTTGAAGAGCACCTCGACGGAGGGCTTGTGGCGATTGACGGGTGGGCCATCGTCCACCACGGCCACATAGTTGGCGCCGCTGCGGGCCACATGAAACTGCGTACCACCCGGCGCAATGTAGGCATGGCCGGGCAAAATGCGCTCGCCATTGACCGCCTCCTTGACCGTGATCTGGCACAACCCGTTCAAACGGGCGGCAAAACTCGTGGTGAAACCGGGGGGCATGTGCTGGGTGATCACGATGGCGGGCGAATCCGCCGGCATCTGGACCAGCACCTCCTTGATCGCTTCCGTGCCTCCCGTGGAGGCGCCAATGCAGATCAGCTTTTCGGTGGACAGACGGCCCAGCAACGCCGAAACGGGAGGCGTTGTTTGTGCCGCACCACCGCCTGCCGATGCAGTCTCCCGCACAGGAGCACGGCGAACCTGTGCGACCGCCGCCACCCGGATTTTCTCCACAATCTGGGCGGCAAGCTCATTGAGCCCACTCGCCAAGCCAACGCGCGGCTTGGCAACAAAGTCGATCGCTCCCAGCTCCAGCGCCTTCATCGTGACCTCCGCGCCGCGCTCGGTCAGCGTAGAGATCATCACCACGGGCATGGGGCGCAGCCGCATGAGCCGCCCGAGAAAATCGATGCCATCCATGCGTGGCATCTCGACATCCAGCGTGATGACATCCGGATTCAGCTCTCGAATCATCTCGCGCGCCACCAATGGGTCATTGGCCGAGCCAATGCACTCCATGTCGCGCTGCCGGTTGATGATCTCGGACAGCAGACTGCGGACCAGCGCCGAATCGTCCACCACGACCACCCGGATTTTCCTGCTCATTAACTCCAGCCTTCCTCAGAATAGATCAACGGAACCACCGGCAGTGGTCTTGGCCACCGTGGCGGCATTGCCACGCACTTCCTGGGCCACCAGCGTTTCTGGATGCGCATGGGCCAGGCGCTTGACCATGGCTTTCCCGGTCACCGGAAAAAAAACCACCTTGCGCGGATAGATGTCCAGCACATCCTCGGAGACGATGGGAATCCGCTCGGTATTCAGGTAGTTCAGCACAAAATTGGTGTTCCGCTCGCCAACGTTCATCGTGGTGAAGTTGTGCATCACTTGCGCTCCGCCAAAAATCTTGGCTTGCATGGTCTCACGACGGGCCCCGAGCTTCAGCATCTCGTTGATCAACAGCTCCATCGCGTAGGAACCATAGCGTCCCGACGCATCGGCCAGGTCGCCATCGGGCAGCATGAAATGGTTCATGCCCCCGATGTGAGCGCGGCTGTCCCAAAGGCAGGCCGCAATGCAGGACCCTAGCACGGTCATGATGACCATGTTTTCGTCCGCCACGAAATACTCGCCCGGCAAAACCTTCACGGCGTTGTGCTGGAAATGGTGGTCGAGATAGAAAAACGACGCCTCACCCGGCTTGCGGCTGTGCGCCTTGAGCTCCTGCAGGGATGACTCGCGCGCTGGGGCTGCACCGGCCGAATAGATGTCGGCACTCAGGGGCGCAATACGCGGTGCGCGGCGGCGCTCCGGAGCGCCGGGCGTTGAGTTAGTCATGGCGGATGAAATGCCTGCTGGAATGTTGGTCATGGGCGCTTTTGACAAGGCAGCATGGACGGGTCAGCGGCGCTCGTACACCGTCTTACCACGCAAGGTGAACAGATCGCGGGATTCGCTGAAGTTCTCGGCATGCCCGACAAACAGCACCCCACCCGGCTTGAGAACCCGGTGGATCCGCTCCAGCACCTTGCGCTGGGTGGGCGCGTCGAAATAAATCATCACGTTGCGGCAGAACACCACATCAAAGGGCTCTTTGAAGGGCCAGTCGTCGCGAATGAGATTCACGCTCATGAAGTCAATCGCATGCCGTAACTCGGGCTTGACGCGCACCATCCCGGCATTGCCACCCTTGCCACGCAAGAAAGACTTCTGCAGACGCTCGGGGCTAATCCCCTTCAGGCCATCAAGCCGGTATACCCCCTGAGCGGCGGTAGCCAGCACCCGTGAATCAATGTCACTGGCGGTGAGCTTGAACGAAGCGTGGGAGCCGAGCGCCTCGAAAGCCGTCATGACGATCGAGTACGGCTCCTCCCCTGTGGATGCCGCGTTGCACCAGACCTTCCAGTTCGCAGAGGGCTTGGAGCGCAGATGCGATGCAAATATCTCAAAATGGTGCTGCTCGCGAAAGAAGGCCGTGAGATTGGTGGTGAGCGCATTCACGAACTCCTGCCACTCAGGCCCGTCGTGCGTTTCGAGCCAGCCAAGATAGTCGTGAAAGCTGGTGTACCCGGTATCCCGCAGCCGCCGAGAAAGGCGGCTGTACACCATGGCATGCTTTCCGTCGTGCAGGCTGATGCCCGCGCGCTGATAAATCAGCGCCTGAACCCGGGCGAAATCCGCGTTGGTCCAGACAAATTCACGCCCCTGTGCCAAAGGCCCGGAAGGGGCCTCCGCAGCAGCGGACGCCGGGTCTATTCTCGACGAGCCAGCCCGGACTGGTGCAGAAGCAGTGGTGGTGTGGGCCATATTGATCGTCCGAAGGGAAATCCTGTTCGCTCCAAGAGGTTCGCAAGCCTCGCCTGCAACCTGGCATGTGCCTGGGCCACCATTGGCCAATGGCCGTTGACCGCTGCGCCCGACTCCTATTCGTTGGCAGTCACCAATCCCATGTCCACGCTCGACATGAGCTTCTCAATGTCCAGCAGGATAAGCATGCGCTCGCCCACCGATCCCAGCCCCAGGATGCAGCTGTTGTCGATCGCGCTTTCGATGTCAGGGGCCGAACGAATGCTCTCGGGTGGCAGCTCCATCACATCACTGACGGAGTCCACCACGATGCCAACCACCCGATTGCGCAGGTTCAGAATGATGACAACGGTGAAGCTGTTGTAGTCGGCCTGCGCACAGTTGAACTTGATGCGCATGTCCACGATAGGGACGATCGTGCCACGCAGATTCACCACACCCTTGATGAAGTCGGGGGCGTTGGCAATTCGCGTTGGAGGCTCGTAGCCCCGAATTTCCTGCACCTTCAGGATGTCGATGCCGTACTCTTCCTGATCAAGGCGGAATGTCAGATATTCACGTGCACCCGATGGCGCAGTGTCTGCTGTCTTCCCAATCACACTCATGGTGCATTCTCCTTTCATTGCAGCGCCGAGCCCCGCGGGCCCAGACGCTTGAACCTAGTGGCGTGCCCGGCGCACCAGACCGCCCGTGTCCAGAATCAAGGCCACCGTGCCGTCGCCCAAAATGGTGGCGCCCGACACGTTGGGAACCTTTCGATAGTTCGACTCCAGGTTTTTGACAACCACCTGGTGCTGGCCCAAAAGCTCATCGACCAACAGCGCCACGCGGCTACCGTCCGCTTCCACCACCACCATGATGTTGCTGGATTTGTTCATGTCGAAACGCGGCACCTGGAAGATTTTTTCCAGGGCAATCACGGGCATGTACTCGTCGCGCACCTTCACCAATTGAGAACCTTGCGCAACCGTGCTCACGTCGTCGGCATTGACCTGGAACGATTCGACCACGGAGGACAACGGCAAGATGTACACCTCTTCGTCCACCCCCACGGACATGCCGTCCATGATCGCCAGCGTCAGCGGCAGGCGCACAGACACCTTCATCCCATAGCCCTCGGCGGAATCGATCTCCACCGACCCATTGAGCGCCGCGATATTGCGCTTGACCACGTCCATGCCCACACCCCGGCCAGACACATCGGTGACCTCATCCGCCGTGGAAAAGCCCGGTGCAAAGATCAGTTGCCACACATCGGCATCACTCATCTGCTCTGACACTTCAATGCCTCGCTCCTGGGCCTTGCTCAAGATTTTTTCGCGCGAAAGGCCTCGGCCGTCATCGCGCACCTCGATCACGATCGAGCCGCCCTGGTGAGAAGCCGACAGCGTGATGGTTCCTTGCTCGGACTTGCCCTTGGCCAGGCGGTCCGCGGGCATCTCGATGCCATGGTCGCAACTGTTGCGCACCAGATGGGTCAGCGGGTCGGTAATCTTCTCGACCAGTCCCTTGTCCAGTTCGGTGGCTTCACCCAGGGTCACCAGTTCCACCTTCTTGCCCAGCTTGTTGGCCAGGTCGCGCAGCATGCGCGGGAAGCGGCTGAACACGATGGACATCGGAATCATGCGGATCGACATCACGGACTCTTGCAGGTCCCGTGTGTTGCGGTCCAGATCGGCCAGCCCGGCCAGCAGTTGCTGGTAGGCCCCGGCGTCCAGCCCACGGCTGTTCTGCGCCAACATGGCCTGTGTGATCACCAGCTCGCCCACCAGGTTGATGAGCTGATCGACCTTCTTCACATCCACGCGGATGGTCGTGGACTCCATCTGTGCCTGTGTTGCGGCCTTGGGCTCGGCGGCCTTGGGCGCAGCCGCCTTCGGGGCCAGGGTGGGCGCAGCGACAGCAGCCGGCGATGTCTCCTCAGACGGGGCACCAGGGGCATCGCTGAAAAATCCGTAGGGGGCCTCAGCGCCGCTCACGTCAACCACCAAGGTGGCCTCGTCATCCACTTGCTGAGCGTCTGCACTACCTTCTGCGGCACCCGCATCGCGAATGAGCACCTGCTCCTTGGACACATGGAAGGCAAACAGGTCCATCAGATCGTCGTTCGTGGACGTGGTCTCCACCGCAAAGAGGCGCGTTTGGGGTTGGGTCGCCTCCAGGTCCCGGATACTTCCCAAGCCTGGGATGTCGCGAAACAGCTCCTTGATGGCATCCGCCTGTGCAGGCCGGTCCATTGGACCGATCTGGATTTCGAGCTGGCGGGCTTGTCCGGCAACGGGCGCCGCGGGCTTGGGGGTAGGGGCTGCCGCTACAGCGGGAGGAGGCGGTGCTGGTGGGGGCGGCGCGGCCACCGCCGGTGCATCGCCAGGCACCAGGCCCGCAGCCAGGTCACTGATGCGACGAACCAACGAGGTGGTCGAAACGGCCTCGCCCTGCCCCCCGGCCTGGTGTCGGGCCAGAAGACTGCGCGACGCATCGGCGGACTCCAGCAACACGTCCACCATCTGGGGAATCGGCTGCAGTTCATGGCGGCGCAGGCGGTCCAGCAGCGATTCCATCTGGTGCGTCAGTTCCGCCACATCCGAGAATCCGAAGGTGGCGGAGCCCCCTTTGATGGAATGGGCGCAGCGGAAGATGCCGTTGAGCTCTTCGTCGTTGGCGCTGCTCAGGTCCAGATCCAGAAGCATCTGCTCCATCTGGTCGAGGTTCTCGCCCGCTTCCTCGAAAAATATCTGATAGAACTGGCTCAGGTCGAAGTCAGCGCCTGCACCCGATCCTTCTTGGTAGCTTTCCGCCATGGTGGGCTCCTGTGTACTGGATGGTCTCAGTCAATCAACCCGGCTTAACGGATCACTTTTTGGATGACTTCGATCAAGCGATTGGGGTCAAACGGTTTCACCAGCCAACCCGTCGCACCCGCAGTGCGCCCGGCCTGCTTCATCTGATCACTCGATTCCGTGGTCAGTATCAAAATGGGGGTTGTCTTGAACTTGGGGTGTTCGCGCAGTTTGCGGGTCAGGCCAATGCCATCGAGCCGGGGCATGTTCTGGTCAGCCAGCACCAGATCAATGTTGTGCGTCTCGGCTTTTTCGAGGGCATCTTGCCCATCCACGGCCTCCACGACGTGGTAGCCGGCCCCGGTAAGGGTGAACGACACCATTTTTCGCATGGAAGGTGAATCATCTACGGCAAGGATCGATTGCATGTATGGCTCCAACTGACTTGAATATATAGGCTAACCAAGGATGTGAAGGTCAAAATAGGTCCACCGAACCTGCGTCCATCTCGCTTTGCGTGACAGGGTTTGGCCTGTCTGGCGCCATCTCGGCAAAAGGTGCCGCCTCCTCACCTTCTTCTTGTCCCATGGCTTCGGACGCAAGACGAAAGGCACATCCCTGCAGGACCTTTGTGGTGTGCCAAATCAACTGGGATGCCATGTCCTGAAACTGCAACTCGGTCACAGCACTGCGCAAGGCAGCTCGCGCAGCCACGAGCTCCGGGGACTCGGCGACCACCGCATCCGTCAACACCGCGTTCGCTTCGCCAAAGCGCTCCAGCAGATTGTCCGTGGCGTGATTCAACAGCCCTTCCAGGCGGTGCAGGTCGTGCATCACCACCAACAACGAATCCTGCAGTTCCGCTGCAACCATGACGGGGACCTGGACAACAGGTCCTCCAGGCGTTGTTAGCGTAGATTGCATCGTTTCTCCATCGCAGCACGCAGCAGCAAAGCACGCAAAAACACAGAACTACGATACATGCGTCAAAGACTTTCAGGCTTTGCACACACCGTAACGTCCGCGCCCATTGAACGCCGACGCTGAAACCAGCCCAACGGGACAAACACCCTTGTTTGTTCCAATTTGTATCCTATGATAGCGCTCCTATGGTCATTGCAACCTCAGACCAGACCCTTGAAATTCTGCATCTTGAAGATTCGCTGGCCGACCACGAACTCGCGGCACGTACGTTGCGGCGGTCTGGGCTCCACTGCCACTTGCGGCAGGTGGATACGCTCCCTGAATTCCAGCGACTGACCAACTCCGAGTCGTTCGACATCATCCTGGCAGATTACCGCCTGCCGGGGTTCACGGCGCTGGATGCCTGGTCACATGTGGCGCAAAAGCCTCAGCACCCACCGTTTATTCTGTTGTCGGGCGCCATCGGAGAAGCCGCCGCAGTGGATGCGATGCGCCTGGGTGTGGCGGACTATCTGCTCAAGGACGATATCCAGCGGCTGCCGCATGTGATTGCACGCGCGCTGGAGGTGCACGAGGCGCGGCGAGCGCGCGAATTGGCTGTCATTGAACTAGAGATATCCCAGCGCCGGCTGGCGGAACTCACCGAGCACCTTCAGACCTCGATCGAGCAGGAACGTGCCTCCATCGCGCGGGAAATCCACGATGACATCGGCGGCGCGTTGGCGGCCGTGCGTTTTGATGTGGCGTGGATCGGACGCCACAGCACCAACCCGGCGATGCAAGACCACGCCGCATCTGCCGCCGACATGCTGCAACACGCCATCGGGGCCAGCCAACGCATCATGATGGACTTGCGCCCCCCCATTCTGGAACAGGGTCTGGTGGCGGCCGTCCAATGGCTCGCGGCCGGCTTTGAACGCCGCACAGGCGTGCTCACCCGGCTTCAGAGCAGCAGCGACACCCTTCATATCCCGTCAGACATCCAGTTAGTCGCCTACCGCACGGCACAGGAGGCGCTCACCAACATTTCGAAGCATGCCCAGCCCGCCAAGGTGGACATCGAACTCTCTGACAAAGAGGGCGTGCTGACCCTGGAAGTCGCGGACAACGGGCATGGCATCGCACCCGGCCTGCTGGACAGGCCCAAAGCCTTCGGACTCAAGGGCCTGCAAGAGCGCGCGCGCACCGTAGGGGGGTGGCTCGATATCAGCAGCCAGCCCGGCAAGGGAACATCCGTCATCCTGTCCGTCCCGCTACCATCTCCATCACCACCAGCCCAAGGAGATGCGCCGTGATTCATGTGGTCTTGTGCGATGACCATGCCGTTTTGCGGCGCGGGATACGCGACACATTGGCCGAAGCACACGACATTCAGGTCACCGGAGAAGCAGGCGGCTACTCTGAACTGCGCGAAATCCTGCGGACCGTCACCTGCGATGTCCTGCTGCTCGACCTGAACATGCCCGGCCGCAGCGGCCTGGAAGTGCTCGCCAGCCTGCGGGAAACACACTCCACCATCAAGGTCTTGGTGGTTTCCATGTACCCCGAGGACCAGTACGCGCTGCGCTGCCTCAAAGCCGGGGCACAAGGCTATGTCAACAAGGCCGGAGATCCGGTCGAGTTGATTGCCGCCGTGCGCACAACCATGCAGGGCCGCAAATACCTGACCGCGGAAGTGGCCCAGTTGCTGGCAGACAGCCTGGCCCAGCCCACGCCAGAAGCCCCGCACACCGCACTCTCCGAGCGAGAACTACAGACGCTGGTGAAAATTGCCTCCGGGCGCCGCCTGTCGGATATTGCCGAAGAGCTGATGCTGAGCCCCAAGACCGTGAGCGTGTACCGCTCGCGCGTGCTGGAAAAACTGAAGCTGTCCAACAACGCCGAGCTCACGGTGTACGCCATTCGCAATCAGCTGGTCTGATTCCATTTCTCAATCAACCGATGACTTTGTCGGCTTCGCTTGCCGTGCTACGCGTGCTCGATCGATTGAGAAACGGATTGAGCCATTCAGCCCGCCCCGTGCGCTGTTATCGCTGCGCCGCGAACAAGTCCACCGCCTGTTGCATCAACGCCAAGACAGGCTGCTCCAACATCGGCAGGGTCGCGGCAATGCCCAGCATCCCCACCGTGAGCGTGACCGGGAACCCCACCGCATAGATGTTCATCTGGGGAGCCACCCTGGAGATGATGCCCATCGTCAGGTTGACGAACAGCAACAACGCAATCATGGGCATCGCAATCCAGAGCGCGCTGGAAAAAACCGATGCCCCCAACTCATACAGCCGCATCTGCCCCAGTGCTTGCAAAAAATTGCCGTTGACGGGAAACCGGTCAAAGCTCTTCACAACCGCCATCAAGACCAGCAGATGGCCGTTGATCACAATGAACAGCAGCATGGCCATGTGCCCAAAGAAGCGGGCCACGGCGCTGATCTGCGCATTGGAGGCGGGATCAAAGAACGAGGCGAAATTGAGCCCCATCTGCAATCCGATGATTTCGCCCGCCAGCTCCACGGCTGCAAACACGAGCCGCACAGAAAAACCGATGGCCAACCCCACCGCCACCTGCTGCGCCACGGCACCGAGGGCTTCGCGGCCATTGACGCTGATGACTGGCTGGTCCACCAGCACCCCTTGGGCGCACAAGGCCACCAGAAAGGCCAGCCCGATCTTCACGCGCATCGGCACCACGCGCATCGAGAACACCGGAGCCACGGAGAACATGGCCAAGACCCGCAAAAAGGGCCAAAGGATCGGAGAGAGCCAGGCCATGATCTGCGCTTCACTAAAGGTAATCATGGCGCCAATTTGCTATACAAATCATAGCTTCTTGCGCTTAATGGATAAGCGCTAGAGGCATATTTTTATCCAAAAACCTAACCAATCATCGACGGAATGGACTCGATGGTTCGGCGGATGAAATCCACCAGCGTACTCAGCATCCACGGCCCGGCGATGGCAAACACCACCATGGCGGCAATCAGCTTGGGAACAAAAGCCAAGGTGGCTTCATGAATCTGCGTGACCGCCTGGAAAATACTCACAATCAGCCCCACCGCCATGACGACCCCCAGCACCGGCATGGAAATCATCAACAGCAGGGTCAGCGCATCGCGCCCGATGGTCAGCACCATTTGCGAGGTCATTGCAGACTCCTTCAGGTTACAAAGCTGGCCGCCAAAGAGCCAATCAACAGGTTCCAGCCATCGGCCAGCACAAACAGCATGAGCTTGAAAGGCAGCGCCACCAGCACGGGTGACAGCATCATCATGCCCAAAGACATCAGGATGCTCGACACCACCATGTCGATCACCAGAAAGGGGATGAAGATCATGAACCCGATCTGGAACGCGGACTTCAGCTCGCTGGTCACAAAGGCCGGAACCAGCACGCGGATCGGCGCGGTTTCGGCGGTCACGCTCGGATCAAGCCGGGCCAGACGGGAAAACAAGGCGAAGTCGGACTGCCGGGTCTGTTTGAGCATGAAGCTGCGCATGGGCGCCTCGGCTTTGTCCAGCGCCTGCTCAAAGGTGATGGTGTTGTTGGTGTAGGGCACATACGCTTCCTGGTACACCCGGTCCAGGGTAGGGCCCATCACAAAAAACGTCAAAAACAACGACAGGCCGATGATGACCTGGTTGGGCGGCGCGGACTGCGTCCCCAGCGCCTGGCGCAGCAGCGACAGCACGATCACGATGCGCGTGAAACCCGTCATCATGAGCAAAATGGCGGGTAGGAAGGACAGCGCCGTGAAAAACAGCAGCGTCTGGATAGGCACCGAGTAACTGGTCCCCGAAGGCCCGCTACCCACCACCAAGGGCAAGCCCCCTGCGGCCTGCGCGAAGGCGGTGCCCTGAACGCCCAACCCCAGCAACCCCACGGCGACCGCCAGCAGCCATGGCCGCCCAGGCGCCCACCACCCGCGCCGCGAGGCCAGTGCGGGGAATCCGTCAGCCATGGGATGATGCCTTTGCCGGCTCGCCACTGGCCGCCGCAGTCGCCATCTCTTTGGCAAAGGACGGCACGCCCGGCACGGCGGCCGTCGCTGCTTGCGGCGCTGCAGGCAGTACATGCAGGCAAGTCACCTGCTGGACCGTCACGCCCAGAACCAGCCACACCCGCGCGTGCTCAGGCCCCACCTCCACAGTGACCACGCGCTGCTGCGGCCCCACCGCTACGGCAGACACCACACGCGAAGCCGTGCCCGCCGCCAATCCGCTGGCGGCCTGGTGAAGCCGCATGCGCCGAATCAGCCACGGAAGTGCCGCCATGGCGCCCACGAAGAGCACCACCACGATCAGGGTTTGGGTCATGCTGCCACTATCCACGGCTCACCCTGCGCAGGCGTTCGGAAGGCGTCACCACGTCCGTGAGACGGATACCGAATTTGTCATTCACCACCACCACCTCGCCTTGGGCGATGAGGTAGCCGTTGACGAGCACATCCATGGGCTCGCCCGCCAGTGCATCGAGCTCCACCACCGAGCCTTGCGCCAACTGGAGGATGTATTTGATAGGCACCTTGGTGCGCCCCAGCTCCACCGACAACTGGACCGGAATGTCCAGCACCATGTTGATGTCGTTGACGGTGCCAGCATCCCCTCCGCCAGAAAACGGACGGACGGGCTCACCCGACAAAGGCCCCCCCTGCTCGCCATCTTCCGGCTTGCCCTCGGTGCTTTTTTGCTCTTCCAGCGCCTCGGCCCAGCCAGCAAACGGGTCTTCCGCGGCGCCGTCCTTGTTTTCCTTGTTCTCTTCTTCAGTTGACATCTTTTTCTCCCAGCCAGCTCATGTCCGCATTGCGCAGGCATTCTTCGATACGAATGGCGTACTTGGAATTGTGGGTTCCGTACTGGCACTCAAAAATAGGAACCCCACCGATGGAGGCACGGATGCGTGGCTCACGATCGAGTTCGATGAAATCACCGGGCTTCATGGCCAGCAGCTGCTCGACCGTCGCATCGGCCCGCGCCAGCTCTGCCACCAGCGTCACTTCGGCCGCCTGGATCTCGCGGGTCAGCACCCGCACCCAGCGGCGGTCCACCTCGATGGAATCGCCCTGCGTGGACGAATACAGCACGTCGCGGATCGGCTCCAGGGTGGCATAGGGCATGCAGATATGAATAGCCCCCGACAAATCACCGATCTCCAGCTGAAACGCCGTAGACACCACAATTTCACTGGGCGTGGCGATGTTGGCAAACTGCGGCTGCATTTCTGACCGCTGGTAGTCCAGCTCCAGCGGGTAGATCCCCTGCCACGCCTTTTTGTATTCCGTACAAATCACATCCACCAGGCGGTTAATGACCCGCTGCTCGGTGGGCGAGAAATCACGCCCTTCGATCCGGGTCTGGAATTTCCCCACCCCGCCGTACAGCGTGTCGATGATGCCGAACACGAGCGATGGCTCGCACACGATGAGCCCGCTGCCGCGCAAGGGGCGAATCGCCACGATGTTGAAGTTCGTCGGAACGGCCAGCTCGCGCAAAAAGGCGCTGTACCGCTGCACGGACACGGTTCCCACCGAAATCTCGGGGCTGCGCCGGATGAAGTTGAAGAGCCCGATGCGGAAATTGCGCGCAAACCGCTCGTTGACGATTTCCATCGTCGGCATGCGGCCACGGACAATGCGCTCCTGGCTGGAGATGTCGTAGTTGCGGACAGCCCCCGCCTCGGCCACCTCCTCGACCGACTTCTGGCTTTCGCCAGTGACCCCTTCCAGAAGGGCATCGACCTCTTCCTGCGAAAGAAATGAATCACTCATGGCTGGTCCTTGCCCGGTTCACTGAATGATGAAACTGGAGAAGAGCACACGGAGCACCGGGTTGCGCTCGGTACGCTTGCGCGGGGCGGGGCGGTCTTCCGCATCGCCATCGTGTTCAGCTTCCGCCGCCCGCGGGCGTTCACGCTCGGTAGACACCGAAAACCCCAGGGGGCGGGAGACTTCGCGCCGGATGTCGACGGCCAGCTTCTCCTTGCCTTCGCGCAACAGCAGCTCGGCTGACGTGCGTTGGGACACCAGCATCAGGATGCCACTGCGAATGGAAGGCAGGTACAGCTTGACCTGCTCGGCGGTCTTGGCGTCTTCCAGCTCCAGGGTGATACCTATCTGGGCAAAGCGGTCGCCGCCCGGATCCGACAGATTGACCACCATGTTTTCCAGGGGAAGGAAAGTGGGAGGGGTCTTGGGCGCCTCCTTGTGGGCCGCAGGCGCACCGCCCTCTTCATCGTCCGCATGCGCCCGTTTGTTCAAAAACCAAGCCGCCGCGCCGCCCCCAATCACCAGCACCGCCACCACGACACCGATGATGATGATGAGCATCTTTTTGCTCTTGGCCGGAGCCGCTGCAGGGGGATTGGCTGACACGATGGAGGTTCCTTGCGGTAGGGAGCAGGCCGTGCGTACGCTCTCAAAGTGCACACAAAGCCGGATGACCCATTATTGGGCGGAGGTGCAACCAATAATAGCCAGAATAAAAGCCCAAAACCATGGCTTTCACCACGCTCGCGCCCTGATGCGCGGAAGCAGGCGGCGGCCGAAAGACGGCGCCGCCCGCAGCAAATTCACACAAAGATGTCCACGGCGCGCTCTGCCCCACCGCCGCTTCGCGCGAGGGATGCAGTACCCGCAGGCGCACTCGACAGCACCCGCGCCTGGCGGGCGCCCTCGCGGTTGCGGGATTGCCCTTCGTCGCCACCCCTTTTATCGCCGCCATCCTGCGCCGAAGTGCCGACCGACATGCCCGAGAGCACCAGCCCCTCGCTGCGCAGCAGATCCCGCAACTGGGCCATGCTCTGATCGAGCAGTTCACGGGTCTGCGCCTGGTCACTGCGGAACGACACATGCGCCTCGTTGCCGGACAAGGACACGGAGACCTCCACGGGCTGGCCATCGCGATTGAGCGTCAGCTCCGCGTTCTGGGTCTTCTGATTCACCCAATAAGCCACCTGGTCGGCCACCTGCTCTTCCGCCCCTGCAGAGCCCGGATCGGCAAACAGGGTGGCATCGTCGATGTTCCCGGCTTCGAGCGCAGGTGCTCCGCCCCCACCATCGGCCCATGCACTTCCTCCGGCCTGCCCCTCGCCCGCCCGGCCACCGCCAGAAGGCTCGCCCCCCCGAACGGATGCAACCTCGGCCAGCGCGTTCTCGGCCAGCAACGGGCTCAACTCTGCGCCCAAGGGGCCGCCCGGCGCGCCCGCTCCGCGCTCTGCGACTGCGCCCGCAGCCTGCAAGCCCACGGCTGGGCGCTCGCTCGCAGCCTGGGCCAGCGCCGCGGCAGCGCCATGGGCCGTGGACAGGCGTTGCGTGGACTCCGCTGCAACTGACTGCCCCAAGGCTGCACCGCCGCCCAGAGCCCCATCGGCCCGCAGAGCCTGGGCACTTTGCATGCGCGAAAAGTTCCGGCCAAACCCCGCCACCGCGCCTTGAACCGGCCCGCCTTGGAGGTCCTGCGAAGCATCGAGCTTGGCGGTCTCGGCCACCAACCCCTGGGGCATGCCGCCCCACACCATTTCGTTCAACGCGGAAGAGGGCCCAAAAACACCGCCCGTCTGCCCCCCTCCTCCCAATACGCCGTTGGCGGCCGTCCCCGGCTGCAGCATCCCGCCGCCTTGCCGCGCCACCTCTGTCGTCACATCGCCAGGCACTCGCGCAAACAGACCTTGCCAAGCGGCAACGGCAGCCGCATCGACAGCAGCATCGGCGGCCATATCCGCTGGGGGCAGGTCCGAGCTCAATGCCTCGGCCATGCCACCGCCCTCGGGCAGGCCGTCCAACGCAGCCAGCAGCGCGAGAAACCCTCCCTGCGCTGCAGCATCGCCAGCCGCATCCACCCCTTGCTGAGCAGACGCCTTGGCACGTGAGGCATGGGTCGCCTGGGTGCCCTGTGAAGAAGGAGAAGAAGAAGAAATTTTTGCCTGTTCCATGCTCAATACTCCTGGCCCTGAGAGCCCTGGCCCGCGTTGCGGTACTGCATCGCGGCCCGTTCGTCGGTCTGTTTCTGTTCCCTGCGCATCTGCTGGAGCTCCTGGTCCTGGCGCCGCTTGTCCACAACCTTGCGCAGGCTGGTGAGACGCAACTCAGCCTCCAGCAGCGCGCGCTGGGCACCCTCCACCCGACCCGCCTGGTCGCCCACCACACCCGTCTGGATGCTGGCTGCGTGGCCCAGGCGGTTCATGAACTGGTAGTGGTGGTACATCACCTCGGGCTGCATCGCCGTGTCGGCCTTCATCCCCCAGCGGGACTCGGTTTCACGGGCGTAGTCTTCCAGTTGATCCAGCTGTGCGCGCGCCGCCTGCTGCGCGGCCAGCGCGTCCTGCAGCACCTTGCGCGCCGCGTCCCGCTTGCGCAGCGCGACATCCACAGCAACGGCAAGAGAGTTCAGGCTGGACATGGCAAGGGGCCGATCAAATTCAATGGTCCAGGACCGATGCCATGGCTGCCACGCTCTGGTCCATGGACGCTGCCTCGAACATGTCCTGCTGCAGAAAGCCCGCCATCTCCGGCTGCAGGCGGATGGCCTCGTCCAGTGCGGGGTCGGAGCCGCTCATGTACGCACCCACCTGCACCAGGTCACGGCTTTTCTGGTAACGCGAGTACACGGCGCGAAACCGCCGCGCCAGATCGAAATGCCCGCGCGAAACCACGTTGTGCATCACCCGCGATGCCGATTGCTCGATGTCGATGGCGGGGAAGTGCCCCGTCTCCGCCAGCGCCCGCGACAACACGATGTGCCCGTCCAAGATGGCGCGCGCCGCATCGGCAATAGGGTCCTGTTGGTCATCGCCCTCCGACAGCACGGTGTAGAAGGCCGTGATTGACCCCACCCCATGCAGGCCGTTGCCGCTGCGCTCTACCAACTGCGGCAGCTTGGCAAAACACGACGGGGGATAGCCCTTGGTGGCCGGCGGCTCGCCAATGGCGAGCGCGATTTCGCGCTGGGCCATCGCATAGCGGGTGAGCGAATCCATGAGCAGCAGCACATGCTGACCCTTATCGCGGAAATGCTCGGCCACGGCCGTGGCGTAGGCCGCGCCCTGCATACGCAAAAGCGGCGGTGCATCGGCAGGGGCCGCCACCACCACCGAGCGTGCGCGACCCTCCTCGCCCAGGATGTCTTCCACGAACTCCTTGACCTCGCGGCCCCGCTCGCCGATGAGCCCAACCACGATCACGTCCGCCTGGGTGTATCGGGCCATCATGCCCAGCAACACGCTCTTGCCCACGCCAGAGCCCGCAAACAGGCCCAGGCGCTGGCCGCGCCCCACAGTCAGCAGGGCATTGATGGCACGCACGCCCGTGTCCAAAGGCTCGCGGACCGGGTCACGGTCCATGGCGTTGATCTGCCGGCGCCCCATGGATTCGACCACCACGTCCTGCACGGGGCCGCCATGGTCCAAGGGCAGGCCCTGGGCATCCACCACGCGCCCCAGCAAGCCATCGCCCATGGGCAGCCGCAACACGCCTGCGCGCTGCACGGGCCGTGGCGGCTCGCCCAGGCGGGGCATGGGAATGTAAGGCGCGGCGGGAACCACGCTGGCGCCGCTGGACAGGCCGTGGATGTCGCCCGCAGGCATCAGGAAAGCGCGATCGGCCGAAAAACCCACCACCTCGGCCAGCACCGGCGCATGCCCCGGCATCTGCACCATGCACTGGGAACCCACCGGCACGCGGATACCCACAGCCTCCAGCACCAGTCCGGTCAGCCGGGTAAGCGTGCCGCGTGTCTCCAGCGGCGCCTCCTCGGCCACGCGTTCGCGCGCGTCGTCCATGAAGCGCGTCCAGGCGGAGGGGGTCTCAACGGTCATCGCCTTCGCCTTCGTCGTTCCACGGCGATTGAAGGCCCAGCGCCGCAATGGCGCGCTGCCACCGCTTGTCCAGGCTGCCGTCCACCACCGTTCCCGCAGACTCCACCAGGCAGCCCCCAGCGGGCACTGCAGCATCGGCCAGCCACTGCACGCCCGGCGCGTCGATCTCTTCGCGCAGGGGCTGTGCCATGGCTTCCATGTCCTTGGGGTTCAGACGCACCGTGGCGGGCCGCCCCTCGGCGACGAGCATGCCCACAGCCTCGCGCACCACGGGTTGCAGGGCATTGGGGTTGACGGACAGCTCCTGGCGCACCACCTGGCGTGCAATGTCGCAGGCCAGCTCCAGCAATTGCTGCGCCATCTGCTGCTGCATGTCGATCAGACTCGCGTCCAGGGTCTGAAACACCCCTTTCATGCGCTGCGCCGCATCGTGCCCCTGTTGGGCAATGTAGTCGTCCATGCGGCGCTGCCACTCCAGCGCTGTCTGCGCCTGCCCCTGGGCAAAGCCCTCGGCATGGGCATCATCCAGGGCCTGCTGCTGCAGCGCCTGTTGCTCAGCCTCGCTCATCTCGGCGGGGATTTCGGCAGCAGGTTCCGGATCGGGATCGACCAGGTCGGAGCCGTCCATCGCTCCAAACTTCCACTGCGTGAAATCGCCGACTTCCTCGCTGGGGATGAAGCGCGAGTAGGAGCGCTGGTTAGACGAAGGCATCGTCACCACCGCCTCCAACGACGATCTGGCCTTCGTCGGACAGGCGTCGGATCGTCTTCAGGATTTCCTTCTGCTGCGCTTCCACTTCGGACAGGCGCATCGGGCCACGGGATTCGAGGTCTTCGCGCAGCGCTTCGGCCGCACGCGAGGACATGTTCGACAGGAACTTCTCGCGCAGCTCGGGCACCGCGCCCTTGAGTGCCACGATGAGGGTTTCGGACGCCACTTCCTTGAGCACGGTCTGGATGGCGGCGTTGTCGAGCTTGAGCACGTCCTCGAACACGAACATCTTGTCCATGATCTTCTGGGCCAGGTCCGGGTCGTAGCCCCGGATGGATTCGAGCACCACGGCGTCCATGTTGCCACCCAGCAGGTTGATGATTTCGGCGGCGGCCTTGACGCCTCCCAGCGAGCTCTTGCGGATCTTGTCGCCACCGGCCAACACCTTGAACAACACCTCGTTGAGGTCCTTGAGGGCGGTGGGCTGGATGCCTTCGAGCGTGGCCACGCGCAACAAAATTTCGCTGCGCTGGCGGTCTGTCAGGTGCATCAGGATGCCGGACGCCTGGTCGCTGTCCAGGTGCACCAGAATCGCCGCGACGATCTGAGGGTGCTCGTTGCGCAGCAATTCGGCCACGGACAACGGGTCCATCCACTTGAGGCTTTCGATGCCCGAGACGTCCCCGCCCTGCAGGATGCGGTCGATCAGCAGCCCGGCCTTGTCGTCGCCCAAAGCGCGCTTGAGCACGGCGCGCACATAGTTGCCCGTGTCCGACACCAGCAGGCTTTGCGCGGCGGCCTCGCTAGAGAATCTGTTGATGACTGCGTCCACCTTCTCGCGCGACACCGAGCGCATGCGCGCGATGGTTTCGCCCAGCTTCTGCACCTCTTTGGGCGAGAAATGCTTGAATACTTCGGCCGCTTCCTCTTCGCCGAGAGACATCAGCATGATGGCGGCATCGTTGAGGCCTTGGTCGTCCATGGTGGTGGTCCGTGCAGTCGGGGGCTAGGCGGGGTCGCCGTTCAGCCAGCTCTTGAGAATGTTGGCCACGGCCACTGGATTTTCCTTGGCGAGCACCCGCGCATCGTCCAGGCGCAATTGCTCGGGCGTCGCGGGCACCATTTCGTCCTTCTTGGACGGTGCGGGCAGCGCGGGGCGCTCGGGCGTTTCGGCCTCCAGGGCATCCAGCTGGCCACCGGCGGCAGGTGCAGCGCCCGCCTTGGACGTGGCCGGTGCCGCGCCCTTGAGGGCAGGCCGCACCAGGCCCAGCAGCACCAGCGCAGCAAACAGAACCGCGCCCACCGGCCATGCAAAAGTCTTGGCCAGGTCGATCGCCTCGGGTTGCTTCCACAGCGGAACATCCGTAGATGGCGCCACCGTGACCTGGAACGGCGTGTTCATCAGGTTGACCGAGTCACCCCGTTCCTTGTTAAAGCCAATGGTTTCACGCACCAGTGCCGTCATCTGCTCGATCTGCTCGGGCGTGAGCGCCTTGGTCACCGTCTTGCCCTTGTCTTCAAGGGATTGGTAGTTCACCACCACCGCCGCGCTCAGGCGCTTGACGGCGCCGGTGCTGCCCCGCGTGACACGCACGGTCTTGTCCACTTCATAGTTGGTGGTCGATTCGCGCTTGTTCGTCTGCTCTTCGGCCGCTCCCTGCTGGCCGCCTGCATTGGGCGCAGGGTTGGCGCCGTTGATGGGCGCGGCAGAGGGGGCGGGCGGCTGGTTGGCCACCGCGCCAGGAACACCGGTGGCGGTTTTGTTGGAGCTGCCCCGGCTCTCCATCACCTGCTGGCTGCGGATCGCGCTGGAGTCGGGCGTCTGGTTGGGTCGGAACTGCTCGGATGTGGACTCCGTCTGCGTGAAGTCCACTTCGGCAGTGACCTGCGCCTTGACGTTGTCGCGGCCCACCACGGGCTCCAGGATGTCCATGATGCGGCGGGTGTACTGCTGCTCGATCTGCTGCACGTACAGCAGTTGCTGCGCATTGACCTCGGCCCCGGCGGCACTGTCGGGCGCTTGGGACAGCAGCTTGCCGGTGTCGTCCAGCACGCTGACGGCGGACGGAGCGAGATCCGGCACACTGGATGCGACCAGGTGCACGATGCCGGCCAGCTGGGCACGATCAAGCACGCGGCCGGGGTGCAGGCTCACCAGCACCGAGGCCGAAGGTTTTTGCTGTTCGCGAAAAAACCCGTTTTGATTGGGAAGCGCCAAGTGCACCCGCGCGCCCTGCACGGACGACAGCGCCTGAATGGAGCGGGTCAGCTCACCCTCCAAGCCGCGCTGAAAGTTCAGGCGCTCCTGGAACTGCGTCATCCCGAACTTGCTGGACTCCATCAGCTCAAACCCGGCCACCGAGCCCTTGGGCAAGCCCTGGGTGGCCAAACGCAGGCGAACATCGTGCACACGGTCCGCTGGAATCAGAATGGCGCCGCCGCCTTCGGCGTGTTTGTAGGGCACATTCATCTGCGACAGCTGGGCCACGATGGCGCCGCCATCCTTGTCGTTCAGATTGGCAAACAGCACCCGGTAGTCGGACTGGCGCCCCATGACGACAGCCGCCACGGCAACGGCCACCAGCAGCACCACGCCCAAGCCCAGCCGCATGCGCTTCGCCCGATCGAGGGCGGACAGCCGCTGCAGCCAGTTGGGGCTGGCCGCCGTCGGGAGCGAATTGAGAGGGACTTCAGCAACAGCAGACATCTTGCTTTTCCAGTAAAGCAGGTCCTGCAACAGACCTAGCGTGGTGTCGATTATTCGGTCACGCCCGCACCATGTTCGCTGGATAAGCCGCCCGTTTGACCATCAATTCAAAGCGATGGGTGCCGGGGCGGTGGCTAGGATACGCAGCATACCGCCATTCCCTACGGATACAGCCATGGACCTTCGCATCTCAAGCTCTACCGCCCCCCTCTCGGGCGCAGGCCTGGCGCGCCGTGCTGCAGCGCCGCAAGACACGGGCAGCAATGAAGTGGGTTTTTCAGGCGCCCTCAAAGGCGCGCTGCAATCGGTGAGCGCGGCACAAAACCACTCGTCTGGGCTGCAACGGGAGGTTCAGCTGGAAAACCCCTCGGTGAGCCTGGAAGAAACCATGGTGGCCATCCAGAAGGCCCAGATCGGCTTTCAGGCCACGCTGCACGTGCGCAACCGCATGGTGCAGGCCTACACCGACATCATGAACATGCAGGTGTAATAGTGACACTCCCCTGAGCGGCTGCGCCGCTTCCCCTCGCTCTCACAGCGCTGCGCGCTGTGGGCAAGGGGACGATGCCCTCGCTGCGGGGCGGCCCTTGCTCGGCATCTCTCGCCTAGGGCGTGCCGGTATCGGACAATCGAGACCCGCAACCACTCCTGATTTCGTAGCTGGTTGCGCTTAGTGGGTAAGCGCTGGAGGCATTTTTTATCATCAACAGGGGACGACGTCCATGCTCCGGGACGGCCGCCTTCCCTTTGCAGGCCTCGCCAACAACGGTGGGGTACCGACTCCAAAATCCACAGTTTGCTATTAATTTAATAGCTGCTTGCGCTTTATAAACAAGCGGTAGATCCCTATTTCACCCATAAAAAAACCGACCTCACTGGATCGGCTTTGTCTTGAAGCTCTCGGTGCACGCCTCAGTGCATCATCTGCGGCTGGCCTTCAAAAAGATGTTCGAACTGCGCCAGCCAGGGCTCGGCCAGGCAGCGGATCTGGGCGTCGTTGCGCAGGATGCGCTGCATGATGCGGGTCTTTTCCCGGCGGTGCTCGGGCAAGAGCTCGTGCTCTTGCGACTTGAAGCGCAGTTGCTCGATCAGCACGGCGCAGGCACCTTCGTAGCGCACCACGCCGTCCCAATCCTTGAGCCTGGCAGCCTCCAGCATCTTGGAGCTGCTGTCTTCGATCGCCTTGTAGTAATCAATCAGCATGTGGGACATGGTTCAGGCCTCCATCAGCACCGGTTGGCCGGAGGCAGGCGTTTCGGTCGAAGAGCTGGCGCCCGTTTTCTTGATGTCGTTCCATCCCAGGGCCACGGGCTCGATCAGGCGCATGACCTCTTGCATCATCGCGTCGTCGTTGCGGGCGTTGGCCAGGATCAGGCGGCGGATGCAGTAGTCATACAGCGCGCCCAGGTTTTCGGCCAGCTCGCCGCCGTCCACCTTGTCGAGCGAGGTGCTCAGCCCCTCTTCGAGGATGCGCACCGCCTTGGAGATGGCGTTGACCTTGCCCAGCACGTCGCCGCGTGCCATGGCGCCACGTGCCGTGGCGATGGAATTGAGAACCCCTTCATACAACAGGCTGACCAGCTGGTGCTGGTCGATCGTGTGCATGCTGGTCTCTACATTGATGCGCTGATAAGCGTTGGCTGCACGGGGGCTGTAGGCGCTGAACATGCTGGAATTCCTTGCGATGTATTACTTGATTTATCGGCCAACGCCAGAAAAACTGAAGCCCCCAATTAGCCCTTCGACTTGTTCCATGCCGCCACCTGCTGCGAGATGTAGGCATTCAAGCCATTCAAGGAACTCAACTGCGTATCCAGCGCGTTGTAGCGCTGTGTGATCCGCTTCTCGAACGCATCGACCTTGTCGTTCACCCGGGCCTGGTCCTGGGCGTTGCGCTTGAGATTCAGTTGCAGAGTCTCGTCCTTCGACTTGAAGAACCCACTGTTGGAGAGCATGTTCGTGGTCAAGGCCTTCAACTGCACGGCAATGCCATCGGCAGAGCCGCCGCCCGTGTTGCGGAACAGGCTTTTCACATCGTCAGGGTTCTCGGACAACGCCTTGTTGAGCTTGCCGGAATCCACCGCTAGGTCGCCGCCCAATTGCTGCGTAATGCCGATGTCCGCCAGCCGCTGAAAAGCGCCGCCGCCCGTCGTGACCGACTGGATCGCGTTGCGCAGCGCGCTTTGCAACCCCACCGCCGTCGAGTCGCCCTGCAGCAGCCCGGCCGACTTGGTGGCGGCGTCGTACTTGGTGGCGTCCTGCAGCAACTGGTTGATGGCGTTGTAGGCTTTCACGAAACCGTCAATGTTGGACTGGATCGCAGAGTTGTCCTTGCTCACCGTGATGTCGACGGGCGCCGTGGTCACCTGCTCGGCCTTGAAGGTCACCCCCGAGATCGTGGAGGCAAAGGTATTGGTGGCCGAAGACACGGCAATCCCGTTGACCGTGGCCTGTGCGTTGGCGGCGGCCTGCGTGACGGTGGAGCCGTTGACCAGGCGCGACAGGCCCGTGGCATCGGTGTTGCCCGCGCTCTGTGGGTCGGTATCACCACCCTCCATCACGCTCAGGCGAAAGCCGAACTCCGCGCCAGTGCTCTTGCTGCGCAGCAGCAGGCGCTCGCCCGAGGCGTCGTTCAGGATCGATGCGGTCACCCCCGCATTCGAGCCATTGATCTTGCTGGCCACGTCAGAGAGCTTGTCGCTGGCCGTGATGGCGATATCGACCGGCTGGCCACTGCCAGGCGTGAAGGACGCAGGCACCACGCTCCACTGCCCCAACTCAAGGCGCAGCGTGCCTGCACCGAGCGCGCCGCCCACGGGCAGCAAAGCAGCCGATGCCGTGGCCTGCGCCTTGGCAAGGCTTTGAACTTCCACGCTGAATGTCGTGGGCAAGGTGCCACCCACGGCGGAGGCAGAGACGTATTTGGAGTCGGACGACGTGGTGGCCACGCCATTCCAGCCGGTCACGCTGGTGAGCTTGCCTGCTGCGTCCTGCAGCGTGGACACCAGCGATTTGATCTGGCCGAAGGCAGAAATCTTGGTGTTGACCGTGGCCGCCTGCAGCTTGAGCGTATCCAGGGGCCTTTTTTCGAGCGCGACCAACTGGGAAATGATGCTTTTGACATCCAGCCCATTCGTGCCGACACCTGGGGATGAAATTGTTGCCATACCAACCTCCTGAACTGGTCCAACGGAAATTATGGCGCCGAATGGCGAAAACAAACGTCCGTAAACACGCCAGGAAACCCGTCTTATCCAGCAGTCCTGGCACCCGCTGTCCAAAAAGCCAAACGGCGGCGGCAGAAAAATCTGCCGCCGCCCGGTCCGTCAGGGCGCTGCAACGCCCTGACTGCCATGCCCGCCGCTTAGCGCAGCAGGGCCAACACACCTTGCGGCAGCTGGTTGGCCTGAGCCACCATCGCCGTGCCGGCCTGCTGCAGGATCTGGGCGCGCGACAGGTTGGCCGTTTCTGCGGCAAAGTCGGCGTCCAGAATGCGGCTGCGCGAAGAGGACAGGTTTTCCGACGTCACTTGCAGGTTGCTGATCGACGTTTCAAAGCGCGACTGCAAGGCACCGAGCTTGGCGCGTTCACCGTTGATAAAGGCCAGGGCCGAATCCACCGTCTTCAAAGCGCTGGTTGCGTTGCCGAACGTGGTCACATCCAGATTGGCGACCGCCTGCAGAGAAGAGCCACCGGCATCCAGTTGGTTGCTGCCAGAGGCAATCGCGAACGACTTTTCCGAATCCAGCGTGATGTAGCCACCGGTGCTCACGGTTTCTGCCGTGGAGTCAGCCGTCAGCGTGCGGGCAGTACCGTTGCTCGCGCCTGCTGCGTCGTAGCCGGTGACGGTCACGTTGGCGACGTTGGCATTGGAGGTTTCACCCACCACGATGTCGTTGCCGGTCGCATTGGTCAGGATGACCTGCGTGCCGTCCGAGCTCAGCGCGGCGTTGATACCCGTCTTCGCAGACTGGTCGTTGATGGCGGACACTGCGGCCGACAGGCGGTCCGTGCCGGTGGCCGAGGTCAGTGTGAACGACACGGTGCGGGCCGCGCCCACGTTGTCGCCTTCCAGCGTCAGCGAGTAAGAGCCCGCCGATGCCATGCCGCCCAGGCGCACTTCGGTGCGGGCCGTGGCGGTCACGCCGGTATTGGCTTGCAGGGCATTGATCTGGTCGGCCGTGGCCTTGGCGTTGGCGCTGGAGACAACGGTCAATGTGCCAGTGCCCAGATAGCCGCTGATGGCCACCGAACCGGCGGTCACGCCGTTGTTCACCGCCGTCGTGCCGCTGGCGGGGGCTTGTGCACCAATGCCCGAGCCGTTGGAGGCCACGTTCTGGTTGTTGCCATACACGCTGGTGCGCAGGTTGCCGGTGGCGGCCACGATGGTCTGGTTGGCATTGGCGCCCACTTGGAACTGTTGTGTACCAAAGGTGCCGTCCAGCAATTTCTGGCCGTTGAACTCGGTCGTTTGCGAAATACGGTCCAGCTCGGACACCAGTTGGCCGACTTCCTGTTGCAGAGCCTGGCGGTCGCCAGCGCTGTTGGAGGCGTTGGCCGACTGCACAGCCAGTTCACGCACACGCTGCAGGATGTCGCCAGAGGCCTTCAGGGCGCCTTCAGCGGTTTGCGCCAGAGAGATACCGTCGTTGGCGTTACGCACTGCCTGGTTCAGGCCGCGGATCTGGCTGGTAAAGCGCTCGGAAATGGCCAGGCCGGCGGCGTCGTCCTTGGCGCTGTTGATGCGCAGGCCCGACGACAGGCGCTGGATGGAAGTGTTCAGCGAAGTCTGGCTCATGCCCAGGTTGCGTTGGGCGGTGAGGGAGCTGATATTGGTGTTGATGGTGGAAGCCATTGCAAATCTCCAGAAGTAAGAACTGACTGAATATGGCGTTGCCGCCAGCCGGGGCGCCAGCACCACGCTGGCCTCCTGGGTTCCCAGTGCTGCGTGCCATCTGGTGAACGGCGGGCCATTTACGGTCCGTTGCAATTGTTTTCGGGTCGCCGTTGGAAAACTTGAGGGCCAAACGCACAAGTTGTGCGGTTTTTTGGCCGCTTATCAGCCCAACGCCCAAAAACAGCATCTCCACAATTCATCCATCGTTCCCCCATTGACAGCCGGACGGGTGCGCTTGAACCGGCAAACAGATCCGTCTCACGACGTTAAGGAGTTTCGCCATGGCAGCAACCATCAATACCAATATCAGCTCGCTGACTGCACAGCGCAATCTGGGCACCAGCCAGATGTCGCTCAACACAGCCATCCAGCGCCTGTCGTCGGGCCTGCGCATCAACAGCGCCAAGGACGACGCCGCCGGCCTGGCCATTTCCGAGCGCTTTACCAGCCAGATCCGCGGCCTGAACCAGGCAGTGCGTAACGCCAACGACGGTATCTCTCTGGCGCAAACCGCTGAAGGCGCCCTGAAGGCCTCTGGCGACATCCTGCAGCGTGTGCGTGAACTGGCTGTGCAGTCGGCCAACGCCTCCAACAGCGCTGGCGACCGCCAGGCTCTGCAACAGGAAGTCGGCCAACTGGTGTCCGAGCTGGACCGTATTTCGCAAACGACCGAGTTCAACGGCCAGAAATTGCTGGACGGCACCTTTGGTACACAACAGTTCCAAGTGGGCGCCAATGCCAACCAGACCATCGTGGCCGCCACCGGCAACCTGCGCACCAGCGTGTATGGCAACAACCAGAACGTGGCCTCCAACGGCTCGGGCATTGGTGCACAAGCCCCCGCCAGCGGCACGACGGCGGTGAACAACGGCGTGACCGCCGGTTCGGTGGCCATCAGCGGCTATCTGGGCACTGGCACATTGACCGTTGTCTCCAGCGCCAACGCCAAGGCCACGGCCGACCAGATCAATGCCCTGCAAGCCAATACCGGCGTGACCGCCACGGCCCGCACCGAAGTGCGCCTGGGCGGCATGGCATCGGCGGGCTCTTACTCGCTGACGCTGGAAGGCGACAACGTGGGCGCGGCCCGCACCGTGTCGTTCACACTGACCTCGGCCACCGGCACGGACCGCCTGTCGGCCGCAGTGTCCGCCATCAACGAGCAAGCGGCCAAGACCGGCATCAATGCCTCGCTGAGCTCGGACGGCACACAAATCATCATGACCAATGCCACCGGCAATGACATCGTGATCGGCGACACCGTGAACCCCAACGTCGCCGCCGTAACCATCACAGGCTACGATGCAGCAGGTGCGAGCAACGGCACAGCCCGGACGCTGACAGCCGACAGCACGGCAGAAAACGTGAGCACCGGTGGCTATATCACGCTGGATTCGGAAAAGTCGTTCGCAGTGACCTCGGCCAGCAACCAATTGGACAACGGCGGCTCATCGCTGCACACCGTGGCCAACCTGGACGTGACCACCTTCTCCAACGCCACCGACGCCCTGAAGACCGTGGACTCGGCCCTGGCCTTCATCAGCGGCGAACGCGCCAAGCTGGGCGCCATGCAGTCGCGCTTTGAAACCAGCATTGCCAGCCTGCAGATCACATCGGAGAACCTCTCGGCCTCGCGCTCACGCATCCAGGATGCCGACTTCGCGGCGGAAACAGCCAATCTCTCGCGCGCCCAGATCCTGCAGCAGGCAGGCACGGCCATGGTGGCCCAGGCCAACCAGATCCCGCAGGGCGTGCTGTCGCTGCTCAAGTAATCTGCGTACAGCCCCACAAGCGGCAGCGCCAGTGGCATGACAGAACAACAAAGGGGCCCCAGCGGGCCCCTTTGCACATGGCACACTGCGCCAAACCGCCCGCCCCCTTCTTGCTTACTTGCTCGCAGATTGGCCGCCACGTGCAAACCAAACACATCGAACAGGACGAGCCCCGCCTCAAGGCGGCACTCGCCGCCGCCGACTGGCCCCTTCTCACCCGCTTGTGCCGCCAGGCCTTGCGCAAGAACGGCCGCCACCTCACCGCGCACCGGCTGCTGGGCTTTTCGCTGAACAAGCAACGCGAATTCGACGCCGCATTCAAGGCCTACCAGCAAGCCTATGTGTACTGGCCGGACGACGCGGAACTGTTGGTCAACTACGCCAACGTGCTGATCGAGCAAGCCCGCAACGGCGACGCGCTGCCCCACCTGGAGAAAGTCTGCCAACTGCGCCCTCAGCAAGCCATCGGCTGGATCAAGCTGGCCGAATGCTGCTACCTGCTGAGCCTGCACGACAAAGGCTTTGACGCCAGCCAAAAAGCCGCCGCGCTGGCCGAAACGCTGCAAGACCGTGTGGCTGCGCTCATGCAAAGCGCCATCCACCGGCGCGAGCTGGGCCAGGTGCGCGAGGCGATTCGAGACTGCGAGGCGGCCATCGGCCTGCGCCCCGCCGACCCCGGCAACTACACCAACCAGCTGTTGTTCATGCTGGCAGACCCCGACGTGGACGCGGCGCAACTGTCGGCCGCCGCGCGGCAATACGGCGCGGTGTTCGAGCCCCCGCTGCGCCCCGCATGGCCCCGTTTCGAGGAGCACCGGGGCTCGCCCTGGCGGCGCCTGAAGATCGGTTTTCTTTCGCCCGACTTCCGCGTGCACTCGGTGATGTACTTCGTGGAAGGACTGCTGGCACAACTGGACCGGCGCCAGTTCGAAGTCTTCGCCTTCTACCTCTTCCCCCGCAACGACCATGTGACCGAGCGGGTGCAGCGCCACACCGACCACTTCATACCGCTGGCAGGCTTTAGCGCCCAGCAGCAGGCCGAAGCCATCCGCGCCCAGGGCATCGACATCCTGATTGACCTGGCGGGCCACACCGGCAACAACGGCCTGCTGGCCCTGGCCCACAAGGCGGCGCCCGTGCAGGTATCGTGGCTGGGTTTTCCGGCCACCACCGGACTTGCAGCCGTGGACTACAAGTTCACCGACGAGATCACCGACCAGCCCGGCGCCGATGCGCAATACACCGAGCAGCTCTATCGCCTGCCCACGCTGTTTGCCTGCTACCGCCCCATGAGCCGCAACCCGCTATGGCGCTACCAGCCGCGCTACCAGGTACAGCCGACTCCGGCCTTGGAGAACGGCTTCATCACCTTTGGCTCCTGCAACAACCTGGGCAAGCTCACCGACGAAGTGCTGGCCCTGTGGGGCCGAGTGCTGGCTGCGGTTCCGGGCTCGCGCCTGCTCATCGAGGGCAAAAACCTCGATCGCCCCGATTTCGCGCAGGCCTACCGCGAGCGCTGCGACCGCTTGGGTCTGCCCTCGGCGCAAGTGGACCTCGTGGCGCTGCGCAACGACAACCAATACCTCACCTACCACCGCATCGACATCGCGCTGGACCCCTTCCCGCTGACCGGCGGCACCACCACGTTCGACGTACTGTGGATGGGTCTGCCCATCGTGTCGATGGTGGGCGAGAGCTTCAAGAGCCGCATGGGCGTGGGCTTGCTGGCCTACCTGGGCCGCACAGAGTGGCTGGCCGAAACGCCCGAGGACTACGTGCGCATCGCCGCCAGCCTGGCTGCCGACGTGCAGGCGCTGAACACCCTGCGGCTGGGCTTGCGCGCCGAGGTGGAGGCCTCGGCCTTGATGCGCGAGGACATCTTCAACCACCACTTCGCAGAGGGCCTGCGTGTGATGTGGCTGCAGTGGCTGGCTCGCGCCGAACACCCGGACGACCCCGAGGCCCAGGCACAAGCGATCCAGGACTGGCTGCCTCGGCTGCCCGAGGCCTGGACCCAGCCACCCACGCCCGGCGTGGGCCTGAAGCCCGGCCAGCGCGTGAGCCTGCACGAGGCCCACCAGCGCCTGCAGGATCTGGTGGAAAAAGCCAAGGCTGCCCCGCCACCCACGCCCGCCACGGAGGCAGACACCAGCGCGAGCCCAGCCCTCAAGGACCGCCACTGGATCGCCGTGACCGAACTGGCCGAAACCGTGCTCAGCGCCGTGCCCCACGACCCCGTGGCCCTGGCCTGCCTGGCAGAGGTGGAACATGCCCACGGCCACACCGAATTTGCCGTGACCTATTTGCGGCATGCCACGCAGGCGATGGGTATGGACGCCACTTCAGCGGCCTGACGCCTGTGCGCCCCCGGACAACAGGGGCTGCTCTGCTCCAGAGAGTTACTATTAAATCAATAGCTGCTTGCGCTTACCCACAAAGCGCCAAGCAGCTTTTTTAGGGATTGCTATACAGGTATTGAAATATCTGCAGCCCAAAGTCGCTCA
>NZ_JAPUDY010000008.1 GCF_027492855.1 Acidovorax sp.
CTTTCTCAAACCACTTCGCAACCATCAGCTGCGCAACCCAGCAAACCGGGCCAGCGACTCTCAGAAGCGAAGCCCTCGACTATAGCATGGCTTTCAAAGCGAAAGATGGAGATTTAGAAAAATCTCCATCTTTCTCTCTTCAAACCCGCCACTTCTCCAGCAACTTCTCTGGGCCAAGGCTGTCGTAGCCTTCGAACGGCTGATGAATCCATGGGTTTGTGGGCAAAAACTCCACTGAGTAGTCAGGAGTGAAGGTTGACAGGCCCTTGGTCCAGATCACCGCACTGCGCAACTCCGTGATGGGTGCATAGTTGGTCTTCAGCATGTCGATCACCGCATGCAGCGTGTGGCCTGAGTCGGCAAGATCATCAACCAGCAGCACCTTGCCAGCGATCTCGCCCTTTGGCGTGGTGATGAAGCGCGCGATGTCGAGATGGCCCTGCACAGTGCCAGCCTCGGCACGGTAGGAGCTTGTGGACATGATGGCCAGAGGCTTGTCGAAAATACGGCTCAGGATGTCGCCCGGACGCAATCCACCCCGGGCAAGGCAAAGAATCGTATCGAACGCCCACCCCGATTGGTGTACTTTGAGTGCCAGTTTCTCTATGAGGCTGTGGTACTCGTCGTAACTGACATAAAGATGTTTTCCGTCTTCGGTCAACATGGAATGGCTCCTGAATAAAAGGCTTTTGGCGCTGCAGCAACGATGCGATGAAGGCGATGCTCAATCCGCAACATAGGGATGGCGCATCATGATGGTGTGATCGCGATCAGGGCTGGTGGAGATCATGTCGATCGGCACCCCCGTTACCTGCTCAATGCGCTCCAGATAACGGCGTGCGCTTTCTGGCAATTTCGCGTAATCGGTCACGCCCACGGTGGATTCACTCCACCCTGGCAGCGTTTCATAGATGGGCGTGCAGCGAGCGATGTCTTCCGCGCCCATCGGCAGCAATTCGATACGCTCGCCATCCAGTTCGTAGCCCGTGCACAGCATCAACTCGGTCAATCCATCCAGTACATCCAGCTTCGTGATACAAAGGCCCGAGAGACCATTGACCTGCGCGCTGCGCTTGAGCAATGCAGCATCGAACCAGCCACAGCGTCGGCTGCGGCCCGTGGTCACACCCTTTTCAGCACCCACTGTGCTCATGTGGTAACCGGGGGTGCCGGGCACCTCCCAATCTAGCTCCGTCGGGAAGGGGCCGCCGCCCACACGGGTGCAATAGGCCTTGGTGATGCCCAGGATGTAGTGAAGCATTCCTGGCCCAACGCCGGAGCCCGCTGCCGCATTACCGGCGACGCAGTTGCTCGACGTGACATAGGGATAGGTGCCGTGATCGACATCCAGCAACGTGCCTTGGGCGCCTTCGAACAGAAGATTGGCGCCAGCGCGATGGGCCTCATTCAGCTCGCACGATACGTCCGCCATCATGGGCTTGAGCAATTCCGCATGGCGCATGGCTTCGGCATACACCACGTCGAACTGAACCTTGCCATCTTGGATGTAGGGCTTCAGTGCATCACCAAACACGAACTTCGCCGAGCCCAGATAGGTGGTGAGCATGTGGTTGTGCAGATCCAGCAACTCACGCAACTTGGCGGCAAAACGTTCAGGGTACTTCAGATCCTGTACGCGCAAAGCGCGGCGGGCAATCTTGTCCTCATAAGCCGGGCCAATGCCACGACCCGTGGTGCCAATCTTCTCGGCGCCCCCCTGCTCACGTGCGGCCTCGCGGGCCACATCGATGGCCGCATGGAACGGCAGGATCAGAGGACAGGCCTCACTGATGCGCAGGCGTGAACGCACTTCGACACCGGCCTTTTCAAGACCTTCGATTTCCTCGAACAGTTTGGCGGCCGACAGAACCACGCCGTTACCGATGTAGCACTTGACCCCTGGGCGCATGATGCCGCTGGGGATCAGGTGCAGCGCAGTTTTCACTCCGTTGATCACCAGCGTATGGCCTGCGTTATGCCCTCCCTGGAATCGGACGACTCCTTGCGCGCTTTCCGTCAGCCAATCGACCAACTTGCCTTTGCCTTCGTCGCCCCACTGGGTACCGACCACCACTACGTTGCGACCTTTGGTTGCTTTCATCTCAAACCCAATTCAAATGACAATTGCTCAAACAGCCTGCACGACCCATTGGCCCGCAACCTGAACCAGTTCACGGTCGCAGTGGAACTCATCCACTTCGCTTTCGTGCCCCGGCAAAACACATACCACCGTCTCGCCTGCAGCACGCAATTGGGCAATGGCAGCATTGACGTCCGCAGCTTCACCCCAGGGGGCGCGAATGGCGGCCTTCAATGCGCGCGGCGACACCACGCTCACGACTTGCTTGATATCCAGACTGAACCCAGCGGCGGGACGATTGCGTCCAAAAACGGCACCAACTTCGTCATATCGGCCACCACGGACCAAGGCGTCGCTGGCCCCATTGGCATAGATCGCGAAACGGGCACCGCTGTAATAGGCATACCCGCGCAAATCGGCCAGATCGAAGGTCACTGCGGCCCCCTCCAGGCGGGAGGCCAGCCACTTCAAATTCGATAGCACTTCTGGCACACCAGGCGTGCGCCTGAGAGTCTTTTCAGCCTCGACCAAAATCGATGCGTCTCCATAGAGCTGCAGCAGCGCGAGAAGACCTTCCCTGGAAGCCGCTGGAAAGTCACGGGTCAGCCCCGCCAGTTCCTGGGCATCCTTGGCGGCCAAAGCTGCATGAATGGCACTCAGCAGTTGCGGACTGACCGCCACGCCTGCCAGAAGGCTCCTGACAATGCGCACGTCGGCCAGATCAATAGTAGTGTCACGGACATCGGCAACACGCAGGCACTCCCTGGCAAGCTGCAAGGCCTCCAAGTCCGCCTCAACCCCAGCATGGCCATAGATCTCAGCACCAAACTGGAGTGGTTCGCGGGTGGCATGGGGGCGGTCGGGGCGGGTGTGCAGCACTGGCCCGCAGTAGCACAGGCGTGTGACCCCCTTGCGATTGAGCAGATGCGCGTCGATGCGGGCAACCTGGGGCGTAGTGTCAGCCCTCAGCCCCAAAGAACGGCCTGAGAGCTGATCCACCAGCTTGAAGGTCTGGAGGTCGAGCGCTTCGCCGGTGCCGGTCAGAAGCGACTCAAGGTGCTCCATCAGCGGCGGCATGACCAGCTCATAGCCGTAACAGCGCGCTGTATCAAGCAGCCCGCGACGCAATTCTTCGATGTGCCGCGCTTCGGACGGCAAGACATCGGCAATGTGATCCGGAAGGACCCAAGCAGACATGGAGAAAAGGGGAGGCTGTTAAAACCGTGATTCTACCGGCACCGGCGAAGAGTCCCCAAGGAATCTCCTGGCGACGCCATGGCGGCCGTCAAAGCCAAAGCAGCATTGCTGTACCCGCCAGAATGGCCAACAACGCGAAAAAGCGTATCTGGCCATCCTGCAACTGAGCAATCTGCAATACGGTGCGTCGCCAGCCTTGCGGAGAAAGAAAAGGCAGCAGCCCTTCAATCAATAGAACCAAGGCCAACGCGCCCCAAAGACTGTCCCACGTCATTCACAAACCCAAGGAGAAACGAGTCAACCTGGGCTTACTTGCGGGGAGCTGCCTGCGCAGCAGTTGGCGTGCCGCCACGGAAGACCTTGAAGAAATCCGATGAAGAAGGGTCGAGCACCATGACGTCACTCTTCTTGTTGAAGCTCAACTTGTAGGCATCAAGACTGCGATAGAACTGCGCAAATTGCGGATCCCGCCCAAAGGCTTCTGCGTAAATACGGGCAGCCTCGGCATCTCCCTCGCCCTTGACCTTCTGCGCGTCACGGTATGCGTTGGCAATGGTGATTTCACGCTGGCGGTCCGCGTCAGCGCGTATCTTTTCACCTTCGGCGGCACCCGTGGAACGCAGCTCGTTCGCTACACGCTTACGCTCTGCCTCCATGCGCCGGTACACGGATTCCGTGATCGCATCCACATAGTCGACGCGGGTGATGCGGACATCGACGACATCCACGCCCCAAGGTTTGGCGCCGCGCACGGTATCGAGTACTTCGCGCTTGACATCAGCCATCAACGCCTCACGCTTGACCGAAAGAAGCTCCTTGACGGTGCGCTTGTTGATCTCTTCCTGAAAGGCATTTCGAACCACACGGTTGAGCTGCATGGCACCAGCACTCTCATCCAGGCCCACATTCCGGATGTACTCCGTGGGCTCGGAGATGCGCCAACGGACATACCAGTCGATCACAACACGTTGTTTCTCGGCGGTCAGCATCGGCTCAGTGTCCGTGCTGTCCAATGTCAGAAGACGCTTGTCGATGTACGTCACGTTCTGGAACGGCGGAGGCAACTTGAAGTTGAGACCTGGTTCGGTAATCACCTCTTTGATCTGCCCCAGGGCATAAAGCACACCAAACTGCCGTTGATCCACAACAAAAAGCATGGAGCTCATGAGCGCAAGCACCACCAGAAAAGTGGATGCAATAAATCCGACTCTGTTCACAGACTGCTCCTAGCGAGATTCACGTTCACGGGTGCGATTGGAGTCTCGTGCCCGGGGATCATTGGAAAGATTGGCCGCAGGCACTGTGGGCGCAGCCGCAGGGGCGGCACCGGCAGCAGGTGCATCCAAAGACCCTGCCCCACTCGCAACGTTCTGCATGATCTTGTCGAGCGGCAAATACAGCAGGTTCGAGCCTTGGCGCGACTCCACCAGGACCTTAGTGACATTGCCGTAGATTTGCTGCATCGTGTCCAGGTACATCCGGTCCCGCGTGACTTGCGGCGCCTTCTGATACTCGGCCAGAACCGAAGAAAACCGCTGCGCATCGCCTTGCGCCTGGGCCACGATACGCGCCTTGTAGGCCGCAGCCTCTTCGTTCAGACGAGAGGCCGAACCGACTGCGCGTGGAATGACGTCGTTGGCGTATGCCTGCGCTTCGTTCTTGGCACGCTCGCGCTCCTGTCCCGCTTTCAGGACATCGTCAAACGAGGCCTGCACCTGCTCCGGCGGGCGAACGCCCCCTTGCTGCAGATTGATGCCAACCACCTCTACACCCACCTTGTAGCGATCGAGGATCGTCTGCATCAGCGTGCGAACACGCGGAGCGATCTGGTCGCGCTCTTCGGCCAGCGCCGTGTCCATGCGCATCTTGCCCACCACTTCACGCACTGCCGTTTCTGCAGCTTGCACGACGGCATCTGACGGGTTCTTGCTTTCGAACAGCCAAGCCCGCGCATCGCTCAGGCGATATTGCACTGCGAACTTGATTTCAACGATGTTTTCGTCTTCGGTGAGCATGGCGGACTCTCGCAAGCCCGTGCTCTTGATGACAGTGTCGCGGCCCACATCTGCGGAGCGGATCTGGGTGACGAAAACCAACTCGTGACGCTCGATAGGGTACGGCAGGCGCCAATTGAAGCCAGCCCCCACAGTGCTCTTGTACTTTCCGAACTGGGTAATGACGGCCTGCTGGCCTTCCTGAACGATGAAGAAACCCGTTCCCATCCAGATCACGAAGACGATGCCAGCAATCAGACCGACACCCACGCCAGCACTCTTCATGTCAGGCTGGAATCCACCGCCTGAACCGCCATTGCCGGTGCCACGGCCCCCACCATTCTTGCCGCCAAACAGCCCCCCCAGCTTGCGATTGAGGTCGCGCCAGAGTTCATCGAGATCCGGGGGCTGCTGCCCGTTGTTGGGACGCTGATCACCTCCCCGGGGACCGGGTGGTGGAGCCGCGGGCCGATCGTCAGGACGAGCGCCCTCATCCGGCTTGTCATCACCGCGACCCCAACGGGGGTCATTCAGGTTGAACATGCCCCGAATACGGTCTGGCAGTGAAGCCCAGCGTAGGGTTCGATTCTGAAAATTCATGCGCGAAGTCTCTGGTTCTCTGATGGCATCAGTCAATCCGTCATTGTGCCCAATCAAGGCATCACATCCGGCAATTCAATGGCGTCACCTGGGGTCATGTCCAACTGCGTGGCAAGCACTTTTTCCGAGAGCGCATGGCGCAGATTTTCCAGCCCCTCGCCCGACCGGGCACTCACGAACAACCGGGGAAGCAAATGTCCGGCAACCTCGTACTGATCCTGCAAATCTGGCGGGCGTCGCTCACTGGCGAGCGCATCGAGCTTATTGAACACCAGTATCTGGGGAATATCGGCCGCGCCAATCTCATGCAATACACGCTCGACCTGCGCCATTTGCTCCGGGAAATCCGCGTTGGACGCATCCACCACATGGAGCAGCAGATCCGCATCAATCGCCTCCTGCAGCGTCGCCTGGAAAGCATCCACCAAACCGTGTGGCAGATCACGAATGAAGCCCACCGTGTCAGACAGCGAAACAGATCGGCCCGCATCGGCAAGGTACAGCTGCCGGGTTGTGGTGTCGAGCGTGGCAAACAACTGGTCGGCCGCATAGGCGCGGGCCTTGACCAAGGCGTTAAACAGCGTCGATTTGCCTGCGTTGGTGTAGCCCACCAGCGAGATATTGAAGGTATCCCGCCGTTCTCGCTGCCGTCGCTGTGTTGATCGTTGTCGCTTGACCTTGACCAAACGCTCCTTGGTACGCTTGATGGCATCACCAATCATGCGGCGATCCAACTCGATCTGCTTTTCGCCTGGGCCACCACGAGCGCCAATACCACCTGTCTGGCGCTCCAAGTGCGACCAACGCCGAACCAGCCGGGTGCTCACATACTGAAGCTTGGCAAGCTCCACCTGCAACTTCCCCTCATGGCTGCGCGCGCGCTGGGCAAAGATCTCCAGGATCAACAACGTGCGGTCGTTGACGGGAAGCTCTATGTGGCGCTCAAGATTGCGCTGCTGGGCGGGACTGAGGGATTGGTCGAACAGCACCTCCACAGCACCATGCATCTGGGCCAGGGTGCGAATTTCGTCGGCCTTGCCACTACCCACAAACAGCGCAGCATCGGGTGCTTTGCGCTTACAGGTGATACGAGCAACCGGTTGCATGCCGGCCGTCTGCGCCAGCAAACCCAGTTCTTCCAGTTCGCCGTCAAAGTGAGGGAGTCCAAAGTCCACCCCCACCAACAAGACGGGGGCGATGTTTGCCTGAAGGGGCGTAGCCGAACTCAAAGCAAACCGCCCTCTGGTCCCACCTGATTCAGAATTAAAGACCGGTCAGACAGCAACAACTCAAGCGTTGCCGCTGTCTGCATCAGGCGTATCTGCCGTGGAAAAGTTGACTGCCCGGCCTGGAACGATCGTAGAGATCGCATGCTTGTAAACCATCTGGGTCACTGTGTTGCGCAGCAAAACCACATATTGGTCAAACGATTCAATCTGCCCCTGCAGCTTGATGCCATTGACCAAATAAATGGACACTGGAACATGCTCCCGACGCAATGCGTTCAGGAAGGGGTCTTGCAAAAGCTGGCCTTTATTGCTCACGATATTCTCCGTGTTCAAAATGTTGTTGTAAACCAGCACCTTACCACAGCCCAGGGCCTGCCCCGGCCGGTTTTCAGCATGTCCCTTCTTGACTCGTGACTTTGTCTTAACCCTCTTCCTTGTCGGCAAACGGGTTGTGGGAGGTCTTCATCTCGATTCGAAGGGGCGTTCCCACCAAATCGAACTCCTTGCGAAAGCGCCCTTCCAGAAAACGCTTGTAGGCGTCGGTCACATGCTCCAAAGAATTCCCGTGAATGACAATCACAGGGGGGTTCATGCCGCCCTGGTGTGCATAGCGCATCTTGGGGCGGAACATGCCCGCCCGCTTCGGGCTTTGGAACTGCACCGCCTCCAGCAGCAGACGGGTGAGCACGGGCGTGGACATCTTGCAGGTAGCCGCCCGGTGCGCCTGGGCGATGGATGTCCAGAGGGGGCCAAGGCCTTGGCGCTTCTTGGCCGAGATGAAATGCATTGAAGCAAACTTCAAGAAAGCCAACCGGGTCTCGATAGAGCGCTCCAACAACTGGCGCTGGTAGTCGTCCACCGCGTCCCACTTGTTCACGGCCAACACCACGGCGCGGCCGCTCTCCAGAATATAGCCAGCGATATGGGCATCCTGGTCCGTCACGCCCTGGGTCGCATCCAGCAAAAGCAGCACCACGCTGGCAGACTCAATCGCCTGCAGCGTCTTGACCACCGAGAACTTCTCAATCGCCTCGAAGACTTTGCCCTTGCGACGCAAACCCGCCGTATCCACCAACTCAAAACGCTGGCCATTGCGCTCAAACGGCACCGTGATCGCATCACGGGTCGTTCCTGGCATGTCAAACGCAACCAGCCGCTCCTCACCCAGCCAGGTGTTGATCAGCGTGGACTTGCCCACATTGGGGCGGCCCGCCACGGCCAGCTTGATGACGCCTTTGTCCGCATCGGCGTCCGACTCTTCGGGCTCGGGCAGGTGCAGCGGCTCCAGGGCAATATCCACCAGACTGCGGATACCCTGGCCGTGCGCTGCGGACACCGGATAGACCTCGCCCAGCCCCAACTCGTAAAACTCGGCCAGTTGCACGCCTTGCAGCATGCCTTCGGCCTTGTTGGCGACCAGCACGCAAGGCTTGCCCAGGCGACGCAGATAGTTGGCGATGTCGTGGTCTTGGGCGGACACGCCTGCGCGGGCATCAACCACAAAGATGACGACATCGGCCTCGGCCACCGCCTGCTGGGTCTGCTTGGCCATTTCACGGTAAATGCCGCTGGAGGCATCAGGCTCAAAGCCACCGGTGTCGATGACGATGTACTCGTGCTTGCCCTGCTTGCCATTGCCGTAATGCCGGTCACGCGTAAGCCCGGCAAAGTCAGCCACGATGGCATCGCGGGACTTGGTCAGACGGTTGAAAAGCGTGGATTTACCGACATTCGGACGCCCCACGAGGGCGATAACTGGCTTCATTGAATAAGACCGATCAATCCGGACGGAATCCGTAAATACTGCCGTTGCGGGTCACAACCACCAAAGTGTCTGCCGCCATGACGGGTGCTGCCGCAATGCCGGAACCATCCGTGGCAATGCGATTGAGTGGCGAGCCGTCCGTGCGGGACAACAAATGCACCAAGCCTGTGTTGTCACCAATCACCACGGAACGTCCGAGCAACAGCGGGGCCGTCAGTTGGCGGTGCTTGAGCCTGTCGCTCCCCCACAAACGCGAGCCATCGCTTCGGCGCCAGGCGGCCACCGTGCCATTGCTCTCGACTCCGAAAAGCGCCTCGGCATCGCCGTGGACCCCCTCGGCACCGTTGGCGGGCTGCGTCCACGCGACAGTTCCCCGACCCGCATTCACACAACCCACAGCGGCTTGGAATGACCGTGCGCACACGCTGTCGTCAACCTTGCTGGTGCGTCCAACCAGCTCCACCAGGCGCTCTACATCGTTGGTGCCACGCGCGCTGGCGATGGGTGCTTCCCAACGCACGCTTCCGTTGTCGGGGTTCAGGCCCACAAGTCGGCCAGACAGCCCCACCACCAGGGTATCGCCCACCGCCAAGAGCACGCCTGCCTGCCGCAAAACCAGCGCCTCACCGGGGCGCTGCTGAGCCCACAGCTTACGCCCGGTGGCTCCGTCATAGGCGGATACCGAACGGTCTGCGGCCAACACGAACACACGCCCACCAGCCACCAGGGGCGGCGTAAAGACCTGGGCGGCGAGCGTTTCGCGCCACCGTTCGCGGCCAGAGTCCACCATGATCAGCGCGTTATCGCGCGACACCACAGCCGCCGACTTGCCATCGCTTCCGACTGCGGCCGACAACGGCGTGCCCAGCGCCGTGCGCCAGATATCACCACCGGTGCGGGCATCAATGGCGGCGACCACGCCATCGGCAGAGGCCACCGTCACCACATGGCCTGCAACATGCGCCTCCAGCGGCAAACCGGCCACATTGCCCACGCGGGCAGTCCACGCCTGCCGAACACCCAGCACAGCGACATTCGCCCCCAAGTCGGCGGGCACGGGTTTTTTGCTGCCGCCACTCCACAACGAGCACCCGGTCAGTGCCACAACAAGCATGGCCACAGCCGTGGCGCGCATGAAGGATGGGCGGCCAGACACCGCATTTGGAGTCAATGTCATGTTTACTTGGCTTCCACAGGGGAGTTGGTGGCCGCAATCACTGTTGCGCCTTGTGGCGAAACACCCAGCGCATTGAGCTTGATTTCGACCAGGCGACGGTATTCGACACCCTCTTCGAGACCCTTGTAGGCCTTGGTGTATTCGGCAATGGCTTCCTGGCGCTTGTCTTGCAACTGCAGAACATCACCCTTGCGATCCGCCACGACAGACGCGAACTCGGGAGGGAAGCTGCCGGACACCTGCTTGAGGGCCTCGTCATAGTTCTTCTGCTCCATCAGCACGCTGGCCAGACGCAACTGCGCCAGCGCCTTCAGACCTTCATCTTTCGACTGTTCTGCCACCCAGGTCAATGCGTCTTTCGCGCCATCGGAATTACCGGCATCCTGCATAGACTTGGCGACCAGCAAGCCCGCCTGCCCGGCTTGTGTGGTGCCTGCATACTTGGATTTCAGATCGCCAAAGGCCTGCTCAAGGCGCGCCTTCTCACCCGATTTAGCGGCCACGTCCACCGCATCAAAAAGTGCGGCCGCCTGGGTGGCCTGCCGGTTCTGCCAGTACTGGTAGCCGTTCCATGCGGCAACGGAGCCCGCGACCACCAGCACCACCGAGCTGATCAGCGTGCCCCAGGTGTTCCAGAAATGCTTGAGCTGGTCAAGTTGCTCTTGTTCTTCAAGATCGAGATGTTTGGCCATAAAAATCAGCGTTTCAAATTAAGCGTTGGATTGTAGGGTGGCGGCCCATTGCGCCACGTCGGCCAGGGAGTGCTCGGCCTGGGCGCCGCTGCCGTCGCGCAAGGCCTTGACGGTGACCTGGCCGCGCGCGAGCTCGTCTTCACCGAAGATGAGTGCATGGCGCGCGCCACTGGCGTCGGCCTTCTTGAACTGGGATTTCATGCTGCCCGCGCCTTCCGCGCCGCCCGCATGTTGCACCACATTCAGCCCGGCAGCACGCAATGCCTCCAGCGTGACGATCACGGGGGCCAACGCGGTGCCGGGAGGCACGATGGCATAGACATCAGCCGCCGTAGAGGGCATGGGCAGATTCAGCTCATCGGCCAGCAACAACAGCCGCTCTATCCCTAGGCCAAAGCCCACGGCGGGGGCAGCCTTGCCGCCCAGTTGCTCAATGAGGCCGTCGTAGCGCCCGCCGCCACACACCGTGCCTTGCGAGCCCAACTGGTCGGTTACCCATTCGAACACGGTCAGGTTGTAATAGTCCATGCCACGCACCAGGCGCGGGTTGACGCGGTACTCCAGGCCCACGGCCTCCAGTACGGCGCGCACGGCGTCGAAGTGGGCGCGCGAGGCCTCGCCCAGAAAATCCATGAGCTTAGGGGCGGCTTCGATCAATGCCTGCATCGCCGGGTTCTTGCTGTCCAGAATGCGCAGCGGGTTGCTGTGCAGGCGGCGGCGCGCTTCTTCGTCGAGCTGGTCCTGGTGCTGCTCGAAGTAGCGGATCAGTGCCTCGCGGTGCTCGCGGCGCTCGGCGCTCTGGCCCAGGCTGTTGATCTCCAGCCGCACATGCTGGCCTTCGACCAGGCCCAGCTCGCGCCACAGTGCGCGGGCCACCAGGATGATTTCCGCATCCACATCCGGCCCGGCAAAACCCAGTGCCTCCACGTCCAGTTGGTTGAACTGGCGGTAGCGGCCCTTTTGCGGACGCTCGTGGCGGAACATGGGGCCCTGCGTCCACACGCGCAGCGGGCCGTTGTAGAGCGCGTTGTGCTCCACCATGGCGCGCACGATACCAGCGGTGGCCTCGGGGCGCAGGGTGAGCTTGTCGCCATTCATGGAGTCGGTAAAGGAATACATCTCCTTCTCGACGATGTCCGTCACCTCACCCAGCCCGCGCACGAACAACGCCGTGGGCTCGACGATGGGCGTCAGCAGGTACTGGTAGCCGTAGCGGGCCAGCACCTTGCGCACCGCCGCCTCGAACCACTGCCAGCGTGCGGAGGTCGGCAGCTTCTCGGTGCGCGGCACCGAGGCGGGCAGGATGTCGTTCATGCCTTTGACGGCGCTCAGCTTCTGCACTTTGCTCACTGCGGGGATTTCCTGAATATTTGAATGAAATGAGGCTCTAGCGCTCTAAAAACATGCGCCAACAGCTATAATTTTTATAGCAAATCAATGACTGCCGTAGCGCCGCTCGACATACTGCTCGACGATGGCGTGAAACTCTTGCGCAATGCGCTCACCGCGTAGCGTCAAGGCCTTTTCACCGTCGATGAACACAGGTGCCGCCGGGGCTTCGCCCGTGCCGGGCAGGCTGATGCCGATGTCAGCATGTTTGCTCTCGCCAGGGCCATTGACGATGCAACCCATCACCGCCACCTTCATACCCTCCACGCCCGGATAGCGCACGCGCCACACGGGCATTTGCGCACGCAGGTAGTCGTCGATCTGTTTGGCCAGCTCCTGGAACGTGGTGCTGGTGGTGCGCCCGCAGCCGGGGCAGGCCGTGACGCTGGGCACGAACACGCGCAGGCCCAGCGATTGCAGAATCTCGGACGCGACCACCACCTCTTGGGTGCGCGCCTCGCCGGGCTGCGGCGTGAGCGATACGCGAATGGTGTCGCCAATGCCTTCCTGCAGCAGGATACCCAGTGCCGTGCTGGACGCCACCGTTCCCTTGGTGCCCATACCCGCCTCGGTCAGGCCCAGGTGCAGCGCGTAGTCGCAGCGGCGCGCCAACTCGCGGTAAACGGCGATCAGGTCCTGCACACCGCTGACTTTGCACGAGAGAATGATCTGGTCGCCGCTCAGGCCCATGGTTTCAGCCAACCGGGCGGACTCGATGGCCGATGTAATCAGCGCCTCATACATCACCTGCCGCGCCTCCCAAGGCTGGGCGCGTCGGCTGTTGGCGTCCATCAGGCTGGCGAGCAAATCCTGGTCGAGACTGCCCCAGTTCACGCCAATGCGCACGGCCTTGTCCCAGCGCACGGCCGCTTCGATCATCTGGCCGAACTGCTTGTCCTTCTTGTCGCCTTTGCCCACGTTGCCGGGGTTGATGCGGTACTTGGAGAGTGCCTGCGCGCAGTCGGGGAAATCGGTGAGAAGACGGTGTCCGTTGTAGTGGAAATCGCCCACCAGCGGCACGCTCTCGCCCATCCGATCCAACTGCTCGCGGATATAGGGCACCGCTGCTGCCGCTTCGGGGGTGTTGACGGTGATACGGACAAACTCAGACCCAGCCTGGGCCAACTCCTTGACCTGGATCGCGGTGCCAATGGCATCCACGGTGTCGGTATTGGTCATGGACTGCACGCGCACAGGGGCATCTCCACCCACCGTGACGATCCGGGAGCCCCAGACAACCTTTGCCTGGCGCGACCGGCGGGGCAAAGGGGCTGCGACCGCTACCGGGCCAAAATCATGCAAAGGCTTCAGCACTTACTTCACCTCGAAACGTGCAACGTTCTCGCGCGACACCGCCGTCAAATCGAACGGCTTGCCACGCACGGTCACCTCTGTGGCATCAGCGCGCCCCACAACAACCGCCAGCGGGGGCGGCGCCGATACCGACACCGCCTCTCCGGCCGTCAGATTGCGCTGCAAAACCACCGCGCCCGCCGCATCCTTCACCTGCACCCAGGATTCGCCGCGCGCGCGCAACACCAACGCGCCAGTGGGCGCGTCTGCAGACGCCGCAGCGCTTGCCACCGCAGCAGGTGCCGAAGCCGAGGCCAGCGCCGCAGCGGCAGGGACCACCAACGGCGCCACATTGGTGGCAGAAGCAGCCGCAGCAGGAACAGCCAGAACGGCTGTCGAAACCAGCTCCGCAGGGCGCTCTGCGGGGGGCGGGGCAACAGCAACCGCCTGCGCTTCGGTTCCCTGGGGAACCGCGTCAGGCGCCGCTGCCAATGGCGCATCCGGTGATGAAGCGCCCTCCTGCTGCCCAGGAAAGAAATACAAGGCCAATGCGCCCACCAACAACGCCAGCACCACAAAAACCACGGGCCGGGAGGCAGAGCCGCCGCTGCCACTAGAGAACGAAGCCGAAGGCATAGAAGACTTGCCCGCACTGCCCTTGACCGGCGCGTTGATCCCGGCACTGTCGGCGGACAGGCTGGGACTAGGGCTTTGCGGCAACAGCGCCAGGATGGGCGCGGGGTCTACCTTGAGAGTCCGGCACACGCTGGACGCCAAAGCCCGCACGAACACGGTGTCGGGCAACACCGCAAAATTGTCTGCCTCCAGGGCTTCCAGCTTGCTGACAGGAACCTTCAGCGCTACCGCCAGCGCCGCTATGTGCATTCCAGATGCCAGGCGGGCTTCGCGAAGCAAACCACCCGCCGTCAAACCACCACCACTCTCCACTGCCTCACTCATTGAAAGCCCCGCGTTCGTAAGCACCCAACTCCCGCGAATCCGGGAACCGCTTGCGCAACTGACTCGCCAGTTGCCTCATTGCCACGGAGTCGCCCAAAGCACGCTCCACCTTAATACCCAGCCACAACGATTCGGAGTTGGCAAACTCGCTGTTGTTGAGCCGTCGAATATAAAACTGCGACCGGGTCAGCTCATTGCGCCGCAACAACAAGGCGGCCAGGTGGTAGCCCACCACCGGATTGCCCGCATCCAGCTCATACGCCTTCTGAAAAGACTGCTCGGCTTCTGCAAACTGGCCTGCACCCGACTGGCACAGTCCACGCGCCATCAGCGTCTTGCCACGCGCCGTATAGGTCGGGTTGGCAATCGCCCGGCCAAAATATGTGTCGGCTTCTGCATATTTCTGCTGCTGGCACAGCAGCCAGCCATAGTTGTGCAGCACATTGGGGTCATTGCCCCGCAGCGCCAACGCACGGCGAAAACTGTCCTCCGCCTGCGGGAAATCATTCAACCGCATGAAGATCAGGCCACGCAGGTTCAAGGCATCGGCGTAGCTGGGGTCTGCCGCGAGCGCCTGCTTGACTTCATCCAGCGCAACAGTCGTCTGACCCAGTTCGAAATAATTGGCCGCCAGCTCCAGGCGAATGCGCGCGCGGCGCCTTGTTTCTGGCTCGTCGGAGGGTGTCACCAAACCGGCATCCGCATCGCTGATGGCGGCAGAATTGTTGGTTGCACATCCTTGAAGCACCACCATACAAACCACCGCACTACATGCCGTGAGTGTCCAGCGACCAAAATGCCGCCAGCGTCCAACCAATCCCGCCATGTAGAGCCTCCTTGAAGTTTATCGATCGTCGTCTGATCAAGTCACCGGTTTGAGCACGATTGTGCGCTGCTTTGCCATGCGCTCCGCGGCACGTGTGCGGTCCTTGACATCGCCCGCCAATTGCCCACAGGCCGCATCAATGTCATCGCCCCGTGTCTTGCGCACCGTCGTGACAATCCCTGCATCGCTCAGCGCCCTGGCAAAGGCAACGACCTGATTTTGCGCCGAGCGCAAGAGCCCCGACGCAGGGAATGGATTGAACGGAATCAGATTGAACTTGCAGCGAATCCCGGTGCGCTTGACCAGTTCGATCAGTTGCTGCGCGTGCTCCAACTGGTCGTTGACGCCATCGAGCATGCAGTATTCAAACGTGATGAAGTCACGGGGGGCATGCGCCAGGTAGCGGCCACAGGCCTCCAACAACTCGTGGATCGGGTACTTGCGATTGAGCGGGACCAGGTTGTCGCGCAAGGGGTCGTTCGGGGCATGCAACGACACCGCCAAGGCCACAGGGCAATCCTGGGAAAGCCGGTCCATCATGGGAACAACACCCGATGTCGACACCGTTACGCGCCGACGCGACAGGCCATAGCCGTGGTCGTCCAGCATCACGCGCAAGGCGGGCACCAAGGCTGAATAGTTCTGCAGCGGCTCCCCCATGCCCATCATGACCACGTTGGAGATCACGCGGTCTTCAGTGGCAAAACGCTTGCGCAAGGAGTGTTCGGCAAACCACAACTGGGCAAGAATCTCGCCCGTGGTCAGATTGCGGCTGAAGCCCTGGTGCCCCGTGGAGCAAAACCGGCACCCCACCGCGCACCCAGCCTGGGATGACACGCAGAGCGTTCCGCGATCGTCCTCGGGGATGAATACGGCCTCGACCGCGTTGCCATCACCCACGTCAAACAGCCACTTCACCGTGCCATCCGACGAAACATGTTCGGAAATGACCGGCAAGGCCTCAACCTTCGCACAGCCCTTGAGCTTGTCGCGCAAGGCCTTGGCCAGGTCGCTCATGGCGTCGAAATTGCTCGCGCCTCGCTGGTGAATCCAGCGGAACAACTGGGTGGCGCGAAACCGCTTTTCCCCCAGTTGCTCACAAAAAGCAGCGAGACCGTCGAGGTCGAACTCCAGCAGGTTGGTGGTCATTGCGCCAGCCTTTCGATGGGCCGGACACAACCGTCCCCATGGCGCAGACATCCCACAGTTGCGGGAACAGGCATGGGGATCACCATATCAACGCGAGTAGATGTTCAGGCCAGGGAAGAAGAAAGCCACTTCCACGGCAGCCGTTTCGGCAGCGTCGGAGCCGTGCACTGCGTTGGCATCGATGCTGTCAGCGAAATCGGCGCGGATGGTGCCGGCTTCTGCCTTCTTGGGGTCGGTGGCGCCCATCAGTTCGCGGTTCTTCAAAATTGCGTTTTCGCCTTCCAGGGCCTGGATCATCACGGGGCCGGAGATCATGAAGTCCACCAGATCCTTGAAGAAAGGACGTGCCTTGTGCACGGCGTAGAACTGTTCGGCTTCCAGGCGCGACAGGTGGGCCATGCGTGCAGCCACCACCTTGAGGCCAGCGGCTTCAAAGCGTGCATAGATTTGACCGATGACGTTCTTGGCCACTGCGTCGGGCTTGATGATGGAGAGAGTGCGTTCGATAGCCATGTTGATTTTCCTGAATATGAATGTTGCTGTGATTCGTTTGTCCACCGGACAAAGCCCTCGATTCTAACCGTGGAAGCCTGGCGCTGGCTCAGCGCCCGCCACCGCGCCGGGGGCCGCCACCGCCGCCACCAGGGCGGCGTTTGTCCTGGCGATGCCGCGACAGACTGTCCATGCCGATGTAGCCCACGGAGGTTTTCATGGGATCGGGCTGGGCTGAGCCCCGCTGACGGTCACCACCTTGGGCACTGTTGCCACGTGCGCCCTGCCCTTGCCCACCGCCACCGTCACGCCGGGGCTTCTGGCCACGAGGGCCCGCACCGCCGCCGCCCTGGGACATGTCCCGCCGGGGGCCATCTCCTGCACGGGGACCGTTGCGGCCCCGGTTGCGCGCATTGCCATTGCCGCCGCGTCCCGCCCCAGGGCCTGCGTCCGCACGCCCTTCCGCAGACTCAGAGCGCCCAGCGCCTGCCGCCTGAACCAGGGCCCGAATATCGCTTTCATCCAGCTCCAGCCAGGCACCGCGCTTGAGCCCCCGTGGCAGCACCATGGCGCCGTAGCGGATGCGGATCAGTCGGCTCACGGCATGCCCTACCGACTCCAGCATGCGGCGCACCTCGCGGTTGCGGCCTTCTGAAATAGTGACCCGGTACCAGCAGTTGGAGCCCTCACCGCCACCATCTTCGATGGAGCCAAAAGAGGCCATGCCGTCGTCCAGGCGCACGCCGTCCAGCAACTTCTGTTTCTCTTCGTTGCTGAGCGCGCCCAGCACGCGGACCGCATACTCGCGCTCCAGGCCGAAGCGGGGGTGCATGAGCTTGTTGGCCAACTCACCCGAGCTGGTGAACAGCAGCAGCCCTTCGGTGTTCAGATCGAGCCGCCCCACGGACTGCCACTTGCCCTGCATCAACCGCGGCAGCTTGCGAAAAACGGTGGGCCGGTTTTGCGGATCGTCATGTGTCACCACCTCGCCCACGGGCTTGTGGTACGCGATCACGCGCGCAGGCGGCGGGTCGATGCGGTAACGAATTGGCTTGCCGTTGACCTTGACCTGGTCGCCGAACTGGATGCGCTGACCGATATGGGCGGGCTCGTTGTTCACCGAGATGCGCCCCTCCAGGATGAGCTGCTCCATCTCCAGCCGCGAGCCCAGCCCCGCCTGAGCCAGCACCTTGTGGAGCTTGGGCGTTTCGACCTGGGGCAGCAGCACCCGCTTGGCAGGCACGGCGTCCGCCGAGGCATCATCCTCATCGAAGCGGCCCGACACCACATCCTCAAACTGATAACCCTCTACCGGCGCAGCAGCCTTGCGCTTGTCGCGGCCAGCGTCCTGCGGGCGGGGCGAACGCCCCCTGGGCTCACCAGAAGAATGCCGCCCCTCGCTGCGGGGCGCTGCACGTTCGGCTTCGGAAGCATCTGCATCGGCAACGGCAGGAGCCACGGGCTCTGCGGCCACTGCTGGCGATGGCTCTGGTGCTGCTGCTACCGCTGCAGCCGTTTCAGGCTCGGCCGTGGCTGCATCGGCAACCACTGGCGCAGCCTTCTTGCGCGGCGCACGCTTGGCGGCCGGTTTCTTGGCAACCGGCGCAGGGTCGGCAGGGTCAGCCTCCGGCACAGCGTCCGGATTTTCGTGGGTCGAGTCGTTCATCAATTGTTTTCCTGGATACCGTCCGGGGTATCAGCGTCATCGTCACGGAGATCCGTCTCCGCGTCCTGAAAAAAATCATCTACCAGCGGCAGACCGCCGCTCTGCGGCGCGGAAGATGCCAGCGCGGGCTCTGGCACACTTTCCATTTCAACCACAGCCTCATCTGCCGCCCCGTCCACCAGCCCGGCAGCCACGGGTTCCGCTTCAGGCTCCAGCTCGGGCTCGATCACGCCCTGGGCCGCTGCTGCCATGGCCTCCAGCACATTGGCGTTGCCCGTCGGGTCATCCAGCACCGGCAACTGATCGAGCGACTGCAAGCCCATATCGTCCAAAAACTGGCGCGTGGTTGCGAACAGCGCGGGGCGCCCCACCGTTTCCCGGTGGCCGATGACTTCCACCCAGCCCCGGTCTTCCAGTTGCTTGATGATCAGGCTGTTGACCGTCACACCGCGAATGTCTTCGATATCGCCACGGGTCACCGGCTGGCGATAAGCAATGATGGCCAGGGTCTCCATGGTCGCCCGCGTATAGCGCGGCGGTTTCTCGGGGTGCAGCCTGTCCAGGTATTCGCGCATTTCCGGGCGGCTCTGAAAGCGCCAGCCTGTGGCCACCTGCACCAACTCCACCCCCCGTTGTGCCCAGTCGAGCTGCAACTCTTGCAGCAGAACTTTGAGCGTGTCGGACCCGAGCGCGTCGTTGAAAAGCACCCGCAGCTCGCGCACGGGCACGGGCTGTTGCGCGCAGATCAGCGCAGTTTCGAGGACCCTTTTGGCATCCACCGTGTTCATGGTTCAGCGATTCCTGGAAAAGTGCCACGCGTTGCAACGGGTGTCACATCAACAGCAGGGGACAATCAAAATGGAGCGTCGCGCAAAGACGTTGGCGCAACGCAAGAGCCCGGCGGGATTCCGTCTTCGGGCTAGAGGCCGGTTTGGCAATCAGGGCGCATTGTAGCCCAGGCCCCAAGAAGACAGCGCCTGCCGCATGTCCTCAGGCACCGGCGCATGGAACTCCATCGCATCGCCGGTCATCGGGTGCACGAACGCCAACCGGTACGCATGCAGCGCCTGGCGCTGCATGGCCCCCAGGGGGTTTCCGCCATACAGGCTGTCCCCGACAAGCGGGTGCTTGAGCAACGCCATGTGCACCCGGATCTGATGCGTCCGCCCTGTGTGCAAGGTGCATTGCACCCAGCAACCCTGGTCGGCTCCGTCCAGCCACAACACATCGGTCCGCGCGGACTTGCCCGCATGGAGCGCCAGGTCCACCACAGCCATCCGAAGCCGGTTGCGCGGGTCGCGCCCGATGGGGGCATCGACCGAACGGCTCTTGGCGCCTGTCCAGGCCCCATGCGCTATGGCGAGGTACTGCCGCTTGACCTTGCGTTCGGCAATCAGCGCTACCAAGGCATCCATGGTGGCACGGTCGCGGGCCACCACCATGAGGCCGCTGGTGTCCTTGTCGAGCCGGTGCACGATGCCAGCGCGCGGAACCAGCAGGGCCTTGTCGTCGCGGGCCAGCAAACCGTTGAGCAAGGTCCCGCTCCAGTTGCCTGGCGCCGGGTGCACCACCAGGCCCGCAGGCTTGTTCACCACAAGCAGGTGCGCATCTTCATAGACCACGTCAATGGCCATGGGCTCGGGGCGGAAGGCCTGGCTTTGCAGCGTTGGCCGCATTTCCAGCACCAGTTGGTCCCCCGCCTTGACGCGGGCGGCGGCCTTCTGCACCGGCTTGCCATTGAGGCTGACCAGCCCCTGCGCCAGCAACTGCTGCAGGTAGCTGCGGGAGAACTCGGGCACCAGGTCCACAAGTGCCTTGTCCAGCCGGGCGGCATGCTGCTGCGCCCCCACCAGCATGTGGCGCAACTCGCTGCTGGTGTCGGCCAGCGCCTCCGACTCATCGGCGAGCAGATCCTCGCCGCCCTGCGGCAGATCAGCCACCATCGGGATCAACGGGCGGGCAGATAGCGCGAAGGGTCCACGGGCTTGCCTTGCCGGCGGATCTCGAAATGCAGCTTGACGCGGTCTGCATCGGTGTTGCCCATTTCGGCAATCTTCTGCCCCTTGCGCACGCTCTGGTCTTCCTTGACCAGCAGCGACTGGTTGTGCGCGTAAGCCGTCAAAAAGGTGTTGTTGTGCTTCAAGATCACCAGATTGCCATAGCCACGCAAGCCCGCACCGGCATAGACCACACGGCCATCAGCAGCAGCCAGCACGGGATCACCCGCCTTGCCTGCGATGTCATAGCCCTTGTTGCGCACCTCGTCAAAACCTGCAATCAGTGAACCTGGAGCAGGCCAGATGAAGGCGAGGTCATCTTCTCCCGCAGGCGCTGCAGCAGGCGCTGGCGTGGCGGGCGCCACAGCCACCACCACGCCCGACGCAGCGGGGGGCACTGGCTTGGCAGCGCTGGCAGCAGATGCAGGCGCAGGCGCGCTGGGCGCCACGGCCGAAGAGGTCACGGGCCGTGTCACCACGCCGGTGTCGGACGCTACGGCGGTAGCCGCTGCAACGGGCGTCGCCACGCGCAGCACCTGCCCCACTTCGATCAGATTGGCGTTTTCAAGGTTGTTCCAGCGGGCGATATCCTTCCAGCTCTGGCCGGACTCCAGCCCGATGCGAATCAGGGTATCCCCCGGCTTGACCGTGTAGTAGCCCGGTTTGCCTGCATTTTCAGCCCCAGGCAATGGCTTGATAGGGGTGCCAACCACCACGCCGGGCTGTGCCGCCGACGCTGGCGCGGAGGATGAGGAGGTGCCCCGATCTTCCACAGGAGCCTTGTTCATGCTGGTACCGCAGCCGGAGAGCACCAGCCCCGCCACTGCCACGGTAAACCCCACCACAAGACCACGCGATACGAACATAAGCAATTCCCTTTACGCAATCCCCGATTTTAGAGGGACAAAGTGAACCGGCTCGAGCACGCTTTGTTTCAATCCGTGCGGAGTTTTGTCGATAACCAACAACATTTGCTGCCCGGCAGACAGCGCAATGGGCGCCACCAGCCGTCCGCCCACGGCCAACTGATCGCACCAGGCCTGGGGCACGGCATCGCCGCCGGCCGCTGCAATGATGGCCGCGTAAGGCGCGCCTTTGGCATAGCCCAGCATGCCGTCACCAAACAGCAAGTGGACGTTGGCCAGCCGAAACGGGCGCAGGTTGTCGCGCGCCTTGTCGTGCAGGCCGCGCAGCCGCTCCAGCGTATAAACCTCGCGCGCCAGCAGGCTCAACACCGCCGCCTGGTAGCCGCAGCCCGTGCCAATCTCCAGCACCCGGCCCAGGCCGGCCGCGCGCGCGCCCTCGGCGCCGAGCAACAGCTCGCACATGCGCGCCACCACGCTGGGTTTCGAGATGGTCTGACCCAGCCCGATGGGCAGGCTGGTGTCTTCATAGGCCTGGTTGACCAGCGCGCTGTCCACGAACCGGTGGCGCTCCACCGCACCCATGGCCTGCAGCACGGGTGCCGAGGTAACGCCGCCCGCAGCGAGCTTTTGCACCATGCGGGCACGGATGGCAGAAGAATCCAGCCCCACGCCCACCGGAGCAATGGCCACAGGCTTACGCACCGCAGCGGCAGGCGCGGGCCCAGACACCGGTGCTGCGGGCTTGCCCGTGGCGTTGCCAGCGCCCGGCAACCTGGCCGGAAACCCTGGGCGGCGCTGCTGCATCACACGCCGGGGGCGGGGGCCGCCCCTGCAGCTGCCATATAGGACGCAGCCTTCGCCCACTGGCCAAGGTTGTCGTGGTCGGTCAGGTCCACCTTCAGCGGCGTGATGGACACATGGCCCTGCGCCGTAGCGTGAAAATCCGTGCCCTCGGCATCGTCCTTGGCGTCCCCGGCGCCGCCAATCCAGTACATCGCCTCGCCCCGGGGGCTCTCCTGCACGATCACGCGCTCAGCCGCGTGGCGGCGCCCCAGGCGGCACAGTTTGACGGGCCGCAGCGCATCCAGCGGCATGTTCGGAATGTTTACATTCAGCAACCAGGGGGCTCCGCCCACCAGGCTTTGGGCGCGCATATGCGCCACGATCTCGCGGGCCTTGGCGGCGGCGGCTTCCAGCTCGCCCCAGCCCTTGTCCACCTGCGAGAACGCAATGGCGGGGATACCGAACAGATACCCCTCCATGGCCGCGCCCACCGTACCGGAATAGATGGTGTCGTCGCCCATGTTGGCGCCGTTGTTGATGCCAGACACCACCAGGTCGGGCCGATAGCCCAGCAGCCCGGTGAGGGCAATGTTCACGCAGTCGGCGGGCGTTCCATTCACATAGCGAAAGCCATTGGCGGCCTTGTGGACGTACAAGGGCGAATGCAGGGTCAGCGCGTTCGACTTGGCACTGTTGTTGTGCTCGGGGGCGATGACATCCACCTCCACGCCCTCCAGGGTCTTGAGCGCGTCATGCAGCGCCACGATGCCGGGGGCCTGGTAGCCATCGTCGTTGGAAATCAGAATTTTCATGGTCACGGTAAGGCGGTTGCAAAGGATTGTAGGTGGGGCGTGGTGTCCGCGCCCTCTCATCTCCCCTACTCTCGCCTGGCAGGCCACCTGCCCGTCGCTCGTGGGACATCCCGCCTGCCGCAGCCCCACCTATCATGCGGTGCATTCATCGGCAAGACAGATAGACAGGAGACTTTCCCCATGCACGCTTGGCTCTGCACCAACCCCACCGGCGTTGAGGCGCTCACCTGGACCGAACTGCCCACCCCCACGCCCAAGGCGGGCGAGGTGCTCATCGAGATCAAGGCTGCGAGCCTGAACTTCCCCGATCTGCTGATCGTGCAGAACAAATACCAGATCAAGCCCCCGCTGCCCTTTGTGCCGGGCTCTGAATATGCCGGAGTGGTCGCAGCCGTGGGCGAAGGCGTCACGCACCTCAAGGTGGGCCAGAACGTGGCCTGCCTGTCAGGCACCGGCGGCTTTGGCACCCACACCCTGGCGCCCGCCGCCCTGTGCATGCCGCTGCCCGATGGGTTCTCGTATGTGGATGCCGCCGCATTCATCATGATCTATGCCACCTCGCACCACGCGCTGGTGGACCGCGCGCAGCTCAAGGCGGGCGAAACCGTGTTGGTGCTGGGCGCCGCCGGGGGCGTTGGCACTGCGGCCATCCAAATCGCCAAGGCCATGGGCGCGCGGGTGATTGCCGCCGCCTCCAGCGATGAAAAATGTGCGCTGTGCACCTCCATCGGGGCCGATGCAACCATCAACTACAGCAAAGACAACCTGCGCGATGCCATCAAGGCGCTCACCGACGGCAAAGGCCCGGATGTGATCTATGACCCCGTGGGCGGCGACTTTGCCGAGCCCGCCTTCCGCTCCATCGCCTGGCGCGGGCGCTACCTGGTGGTGGGTTTTGCCTCGGGGCCTATTCCGGCGTTGCCCTTCAACTTGGCATTGCTCAAGGGCGCATCCATCGTGGGCGTTTTCTGGGGCGATTTCGCCAAGCGCGAACCCAAGGCCAACGCCGCCATGATGGGCGAGCTGGCACAGTGGTATGCCCAAGGCAAGATCAAACCCGTGATCGACCGCACCATGCCCATGGCCGAGCTGCCCGCCGCCTACGCCCACATGGGCTCGCGCGGGGTGATGGGCAAGCTCGTGATGGTCAACTAAGCCACCGGCCAGCCCCAGCAGGCGGCGCCAAGCGCACCGCGTCGCCCTGCACAAAAAAGCCGTCTGCTGTGTCACACTTGCGCATCCCTGCCCCTGACACTGGTGCCCTCACATGGCCGACCGACCACCTTCCGAGATCGCACGCGAGACGCTCAAGCAACTGGCCGCGCGCCGGTTGCAACCCACCCCCGACAAGTACCTGGCGCTGTACGACGAAATTGCAGGCACCCACAGCCCGCAGCCCTTTCCCGAGGGGCCGCTGAGCAACATCCAGCGGGTGCTCCCCGCCCAGACCCCGGCCCAGAAGCGGCTGCTGAGCCAGTTCGAGCGGGCCATCATCACCAAGGACTGGACCTCGCTGCAAAGCGTGATGGTAGGTTATGCCAACCTGGGCCGCACCGCCACCACGGCCACCCCCATCGAAACCGCCGATGCGCCCACAGCCCTGGGCGAGCTGCCGCCAGAGTTTGCCGAGACGCTGGCCCGCCTCATCGACAACACCGTGCCAGCGCTGGGAGAAGACGACGCCAAGGTGATCGAGATGGCGCGGCAGCTCGTCACCTTTCTGCGCGAACCCACCCCCCAGGTCGCCACGGCCCAGCAGATGATGGGCAGCTTCGCCTACCGGCTGTCGTTCGCCACCGAAGACCAGGCTGCCATCCGCGCATGCCTGCTAGAGCTTTTGCACATGGTGTTCGAAAACATCTCCGTGCTCAGCGTGGACGACCAGTGGCTGCACGGCCAGGCTGAGGCGCTGATGACGGCATCCACCCCGCCGCTCACGCTGCGGCGGCTGGACGATGTGCAGCGGCGGCTCAAGGACGTGATCTTCAAGCAGACAGAGGCCAAGGCCCGCTCCATGGAAGCCCAGGAGCAGATGAAGGACATGCTGGCCACGTTCATCGAACGGCTGGTCAAAATCACGGCCTCCAGCACCACCTACCAAAGCACGATGGAGCGCTGCGCGGACCTGATCGGCAAGGCCAGCACGCTGCAAGACATCGCCCCGGTGCTGCAGGAGGTGATGAGCGCCACCCGCGCCATGGCGCTGGACAGCCGCGTGACGCACGACGAACTGCAGGACCTGCGCGAGCGCACCGAGGCCAAACGCGCCGAAGTCGCCAAGCTGCAAGAAGAACTCGACCGCGCCAGCGCCCAGGCCCGCCACGACCCGCTGACGGGCTCACTCAACCGCAAAGGCCTGGACGAGGCCATGGAGCGCGAGATCGCCCGCACCCGCCGCCTGGGCTCGCCGCTGTGCCTGGCGCTGTTGGACATCGACAACTTCAAGACCATCAACGACCGGCTCGGCCACTCTGGCGGCGACGCGGCACTGGTGCACCTGGCCCAGGTCACGCGCGACGTGATGCGGCCACAAGACCTGTTGGCCCGCTATGGCGGCGAGGAATTCGTGATCGTGTTGCCCGACACGGCGGTGGAAAGCGGCGTGGCCGCCATGACGCGGCTGCAGCGCGAGCTGACCACACGCTTCTTTTTGCAAGGGGCCGAGAAGGTCCTCATCACCTTCAGCGCCGGTGTGGCCCAGCTGGGTGAAACCGAAAGCAGCGCCGACGCGATCCGCCGCGCCGACCAGGCCATGTACCTGGCCAAGCGGTCGGGCAAAAACCGGGTGATGGCGGCTTGACTGTCTCCCCCCTGGGTCGCTCCGCGCCTTCACCCTCAAGAAGGGGGACGACACCCTCACTGCGGGGCGGTCTTTGCTCAGCGCCCCTTGCCTGGGCCGCGCCAGTTGCTGCAGGCAGCGCCCAGCGCCAAGGACCGCGGCAATGACTCCAGAACAGAGGCGAACCTTCTTGCGGTACACGGCAGTGGCCGCCACCGCCACCACACTGCCCCGCTGGGCGTGGAGCAACCCGCCGTCGCTGCCATCCAACCCCTTCGCCCTCGGCGTCGCCAGCGGCGACCCGGCGCCCGATGGCATGGTGCTCTGGACGCGCCTGGTGCTGACCCAGCCTGCGCAGATGCAAGCCGCCCACACCGTGCGGTGGGAGGTGGCGCACGATGCCCGCTTTGCGCAGATCGTGCAAAAAGGCGAAGCCCCCGCGCTGCCGCAGCTTGGGCACAGCGTGCATGTGGAGCTGCGCAGCTTGGCGCCAGGGCGCTGGTACCACTACCGCTTCATGCTGGGCGACGCCGTGAGCACGGTGGGCCGCACGCGCACCGCGCCAGCGGCAGGCGAACTGCCCGATACGCTGCGCATCGCCTTTGCCTCTTGCCAGCGCTGGGAGCACGGCCACTACGCCGCCTGGCGCCACCTGGTTGCCGACCAGCCGGACCTGGTGCTTTTTCTGGGCGACTACATCTACGAATACGCCACGCCCAAGAACACCACCGACCTGGCACGCACCCACGGCCTGCGCCACGCCAGCACGCTGGCCGACTACCGCGACCGCTACGCCCTGCACAAAAGCGACCCCGCCCTGCAGGCCGCCCATGCCGCCTGCCCCTGGGCTGTGACCTGGGACGACCACGAGGTGCAAAACGACTACGCCGCAGGCACCGGGCATGCGGGCCGGGGCGACGCTGCCGACTTCCTGCCAATGCGCGGCGCCGCCTGGCAGGCCTTCTACGAGAACATGCCCCTGCGCGCGGCCAGCCTGGGCCGCGCCGCCCCCAACACTCGCTGGGACACGCTGCAAATCTACCGCCGCCTGCGCTGGGGCCAACTGGCGCACATCCACCTGCTCGACAACCGCCAGTACCGCAGTTGGCAGGCCTGCCGCGCCCCCGAATCCGCCAGCGCCGGGGCCGTGCGCGACTGCGCCGAACTGGCCAACCCCACCCGCACCCTGCTGGGCGCGGCGCAAGAACAATGGCTGGACACCGGCCTGGCCGCCGATGCCGCCGCCCACGGCGCCACGCGCTGGAGTGTGATCGCGCAACAAACGCTGTTCTCGCCACGCCACTACCCCTCGGGCACCGCCTCCACCGACAACTGGGACGGCTACCCCGCCAGCCGCACCCGCCTGCTGCAGGCCGTGGCGCGCCATGCGCCGCGCAACACCGTGCTGCTGGGCGGCGACATCCACCAGAACTACGTGTGCCGCGTGCACGCCAACACCGAGCGGCCCGATTCGCCCATCATCGCCAGCGAGTTCTGCGGCACCTCCATCAGCTCGCGCTCGGGCACCACGCAAGACAAGGTCAACGCCGTGATGCGCCACAACCCCCATGTGCTGCTGGCCCGCTGCGACCAGCGCGGCTACGGCCTGGCGGACATCACCCCCAAACGCTGGACCACCACCCTGCGCGTGCTCGACGACCCCCTGCGCGCCGACAGCGGCGCCAGCACCCTCGCCCGCTTCGTGGTGCAAGACGGCCAGGCAGGCCCCGTGCCCGCCTGAGCTCCGCTGCACACCCGGGGTGCGCACACAGCATCCGCCAAAATGCTATTATTTCGATAGCTGCTTGCGCTTATTCAACAAGCGTTAGAGCCTAAAAATACTCTAAATCCGGGTCTGTAGCCCCATGTAACCCCGCCTCCCCAACCCCGGCCTCACCCCGTACGATGGCCGATTGTTTGCCACCACGAAGGAGAAGACGCCCATGTCCACGACAACCACATCCGCCCTTCCGCCCACCCGCAAGCTCAGCCCCGCTCCGCTCATGACCAGCATCGCGCTCGCCGCGCTGCTGGCGGGCTGTGCCAGCGCCCCGTCACAGTCCGCCTACACCGTGCCCGCCCAGCCCGAAGGCGCTTCGGGCTACACCGAAAAACCCGGCTGGGCCACCGAGAAGTTCGCCGTGGCCGCCGCCAACCCGTTGGCCACCGACGCGGGCTACCAAATCCTCAAAGCCGGTGGCACGGCGGTGGATGCCGCCATCGCAGTGCAAATGGTGCTTACGCTGGTCGAGCCGCAATCAAGCGGCATCGGCGGCGGCGCCTTTTTGCTGCACAGCAACGGCAAGGCGGTGGAGGCCTATGACGGCCGCGAAACCGCGCCCGCCGCAGCCGACGAAAAACTCTTCCTCGGCGCTGACGGCAAGCCCGTGCCGTTCTACGACGGCGTGGTGGGCGGCCGGTCCGTCGGCGTGCCCGGCACCGTGCGCATGCTGGAGATGGCGCACAAACAGCACGGCAAGCTGCCCTGGGCCACGCTGTTCCAGCCCGCCATCACCCTGGCCGAAGGCGGCTTCAAGGTCAGCGCGCGGCTCAACACCTTGGCCAAGGCCGACGCCCACCTCAAGAAAGACCCGGTGGCCGCCGCCTACTTCTACAAACCCAACGGCGACGCCCGCGACGTGGGCTTTAACCTGCGCAACCCCGAGCTGGCCGCCGTGCTGCGCAAAATCGCCACCGAAGGCAGCAAGGCCCTGCACGAAGGCGAAATCGCCCAGGCCATCGTCGACAAAGTGCAAAAACACTCCACCAACCCCGGCAAGCTCAGCATGGCGGACCTGGCCGGCTACCAGCCCAAAAAGCGCGAGGCGCTGTGCCACGACTACCAGGTCCAAACCCAGAACTTCCGCGTGTGCGGCTTCCCGCCACCCAGCTCGGGCGCCATCGCCATCGGCCAGATCCTGGGCATCCTCAAAAACACCGACGCCGCCGCCAAGCCGCTGCAAGACGGCTTGCAAGGACCAGCACCAGGTGCCGACTGGCTACACCTGTACACCGAAGCCGCGCGCCTGGCCTTTGCCGACCGCGCCCTCTACGTGGCCGACCCCGATTTTGTAAAGCCCCCCGCCGGTAGCTGGAGCAGCCTGCTCGCCCCCGCCTACCTGGCCGAGCGCGCCAAGCTCATCGGCACACAAAGCATGAAGGTCGCCCAACCCGGCAACCCCGGCGCAGCCAAAACCAGCTACGCCCCCATGCCCGACCAGCCCGAATATGGCACCAGCCACATCAGCATCGTCGACGCCTACGGCAACGCCGTGGCCATGACGACCACCATCGAAGACCAGTTCGGCGCGCGGCAAATGGTCAAAGGCTTTTTGCTCAACAACGAGCTCACCGACTTCAGCTTTGCCCCCACCGACGCCCAAGGCCAGCCCATCGCCAACCGCGTGCAACCCGGCAAACGCCCCCGCTCATCCATGGCGCCCACCTTGGTGTTCGACAAAGCCACCGGCGAGCTCCTGATGAGCGGCGGCAGCCCCGGCGGCGCGGCCATCATCCACTACACCGCCAAAACGGTGTACGGCGTCTTCAACTGGGGCCTGCTGCCCCAGCAAGCCATCAACCTGCCCAACTTCGGCTCGATGAACGGCCCCACGCTGCTGGAGGAAAAGCGCTTCCCGCCCGCCACCGTCGAAGCCCTGCGCGCCCGTGGCGCCGAAGTGCGCGAGATGAACATGACGAGCGGGCTGCAGGCCATCACGCGTGGGAACGCGCATGGCAAGAAGCTGTGGTTGGGTGGGGCAGACCCACGGCGTGAGGGGGTGGTGATGGGAGATTGAGGCGGGGCTATCCGCCCGACCCCTTTTCATTCATTCACTCACTCTCTGCCATTGAACATTTGACATGAGAGGACGCTGCTCGGCTTGTCGGCAGCGTTTTTCTATGAAAGGCTTGGGATCCTCGGCATAAATCACCGCGCCGTGTGCATCTGCGGCCTCGGGCGGTCTGCCGCGTTGCAAATGCTCGCAATAGCTACGGCCATTGCTGCGCTTTGCGCCTTGCAGCCCACCCCGATCCGCAGCGCACACTTTCCGCCCGATCCGTGCAGAGGATCCTTAGTTTCATGAGACTTTGCAACATTGCTGATTGAAGGCAACCAAAAGCCCAACGCCGGAGGTAACCGGCACGCGCCGGGAGGCGAAGCCGACCAGAGCGTGTCCGGTTGACCAACTTGTTAGAGCCCATCCCTACTTACTACCCAAGTGATTGCTGAAAGGACGACACCTAACAACATAGGGCCGGATTCCGTTGCGAACGAACCTGGCAAGAGAAGGTGTACCAAGGGATATAACCCAAGCAAAATTCCCACCAACAGAAGCGAGTAGATAGAGCCACTCGCAACAGCCAGCCATCGAGAGATTCTACGGGCTGTCTTTGGCACTAAAACACAAAAAGCGGCAATGACCGAAACAGTGGCGCAGCCTGCCTCGAAGAAGACCTGCCGCCCAATTCCGACGTGCACAAGGTACCCAGATCCACCAGCCAGCTTCGCCTGGAGCCAGATGTAATGCCCAAACCAAGCTCCGAGCGCCAGCCAGCCAATTGACAAGAGAGTTCGCAAGAAGATCATGACTTGTGGGCTCTAACGAATGAAAGGGACTTCCCCGTCCCGAGTGATCCGCGCAATTGCGGAGTACGGCATCAAAGTGCCACGATGGGAAGTGCAATCTCTCATCAACTCACTCGTTTGTTGGAAGGGGAAGTCCATGTCTGCCATTGTCACTATCGGCATCGATCTCGCCAAGAACGTCTTTGCTGTTCATGGCGTTGATGCCACAGGCCAGCCCGCGCTGGTGCGCCCCAGCGTGCCGCGCGCCAAGTTGCTTGAGCTTCTCGCCGCTTTGCCGCCGTGCCTCATCGGCGTAGAGGCCTGCTCCGGCGCCCATCACCGGGCGCGCGAGTTCCAGAAGTTTGGCCACACCGTTCGCCTGATGGCGCCCAAGTTCGTGGTGCCTTACCGGTTGTCTGGCAAACGCGCTAAGAACGATGCGGCAGACGCCGCTGCCATTTGCGAAGCCGTCACCCGTCCCCACATGCGCTTTGTGCCCGTCAAAAGCATCGAGCAGCAAGGCCAGCTCATGGTGCATCCTCGGCTAACGAATGGGTCCCCCGCGCGCGTCTTTCATCAGGGTCCGCTGCGACAAGCAGCATCAATGACCGTTTGTAGTTTCGCTGTCCGCATCCTTTGCTCGATTGGGCAACGCAGGGCTGGCGCAGAAGGTGGCGATGAAATCAAGTCAAGAACACATTCCGTGATCCATCGCTGCGCGATGCATCACGGTTGGAAATCCGTTTGACTTTTATGGGGAAGCCCTTGTAGTAGAGCTAACCGGCGCTGCGCGGCTTTATCGCGCAGCGTCCAGCGACCGAAGGGAGCGAGGTTGAGCGCCATGTTAGACCTTGGGTTTGAACCTGGCGGTAATAACATTTGCAGCAACACTCGCCCCAAGGGCTGCAAACCCAAATGCAACGATGTTTTTCGTGTAGCTGATGAATTGAAGAAGAAGAACGAACAAGGTGGGATAGTTAGTCCGCATTAATGGCTCCCATTTCGCTGTGTTGGCAGCAATCTGTTCAAAGCCTGTGTACATAAGAGAGGCGGACAGAATTAGCAATAGCGCGAAGAAGAAATGTGTTCCCTGCGAGGAGCCGCCACGAAGATAAAGATACCCAACCAACAAACCAGAATTCGCGAGCATTAGCAGTGAGGACCAGAACACGCTGTTAAACACAAGCGAAAGCTCAGGGGGCCAAAAGTATGGGATGGCAATACCAGCAACAACAATTAGGCAACTAAGAAAGCCGAGGGCAAATTTTTTCATGGGGTAAAGGTCTAACGAATGAAAGGGACTTCCCCGTCCCGAGTGATCCGCGCAATTGCGGAGTACGGCATCAAAGTGCCACGATGGGAAGTGCAATCTCTCATCAACTCACTCGTTTGTTGGAAGGGGAAGTCCATGTCTGCCATTGTCACTATCGGCATCGATCTCGCCAAGAACGTCTTTGCTGTTCATGGCGTTGATGCCACAGGCCAGCCCGCGCTGGTGCGCCCCAGCGTGCCGCGCGCCAAGTTGCTTGAGCTTCTCGCCGCTTTGCCGCCGTGCCTCATCGGCGTAGAGGCCTGCTCCGGCGCCCATCACCGGGCGCGCGAGTTCCAGAAGTTTGGCCACACCGTTCGCCTGATGGCGCCCAAGTTCGTGGTGCCTTACCGGTTGTCTGGCAAACGCGGTAATCCGTTTGACTTTTATGGGGAAGCCCTTGTAGTTCGAGCTAACCGGCCCGCGACGGCAGGACGCCGGAGGGCCAGAATGAAATGAGGCCCGTAGGTGGCATGCCGTTGCGGGTCCGGTTGAGCGACGGGTTAGGCATCACCGGAGGTCCTCAGGCACGAGTGAGTAGACGAAGGCGCTTTGGGGCGTCCCCTGAAAGTACAAGCGGTTTCTCGCTTCGCATTCGAGCTTTGCGCCAACTGTCTCGGCAACACGCTGACTTGCCTTGTTGTGCGTGAGAACCACTATCTCCAGGCGAGTAAGGCCAAGGTCCCCGAAGCCGAGAACTGCAGACTGATGTGCCGCGAACCTTGCGACTCCTTGCCCGGTTCGCTTTGAGCTGACCCAGTACCCGATGTTTCCGATGCGGTAGGCACGATTGATGTGATTCACGCCAGTTCCACCGACAACTGCGCCGGTATTGGCGTCGAAGATTCCGAGAGGGTACTCGGCACCAGCGGCCCACATGTCTCTGGTTGTTTGCATCCAGGCCTCGGCGTCGGACAGGGAGTAGTCCTTTGAGCACCACGGCATCCAGTAGGTGAGTTCGTCGATCGACTCCCGTACTGCCGCGTAGAAGGAAGGAGCGTCAGTGGGTTGGAGTCTGCGCACGGTGTATTTCGGAGGATGGAGCACCTAATGTTCTCGTTTGTGATGCCTAACGTGAAGCTAAGGCGCGTCCCGCTTGAGTGATGGGTTAGGCATCACCGTGCGTCTGCCTATGCGCCTACAAGCTTTCGGACCCAGTCAATAGCTGCAAACAACTTTTCGCCCAGGTCTCCCGTGAGATTTACTCCTTCAAGGGTTGATCGCACGCGACCCAATGATCCGGAACCGGCCGCCGACGTGGTTGCAATGCGGGCGTTGCGCAGATCATTGATTGCAAAGAACAATTGCTCTCGCCTTTCAACAAGTTGCCTGGCTCTATCTGCGATTGAAAGGACATATCTCCGAGCTTGGAGGTCTTGGCTCAGTCCATCGCGCACTGCATCGACTTTGCTCATCAAAGCCAGAGCCTTTCCGACCTGTCCATCCTTCAGGTATCGATCAGTCGAGCAGAATGAGAGACGCCCGAGAACGTCTTGCAGTTGCTTAGCGCTTGGGCAGCCTCGCGCAACAAAGTCAGCGATCAAAGTCCTATCCCCTTCGGTGCCCCGATGGCGACGCGCGAGCCGTTCGAGGATCTCAACAATGTGTGAGATCTTCGCATCAATCTCTCGCTTCGCCTCGGAGGCCGAAAGGAGCTTTGCGGGCACCGCGTCTGCAAGTGACTGATACTCGTTAAGAAAGTTGGGCAACGCATCACCAACGTCTCGGATACGTCCGAGCAGTTCAAGGAGCGATTCTCTCGTCCACTCTTTGCCGAGGGGGAGGATGATTGACTCATCAAGTCCCTTCACCAGGACGCACATGGCAGGGAGGTCGCGTTGTGAAACACCGAACAGTTTCATGAATTCCGGGACGAACAAGGCCATAGCCCGCGCAGACTTGTCGGCGACCTCTTGTCGATATGGCGCACCCTCGTTGCTCATGTCTCGAAAGACTTCGGCGTCTCTTAGAGAGTAAGCAAGTCCGCGTCGCCCTGTGTGAGAGGGAAACGCGCTTCCGCGGAGCGTTGCAAAACTACCGTAACCCTTGTCGAGACCAAGTGGAGTATTGGCGGTTGGGTGAATGAGTAAGAAGGCAACTTCTTCACCTAAGGCAGCGTCAGCCTCGAACAACTCGGCGATCAACTGGGAAACTTTGCGCTGATCGTCCTGCGCAGGAGCAAGCATTACGCAAAGGACGCGCTGTTCCTCCTGGCGTGTGTGAAACCAGTTGACTAGTTCCTGCGGCGTAGCGGCGGTGATGATCATGTGTCGGTGTCCAAGCGGGGGCAGATAGGTCGAGTACAACCGCCGTGGGCCCTGTGATGCCTAACTTTGATGTAGTCGGCAAACTGCCGGATATGACCAAGCCCCCGGCGGATAACATCGATCAGTTCTTGCAAAAAAACCGTTTGACATCATGAAGTTAGATCAAGATACTGGATGAATGAACAGGTATAACAAAATCGACAAAGCCGCCGCCCCGCCTCTAGCATCCAAGCGGCTACTCGATCAAGTGCGCGAGCGCATTCGCTATATGCACTATAGCCTTAAGACCGAGAAGGCCTATCTGTATTGGGCACGCTTTTTCATCCTGTGGTCGGCCCAACAAAGCAGCATGAGGCACCCCAAGGACATGGGCTCTATTGAAGTGCAGGCATTTCTCACCATGCTTGCCAACGAGCGGCAAGTGTCGCCCGCCACGCATCGACAGGCGCTGAATGCCTTGTTGTTCATGTACCGCGATGTATTGAGCATGGACTTGCCCTGGATGCAGCAGATTGGCCGCCCGCCAGAGCGCAAGCGCATTCCGGTAGTTCTTTCCGCCACGGAGGTGCAGTTGATATTGGGGTTGGTCCAGGGCTGTGAAGGCTTGCTGGCGCGCCTGCTTTACGGTACGGGCATGCGCTTGGCCGAAGGGCTTTCCCTGCGCGTGAAAGATGTGGACTTTGATCGCCACGTGATCGTTGTGCGCAGCGGCAAAGGAGACAAAGACCGGGTAGTGATGCTGCCGCGCTCTTTGGTGACGGCCATGCGCGACCAGTTGGCGGCTTCACGCGCCCTTTGGGCGGCTGACCGTGCTGCCGGCCGCAGTGGGGTGCATCTGCCGCATGCTCTGGATGAAAAGTACCCCCGCGCTGGCCAAAGTTGGGCATGGCACTGGGTGTTTCCGTCGCCCAAGCTGTCCATTGACCCGCGCACGGGGGTCGAGCGGCGTCACCATCTGTACGAAGAGCGCTTGTCACGTCAGCTCAAGCAGGCTTGTACACAGGCTGGCATTGCCAAACATGCAACTGTTCATACCTTGCGCCACAGCTTTGCCACGCATTTGCTGCAATCTGGCACCGATATTCGTACGGTGCAGGAACTGCTGGGCCACTCGGACGTTTCCACCACCATGATCTACACCCATGTGCTGAAGGTGGCCGCAGGTGGCACCGTCAGCCCGTTGGATGCGATGGCGTACGGAGGCTGAGTGACCAATCGCTGCGCTGAGCGCAAAGAGCAAAATTTCTTGCCAAATTAGCCTCTACCGCTTATCTATAAAGCGCAAGCAGCTATCAATAGATGAGCAAATTTACCCCAACTGTGCCAACACCCTGGGCACCCCTGACACCAACATCGCCACCCCCGACAGCGTCAGCAGCGAGAGCACGATCTGTCTAAACCTCGCCTCGCTGATGCCGTGGTACAGCCGGGTGCCCAGCAACGCAGGCACCAGCATGGCGGGAATCACAATGGCCAGCAGGGGCAGGGCCTGGCGGGTGATGAGGCCGGTGGCGAGGTAAGTGACAAAGGTCACCAGCAGCATGGCCAGGTTGAAGTTCTGGATGATGGCGCGCTGCATGTCTTTGTTGAGGCCGCGCAGGGTGCACCACAGGGTGGGCAGCACGCCGGTGAAGCCGCCCAGGCCGCCCATCACGCCACCAGCCATGCCCACCAGCGCGTCGGCCACGCGCCCGCCGCGGGCGATGCGGGGCAGCTGTTTGGCCATCAGCATGGCCGGGCACCACAGCACCAAGAGTGTGCCCAGCACCAGTTTGAAGGCGTCCATGTCCAGCCTTGGCAGCACGGCCACGCCGATGGGGATGCCCGCCAGGCCGCCCAACACGAAGGGCAGCAGCCGCACGCGGTCAAAACCCCGGCGCACGGTGGCAGCCGCCACCAGTTGGCCCGTGAGTGCGCCACACACCGTGAGCACGGCGCCAAGGCGCGGCTCCAGCGTCCAGGCCCAAAAGGACATGGCCACCATGCCAAAGCCGAAGCCCGCAAGGCCTTGTACAAAGCCTGCCACCACGGCGCCCAGGGCCACCACCCACAGCACAGAATCCATTGACTCCCCCGGTTGGACTGCACTCCATTTCGCAACTTCTTCGCTGCTTTACGGCATGGGCTGCATTATTGGGGGTGTTGGCCTCCAGCCGGGGGATTCATCAGCCTCATGCTGCAAGGGTGGCGTGTGGTGGTGGCGCCCAGGCAGGCCCGGTGCGCTCACAGGGGTTCAGCGCCCAGGGCGCAGCTTGACGGCAGGGAAGTCCACCGGCACGGCCAGCGCCACATTCACGTAGTTGGTGAACAGGTTCAGCGCCACGTGGGCCACGATCTCGACGATGTGCTCGTCGCTCAGGCCCTGGGCGCGCAGCGCTTGCACGTCGGCAGCGTCCACCTGGCCGCGTTCGTTCACCAGCTTCAAGGCAAAGCGCAGCACGGCGGCGGTGCGTGGGTCGGCGGATTCACCCGACTGCGCTGCGGCCAGTGCGTCGTCGCCCACGCCCGCCATACGACCCAGCGCGGTGTGGGCGGCCAGGCAATATTCGCAGCCATTGCGGTTAGCTACCGCCACGGCGATCTGCTCGCCCAGTGCGGCGCCCAGGGTGCCGCCGCCCAACGCGCCGAACGAGCCCCACATGCTTTGCAGCGCGGCGGGGGAGTTGGCCACGGCGCGGAACATGTTGGGCGTGGTGCCGAAAGCGCTGTGGATCTGATCAAGCACGGCGCGGGCTGGGCCGCTGGCGGTGGAGCGATCAACAAGGGGGATGCGGGCGGTGATGGTGGTCATGGTGTTTTCCTTGAAAGCCAGTGGTGGATGGATGGGGTGAGAGGTGGCGCCCGCCACTGGCAGGCGCCGGTGCGCTTCACAGCACATGGGCAGTGTCTGCCGATAGTCGATACCATTGGGCACCAATAATCCACCATTCATACCAAATCATCCAAAGCCCGTATGAAAGCCGCAGACAGCCCTTCCCCACCGGTCACACCCACATCAACCCCGTTTGACCGCCTGTCGTCGCTGCTGGAGCGCTTTCGGGTGCGGGCGCATTTGTTTCACACCGGCCCGCTGTGTGGCGTGACGCACTTTGCGGCCGTGCCAGGGCGGGGTTTTTTGCATGTGCTGCGGCGCGGCGAGATGGTGGTGACCCACCAGCCGCAGGCCGGCCCGCCCGAGCGGCTGGAGGTGACTGAGCCCAGCCTGTTGTTCTACCCCCGCCCGCTGGGGCATTTTTTTCACAACGCCCCCGCCGAGGGCTCGGACTTCACCTGCGCTGCGCTGGACTTTGACGGCGGCAGCAGCCACCCGCTGGCCCGCGCCCTGCCGCCGCTGGTGGTGCTGCCCCTGAGTGGGGTGGATGGGCTGGAGCAGTCCCTGGCGCTGCTGTTTGCCGAAACCGACCGCCTGCGCTGCGGCCACCGTGTGCTGGCGGACCGGCTGTTCGAGGTGGTGCTGCTGCAACTGCTGCGCTGGCTGCTGGACCACCCGCAGCAGGCGCGGATGCCACCCGGCCTGCTCACGGGCCTGGCCGATCCGTCGCTGGCGCGCGCGCTGACGGCCTTGCACGAGGCACCGGGCCAAGCCTGGAGCCTGGCACAGATGGCGCAGCAGGCGGGCATGTCGCGCAGCGCGTTTGCCGCACGCTTCAAAGCGGTAGTGGGCGACACCCCGGCGGATTACCTGGCGCACTGGCGGCTGACGCTGGCGCAGTCACACCTCAAGAGCGGCCGCTCGCTCAAGTCGATTGCCCACGAGCTGGGCTATGCCAACCCTTCGGCACTGTCGCGGGTGTTTGCGCAAAAGCTGGGCGTATCGGCGCGGGCCTGGCGGGAGGTGGAAGCGCAGGAGCGCTGACATGCACCTGAGCCAGCGCTGTGCTGGTTCTTTTTTGGATTAAATACGGCTCCAGCGCTTTATTTAAAAGCGTCAAATGCTATCGTAAATATAGCAAACAACCAAACAACACAGCCGTTCGGGCTGCGCCTGCCTAAGCCTTGCGCGACGCTTCGCCAGGCTCAGCGTGCACGGCTTTTGCGGGGCTAAGGTTTGGAAATACGGTCCTAGCGCTTGATTAGCAAGCGGCATCAGCTATCATAAATATAGCAAAACAATCGTGCCACACAACCTTTCGGGCAGAGCCCGTCAACGCCCCGCTCAGCGCTTCGGCCAGCTCAGTGTGCGCAGTTTTCTTTGTGCATTGGAATGAAGGGCATGAGGGCGCTTTCGCATCAAACGCTGATAGCCGCCGCGGACCCTGCCAGCTTGCGCAGCTCGAACTTCTGGATCTTGCCCGTGCTGGTTTTGGGCAGCTCGCCAAACACCACGGCGCGCGGCACCTTGAAGCCTGCGAGGTGTTTTTTGCAGTGCGCCACGATGTCTTCGGGCGTGGTCTGGGCACCGGCTTTCAGCTCCACAAACGCACAAGGCGTCTCGCCCCACTTCGCATCGGGCTTGGCGACCACGGCTGCGGCCAGCACGTCGGAGTGGCGGTAGAGCACGTCTTCCACCTCGATGGACGAGATGTTCTCGCCGCCCGAGATGATGATGTCTTTGCTGCGGTCCTTGATCTTGATGTAGCCGTCGGGGTACTGCACGGCCAGGTCGCCGCTGTGGAACCAGCCGCCTGCAAAGGCTTCTTCGGTGGCCTTGGGGTTCTTCAAGTAACCCTTCATGGCGATGTTGCCCTTGAACATGATCTCGCCCATGGTTTCGCCGTCCTGCGGCACGGGCAGCATGGTCTCGGGGTCGAGCACGCGTACGTCGCGCTCCAGGTGGTAGCGCACGCCCTGGCGCGCGTTGAGGCGGGCGCGCTCGCCGATGTCGAGTGTGTCCCAGGCCGCGTGTTTGGCGCACACGGTGGCGGGGCCATACACCTCGGTCAGGCCATAAACATGGGTCAAATCGAAGCCCATCTTCTCCATGCCTTCGATCATCGACGCCGGGGGCGCAGCGCCCGCCACCATGGCCTTGATGCCTGCGGGCACGTTGGCCTTCATCGCGTCGGGCGCGTTGACCAGCAGGCCGTGCACGATGGGCGCACCGCAGTAGTGGGTGACGCCGTGCTGGCGGATAGCGTCGAAGATGGCCTGCGCGTCCACACGTCGCAGGCACACGTTGACCGCCGCGCGGGCCGCGATGGTCCACGGAAAACACCAGCCATTGCAGTGGAACATGGGCAACGTCCACAGATACACCGCGTGCTTGGGCATGTCCCACTCGAGCACGTTGCTGATGGCATTGGTGGCCGCGCCCCGGTGGTGGTAGACCACGCCCTTGGGGTTGCCGGTGGTGCCGGATGTGTAGTTGAGTGCAATCGCATCCCACTCGTCGGCGGGCAGGCTCCAGGCAAACGCTGCATCGCCCGTGGCCAAAAAATCCTCGTAGTTGGTGCCGCCCAGGCTTTGCACGGCAGGGCCATAAAGCGCGTCTTGCACCTCGATCACGCGGATGGGCGTGGCGGCGGTGCGCAGGGCCAGTGCCTTGGCCATGGTGCCGGTGAATTCTGGGTCCACGATCACTGCCTTGGCCTCGCCGTGGTCGAGCATGAAGGCAATCGCCTCGGCATCAAGCCGGGTGTTCAGGGTGTTGAGCACAGCACCCGCCATGGGCACGCCAAAGTGCGCCTCCACCATGGGCGGGGTGTTGGGCAGCATCACGGCCACGGTGTCGTTCTTGCCAATGCCTGCCTGCACCAGGGCGCTGGCGAGCTGGCGGCAGCGGGTGTAGGTCTGCGCCCAGGTCTGGCGCAGCGCGCCATGCACGATGGCCAGGCGGTCGGGGTAGACCTCGGCTGTGCGTTCGATGAACGACAGCGGAGACAGGGCGGCGAAGTTGGCTTCGGTGCGGGGCAGGTGCTGGTCAAAGATGGAGGTCATGGGCAACGGGTCGCGGGTTGGGATGAACGGGACACGGAACGCAGCCTACGGCCGCAGGCTGACTCAAACCCTTCGCCGGTGGCTTTGTTTGACACGGTACATCGCCGCGTCGGCGCTGGCCAGCAGCTTGCCGGCATCCTGGGCATCGCGCGGAAACAGGCTCATGCCCACGCTGGCGCGCACCGCAAAGGGCTGGCCGTCGATGTCAAGCGGTGGCGCAAAGGCCTGCTCCAGCTTGGCGGCGATCTGCAGCGCAATTTCTTCGGAGTCCACGTTCTCACACAACACGGTAAATTCGTCGCCCGCGAGCCGGGCCACGGAGTCGACCTGGCGCACGGCCCCGGTGATGGTGCGGGCCACGGCCTGCAGTACCAGGTCGCCCATGGCATGGCCATGCGAGTCGTTGATGGCCTTGAAATCGTCCAGATCCACAAACAGCAGGACACAGCCCCGGCCACTGCGGCGAGAGATTTCAAGCACCTGCGTCAGGCGCTGCTCGAACATGCGGCGGTTGGGCAGGCCGGTGAGCGCATCGTGGTGCGCAAGATGGGCCATGGCGTCGCGGCTGGCGTTCAGCTCGGTGATCTGGCGGCTGATCTGCTGCTCCATGTCGTGGAAGCTGCGGGCCAGCTCGCCCACTTCATCCTTTCGCTGCACGGGCAGCGCTCCATGCGAAACCCCCCGCGAAAACGCCTGTGTAGCCGCCGCCATCGCCTGCAAAGGCTGGGTCACCACACGCGACACCCAGGCGGCCAAGGCCACCCCCACCAAACAGAGCACCAGCAAAATTTTGAGGATGCTGCGGCCCAGCTCCACCACCTCGCCCTGCACGGCCGCCAAGGGCTGCGAGAGGCCCACCACCATGAAACGCCCTTCGTCCTCGCTGCCAAAAGGCATGCGGACAAACGAAAAAACACGGGCATCCTCGTCCTCGGGGCCCGACTGGCTGTGCACTACCTCTTGCACGTGCCCCTGGACCAGCGCAGTCACCGGGGCAAACGCGTCCTGGATCAAGATGCGCTGCCCCCGGTCAAAACCAAAGGTCTGGGCCACGTCGGGGTGCACCAGAAAGTCGCCCCACCGGTTGCTAAGGAAAAACTGGTAGGTCGCAGGGAGCGCGGCTTTGAAGTTCTTCAAAAACGGCTCTGCCGCCACGCGCACCACCACCACCGCCCGCACCCGCCCGTCCTGCACCACGGGGGATGCCATGTTGAACACCGGCAAGGCGTCCTCCTCGGACGCGCCTTCGTGGTTGATACCGAATTCAGACACATACACCTGGCCTACCGCCAGCCCCAGCGCTTCGAAAACGAACGGGAAATGCGCTTTTTCCTGAAGGGCCTCGTCGCCTATGCGCACCGGCACACCGTCTCGGCGATCGATGCGCACCAACTCCAGCCCATGGTCGTCCGCACTGATCAAACGCACCTGCAGGTAGCTGGGATGGGCCGCCAGGCGGGCCTTGAACACTGCGGCCAAGTGCTCCCGGTCCAGCTCCACCGCCGCCACGTTGGCCAAAAATGAAGTGTCGATCGCCACCGTGCCAAAGCCGGCCTGCATGTGGCGCGCAAGCACCTGCGTGGTGGCCATCAGGGAGCTCTCCGCCCGACCCTGCAAGCGCTCCCGGCTCGAATCAAAGGTGTAGTAACTGGCAAGAATGGCGGCAAAAACACTGAACGAAGCCAGCAACGCCCCCAGGCGCAGCGCCATGCCCCATTTCATGCGCATCCCGTTCTTCATCCGTCAGAACCTTTCGGGCCGGTCGCCCGACACAATGCGCTGCCACAACTGCGCGCGCCGGGCTTCGTTCTCCACCGGCTCCAGCCAGATGATGGGCCCCATGGGAACATCACCCGACAGCGCGGGCGGCTCATCCAGCGTATTGGCCAGCCCCTGGCGCCGCGTGAACTCGCGGCTCACAGCCGGGTCGAGCATGTAGTTGATCCACTCCGTGGCCAGGGCCACCTTGGTGGAACGGCGGGTAATGGCCCAGCAATCGAGCCATGCTAGCGCGCCCTCTTTGGGCACCACATAGCCCACGTCCAGCCCCGCATCACGCAACTGCTTGAGCTGCTGCTGGCCGTAGTTGGCGTGCATCACGGCCACCTTGTGCTTGCGAAACAGCTCCACCGATTCCTCGGGCAGGCTGTAGAACGAGCGAACGTTGCGGCGCAGGGCCACCAGGTCTTTGGCCAGCGGGCTGAAACGAGCGTCATCGATGCGAAACGGCGCCAGGCCCCGGTACATGGCGGCCAGCGAAAACCCGTGGCTGCTGCCATCAAACATCAACACCTTGCCCTGCCAGCGCGGGTCCCACAGCGCGGCAATCGACTGCGGCGGCGTGCTGAACTGCTGGCGGTCGTACACCAGTCCCATCTCGGAGTACGTGTAAGGCATCGCATACACCTCGCCACGCTGGGTGATGCCCGCGATGGATTGCAGTTGGCGAAACCGAGGCAGTTGGCGTGCGGCGTTCGGGATGTTTCCAACGGCGAGCGGGACCAGCATGTCCTGACCCACCAACCGAGCAATTTCAGCGGTGTTGGCGGCCACCAGATCAAACCCGGCGCCGTTGGGGCTGGCCAATTGGGCCCGCAGAACCTCATCGGACGCCACCGTGGTGATCTCGACCTTGACCCCATGGCGCTTCTCGAAAACAGCGACCACGTCAGGGTCGGCATACCCAGGCCATGACAGCACCCGCAAAACCGTGGTTGCCTGCGCCAGGCGGGGCACCAACAACATCCCCAGGGCCATCGCCAGCAGAACCGCAGCCACACCGCCACGCCACTTCCGCTGCGCCCCAATACCCGCTGCCTGTCGCCACGCCATGAATGCCATGCCGAACGCCCATCCTGCAATATCTAGTAACGAACAGTTTACGCGGACAATACACCGCGTGACGATCCCTCAGTCTTTCATTCAGGAGCTGCTTGCCCGTGTCGACGTGGTTGACATCGTGGGCCGCTACGTGCAGCTCAAGAAAGGCGGCGCCAATTTCATGGGGTTGTGCCCCTTCCACGGCGAAAAGTCCCCTTCGTTCAGCGTCAGCCCCGCCAAACAGTTCTATCACTGCTTTGGCTGCGGAAAAAATGGCAACGCCATCAGCTTTCTGATGGAGCACGCAGGCATGGGCTTTGTCGAGGCCGTGCAAGACCTGGCCCAGGGTGTGGGATTGCAAGTCCCTGACGACGACGTCTCCCCCCAGGAGCGCGAACGAGCCGCCGCCGCCCGCCAAAAGCAGGCCACGCTGAGCGATGTGCTCGAAAAAGCGGCAGATGCCTACCGCCGCCAGTTGCGCGAGTCGCAGCGGGCCATCCAATACTTCAAGGGCCGGGGCGTTTCGGGCACCGTGGCCAAGCGCTACGGCCTGGGTTATGCGCCCGAGGGCTGGCGCAGCCTGGCCAGCGTGTTCCCTCAGTACGACGACCCGCTGCTCGAAGAAAGCGGGCTGGTCATCGCGAATGACGAGGACGGCGGCAAGCGCTATGACCGCTTTCGCGAACGGGTCATGTTCCCCATCCGCAACGTCAAAGGCGAATGCATCGGCTTTGGCGGGCGGGTGCTGGGCGACGAAAAACCCAAGTACCTCAATTCGCCTGAAACACCGGTCTTCCACAAGGGGCGCGAGCTGTATGGCCTGTTCGAGGCCCGCACCGCCGTCCGCGAGGCAGGCTACGCCCTGGTCACCGAGGGTTATATGGACGTGGTGGCGCTGGCGCAGCTCGGGTTTCCGAACGCGGTGGCCACGCTGGGCACGGCCTGCACGCCCGAACATGTGCAAAAACTGCTGCGTTTTACCGACGCGGTGGTTTTCAGCTTCGACGGCGACAACGCCGGGCGGCGCGCCGCCCGCAAGGCACTCGACGGCGCCCTGCCCCACGCCACCGACACGCGCAGCATCAAGTTCTTGTTTCTGCCCGCAGAGCACGACCCCGACAGCTTCATCCGCGCCCACGGCGCCGACGCCTTTGCCCAGCAGGTCGGTGATGCCGTGCCGCTGAGCCGCTTCCTCGTCGATGCCGCCAGCGAGGGCTGCGACCTCTCCACTGCCGAGGGCCGCGCCCACATGGCCAGCAACGCCCGCCCCTTGTGGACAGCCCTGCCGGACGGCGTTCTCAAGCGTCAACTGCTGAGCGAGCTGGCCGAGCAAACCCAGCTCGATGCACGGGATCTGTCGGACCTGTGGAGCCAGGGCTCGGCCCGCGAGGGCGCACGGCCGGCCCACGCGGGCAACCCCCAGCGCCAAAACGCCCGCCCCCAGCCTCACCCGGACGACGCCCCCGCCTGGGACCACAACAGCCCCCCGGATGGGGACCACTGGCCCTCTGCCAGCGAGCCCCCCGGTGGTGGCTATGAGCAGCACTACAGCGGCCCAAGCTCCTCTTCGTTTCGCAAGGGAGGCGACTGGAAAAGCGGCGGCGGCTGGAAAAAACGCGACAAAGACGCCCCCTGGCCACCCCAGCCGCGCCTGCCGCGCACTCCGGCGGCCAGCCGCGCGGACCACGCAGCCCGGCTGCTGCTGTCGCACATGGCGTTTTTGGAAGAGCTGACCCATGACGACCACGCCACCCTATGCGCCCAGCCATCGCCCCACGGCCCGCTGTTCACCTGGCTGGAGGCGCTGTTCCACGAACAGGGCCCACTGGCCTGGGCCGTGCTGCGCGAAAACCTGCGCGAGCACGAATGCGAGGCCCTGGCCGTCAAGGTGATGACCGGCTCCCACGCCCAGACGGAGGGCGACCTGCAGGAACTGCGGCTGGAGCTGCGCGACCTGCTCAACCGCATGCAGATCGAAGACATCAAGGAGCAGCAAAAGCTGCTCGTCTTGCAGGTGGCGCAAGACCCCACGGCGCTGGAGCGCTACCGCGTGCTGGAACAAAAGCGCAACGCTTTACAGGGCGCGGGGGCCAAAGCCGCTTGAAATTCGCGCCGACGGTATAATGTAGGGTTAGTTATTGGCAAGAGCGACAGCAGCACCTCCGAGCCGGGCCACCGTGACAAACGCGCACTACTGCGTGTATGGGCCCACTTATCGCAAGGACTGCACACCAAATGATCGCCCAGACATCTTGCCGCTGAGGGCCTCCCCTCAAAACGCGAAGCCTGTTTTCAGCTTCGCGTTGCCACCCGCGCCGGGATCTGTGGCGCTTGCGATTTCTTTGTGTCCGTTTTTGATTTTGAGGTTGTTCCATGCCCGCTCAAAAGTCCGCGAAGCCGCCCAAGTCTGCTCCAGGCACTGCCGCCAAGGCTGTTTCCACCACTGCTGCCAAGGCACCTGCAAAGGCTGCGGCCAAAAAGTCCGCGCCCGCGCCTGCCCCAGCGGCCAAGAAAGTCAAAACCGTGCCCGTGAAAAGTACCGCCGAGCTGATCAAAGCCGCCGATGAGCTGCTGAAGAAAAAACCTGCCCGCGCCAAGGCTGTCGCCGCTGCCGCCGACGAAGAAGAAACCCCCAAGAAGCGCCCCGGCCGCCCTGCCAAGGCCGCAGGCGCCGCTGAAGCCAAGGCCCCCGCCAAGCGTGGCCGCAAGCCCAAGGCTTCTGCTGGCGACGACAACAGCGATGACACCGACCTGTCCGACATCGAATCGGACCTGGAAGGCGAAGTCGAGGAGACCACTGAAACGGTCGCCGCCGTCGAAAAGGTCAAGCCGCTGCGCATGAAAATCAGCAAGGCCAAGGAACGCGCCTTGATGAAGGAGTTCGGCCTGGACGAAACCGTCCTATCCGAAGAAGACATGCAAAAGCGCCGCCAGCGCCTGAAAGCCCTGATCAAGCTGGGCAAGACGCGCGGCTACCTCACACACGTTGAAATCAACGACCACTTGCCCGACAAGCTGGTCGATGCCGAAACCCTTGAAGCCGTCATCACCACGCTGAACGACCTGGGCGTGGCCGTGTACGAACAGACGCCCGACGCCGAGGCGCTGATCATCACCGACAACGCCCCCGCAGGCGCCACCGAAGAAGAAGCCGAAGAAGCCGCCGAAGCCGCCCTGTCCACCGTGGACTCGGAATTCGGCCGCACCACCGACCCCGTGCGCATGTACATGCGCGAAATGGGCACGGTGGAGCTGCTCACACGCGAAGGCGAAATCGAAATCGCCAAGCGCATTGAAGGCGGCTTGATGGCCATGATGGAGGCGATCAGTGCATCGCCCGCCACCATCGCCGAAATCCTGAACATGGGCGAAGAAATCCGCGAAGGCAAGGTCGTCATCTCGACCATCGTGGACGGCTTCTCCAACCCCAACGAGGCCGACGACTATGTGGCCGAAGAAGACTTCGACGAATTCGACGAAGCCGATGACGACGACGGCAAGGGCGGCAGCAAGGCGCTGACCAAGAAGCTCGAGGAACTCAAGAAGCAGGCGCTGGAGCGCTTTGACAAGCTGCGCGAGCTGTTTGAAAAAGTGCACAAGGTCTACGACAAGGAAGGCTATGGCACGCCTGCCTATGTGAAGGCGCAGAACGCCCTGTCGGCCGAGCTGATGACCATCCGCTTCACCGCCAAGACCATCGAGAAGCTGTGCGACATGGTGCGCGGCCAGGTGGACGACGTGCGCAAGAAGGAGCGCGAGCTGCGCCGCATCATCGTGGACAAGTGCGGCATGCCGCAGGAAACCTTCATCAAGGACTTCCCGCCCAATCTGCTGAACCTGCAGTGGGTCGAAAAGCAGGCCGCTGCGGGCAAGTCCTGGTCGGTCGTGATCGGGCGCAACATTCCCCCGATCCAGGACCTGCAACAAAAACTGATGGACCTGCAGTCGCGCGTGGTCGTTCCGCTGACCGAGCTCAAGGGCATCAACAAGCGCATGAACGAAGGTGAAGCCACCTCGCGCGATGCCAAGAAGGAAATGATCGAGGCCAACCTGCGCCTCGTGATCTCCATCGCCAAGAAGTACACCAACCGCGGCCTGCAGTTCCTGGACCTGATCCAGGAAGGCAACATCGGCCTGATGAAGGCGGTGGACAAGTTCGAATACCGCCGTGGCTACAAGTTCTCGACTTACGCCACCTGGTGGATTCGCCAGGCCATCACCCGCTCGATCGCCGACCAGGCGCGCACCATCCGTATCCCGGTGCACATGATCGAGACGATCAACAAGATGAACCGCATCAGCCGCCAGCACTTGCAAGAGTTCGGCTTCGAGCCCGATGCGTCCATCCTGGCGGCCAAGATGGAGATTCCCGAGGACAAGATCCGCAAGATCATGAAGATCGCCAAGGAGCCGATCTCGATGGAAACCCCCATCGGCGACGACGACGACAGCCATCTGGGCGACTTCATCGAGGACGGCGCCAACACCGCCCCCATCGAAGCCGCCATGCAGGCCGGCCTGCGCGACGTGGTCAAGGACATCCTCGACGGCCTCACGCCGCGCGAAGCCAAGGTGCTGCGCATGCGCTTCGGCATCGAGATGACCAGCGACCACACGCTGGAAGAAGTGGGCAAGCAGTTCGACGTAACGCGCGAACGCATCCGCCAGATCGAAGCCAAGGCGCTGCGCAAGTTGAAGCACCCCAGCCGTTCGGACAAGCTGCGCAGCTTCATCGACTCGCTGTAAACGGCACCTCAGCACTGCGGCCTGCCCAGGCCGCAGGCCATCAACGCCCTGCCCCGCAACTGCGGCGCAGGGCGTTTTTCATGGCAGAGGCGGCAAGCAGACACCACCACCACCCCGCGTTTTCCCCGATGCTACCGACAGCGGACTGACAGTTTGGGTAGCGACCATTGCCATATGGCACAAAGAGATTGCGGTGCAGTTCGGCAATCTCCAGCACAAGGGCTTGCCCCTTTTTGCATAGCAGCACAGGCCATCGCAACGATCTGCCTTCCCATTCTTTCCGCCACCGCATGACCCCCATCAACCGCCGCCAAATTCTTGCCCGCGCAACCATCGGTGCGCTCGGTGTTGCCCCATTGACCACCTCCGCCTGGGCCCAGGCGGCAGCGCGCAACGCACCCGCCAAAGCCCCAAAGCTCGCCTCCACGCTGCGCATCGTGATCCCCGCCAACCCTGGCGGCGGCTGGGACCAGACCGGCCGGGCATTGGGCGCCGCGCTGACCGCCGTGGGCGCGGCCGACCAAGTGGAGTACGAGAACATTGGCGGCAAGGGCGGCACCATCGGCCTGGCCAAATATGCGGAGAAATATGGCAATGATGCCAACACCTTGCTGATGGGCGGCATGGTGATGGTGGGAGCGGTGGCGCTGCAAAAACCCGCTGTAGACATGAGCCAGATACAGCCCATTGCGCGCCTGACCAGCGACTACCTGGTGGCTGCCGTGGCGGCCAAGTCGCCCATCAAGAACACCAAGGACCTCGCCGCCGCCATGCGGGCAGACCTGAAGGCCGTGCCCGTGGCCGGAGGGTCGGCTGGCGGCGTGGACCATATTTTTGCGGGTGTGCTGGCCCGCGCCACCAAGGCCAGCACCGAAAACCTGGTGTACAAGCCGTTCCCAGGCGGCGCAGATGTGGTCGAAGCCATCACATCCGGCAGCGCCGCCATGGGCTTGTCGGGCTACAGCGAGTTCAGCGATGCCATTGCGGCGGGCAAGCTGCGGGCCATTGGCGTGTCATCCCGCCGCAGCGCCTTTGGCCTGCCCTCGTTCCGCGAACAAGGTCTGGACGCCGTCATGGCCAACTGGCGCGGCGTGTTCACAGGCAAGGGCATCACGCCCGCACGCATGGCAGAGATGGCGGCGGCCGTCGAAGCGGCCACCCAGCACGAGTCCTGGTCGCGCACGCTCAAGCAAAATCGGTGGGAGCCCTCCTGGCTCACCGGCAAGGATTTGACGGAGTTCATGGAGCTGGACCTGACCACCGCACGGGTGATGGTGTATCTGCTCAAGCTGAAGGCTTGATCCCCAAAGTTGTTTCGGGTTTCAGCGCGGCCACCAGAGACAGCCGCTCTTCAGAGTATCGACGGCGCGCAGACGCCCAGCCACCAGATCACGTAGCCCACAATCAGCCACTCCAGCGGCAAGGCAAACCAAAACGCCGAGAACGGCGCTCTTCGCTGGATGGGTTTGTGGTGCCGTGGGCCGCTGTCTAGAACTACATACGCTCGATGACCGTAGCGACCCCTTGGCCGCCGCCAATGCACATGGCGACCACGGCGGTCGATGCATTGCGGCGTTCCAGTTCGTCGAGCACCGTGCCGATCAAGATGGCACCCGTGGCTCCCAGCGGGTGGCCCAGAGCAATAGCGCCACCATTGACGTTCACGCGGTCTGGATCGATGCCGAGCCGGCGCACTGTCTGCAGCACGATGCCAGCGAAGGCTTCGTTGATTTCCCACAGATCGATGTCACCGGCCTGCAGGTTTGCCGCCTTCAGCGCCTTCTCGCTCGCCGCCGCAGGCGCCGTCAGCATGATCAGCGGTTCGCTGCCGATGGAGGATACGGCGCGGATGCGGGCGCGCGGCCGCAGGCCGTGGGCCTTGACGTAGTCACTTGATGCCACGGCGACGGCAGCCGCCCCATCGACGATGCCGCTGGAATTGCCCGCCGTGTGAACGTGGTGAATCGTCTGCGCCTGCGGGTAGGCGGCCAGGGCAATCTGGTCGAGGGTTTCGCCCCTCGCACCGACAGCCGCCCCGCCCAGCGCCACGAAGGAAGCCGGTAGCGCCGCCAGCCCTTGCGCCGTGCTATCCGGGCGCGGAAACTCATCGCGCGCCAGCAACAAAGTTCCCGTCAGCGGATCATGGACGGGAACGAGCGAGAGAGCGAAGCGCCCCTCTTCTATGGCGAGTGTGGCACGGCGCTGCGAGCGCAATGCCCAGGCGTCGAGTTCTTCCCGGCTAAAGCCCTCCAGGGTGGCAATGAGGTCGGCACTTATGCCCTGCGGTACCTGGAACACGCGCTCGCGCAACTTGATGTTGCCGCCATCCTGGCCGCCGCCGTCGGCGCCTAGGCCGAACTGCGACATGCTCTCCACACCGCCCGCCACCACCAGTTGTTGCGCGCCGGAGGCTACACCCATGGCCGCGAAATGAATAGCCTGCAAGCCCGAGCCACAGAAGCGATTCAGCGAGACGCCGCCAATCTCCTGCGGCCACCCAGCGGCCAGCACCGCGTTACGTGCAATGTTCGCTCCCTGCGCTCCGATCTGGGAGACGGCACCGATCACAGCGTCGTCCACATCGCGCACGTCGAAACCAGCTTTGTCGGGCAGCGCCCTCAGAACGCTCGCGAGCAGTTCCTGCGGGTGAACGCCGGTCAGCGCGCCCTTACCGATCTTGCCCTTACCGCGCGGCGTGCGCGCTGCGCCGATGATGTAGCTGTCCATGGGTATTCTCCTTGCGTGACTCAGTGGTTTCAGGTTCTGCTCATAACGACCCGCAACTGCTCGGCCGAACCGAGGTGCGCGCCATCGGGTGTCCACGCGTCCAGGCGCTCCAACAACCAGCCGTCCCTTCGGCAAACATCAGTGCGCGCGTGCAGCAGCACCCAGGGCGACGAAGCCAGGGCCAGACCGCTGCCCGGCGTCACAGTGAACGTGACGGTAGGCAGGGCCACGGGCGCATGGAGTACCGCTGCGTAAGACGGCGCAAGCCCGTCCATCAGCACAATCAGCCGGGCGTCATCGGGCGGGAGGTCGTCATCGACCAAGCGCAGCCAAGCGATAAGTTCGGGTTCAACGGCGCCGCTGAACGGTCGAACCTTGCCTACGGGCCGGATCTCGGTGTGGCGTGCAAACGGCACGAATTCGTTGGGTACTGTGAAAACCGGGCACTGCGATGGGGGTGGCACAACGGGCATCCGTGGCGCGATGGCCTTCCCGCTCTCTGGGCCAGGGACAGCGAATAACGCGCTGGCCGATAGAGCAACGCGACTTTCTTCGGTTGCGTTCGCGTCCAGCCAGGACACTGTTTTTCCCGCAGAAGACTCCGATACGTCCAGCATGAATGGCTTGCGCAGGGCATGTCGGAATCGCCCCGAGACTGAACTGCTGCAATACGCGCCCCGGTGATCTGTCACGCATCGCGGCTGTCAACAAGCTCAGCGCCAATCCACCATGGAGACCACCGAACCCCCACCACGAGGAGTCCAGTCCTATTTGCGCTCCGGGCGTGGAGGCTTCATGGATTTGGGCAAGGCGCGCATTCGCATCAAAGGTAGTCATACCCGCAAGCGTAGCGGTCGATCAAATTTCGGGAAGTGGCATAAATGACTATGTTAGGTCCATAATTGCCACAATGATTACCCATCTGATATTCGACGGTGTGGCGGAAAGCTCTCTGGGCGTGGGAATCGACATCGTGGGTTCGGCAGCGCGTTTGGCTGCCAGTGGCGTGGTTGATGCGCCGCACGCGGCCAAGCTGCTGCGCCAGCGCGTGGTGTCGCTTGATGGCCAGCCGGTGCAATCCGGGGCAAATCGCACCATTGCTGTTGATGGCGCATTCAGCTTGCGCGGCATGGGGGCATCGGATGTCCTTGTGGTGCCAGGGTGGTTTTCCGCTACCGAAACTTCGATCGAACGGCTGCTGTCCCAAAACGATACCCAGCGTGGCGCTGCGGCCCTGGGGCGCGCGGCGAGCAAAGGAGTCATGCTCGCAGCGTCTTGCTCGGCCACGTTTTTGTTGGCCGAAACGGGGGCGTTAGACGGCCAGCGGGCAACCACAACTTGGTGGCTCGCCGCTGCATTCGCTCGCCGGTTTCCTGCCGTCTCATTGGCGGCGGACCGAATGGTGGTCGAAGCGCCTGGTGCACTGACAGCAGGTTCGGCCTTTGCCCATGCTGACCTGATGTTGGCGATCATCGCCCGCATCGCAGGTCCTTCGCTGGCGCAGTGGGTAGCCCGCTACCTCGTACTTGACAACCGGCCCTCACAGGCACGCTACATGGTGATGGAACATCTGCGCGTGTCTGATCCAGCCCTTCAAAAGGTTGAGCGTTTCATCATCGACAACCTGGACCGACAAATTACGCTGGCGGAACTGGCCAATGTTGCAGCAGTTTCATCCCGAACCCTGGCTCGGCGCGTGCATGCCGGACTGGGCATGACCCCCAACGAACTTGTTCAGCGATTGCGCGTCTCGCATGCGACGCACATGCTGGAAACCAGCAACGTCTCGGTCGACGAAGTCGCGACTCGCGTGGGTTATGCCGATCCAGCAGCGTTCCGGCGCGTGTTTCGGCGTTTCGCGGGCGAATCCCCGCGAGGTAGGCGCATTCAGAGCACGGGAGCCCATCAAGGCATGTGACATCGGATGGTCCAGATGAAAAGTGTCTAGAAATGCCGAGGCGATCCAGCTCAGTCGATCTTGACATTGGCGTTCTTCACCACCTGCGCCATGCGGGCCGCTTCGCTGCGGAAGAACGCGGCGGCGGGCTCGGGCGGTGTGAGCCGGATCTCGTAGCCCTGGGCAATCAGCGCATCACGCGCCTCGGGCATCTCCATCGCGGACTTGAAGCCGTTGTACAGGCGGGCCAACTCGGCCTTGGGCAGACCGGTGGGTGCCACGGGGGCGATCCAGCCGTCGAGCTCGAAGCCCGGCAGGCCTTGCTCGGCGATGGTGGGCACGCCGGGCAGTGCCGCCACCCGGCTGGCCGTGGTCACGCCCAGCGCGCGCAATGCACCCGACTTGATGTGCGCTGCGGCTGGCGCCACCGCAACCACGCCCAATTGCACCTGGCCGCCCAGGATGTCGTTCATCAGCGGGCCCATGCCCCGGTAGGGAATGTGCTTGATGTCGAGCCTGGCCTGGTCAACAAACATGGCCGCGCCCAGGTGCAGGATGGTGCCGTTGCCCGACGAACCGTAGTTGAGCACGCCGGGTTTCGCCTTGGCCAGGGCGATCAGCTCCTGCACCGTTTTGGCAGGCACCGAGGGATGCGCCACCAGCACGAAGGGCGTGGCGCCCAGGATAGTGATGGGTGTGATGTCGGCCAGCGAGTCGAACGGGATGTTCTTATAGACGCTGGGGTTGACCACATGGTTGTTGGACACCACGCCGATCACAGAGCCGTCCTTGGGTGCCCGCACGATCTGCGTGGTGCCGGTGATGCCGCCCGCACCCGGCAGGTTCTCGATGACCACCGGCTGGCCCAGCGCCTTGGCCAGGCTGTTGCTGATGGCACGCATGGCGCCATCAGCACCCGAACCTGCCGACACCGGCATGATCACGCGCAGCGGCTTGCCGTCACCCTGAGCGCGGGCACTGCGGGGCAGGCCCCAGGTCGCAGCACCCAGCACCATCGCGCCGGTGGCCAGGGCCTGGCGGCGCGAGAGGAGCCCCACGGCGCGGGGTGAAGCAATGGTGGGGGTGATTTTTTGCATGGTGTTGTCTCCGGTCGTTGTCATGGAATCCAGGGCTGCGGTCTGCGCCGCATGGTGAAAAGGTCAGGCTACGGCGCCGGATGCCTGCAGCGCCGTCACATCCTCGGGCGTGTAGCCCAGGGATTGCAGCAGCTCGGCCGTGTGCTGGCCCAGGCGGGGCGGGTCGCATCGCACGTCGAGCCGCTCGCCCGCCATGCGCAGCGGCATGAGCGTGATCTGCGCCGTCTGGCCCGCACGCTCGCCATCGGGCAGCGTGATGTCGGCCAGACCGCCCGTAGCCTGCAGGTGCGGGTCGTCAAACAATTCTTCGGGCCGGCGGATGGGTGCGAACGGCAGACCGTGGCGTTCGAAGATCGCAGCAAGTTCATCCGCCGTGTGTGCGGCCAAACGCTCGCGCAGCACGGGCATCAGCGTGGGGCGGGCGCGCACGCGGTTGTTGTTGGTGGCCAGGCTGGCGTCGGCCTTCAGGTCGGCATAGCCCATGGCGTCGCAAAAGGTCTGCCACTGCGCGTCGCTCACAGCGGCCAGAAAAATCTGCCCACCGTCCTTCACGCTGAACACGTCGTACACGGCCCAGGACGAGATGCGGTCGGGCATGGGGGCGGCGGGCTGGCCCGTTACGGCGTACTGCATCATGTGCTGGCCGACCAGGAACACGTTGTTCTCGAACAGCGCCGAGTCCACCTCCTGCCCGCGCCCGGTGATGCCGCGCTGCATCAGCGCCGCCATGGCGCCGATGGCGCCAAACATGCCGCCCATGATGTCGTTCACACTGCTGCCCGCGCGCAGCGGGTCGCCGGGGCGCCCAGTCATGTAGGCCAGGCCACCCATCATCTGCACCACCTCGTCGAGTGCCGTGCGGTGCTCGTAGGGGCCAGGCAAAAAGCCGGTGTGGTTCACGTAGATGAGGCGCGGGTTGAGCTGGCTCAGCGCTGCGTAGTCCAGCCCGTATTTCGTCATTACGCCGGGCTTGAAGTTCTGCGCCACCACATCGGCCGAGGCGGCCAGTTTGCGCGCGACTTCCAGGCCCTTTGGGCTGCGCAGGTCCAGCGCGATACTCTTTTTGTTGCGGTTGAACATGGGGAAGAAGCCCGCGCCCGCACCCAGCAGGTGGCGCGTGCGGTCGCCGTCCACGGGCTCGACCTTGATGACCTCGGCCCCCAGGTCGGCCAGCACCATGCCGCAGGTGGGGCCCATGACCATGTGGGTGAACTCCACCACGCGCAGGCCTTCGAGCGGCAGGCGGGGGGACGATGGTGCGGTTGGTGTGTCGTTCATGTTCGGAGAATGGATAAGAAGATCAGGCTGTTGCGGTTGCGGCTTCGCGCAGCGCAGCGGGTGCGGCATTCTGCGGCAGCCCTGCCTGCCACAGCGTGCCGTGCAGGGTCTCGCCCTCCAGCCAGCCCGCCACGCGCTGGCGCAGCGCCAGCAGCGCACCCACGCCGATGCCTGTGGCCACGCCCATGCGCTCCAGCATGAACACCAAGTCCTCGGTCGTGACGTTGCCGCTGGCGCCCGGCGCGTGCGGGCAACCACCAATACCGGCCAGGCAGGCGTCGAAGCGCGTGATGCCCGCCTGCCAAGCCGCATAAACATTGGCCAGGCCCATGCCACGCGTGTCGTGAAAGTGAGCGCAGGCCAGGCGATCCCCCACCAGCGCACGCGCTTTTTCAAACAGGCGGGCCACTGATGCCGGGTCGGCATAACCCACGGTATCAGCCAGGCTCACGCGGTCGGCACCCGCATCCAGCAAGGCCACCATCAGGCGCAGCACTTCGCTCTCAGCGACCTCGCCCTGCAGGGTGCAGCCAAAGGCCGTGCCCACACCGCCCTCGATCAGGGTGCGGCTGCCGCTGGCATCACGCGCGGCGCGAATGCGCGCCACCTCGGCGACGACCTCGTCAGGCGTCTTGCGCAGATTGGCCAGGCTGTGGGCGTGGCTGGCTGACAAGGGCACGACCATCAGGTCGGCGCCGCATTCAAGCGCACGCTCGGCACCTTTGTAGTTGGGCACGAGCACCGAGGCGATCAGGCCCGGCAGGGTTTTGGCGTGGGCCAGCACCTCGGCCGTGTCGGCCAGCTGGGGCAACAGGCGGGCGGGCACGAAGGAGCCGACCTCGATCTCGCGCATGCCTGCGGCGTAGGCAGCGTTGATCCATTCGATCTTGTGCGCGGTAGGCACCACGGTGGCAATGCTTTGCAGGCCGTCGCGCAGGCCCACTTCGCGGACCACGGCACGCGGCAGGTCTGGCTGAATCGGCAAGGTGCTCACAGGATGTCTCTTTCTGGTGGAGGTCTGCCGTGGATTTTAGAAATTCCCAACAGAATCAGAAAATACATTTAGGAAGCCATATGATTCCAAAAAGGAACACCAAAGACCTGAAGACAACAGCATGCGCGACCTGGACCTGCAAACCCTGCGCCTGTTTGCCGCCGTGTGCGAGCAGCGCAGCATTGCGCGTGTGGCCGAGCAGGAGTCCATCGTGGGTTCGGCCATCAGCAAACGGCTGGCGCAGCTCGAAGACACGGTGGGCACGCCCCTGCTGCTGCGCAAGCGCCGGGGCGTGGTGCCCACACCGGCGGGCGAAACCCTGCTGGAGCATGCGCGCACCATGCTGGCCAGCATGGGGCAGATCGAGCGCGACATGGCGGCCTATGCCACCGGCACGCGCGGCCATGTGCGCATGCTAGTCACCGCATCCGTCATGGCCGAGTCGCTGGCCGACGACGTAGCGGCTTTTCTGCAAGACCCCGCGCACCGCGATATCCAGGTGAGCCTGGAAGAGCGCGTAAGCCCCGACGTGGTGCAGGGCGTGCGCGACGGCAGCGCGTCCATTGGTATCTGCTGGGACGCAGCCGACCTCTCGGGCCTGGAAACCAGTGCCTACCGCAGCGACCACCTGGCCGTGGTGGCCCATACCTCGCATCCCGTGGCACAGCTAGACAGCGTGCGCTTTGCCGATGTGCTGGAGCATGAGTTCGTCAGCATGCCCGCCCTGAGTGCGGTGCAGGTGCTGCTGGCGCGCGCGGCCGCTGTAGAGGGTAGAACGCTGGCCCACAGGGTGCTGGTGTCCAACTTTGACGCAGCCCTGCGGGTGGTGCGCGCCAACCTCGCCATCAGCGTGGTGCCGCGTGAAGTGGCGGAGCCGTTTGCCCAATTGGCGCCCGTGCGCATCGTGCCGCTGAGTGACGCCTGGGCCCAGCGGCGGTTTGCCATCTGCTACCGCAGCGCCCAATTCCTTCCTCCAGCCGCTCAATTGCTGGTGGGTCATCTGGCGGGGCTGGGGCACGGGTAGCACCGCCCCAAAACCGTGGCCCCGTCGCAACAGTTTGATACGCAACATCGTATTTTTCGCCCTTAGCGCATATGTACCGTGCGTTCGGAGCTACTAAACTTGTAGCAAAATGGGTTCCGCGCTATAGTCTCAGCGCATCAGCGGGTCCGGCAAGCAGCCCCCCGCACCGAACCTGAATTCAATATTTGCGCGAGGAGAAGCGTCCATGAGCTCCAAAGAAAATGCGTCCATCAACCAGCTTTTCGAAAAACTCGAATGCCGTTATGCGCTGCGCGTGCTGTGGGCACTGAAAGACGGCCACCCCCAGACCTTCCGCCTGCTGCAAGACAGCGTGGGCGGCATCACGCCCAACACCCTCAACACCCGCATCAAAGAGCTGCGTGAAGCCGGTTTTGTGGACCACGGCAGCGACGGCTACACCGTCACCCCCTCGGGCGCCGACCTGCTCAAGCGCCTGTCGGACGTGCAGGCCTTTGCCACCCGCTGGGTGGCAGGCCGCGCCAAGAAGGCTTAAGCCCCTCCTCTTTCGCTGGCCCACATGGCGCCTGCCCCTGCATACGCGGGGCATTCGCTAAAATAGGGGTCGAATTGGCTTCTAGCGCTCTATACACAAGCGCTAGAAGCTATATTTTTAATAGCATTCAAGGAATTTCCCCATGGCACTGACCACCACCGCATCCGGCCTGCAATACGAAGACACCGTCGTTGGCGAAGGCACCGAAGCCACCAAGGGCCAGAACGTGTCGGTGCATTACACCGGCTGGCTCCACAACAACGGCGAGCAAGGCGCCAAGTTCGACTCCAGCCGCGACCGCAACGACCCCTTCGAGTTTTCGCTGGGCGCTGGCATGGTCATCAAGGGCTGGGACGAAGGCGTGCAGGGCATGAAGATCGGCGGCCAGCGCACGCTGATCATCCCCGCCGCCCTGGGCTACGGCGCCCGTGGCGCCGGTGGCGTGATCCCACCGAACGCCACGCTGAAGTTCGACGTGGAACTGCTGAAGGTCGGCCGCTGAGCCGCTGCCCACCAGCAACTACTTGAGCTTGCTCACCAAAACAAGGCCTTCGGGCCTTTTTTTGTGTCCGCCGCTGCCCCGGAAAACCTGCCGCGGCGCCTTGCAGGGGCCGCGCGAACTGACCATTGCCTATTCCGGGGCCACCTCGACACGGTTGCGCCCATTGTTCTTGGCCTGATAGAGCGCGCGGTCGGCCCGCTCGACCAATTCAACCGGCTCGTGGGCTTCGCTCGGCACCAGCATGGCGACCCCCACCGAGACGGTTACCACGGAACCCCCTGGCTGCACCTGGTGCGGTATTGCCAGTGCCTCGATGGCCTGCCGCAGGTTCTCGGCCAGCAGCAGTGCGCCGTTGAGCGATGTCTCCGGCAGCACCAGTGCAAACTCCTCGCCGCCATAGCGGGCCGCAAGGTCCGTGGCACGCCGGCGCACTTCGGAGAGCACTCCCGCCACCGCGCACAAGGTGTCATCGCCCATCACGTGGCCGTAGTGGTCGTTGTACAGCTTGAACTGATCCACATCGATCAGCAGCAGCGACAACTCGCTGCGCAAGCGGCGGCCGCGCAGCCATTCGGTTTCCAGAAACTCATCGAAATGGCGGCGATTGGACAGCCCCGTGAGGCCATCGGACTTCATCAGTTGCTGCAACGCCAGGTTGGTTTCCTGCAATTGCTGCTGGCTCAGGCGCAGCGCGCGGTTGGCCTCGTCGCGCTGCTTGAGCGCCATGTAGGCACGTGCGTGGTAGCGGATGCGCGCAATCAGCTCGATGGCGTCGGGGAGCTTGACGAGGTAGTCGTTGGCCCCGGCCGCAAAGGCCTGGCTCTTCACCCGGGCGTCCTCCCTGGACGACAGCACGATGATGGGTGTGTCGGCCAGGGTGTCGAGAGCGCGGTAGCCACGCACCAGGTCCAGCCCATCCACACCCGGCATCACAAGGTCCTGCAGGATGACCGCCGGACGGATACGTTCGGCCACGGCCAGGGCATCGCCGGGGGCGTTGCAGTAGTGGAAATCAATACCAGCCTCGCCAGCCAGCATGCGCCGCACCGCCTCGCCAATCATGGCCTGGTCATCGACCAGCAGCACCATCACGTCACCAACGTCAGCACCTGCCGGGCGATCAGGCTTCGAATCGATACCTGTCGTCATCGCATTCTCCTCAAGTTTCTTGTTCACGGGCACAGCTCCTGCAGGCGCCCTGCGATACGCGACAGCGGCAACACCTCTGTCGCTGCATTGATTTCGACCGCCGCCTTGGGCATGCCCCAGACAGCGCTGCTGGCCCGGTCCTGGGCAATGGTGGTGAAGCCTCGTTCACGCATGGCCTTGAGCCCCTGCGCACCATCGTTACCCATGCCCGTCAGCAGCACGCCAACGGCAGGCCCACGCCAATACCTGGCCACGCTGTGCATGAAGACATCGACCGATGGCCGGTACGGCAACCCGGCCGGTTCGTCGGAATAGACCAACTCGCCACCATGCTCCAGACACAAATGGCTGTTACCGCTCGCCAGCAACACAGCGCCCGGCTGCGGCGCCTCGCGGGCCCGTGCCAGCCGCACCGGCAGCGCACATTCGCGCGCCAGCCATTCGGCCATGCCGGCTGAGAATCTGTCGTCCAGATGCTGCACCAGAACGATGGCGCAGCGGCAGTTGGCGCGCAGGTTGCCCAAGAGCGTGTTGATCGTGGCAGGCCCGCCCGCCGAAGCGCCAATCGCCACCAAGGTGGGCCATGGCTCGGCCATGGCACGTGGTGCAGACGCCTGCAAGGGCGCCGATGCCGTCGCCGCGTCGGTGCTTGCCATGAAACTGCCGCTGAGCAGACCGATGTTGCGGATGCGGCGCAACAGACGCTCGCTGTCCATGTCAGATCTGGCGCCCAGGCCGGGAAGGTCCACCACGTCGCGGGCACCAAGCCCCAGCGCAGCAAACACCAGGTCCGCACGCGGTTCCGCCAAGGTAGTAAAGAGCAGGACGGGACAGGGCATGATGGCCTGCAGGCGGCGCACGCACTCAAGGTCTGCCTCGCTATCGAGCTGCTGAAGCAGCAGATCTGGCGGCTCCTCCGCACTGAGGTGCTGGCTGGCCTCGTCAAGGCTGAGCGCCTGCCATGCCTGCTGGTGCAGCGGCTCGATCAGGCGGCGCAAGGCCTGGGTCAGGCTGGGGCTGTCGGCCATGATGGCGAGTTTCATGGGTGTGCGTCCCCCACCAGCATGTGCACCGCGTCGAGCAGGCTTTCGTCGTGGAAGCTCGACTTGGTCAGGTAGTGGTCTGCACCGGCTTCCAGGCCACGGCGGCGGTCTTCCTCCCGGTCTTTGTACGACACCACGATCACCGGCAATGACTGCAGGCGTGGGTCGCTGCGCAGCAGGGTGACGAGTTCGATACCGTCCATGCGCGGCATGTCGATGTCGGTGACCAACAGGTCGAAGTTGCTGCCGCGCAGTGCATTCCAGCCGTCCATGCCATCCACCGCCACGCTCACCTCGTAACCACGGCTGCTCAGCAGCTTGCGCTCCAGCTCGCGCACGGTCAGCGAGTCATCCACCACCAACACCCGCTTGCGCACCAACGCGGCCTGGCCTTCGGGCCTCGCTACGCGCTCCACCTGCCCTCCGCCGAGTAGCTTGCCCGCCGAGTGCAGCAGCTCGTCCACATCCAAAATCAGCACGGGCGCCCCATCGTCCAGCAGTGCCCCAGCGGCCAGGCCCCGCACCCTGCCCAGCCGGGGGTCGATGGGCGTTACCGCCAGGTTTTGCTCGCCCACCACGCGCTCCACGGCCACGGCGTGGCAGGTGTCCAGCCCGGGCAACAACACCACAGGCAGATTTGGCGCGTCGCGCGGCACGCCTGGCACCTGCAGCAATTGGCTTGCCGCCAGCAGACCAATGTGGCGGCCTTCGTGCCAAATGTGTTGCTGGCCTTCGATCAGGGTGATCGCCTCCGGGGCCACGCTCAGCACACGCTCCACTTTGGCCAGTGGCAACGCATAGGCTTCGCCGCCCACCTCAACGACCAGGCTGCGCAGCACCGACAGCGTCAGCGGCAACTCCAACTGGAAAAGGCTGCCCTGCCCCGCGCGCTGGCGCAGACGCACGCTGCCGCGCAGGCTGCGCAGCTCGTGCTGAACGGCGTCCAGGCCAACGCCCCGGCCCGACACCTCGCTGAGCACCTCGCTCATGCTGAAGCCGGGCAGAAAGAGGAAGGCCAACAATTCGTCCTCACCCAGCCGCTCGGCCATCTCGGCGCTGGCCAGGCCGCGCTTGCACACAGCCGCGCGCACCTGCTCCAGGTCGACCCCTCGGCCATCGTCCTCCAGCTCCAGCAACAAGCGCCCGGCAAAATGTCGCGCGCGCAGCCGCACCCGCCCTTCAGCGGGCTTGCCCAGCGCCACTCGCTCGTTTGGGGGTTCAATGCCGTGGTCCACGGCATTGCGCAGCAGGTGGATCAACGGTGCCTCCAGCCGCTCCAACACGTCGCGATCGGCCTGCGTACCCTCGCCATCCAATTCAAGCCGCACCTGCTTGCCGAGCTGGCGGCCCAGGTCACGCACCATGCGCGCCTTGCCGGCCATCAGGTCAGCGCAGGGGCGCATGCGCGACGCCAGCGCAGCGTCGTAGAGCCGGTGGCTGCGCTGGCCAAAATCCCAGGTGAAGTTGTCAAGTTCGGTGCTGAGGCGTTGCAACTGGGCCTCGGCTTCCAACAGCCCGTTGCGGGCGCTGGACAGCAGCGCCTGCGCCGCTGGCGGCAGCGCGTGGCCCAACAGCGCCTCGCGCAGCCCGCTCAGCGACTGGCCGACCTGCTGCTGCTGTCTGCGCAGCCGCGTCAACCGCTCGCCCAGTGGCTGCGCCCGCTGCACGGCCACCAGCGACCGGCCAGCCAGGTCGAGCAGCAAGTCAAGCCGCTCGGCCGAAACACGCAGGACGCGCTCACGCTGCTCCGGCGCCATCTCGGCAGGCTCCGGCAATTCTCCAGCAGCGGCTGCAGGGGGCGCCTCCCCCCCCGGCGGACTCACCTCGGTCTGCGTTGGCGCACCCGTGCCCTCCAGGTGCGCCAACAGGCCCGGCAACCCATCGGCCGCCTCGCCGCCGCTCAGGCGCAAGAGCATGTCGGCACCGCGCAGCAGGGCATCGATGCGCTCTGGATTCAGGTGCAGATCGCCCTGCTGGGCTGCCACCAGAATATCTTCCATCCGGTGGGACAACTGCACCGCAGCGTCCAGCCCCACAATGCGTGCCGCGCCCTTGAGCGAATGCGCCGCCCGCATGCAGGCCTCCAGCGACGCAGGATCCGAGGGCTCGCGCTCCAGCGCCATCAGGCCCGCATTGAGCACCTCGGTCTGCGCCTCGGCCTCCATGTGGAACAGCTCCAGCATCGAATGGTCTTTGTACTCCTCCAGACTCATCCCAGGCTCTCCTGCATGGCCTGCACGAGACGCTGCGCATCAAGCCAGGTAACGCTTCCCTGCCGCCACTGAAAGACATGCAATGCCAACCGGCTCACTGCCAGGCTGCTGTTCTTGTGGGCCGGCATCAGCAGGTCTTCGGGGATGGCCAACACGCCATCAACCTCATCCACCGGCAGCACCAACGCTCCCCCGGCAGCATCCAGGATCAAATGGCGCGGCCGCGCGCCGGGCGCGGCCGCGGCGGTTGCCGCCTCCAGGCCCAGCAAGGGGCCCAGGGCCAGCGCGGGCACCAATACGCCGCGCACATTGCAGACACCCAGCAACGCGCGGTTGTGGCGGTGTGGCAGGCTGTGGATGGCGCTGGTTGGCGCCACCTCCATCAAACGGGCCGGATCGAGCGCCAGCCAATCCTGGCCGACCCGAAACAGCAGCGCCGGGCGAACCGCAGCCGCCGAAGCGGCCTCAGCCTGTCCTCCGCCAGCGTCTTGCAGCTGCAACGTGTAGCGATCAAGCAGCAGCACCGCCGCTTCGGCATGGCGCTCACAATTGCGGCAGTGCACATGCACGGCCAACCTCTCGCAAGTGCGGTCGCCCTGCACACCAATGCGCTGCCAGCAGGCATCAAAATCCTGGGCTTCAGCGGTTTGCATGGCGCCCTCTCGGTGAAGGAGTCAGCCGCTGCTTCAAGCGCAGCGCACCCGCTTGGTCACCACGCGCTGCCTGCAACGCAGCCAGATGGGCCAAAGCTTCGGGATGGTGTGGCTCCAGGTACAGCGCCTTGCGGTAATAGCGCTCCGCTTCAGCGGCACGATGGTCGCTGTCGCAGAGCAGGCCCCACCAATAAAACAGCGAGGCCGAAGGGCCGAAACGCTGCAATTGCTGGGCACAGGCTGCCAACGCCTCCGCCACCCGCCCAGTGTTTGCCAAGCGCTCAATCTGCGCCAAGCCGGTCTGTGCGGCGGGATCTGGCAAGGCGGTGGCCACCTTCTCAGCCGGGACTGGCGCCCGTCGCACGGCGGCTGCGGCCACGCGCACTGGCGGCCGCACGGCCGCCACGGGGCGGTCTGCAGGCCGCTGCGCCGGTGGCGGTGCCACGGCCATCTCACGGCGCTTGTTGAAAGCGAAACTGTGCGCGCGGTCCACCGCCAGCATGCCTTGTTGCCTGATCATGCCTGCCTCGGCGGGGCCAACAAAAAGCAACCCCTCCGGCGCCATCCAACGCTCAAGCCGCGCCAGTGCCCGCAGCTGCGTCTCCCGGTCGAAATAAATCAACAAATTGCGGCAAAACACAAAATCGTAGCTCTGCGCTTCCAGCGCTAGGCCCACATCGAGCAGGTTGCCAGATCGAAAGTTCACCAGAGACCGCGCGGGGTCGAGCAGCAGGTGGCTACGGTCCTCGGCACGAAAATGCCGTTCGCGAAAACCCAGGTCGGCACTGCGAAAGGCGTTGGCGCCATAACGTGCCACGGCGGCGATGTCGAGCGCACGCAGGCTCACGTCGAAAGCATCAACGTGCAGTTCGGACGGCGCAAAGCCCGCGTCCAGCAGGCATATCGCAATCGAATAGGGCTCCTCGCCGGTCGAGCAGGGCAGGCTAAGAATGCGCAGCGGCTGCTGCGCACCACGCGCCGCACGCAGCGCGCGGGCGCGCTCAACCAGCAGTGCAAAGGCCTCTGGATAGCGGAAGAACCAGGTCTCGGGCACAACGACGGCCTCGATCAACGCTTGCTGCTCGGCTGTCGAGCGTTCTAGCAGATCCCAGTAGCCCGCCGGGTCGAGCTGGCTGGCCGCCAAGCGTTCACGCAGCGCGCGCTCCAACGCGCTGCGGCCGATCGCATCGACATCGAGGCCGATCAGCATCTTCAGCAGTTGTTCGATGCGTTCAACCATCGGCGTTCAACAGAAATTCCGCCACGTCGGGCGGCAACAAGCCGGCAACGCGGATGCGCTGCACCAAACCATGTGGTGCGGATGCCTGCACAGCCCCCAGATAGTCGGGCTGGCCTGCGAGATCCACCGGCTTGGCGTCTTCGCGCTGCAACCTATGCAACCGGCTGGCCTGTTCTAGCAAAAGACCGAGCCTGCACCCACGGAAAGCCTCAGGGTGCTGAACCACAACCAGCCGCGTGCTGGTGCGCGCGCTGGCAGGTCGTCCCAGCACGCGCTGGCACAGATCCAGCACCGGAACCATCTCACCACGACAAGCGAGCAAGCCCGCTACCCAGGCCGGCGCCTCAGGCAATTGTTTCAGTCGCTGCAGCGGCAGCACCTCGTCCACATCAGACGCAGGCAGTGCATAGCGGTCAGCCCCCAGGCTGAACAGCAGATGCAATTCGCCGCCAGCGCGCTCGTTCATGAATCAGACCTTGAAGCGAATGACACCCTGGCGAAGGGCGTGCGCAACATCGTTCATGCCATCAATCGCAAGGCCCGCCTGGTGCAACGAATCGACCGTCTGGGTACTGGCCTCGCTGAGTTGGCTCAGCGCCTGCTCGATTTGTTCGGCGCCACCGGACTGAGCCTGCATGCCCTCGCTGACCAATTGCACGCGCGGTGCCAGGGCCTGGATCTGCTGGATGATCTCCGAGAGTTGCTCTCCCACCTGGCCCATCTCGGCATTACCTCGGCGCACCTCTTCAGAGAATTTGTCCATGCCCATCACGCCAGCCGACACCGCAGACTGGATTTCACGCACCATCTGCTCGATGTCGTAGGTCGCCACTGCCGTCTGGTCGGCAAGGCGGCGCACCTCGGTCGCCACCACAGAGAACCCGCGGCCATATTCACCGGCCTTTTCCGCCTCAATCGCTGCGTTCAGCGACAGCAGATTGGTCTGGTCTGCCACCTTCACAATGGTGGTGACCACCTGGTTGATGCCACCAGCCTTCTCGTTGAGCAGCGCCAGCTTGGCACTCACCAGTTCGGCGGCGCCGGTCAGCTGATGCATCACCTCGGCCATCCGTGCCACACCCATCTGACCGGCACCGGCCACCGTCGCGGTCTGCTCGGTGGCCGCAGAAACCTCGCGCATCGTCCGCCCCAGCTCTCGCGAAGTCGCAGAGATTTCGCGCGAAGTGGCGCCAATCTCGCTGGTTGTGGCCGCTGTTTCGGTGACGGTGGCTTGCTGCTGTTTGGAGGTTGCCGCGATTTCGGTGATCGAGGTCGTCAACTGCACTGCCGAGCGCTGCGTCTGCGAGACCAGGTCACGCAGCGAATCGGCCATGGCGTTGAAACCTTCCTCGATGCGCGCGAATTCATCGCGACGGCCATGGTTCAGGCGGCCCGAAAGGTCGCCGCTGCCCAGCTGCTTCATGCCAGCGAGAATGTCCTGGATGGGCTCCCGTATGGAGCGGCTCAGAAGCACACCACAGACAACGGCAAGACCCACAGCCAGCAACAACGCCCACAGGGCCAAGCGCTTGTTGTCGGTGGAAATCTGCTCCACCTGATCCATGGCCTTGACGATTTCCCGCTGGTTCAGATCAACCATGTTCATCAAGTCTCCGCGCAGCTTGCGCCAAGCGGGTTCGACCTCTTGCCTGGAAAGCTGCAGTGCCGAAGCTTGTTGACCGCTCTCAAGAAGCGCCATCAACTGCTGCTGGCGCTCAAGGTAGATTTTCCAATCAGCTTGCAGTTCTCGGAATGTATCCCTGTCTTCGCTTAGGGAGATGGTCGGTACATAAGCTTCCAAGCCTTTTTTGATTTCATCGGCTGCCGCCGCAAGCTTCTCGCTGGCCACTTTGAAGCTACCGTTCTGGCGCACATCGCGACCGATGCTGTTGAAGACCAGATCCTGCGATATCAAATGGTGCTCGTTGATGGCCGAGCGCAGACGCGCAGCCACGACAACGCCCTCCAGATCGAATTGCTTGACCCGCTGCGCCCTTATCTGATTTGCCTCAGCCCGGACATAGAACGTGGCGGCCATGCCCAGCATCACGGCAATGATCAACGCAAAACTGGCGGCAATGCGCTGACTGACATTCATCCCTGTCATTCCTTGGTCTCCTGGCCCCGCAGGGTGTTGATGGCTGAAGATTATCGGCGCAGGGCCGCAGCGGCCCTAGGGTGTTCCCGGTGAATGCGTAGGGCCGGAACCGCCAGTATTGAGGCGTTCAGCCAGCGCCTAGCGCCCCGATGGCGACGATCTGGCGCAAAACAACTCCGGCATGTGTATTTGCCAGAAACGATGAAGGGAAAAGAAGCGCTGGTGCGGCGGGGTCAGGCCCTCGACCGCCGAGTGCGGGTCAGTCGAACAATGCCTTGTCCAATCGCTCGAACTTGGCATCGCCCACCGCTTCGCGGATCTTGGGCGCCAAAGCTGCCAGGTCTTCGAAACTACCCGCCCCTTCCACCGCCAGATTGAGGCGAAAGCCACGCAGGCCCAAGCTCGCCGTCAGTTCAGTGGCCACCGGGTAAGCCGCTTGGTAGCGCTCTTTGGGAGAACGCCCAGAACCTTCTTCGGAAGAAGCAATGGTTCCCAGATCGGTGGCAGCGGCCTCCACGGTGGCAACTGCAGCAACTGCAAGGGGCTGGCCTGACTGTGGTCCAAGAAGGCCCTGCGCAATCATCAGGTCCACATCGTCCTGCGTAATCCCCATGGCAGCGGTGGCAGCCAGGACTTCACCCGTGCTGCGTTTGCCATCAAAAAGAATGAAGGCCGAACGCTGGCGCGAACTCAAACTGCCATGGCGATTCTTGAGTGCATCCTGTCCAGCCTGGGTTTTGACGAGAACCATGCCTCTCCTGGTTGTTGCATTGGCTGCGGCGCCCTTGTAGCAAATGGACACCGCATGCAAACCAGAATCCCATGTTTTGACCCCTATGGAAATCGGGGTTTACACACAAATAAATGACATTTCGAATTTAACTTTGATCCTGCTCACATCTCAGACCGGATACGTGGCAGCGCTGGCGCAGGCCGTGTCAGCCAGCTCACGACCAGCGTGAGCAGCAAACCACACGGCACGCCAAACACGCCTGCGGAGATCGGCTGGATGCCGAACCAGAGCCCGTCAGCCAACAACCAGCGGGGAAGCACCTGCAGGGCGGACACATGGGACAGCATGTAGTACACCGTGACCGCCAGCCCGCCGAGCATGCCTGCCACCGCGCCCTGCCGTGTGGTGCCGCGCCAAAAAATACCCAGCACCATGGCGGGCACGAAGGCCGACGCCGCCAGCGAGAACGATGCGGACACCATGGGCAGAATTTCGGACGGCTTGAGCGCGGCCACGAAGGCGGCCGACAGAGCGACAGCGAGCAAGGTGAACTTGGTCAGAATCACCCGCTGCTCAGGTGAGGCCCGGCGCCGCGTGCCCTGGAAGTACAAGTCACGCACCAGCGCATTGCTGATGGTGAGCAGCAAGCCATCGGCGGTGGACAGCGCCGCCGCCAAGCCCCCGGCTGCCACGAGCCCTGACACCACATACGGCAGTCCGCCCAGCTCGGGCGTGGCGAGCATGATGAGATCGGCACCCAGCCGGATCTCGCCGAACTGCACCAAGCCGTCGCCGTTCACGTCTTCCACCGACAACAAAGAGCTATCCACTCGCGCCCACTGCGCCATCCAATTGGGCAAGGTTTCGAAACTGCTGCCCACCAGGTTCTGCATGACTTCGAATTTCACAAGCACGGCCAGTGCGGGTGCGCTCAGGTACAACAAGGCGATAAAAAACAGCGACCAACCCACCGATGCGCGCGCTGCCGATACCGAGGGCGACGTGTAATAGCGGGTCAACAAATGCGGTAAACCTGCCGTGCCGACCATCAGGCAGAACATGAGCGCCAGGAAGTTACGGCGCGTGAGCTCGTAATCGCTCTGCTCTTGCGGGGTGCCGTTGGGGTCGCCCACATAAGCTTGGCTTTGCGGCGGCAACCCGCCCAGGGGACGGGCGCGCTCGTAATTTTCGCGCATTTCGCGGGTCCAGCGTTCGCGGGCGGTTACGGCATCGCGCGGCAGCGCGGCCAATTCGCGGCTGGCCGAGACGATCAGGCCCACATCGGCATTCTGGGCACGCAGGGCACGCACACGCTCCCGCCCCTTCTCGCGTTCGCGCTCCAACGCTCCTTCAACATCCTCCAGGCGCGCCTCGAAATCCTTGGCACGCTGCAGATAGGCCTGCACCACCTGGTGCTCGGCGGGGGAATCCAGCAACTGGGCCTCTAGGTCGGCAATCTTGCTGATCTGCTCGCCATATACCAGCGGTGCCAATGGGTTGCCCAACTGCTTGTAAGCCAGCCACGATACCGGGATCATGAACGCCAGCAACAGCACCACGTACTGCGCCACCTGCGTCCAAGTGATGGCACGCATGCCCCCGAGGAACGAGCACAGCAGCACGCCCCCCAGGCCCAGCATGATGCCGATCTCGAACTGCACACCGGTCAGGCGCGAGGCGATCAGCCCCACGCCATAGATCTGCGCCACCACGTAGGTGAAAGAGCACAGCACCGCCGCCAGCGCGGCAATCATGCGCGGCCAGCGGCCGCCAAAACGCACGTGAAAGAAGTCGGGCACGGTGTACAGCCCCATGGCCCGAAGGTGCGGCGCAATCAGCATCGCCACCAGGCAAAACCCGCCAGTCCAGCCCAGCAGGTAGGCCAGGCCACCGGCCTGCCCTGGCGTGCCCGAGAAGCCTTGCAGGTACAGCGCCCCTGACAGGCTGATGAAGGACGCGGCACTCATCCAGTCGGCCGCCGTGGCCATGCCGTTGTACATGGGCGGAATGCGCCGCCCCGCCACGTAGTAGTCCTCGGGGTCCGTGGTGCGGCCATACACGCCGATGCCGGCATAGACCATCACGGTGAGAAACAAAAAAATCGGGCCGATCCAGTGGCGCGACAAGCCCTGGCGCTCGGCCCAGGTCATCAGGGCCAGAAAACCCAGCACCCCCACCACATACAACGCCAGGATGCGATGCAACCGCCACAGATAGGCGCGGTCGGAGTCGGCACTGCCTGGCTTTTGCTCAGCCATGGCTGCGGTCTGTGGCGCTGGCGGGCGGAGTTTCCAGCGCTTCGCGGCGGGCTAGGTCCTGCCGCTCGAAATGGTTCATGGCCCAGCCGTAGGCCACCACGATGCCGATGAACACCAGCACGGCGCCCTGGGCTGCAATCCAGTAACCCAGAGGCCAGCCGCCGAACACCAGCACCTGCAGGTCTCTGGCGAAGTAGGTGGTGCCAAACGACACCAGGGCCCACAGCAGCAGCAGCACTGCTTTGAGCCACAGGTGGCGCACGTCGTGCAGATCCGGCGGAAACGGCCCCGCCATCTCAACGTCCGCAGGGCGCCGGGGTGGAGGAGGAGGCGGGGGCTGCATCACGGACACGGCATCAAGGGCGCTGAGGCAGGTGGTGCGAGTGCGGATGGAACATGCAGCCCTCGGCTCTGGTGCGTCAGCCCGCCAGTTGCTGCCAGGTGGCGATCACGCTGTCAGGGTTGAGCGAGATCGACGAGATGCCCTCTTTGGCCAGCCACTGCGCAAAATCTGGGTGGTCGCTGGGGCCCTGGCCGCAGATGCCGATGTACTTGCCCTGCGCCAGGCAGGCCTTGATGGCCTGGTGGATCAGCGCCTCCACGGCGGGGTCGCGCTCGTCGAAATCCTGCGCCAGCAGCTCCAGGCCCGAGTCGCGGTCCAGGCCCAGGGTGAGCTGGGTCAGGTCGTTGGAGCCGATGGAGAAGCCGTCGAAAAATTCGAGAAAACGCTCGGCCAGGATGGCGTTGCTCGGCACCTCGCACATCATGATGACCTTGAGGTCGTCCTTGCCGCGCGAGAGGCCGTGGGTGGCCAACAGCTTGGTCACGCGCTCGGCCTGGCCCAGCGTGCGCACAAAAGGCACCATCACCTGCACGTTGGTCAGGCCCATGTCGTTGCGCACGCGCTTGAGCGCCTCGCACTCCATCGCAAAGGCCTCGCCGAAGTCTTCGCTGATGTAGCGTGCCGCGCCACGGAAGCCCAGCATCGGGTTTTCTTCCTCGGGCTCGTAGCGGCTGCCGCCAATGAGTTTGCGGTATTCGTTGGACTTGAAGTCCGACAGGCGCACGATGACGGGCTTGGGCCAGAAGGCTGCGGCAATGGTGGCCACACCTTCTGCCACCTTGTCCACGTAGAAAGCACGCGGGCTGGCATGGCCACGGGCCACGGATTCCACCGCCTTCTTCAGGTCGGCATCGATCTGGGGGTAGTCCAGGATCGCCTTGGGGTGCACACCAATGTTGTTGTTGATGATGAACTCCAGGCGCGCCAGGCCCACGCCCTCATTGGGCAACTGGGCAAAGTCGAATGCCAGTTGGGGGTTGCCCACGTTCATCATGATCTTGGTCTTGATGGGAGGCATGGCGCCACGCTGGACTTCGGTGACCTCGGTTTCGAGCAGGCCGTCATAGATGCGACCCGTGTCGCCCTCGGAGCAGCTCACCGTGACCAGCGTGCCGTCTTTCAGCAGGTCGGTCGCGTCACCACAGCCCACCACGGCCGGGATGCCCAGCTCGCGCGCAATGATGGCGGCGTGGCAGGTGCGGCCCCCCCGGTTGGTAACGATGGCGCTGGCGCGCTTCATCACCGGCTCCCAGTTGGGATCGGTCATGTCGGTCACCAGCACATCGCCGGGCTGGACCTTGTCCATCTCGGTAATGCTGTGCACCAGGCGCACGGGGCCGGTGCCGATCTTCTGGCCAATCGCGCGGCCTTCGGCCAGCACGGTGCCCTGGCCCTTGAGCTTGTAGCGCAGCTCGGCCTGGCCCTTGGATTGGCTCTTCACCGTCTCGGGGCGGGCCTGCAGGATGTAGAGCTGGCCGTCGGTGCCGTCCTTGCCCCATTCGATGTCCATGGGGCGGCCGTAGTGCTGCTCGATCACCAGCGCGTAGCGCGCCAGTTGCTCCACGTCGGCGTCGGTCAGCGAGTAGCGGTTGCGCTGCTCGGTGGGCACGTCCACCGTCTTGACAAGTTTGCCGCTGGCGGCTTTTTCTTCGGGCGTGGAGAACACCATCTGAATCAGCTTGCTGCCCAGGTTGCGGCGGATCAGCGCCTTTTTGCCCGCCTTGAGCATGGGTTTGTGCACATAAAACTCGTCGGGGTTCACCGCGCCCTGCACCACCGTCTCGCCCAGGCCGTAGCTGCTGGTGATGAAGACGACTTCTTCGAAGCCGGATTCGGTGTCGATGGTGAACATTACGCCTGCGGCGCCCAGGTCGGAGCGCACCATGCGCTGCACACCAGCCGAAAGGGCCACCACGTCGTGCTCGAAACCCTTGTGCACGCGGTAGGAGATGGCGCGGTCGTTGTACAGCGACGCGAACACTTCCTTCATCTTGTGCAGCACGTCGTCAATGCCCACCACGTTCAGGAAGGTTTCCTGCTGCCCGGCAAACGATGCGTCGGGCAAATCCTCGGCCGTGGCGGACGAGCGCACGGCAAACGAGGCGCTGGGGTTGCCCGCGCTGAGCTGGGCAAATGCGTCGGCAATGGCCTTTTGCAGGTCGGCCGGGAAAGGCTGGGCCTCGACCATGGCACGGATCTCGGCGCCCACAGCGGCGAGCGCGCGCACGTCTTCCGTGTCCAGTGTCTTGAGTTTGGCGCTGATCTTGTCAGCCAAGCCATCGTGGGCCAGAAACTGGCGGAACGCATGCGCCGTGGTTGCAAAGCCCGTGGGCACGCGCACGCCCTGCGGCAGTTGGGAGATCATCTCGCCGAGGCTGGCGTTTTTACCGCCTACCGCCTCGACATCGGTCATTCTCAGGTTTTCAAACGGTACGACCAGGGCGGTCGGGCTGAAAAGTGCAGACATGGGAAAGCTCCAGAAGTTGAAACCGGGTCTGCGCGCCTGCCCTCAGGGAGCAACGGGCGAGCGGCCATGCACGGGCAGCGGCTTTGTCGTTGTGGTTGTAGGCCGACGAAGTGCATGGTGAGAATTGGATAATTGTGACAATTGTAGGCCCGGGCTTCTGGCAGCGGGCTGACGCTTTCCCGCGACTGACACAGAACGGGGTATAGCCCCCTACTTCGGGCGGCAACCCTGTTTGCGCAAGTTCTATCCAAAAAAAGGGGCTCCATGCACACGCGCACCGTATTTTTTGTCTCTGACGGCACCGGCATCACCGCCGAAACCTTCGGCAATGCCATCCTGGCCCAGTTCGAAATGAAGCCGCGCCATGTGCGCCTGCCCTTCATCGACACCGTGGACAAAGCCCACCAGGCCGTGCGGCAGATCAACCACACCGGCGAAGTCGAAGGCAAAAAGCCCGTGGTCTTCACCACCCTGGTCAACATGGAAGTGCTCAAGGTCATCCAGGAAGGCTGCAAGGGCATGCTGCTGGACATGTTCGGCACCTTCGTGCACCCGCTGGAGAAAGAGCTGGGCATCAAATCCCACCACCGCGTGGGCCGCTTCAGTGACGTGAGCCGCAGCAAGGAATACACCGACCGCATCGAAGCCATCAACTTCAGCCTGGCGCACGACGACGGCCAGAGCAACCGCGACCTGGCCGGTGCCGACGTGATCCTGGTGGGCGTGAGCCGTAGCGGCAAAACCCCCACCAGCCTGTATCTGGCCATGCAATGTGGTCTGAAAGCCGCCAACTACCCGCTGATCCCCGAGGACTTCGAGCGCCGCCAGTTGCCGCCCGCGTTGGAGCCCCATCGCAAAAAGATTTTTGGCCTGACCATCCAGCCCGAGCGCCTGTCCGAGATCCGCAACGAGCGCCGCCCCAATTCACGCTACGCCAGCCTGGAAAACTGCCGCATGGAAGTCTCCGAGGCCGAGGCCATGATGCGGCGCTCAGGCATCCGCTGGTTGTCCACCACCACCAAGAGCATCGAGGAAATCGCCACCACGATCCTGCAGGAAGTCAGGCCGGAGAAGCTGGTGTATTGAGAGCGGAGGCGTGAAAAACGCGTCCAACGTGGCGCGGGCGTTTACTGCAGAGCCTCTGGCGCTGCCACCCACAGGGCGCGGCGCTGCTCGGCAGCGGTCAGCGCGCTGGTGGGCTCTGCCTCGGCGCCCGCCACCTGGCATTGCAGCACCCAGCGGCCCTGCAGGTTGCCCAGCATGGCGCGGAAATGCGGCGTGAGTGATTCGAGCTGCCCCAACATTTCCAGGTTGTTGACGATCTTGCGCCCCATGGCCTCGCGGTGGCCATCACAGCAGACCTGCACATAGCCCGTCATCAGCGCCAGAGTGCCCGCCAACAGGGCTTCGGCGCAAGGCAGGCTGTATTCCTCATCACGAGGGGCGGCGTTGGAAGCATGGCTCATGGGGGTCTCCGTGAAGCAGGAAGAAACGATCAGAAATGAGCGTCCAGCCTGCGCGGAAGGCCGGATGCTGGCGACAAGCCAAACCGCGAAGCGAGGCTAAAGAGATACGGATGGATACGCCACGGCGGAGCCCTTCTTCTGCGGTCGATTCGGCAAGCTAGCGCTGGCTCCAAGCATGGCCGCACGCGACTGTGGTGGGCCAGCTTTGGCTGGCATGAATGCATGGAGGCTGATTTTATATGAGAATAATTCTCAATACAAATCCACAAATACCCCCATGCAACGCATTTGAATGCGCCTACTTCATGGCGAACAACGAAGAGCGACGGGCCTCAAAACCCTTTTCCCCAGAAAAAGCGGCCGCCTCGCCTGGGCGGATTGAATGCTATTATATTGATAGCAACTAGCGCTTAATGGATAAGCGCGAGAGCCATTTTTTATACAAATCAAGCCAAGGCTGGCTCCTGCACCGAGGCAGGCACGGGTATGCGGATCAGATGGTCGAACGCGCTCAGCGCGGCCTTCGACCCTTCGCCCGCTGCGATCACGATCTGCTTGAACGGCACCGTAGTGCAGTCGCCCGCCGCGAACACGCCGGGCAGGTTGGTGCGGCCGTGCGCGTCCACGATGATCTCGCCGAAACGGGACAGCTCCACCGTGCCCTTGAGCCATTCGGTGTTGGGCACCAGACCGATCTGCACGAACACGCCTTCCAGCGCCACCAGGTGTTCCACGTTCGTGGCGCGGTCCTTGTATTTAAGGCCATTGACCTTGCCGTCGGCACCGGTGATCTCGGTGGTCTGCGCGTTGGTGTGGATGGTCACGTTGGGCAAGCTCTTGAGCTTGGCAACCAGCACGGCGTCGGCCTTGAGCTGGTCGGCGAACTCGACCAGCGTGACGTGCTGCACGATGCCCGCCAGATCAATGGCGGCCTCGACACCCGAATTGCCGCCACCGATGACGGACACGCGCTTGCCCTTGAACAACGGGCCATCGCAGTGCGGGCAATAGGCCACGCCCTTGTTCTTGTACTCGGCCTCGCCAGGCACGTTGACGTTGCGCCAGCGGGCGCCGGTAGAGAGGATCACCGTCTTGGACTGCAGCGTGGCGCCGTTGGCCAGTTGCACGCCGACCAGGCCACCGGGCTCGGCGGCGGGGATCAGCTTGTCGGCGCGCTGCAGGTTCATGATGTCCACGTCATAAGCGCGGGTGTGGGCTTCGAGTGCGGCGGCAAACTTGGGGCCGTCGGTCTCCAACACCGAGATGTAGTTCTCGATGGCCAGCGTGTCGTTGACCTGGCCGCCAAAGCGCTCAGCCGCCACGCCGGTGCGGATGCCCTTGCGGGCTGCATACACGGCCGCTGCTGCGCCCGCAGGGCCACCACCAACGATGAGCACGTCATAGGGCGCCTTGGCGCTGAGCTTGGCGGCATCACGGGCGGCAGCGCCGGTGTCGAGCTTGGCCACGATTTCTTCGACCGACATGCGGCCCGAGCCGAAGACCTGGCCGTTCATGAACACCATGGGCACGGCCATGATCTCGCGCTCGGTCACTTCCTGCTGGAAAGCGCCGCCTTCGATCACCGTGGTCTTGATGTGGGGGTTGACGACGGCCATGAGCGACAGCGCCTGCACCACGTCCGGGCAGTTGTGGCAGCTCAGGCTCATATAGACCTCGAAGTTGAAGTCGCCTTCCAGGGCCTTGATGGAGTCGATCACGTCCTGCTCGACCTTGGGCGGGTGGCCGCCGGTCCACAAGAGGGCCAGCACCAGCGAGGTGAACTCGTGGCCCAGGGGCAGGCCGGCAAAACGCAGGCTGTTGGTGGCGCCCACGCGCTGCAGGCTGAACGAGGGCTTGCGCGCATCGTTGCCGTCGGTGCGCAGCGTGATCTTGTCGCTGCGCAGGGATTGGATGGTCGTCAGCAGCTCGCGCATTTCGCGGGCGGTGTCGCTGTCGTCCAGGGATGCCACCAGCTCAAACGGCTGCTGCACGCGCTCCAGGTAGGCGGAAAGCTGGGTCTTGAGTTGTTCGTCGAGCATGGTGGTGTCCTTTGAATTTAGTGTTGTTGTAGATGGGGGCTGAGGCCGCTCGTGGCAACCCCGCCCCGAATTGCGGGCGTAAAAAAGCCGGACGGCATGGCGCACACGCGCCACGACGCTGTCCGGCTGGGGAGCCCCCGAAGAGGCTCTGCCGAAGAAGTCAGTCGATCAGATTTTGCCGACCAGGTCCAGCGAAGGCGTCAACGTCTTGGCGCCTTCCTTCCACTTGGCGGGACACACCTGGCCGGGGTTGGCGGCGGTGAACTGGGCAGCCTTGAGCTTGCGCAAAGTTTCCGACACGTCGCGGGCGATTTCGTTGGAGTGGATTTCCAGGGTCTTGATCACGCCGTCGGGGTTGATCACGAAGGTGCCGCGCAGTGCCAGGCCTTCTTCAGGGATGTGCACGCCGAAAGCGTTGGTCAACTGGTGCGTAGGGTCGCCGACCAGGGGGAACTTGGCCTTGCCCACGGCGTCGGAGGTCTCGTGCCACACCTTGTGCGAGAAGTGCGTGTCGGTGGTCACGATGTACACCTCGGCACCGGCCTTCTGGAACTCAGCATAGTTGTCGGCAGCGTCTTCGATTTCGGTGGGGCAGTTGAAGGTGAAAGCTGCAGGCATGAAGATCAGCACGGACCACTTGCCCTTGAGGCTGGCTTCCGACACTTCGATGAATTCACCCTTGCCGTCACGGTTGACGTAAGCGGTGGTTTTGAAGGGCTGAACTTGCGTATTGATCAGGGACATTGCTGCTTCCTTATGGTTGGTTAACTAGACGGGGCCAAAGTTTAGGCGCTTCAAAGAAATCAATCCAATTAATTGATTTAATGAATTCAATTGTCCATGACTATAAAAGACGCCCGCCCATCACTGTGAACGCGAACACAACTCAACATCAAACGCAGCCATTGCGCTTTCACAGGGGATTGCCTTGCGCCCGTTGATTCGGGTCACGACAATCGGGGCCGAACCAGCACAAACAACAAACAAACAAACGAGGAGTCCCCCATGCAAGGCGACGCACAAGTCATTGGCCATCTGCAGGCCCAGCTCAAGAACGAACTCACGGCCATCAACCAGTACTTCTTGCACTACCGCATGCTCAAGCACTGGGGCTTCGACAAGCTGGCCAAGAAGGAATACTCCGAGTCGATCGGCGAGATGAAACATGCCGACTGGCTGATGGACCGCATCTTCATGCTCGACGGCCTGCCCAACCTGCAGGACCTGGCCAAGCTGCAAGTGGGTGAGGACGTGCCCGAAATCCTGGCATGCGATCTGCGCTCGGAGCAAGGCGCCCAGGCCACCATCAAGGAAGGCATTGCCTACTGCGAAACGGCGCGCGACTATGTCTCACGCGACCTGCTGCAAAAGATTCTGGACGACACTGAAGAGCACATCGACTTCCTTGAAACCCAGATCGACCTGATCGACAAGGTCGGCCTGCCAAACTACCTGCAGTCCCAGATGGGCGACGCAGACTGAGTTCCGGCAAAAAAGAGTTCTCCAGAGCGCTCCACGAAAAAAGCAAAGTAGAAGAAATCAAAAAAACGGGCTTCGGCCCGTTTTTTTGTGCCCGCAAAACGTACAGGCCTGGACTGCGCAGTCGCTCCCGCGCCGCTCAACCAGGCCCTTGTCTCACAGTTTGTTGCAAACGCACATCAAAGCGAGCAGATTTCTTTATTTATAAATGCGAATGCTTCTCAACAAAAGTAGAATGCACGCCTGCGATCGGCACTCGCCCTTTTTGCCGCCCACCTGAAGCAGGTCTTGAGCACACACCATGTGTTGCACATGTTGTTTTGGGCGCAGCGATTTCCTGATCGATTCCTAGCCAGCCAGTCAACCAGGCCCGCCGCCTGCTGCAGCCAGCGTTAGTACGTTTTTGTACCCTAACCCTGTCTGGAGCCTTTGTTGATGCTGCGCCGCGCCGCCAGCCCCTGCCGCCTTGCGGGGCCTCTGCCTCCTTCACTTTCTGACCGCAGCGCCGCCCCCAGTGCAGCGGCGGCGGCACGGCCATGAAGGCGGCCCGCATCGACTGGCGCTACCGCCTGGCCATTGCCTCCCGTGCCGTGGCCGCCGTGGGTGGCGGCTATGCGCTGGCTGCCGGTTTCACCGCAGCGCTGTCGCTTGCACTGGTGCCGTTCATGCCGCGTGTCGAAGCCGTGCTCACCGCCACCATGCTCGCCTGGGTGGTTTATGTCATGGCCGCGGGTTGGGCGTTTTACGCGCGCACCGCCTGGGGCGCCTGGGGCGGCACGCTGCTGCCCGCACTGGTGCTGGGCGCCTGCGCCATGGCCCCGCAATGGATGAAAGCCGCTGCATGAACACCCACACCACCGCACGCACGCCCAAGGCGCCCAACGACCGCGAGGGCTTTCGCCAGGCCATGTCGTGGCTGCACACCTGGGCGGGGCTGGTCCTGGGCTGGCTGCTGTTCGCGATTTTTCTCACGGGCACGCTGTCGTTCTTCAAAAACGAGTTCAGCCTGTGGATGCGCCCCGAGATGCACGGCCTGCCCCGCGTCGATATGGCGGATGCGCAGATGGCACAGGTCGCACAGAAGTCGCTGGACGCACTCGCACGCAAGGCGCCTGATGTCACGCAATGGAATCTGCGCCTGCCCGATGAACGCGACCCGGCCGTGAACATGCAGTGGCGCGCCGCCGGCAGCAGCCGCTTCGAGAGCCAGCGCATGAACCCGCAGACCGGCGAGGCCATCGAGACGCGCCAGACCATGGGCGGCGACTTCTTCTACCGCTTTCACTTCGAGCTGCGCACGGCCCAAAAGGGGCGCTGGACCCAGGAGGGCCGCTGGGTGGTAGGCGTGGCCACGATGATGATGTTCGTCGCGCTCATCTCCGGCGTGATCACGCACCGCCGCATCTTCAAGGACTTCTTCACCTTCCGCCCCACCAAGGGTGGACAACGCGCCTGGCTGGACGCACACAACGTCACCGGCGTGCTGGTGCTGCCGTTTTATCTGATGATCACCTTCAGCGGGCTGATGCTCTTTCACACGCTGTACATGCCTGCGGGCATCGCCACCGTTTACAAAAACGAGAAAGGCGTTGACTCCAACGCCTACCTTGCCGACCTGCAGGGCGAAAAGGCCGAAAACCGCCCCCGCCGTGGCGCTGGCGACAAGGCAGAGCCCCTGCCCGCCATCGCGCTGCAACCCATTTTGGAGGCCGCCCGCACCCGCTGGGACGGCGGGCGCATTGACCGCGTGCAAGCACGCCGCGACGCCAATGGCCGTGCCGTGGTCGAGGTGACGCGCCACGAAGGCGACCGCCTGCAATACCGCCCGCCGCGCCTGCTGTTTGACGCCAGCACCGGCCAGTGGCTGGACCAGTCCGATGCCACCGGCCCCGCCGCCAAAACCTACGGGGTGCTGTTTGGCCTGCATGTGGCGCGCTTCGCCGATGTGGGCCTGCGCTGGGCACTGTTCGGCTTTGGCCTGCTGGGCAGCCTGATGATCGCCACGGGCATGGTGCTGTGGTCGGTCAAGCGCAGCGCCAAGTCGCAAACCCAGGCCCAGCGCAAGGGCGCCGCCGCCACGGCAACGGCACCGGTCAAAACGCCATTTGGCGAGCGCCTGGTGGTCGGTATCAACATTGCCACGCTGGCCGGGCTGCCGCTGGCCTGCGGGGTTTTTCTGGCCTCCAACCGGCTCATCCCCGTGGGCATCGAAGACCGTGCCGACACCGAGCTGGCCTGGTTCTTCAGCGCCTGGGGCCTCACATTGCTGTGGGCCCTGGCCAGCACCCTGGTGCGGGAGAACCGCATGGGCTGGTCGGTGCCGCTGGGTGCGGCGGGCCTGGTGTGGACCCTGCTCCCGGTGATCAATGCGCTGACCACCCACACCCACCTGGGCATCACGCTGCCTGCGGGCGAATGGATATGGGCCAGTATGGACCTGGCTTTCCTGTTCACCGGCTTGCTGCTGGGCTGGCTGTCGTGGCGGCTGCGCCCAGGCCGCGTGCACCGGGGCAAAGCTGCGGCGGCCAAGGCACAACGCGCAGCCCCGGCAGCGGCATTGCCCGCTGCGCCAGATGTTTCGACTTCGGGGGCCTAATCCACCATGTCTGCCTTTCTTCTTTGTTTTGCCGCCTGGTCGGCCATAGCACTCGGCATGGACCGCCACCACGAGGATGCGTTGGGCCGCGAAGGCACGGCGCGCCACCTGCTGCACCTGCGCCGCGCAGGGTGGTTGCTGCTGGGTTTTTCGCTGTGGCTGGCAGCCCGCCCGGCGGGCAGCGCACCGGCCTCGCTGGGCGTGGCCGCATGGACGGTTGCACTGTCTATTGCCGCCGTGGCCGTGACCGCCGCCGTCACCTGGCAACCCCAGCGCACGCCCCTGCTCGCCGGTGTGGCACTGGCCGCAGGCCTGGCTGCCTGGGCCGGGGGCTGGTGACGGCCCCAGACACCCCTTCCTTCACACCGATCCGTTCAGGCTGAGCACGCTGCAGTCAGCGGCCTGCCCCTTCTGCTGCCATAAATCAAGCAATTTAGGCTTCTAGCGCCCTATTCATAAGCGCTAACAGCTACTAATTTGATAGCATAAATTTCAAAACCGAGGAGAAGAAAACCATGCGTATGCACCCAATGGCCCTGGCGGCCTCTTTGATGATGGCCAGCCTGGCCAACGCACAACAAACCCAAACCCTGGGTGAGGTCACCGTGCAATCGTCCGGCGCGGATGACGGCTATTCGCCCGCCGCCACCAGCACAGCCACCAAGGGCAGCGCGCCGCTGCGCGACGTGCCCCAATCCGTGAACGTAGTGCCCGGCCAGTTGCTGCGCGACCAGGGCGCGCGATCGATGGAAGACGCGCTGCGCAACGTGCCCGGCGTGGCCATGAGCCACGGCGATGGCCAGCGTGACCAGGTGGTGATCCGGGGCTTCAGCGCAATCGCCGACCAGTTTGTCGACGGCGTGCGCGACGATGCGCTCTACTTCCGCGACCTGGCCGACATCGAACGCATCGAAGTGCTCAAGGGCCCGGCCGCCGTGTTGTATGGACGTGGCTCGTCGGGCGGGCTGATCAACCGCGTGACCAAGAAGCCGAAATTCGGCCAGACCGGGGGCGAAGCCAGCCTGGGCCTGGGCAGCTTTGACTTTCGCCGCGCCACGGCCGACGTGAACGTGGGCATCAGCGACACCGCCGCCTTCCGCATCAACGCTGCCGTCGAAGACTCGGGCAGCTACCGCGACCAGCAGTTCGTCAAGCGCCACAACTTCGCGCCATCGCTCGCACTCAAGCTCGCGGCACAAACCGATCTGCTGCTGCAATACACCAACGCGCGCGACAAGCGCGTGACCGACTTCGGCATCCCGGCCCTGAACGGCCGCCCCGTGAATGTGGCCGCCAGCACCTACTACGGCTCGCGCAACGCCGCGCAAGACGACACCTCCACCAGCACCATGCAGTCGCTGGCCGCCACACTCAACCACCGCTTCAACGACGCGTGGTCGGTGCGCAACGTGACGCGCGCCTACGACTACACGCTGGACCGCTACAACACCGTGCCCGGAGGCTCCGTCAACCCCGTGGACATGACGGTGGGCCGCACGCACTCGTTCATCCTGCGCGACGAGAAAGGCCTCTTCAACCAGACCGACGTGACCTGGCGCAACCAGCTCGGCGGCTTCAAGCAGGAATGGCTGATGGGCATGGAGCTGGGCCAGCAGAAAAAGCGGGTCCAGTCGGTGTCGGGCGGCGCAGACCGCGTCTCCATCCTCAACCCTGCAGGCGTGGCCGCACCGGTGATTCCAGCCTCCGGCTACACCGCCGACAGCGCCATCCCCAGCCACACCACACAAGACACAGCCGCGCTGTACTGGCAAGACCAGATCACGCTGGCACCACAGTGGAAGGCGCTGGTGGGGGCACGCTACGACGTGTACAAGCAGCAGACCGCGTTCGACCGCAAGCTCTCTTCGCTGTCGCGCACCGACAAAAAATTCAGCCCCCGCGCGGGCCTGGTCTGGCAGCCCAGCGATGCGGTGTCTTACTACGTGTCGTACAGCAAATCGTTCCAGCCCTCGGCTGAAACCTTTGCACTGTCGGCCAGCAACACGGGCGCCGAGCCCGAGATCACGCAGAACAAGGAAATCGGCGTCAAGCTCGACCTGCTCGATGGCCGCCTGAACATCACCGGTGCGCTGTTCAACCTGGAACGCACCAACATCAAGAACACCGACCCGACCAACCCTTCGCGCCAGATCAACGTGGGCACGCAGCGCACCAACGGCCTGGAGCTGACCACCAGCGGCCGCCTGCCCGGCCGCTGGGACGTGAGCGCGGGCTACGCATGGCTCGACGGCCGCATGACGAAGTCGCTGGCCAAGGTCAACACCGCCCAGTTGCCCACCACCTCCATCGCGGTGCAAGGCCAGGTCGCCGCGCTCACCCCGCGCAACTCGGCCTTCCTGTGGGCCATGAAAGACCTGGGCCACGGCCTGCGCCTGGGCGGCGGCGTGAACCACGTGGGCGCACGCTTCACCTCGCTCAGCAACCGGGTCACCCTGCCCGCCTACACCACGCTCGACGCCGCGCTGCAGTACACGCTGGGCCAGTGGGATGTGGACGTGAACATCAAGAACCTCACCAACCGCAAGTTCTACGTGTCATCACACGGCAGCACCGACGGCCTGATCCTGCCCGGCTCGCCGCGCGCGCTGCAGGTGACGCTGCGGACGAGGTTCTGAGGGTGGGGGGGCGGCAGAGGTCAAATAGCCAAAATATTCAGAATTAATTTGGCCTCTACCGTCTGATGGGAAAAGATATTTTGCTATATATTTAATAGCAAAATATCACCCTACCGGTCTTTCACAAGCGTCATATGAACGCCGTCGTGATACTGACCATCAAGACACACTGCCTCGGATTCAGTGCCGTACTCCACGAAGCCCAGCGCCTTGTAAAGCGCAATCGCTGGCTCATTGGGCACGTACACCTGCAGGTTCACACGATGCACGCCGCTACCAAAGGCGTGTTGAAGCGCTGCGTCTACGATCTGTCGGCCGAGTCCTCGGCGACGGTGCCGAGGGGACGTGAATACGCCCCACATCACCATCTTGTGATGCGAAGAAGGAAACAGGCCTGCACGGCTCACGGCGGCTGTTGCAGCAAGTTCACCCTCCACAAAACAGCCAAACACAGCGTTGGGGAGGGGTGAAGAGAGCTGCGCTCGAAAACCATCCAACGTGCGCGTGAGTTCTTCCTCGAACGTCAAACCCATGGGCACGGGATTTTCTCGCGTGACCTCTTGTCGTAAAGCCGAAAACACAGCGGCGTCATGTACACCGAGACGACGAACTTCCAACGGCTGTGCAATTGTGTTCATAGAGCAAACTTTGGGCGTGGGGGCGGCTTGCGCCTTGGTGGAGACTTCAAACGCCTGGCGGAATGAGGGAAAAAACATAGGCATCGGTGAAGTTGCCATGCACCTTGAGCCGATTTCGCGCGAGGCACTCTCGCACCGCGCCCGACCGCTCAGCCAGGCGAAGACTGGGCGTGTTGTGCTGGGCCACGACGATTTCAACGCGGCCTAGCTGGAGTTCTGCAAATGCGAACCGGCTGAGCGCCTGAACGGCGGCGAGCGCAGCGCCTTGACGTTGCCATGACTGGCGGACCCAATAACCGAGGTTGCAGAAGCCGTTGAGTAAGTTGAATTGATTGAGACCGCAGCCGCCCACAAGGGCATGTGAGTCGGCGTCGAAAATGCCGAACGCGTAGCTGGAACCGCTCTCCCGCTCGGCCTCGCAATGCGCAAACCAGGATGCAGCATCGGCGGTTGTGCAGTTGGCATGGGCCCATGACATCCACTGCCCGACGGTGTCGACGGACTCCAGAACTGCCTCGACGAAGGAAGGGAGATCGGATTCAACGAAGGGACGGAGTTGGAAGCGGCCAGAAATAAGCATAGGGCTAAAAGCTGTAGGTGCCTATCGGCAGGGTTAAACCGCCCCGCAGCGGGGTGGCGGGCTTGCGCTGGCGTAGCGTAGGCACCTGTGGCTGACACCACGATACGGAGTCGGTTTGTTTGCGCGAGATTAGTGCACTGGTCTTCATGAGCGCCCTAGCCGCATTGCCTTCAACATGCGTCAATAGAAAGCAGCGGCCATCGTTCTCTAAACCGCTTCGATTCCACACGTTGCCGATAGACCGCGAAGCTCGCTCTGAGTGAGTTGTGCCGAACGCGAAGCGCAAACAGATCGTCAAGTCCATGTGGGGCAATCACACCTATTGACCCGTCATCGTCCAGGTAGACGCCGACGCAGGTCGCAAACTCTGGCCACGTTGACACGCCTTCTTCGAGGGAGCCAAGGGGAAACACCACCTGCCCAAGACTGCTGACAAACCAATGATGCACCGTGGCCTGATTGGTGACCTCCCATTGCAACGTCGGCATGAGCGAGCGCAGGCGGCTTTCGAGGCAAGCATCTTCCTCCGGACCGGGAACTCCGCCATCGAAGTGAACAACATCTACGTCTTCAAGCACTGAAGGGGTTTCAAATCCATGGAGGGTGTCCCACACGAGAGACCGCACAGCGCCCGCGCCGATGCACCAGGATTTCAACCCAAGGGAACGGACTGCCGATAGCGCTGCCATCAAGTGGCTTGAAGAGCACACCATTGCAACAAGCCTCCGTTCGAGCTCCGGTCGTGAAATTTCGTTTAAGTGCATAGCTCCACTGAGGATCGGGCGGAAGTATCTGGTGCTCAGATCTGACCAAACGTAGCACTTTAGCCTTTGCGCAGGAGCAACAGACCACCAGATCTGCAAAGAGCTCCATCAGGTCTCTCGAGTCCCCTTTTGCATCGCTTTGGGGTGTTGTCTCAATTTTTTAAACCACAGGACAATCGCAAATACAAACAATTCCCATTTGCAATGTAAAATCAAATATTCGCAAGCCACAGCCTCTCTCCTAGCCTTGTTCTCAGGCTGTAGCCAGCACCCACCGTCCACTTCGATGTTTTCGGGTTGTCTGGCTTGAACCACTCCTATTTCTTTGCACCTTCTGCTGCCTCCATTGCCGCTCCCGCGCAGTGGGGTGGTGGTCGTGTGGGTGTGCGTCGGTTCAACCTTTGCGACCCCACCCTCGCCCCATGCTGAGCCCCACCGCCCTGCGCCGTTGGAGCTGGACCCACAAGTGGTCCAGCCTGGTCTGCACCGTCTTCATGCTGCTGCTGTGTATCACCGGCCTGCCGCTGATTTTTCACCACGAAATCGGACACCTACTGGGCACCGAGGTCGAGGCGCCTCACATGCCTGCCGACACGCCGCGCGCCAGCCTCGACAAGGTGCTGGCGGCCGCGCAGGCGCTGCACCCCGAGCGTGTGGTGCAGTTCGCATCGCAGCCCGAAGACGACGACAAGCTCTGGTTCGTCACCCTCACGCCCACGCCCGCACCCACCGAAGACTTCAAGTCCGTTGCGGTAGATGCGCGCACGGCCCTGGTGCTGGGTCAGCCGCGTTTTGACGAAGGCTTCATGTACGTGATGTTCAAGCTGCATGTGGACCTGTTCGCGGGCCTGCCGGGCAAGTTGTTTCTGGGGTTCATGGGCTTGCTGCTGCTGGTGGCCATCGTCACGGGGATGGTGCTGTACGCGCCTTTTATGCGCAAGCTGGCGTTTGGCGAGGTGCGGCGTGATCGCTCCACGCGTGTGAAATGGCTGGACCTGCACAACCTGCTGGGCATCGTCACGCTGGTGTGGGCGTTTGTGGTGGGTGGCACGGGCATGATCAACACGTGGGCCGATCTGCTCATCAAATACTGGCAGTACGACCAGCTCTCGGCGCTGCTGAAACCCTACGAAGGCCAACCCACCGTGCCCACCGCAGAGCGCGGCCCGCTGCAGCAGGCGCTGGAGGTGGCACAGGCCCAGGCGCCGGGCACCAAGCTGTCGTTCATTGCGTTTCCGGGCACGGCATTCTCCAGCCCGCACCACAACACGTTTTTCCTGCGTGGCAACGAGCCGCTCACCTCGCGCTTGCTCAAGCCAGTGCTGGTGGATGCGCGCACGGCCGAGGTCACGGCCACGCCCCAGTTGCCGTGGTACCTGACGGCACTGTTGGTGTCGCAGCCACTGCACTTTGGCGACTACGGCGGCATGCCGATGAAGATCCTGTGGGCACTGCTCGACATTGCCACCATCGTGGTGCTGGGCAGCGGGCTGTACCTGTGGCTGCGCAAAGGCGTACAGGCCAACAGCGCCAGCAACAACACCATCGCCACGCCTACCGCCACCGTGCAAGGCCCCAGCCTGCCCACAACAGCTGCTGCGCGCACCAGCGGCCCGCTGCCCCGCACCGAGGGCCGCGCATGAAGCCGAACCCATTCTGGTCGCTGTGGGGCGGGCCCATCGCCATGGCTGTGCTGACCACCACCGGCCTCATCACGGCCCTGGTGTCCGACACCTGGGGCGACTGGTGGTCTTGGGTGGGCCTGGGCATTCCGGTGGCGGTGATGGGCTGGTACTGCTGGCCGCGCGGGCCGTTCCACAGCACCAGCGTCGATTCCTGACGCACCCCCAGCCACCCAGCGCCTGACCACCGGGCGCAGGCAGCCAACACCTCACCGCAGCGCATGCCGCCCCGCCACATGCGGGGGCGAAGCTCTGCGCGCTTGCCTCTTTTTATTGTTGACTGAAACCACCGAAAGGAAAACCACCATGCCATCGTCCCTGCACCTCAAAGCACCAGTGCTCGCCACCCTGCTCGCCTGCGCCTCGCTCACCGCCCACGCCCACCAGGTGTGGCTGGAGAACACCGCAGGCCAGGCGCGTCTGCACTTTGGCGAGTTCAACGAGAACCTGCGCGAAGCCTCGCCTGGCCGCCTGGACCAGTTCAAGGGCGTGCCTGCGCTGGAGCAGCGCACCGGCACCACAGCCCAGCGCGTGGATGGCCAACTGCGCAAGGACGGTTTTCACTACACCGTGACCGGCACACCCGACACGCTGTTCGCCGCCGCCACCTACCCGCTGGTCGACCGCAGCAAGCGCAACCTGGCCACCATGCACTGGCAGCCTTCGGCCCGCTGGGTGGCCAGCCTGGCGCAGCCTGTGGCCCCCACCGCCCCGCTCGACCTGGTGCCCACGGGCAAGCCCGGCCAGTTCAAGGTGGTGTTCAAGGGCGCGCCCCTGGCCAAGGCCAAGGTGCAGCTCGCCGCCCCCTCGGGCTGGACGCGCGAAGCCGACACGGCCGAAGACGGCACCGTGAGCTTCGTCACCCCCTGGAAGGGCCAGTACGTGGCCGAGGTGAAGCACAGCGATAAGACGCCCGGCGAATTGCAGGGCGAGAAATACGGCGAGGCCAGCTACGTGACCACGCTGACTTTTGTGCTGGCCGACGGCATGGCATCACCCGCGCTGCCGCCCGCACCCCAGGGCCACTGAGCGCCTGGGCCGCTGCCCGCCCCTTTGCTGGCTGGCGCCTGCGGCGGGGGTGGCACGGTCACGCTGATTACTTTATGCATCCCATCGCCTGATTGGCGACTTGCCTCAGACGTCATGTCCCTTTATCCGTTCGGGCTGAGCTTGTCGAAGCCTTGCACGCTCGGGGCAAGCCCTGGCTTCGACGGGCTCAGCCCGAACGGATGCTGGGGTCTCTGAGACATGTAGCCAATCAGCTCTCATCGGCATCTGGCGCTTGATAGAAGAGCGCAGATAGCTACCAAATAGATAGCAAAATGATCCAACCCAATCTCCTGCGCACTGCCGTTGCCCAGGCCGCACTGCTTGCTGTGTGCGGCAGCGCACTGGCGCAAACCAGCGCAGCGCCAACCCCCACCGACACGTCAGCAACAGCAACCACAACGCCCGCCCCCTCGCTGCGGCAGGTGGATGTCGTCGATTCCACCGCTGGCGCGGCTGCCACGCCTGCGCGCCGCGCGCAAAGCAGCTCGCGCCTGGGCCTGTCGGTGCTGGAGACGCCGCGCTCGGTGAGCGTGATCGACGGCGCACTGCTGGAGCAGCAAATGGCCACCACCGAGCGCGACGTGCTGCGCAACGCCTCAGGCGTGTCCTCGCGCAGCGAGTATTTCGGCTCGTATTCGCAGTTCGCCATTCGGGGGCTGTGGGCCAACAACACCTACAACTACCTGCGCGACGGCGCCAAGTTCGTTCACCTGCTCGACCCACCGCTGTTCAACATCGAGCGTGTGGAAGTCATCAAAGGCCCGGCCGCACTGGAGTTCGGCCAGGTGGCCCCCGGCGGCCTCGTCAACTATGTGAGCAAGCGGCCCCAGGCCGATCCGCTGCGCACCGTGAAGATGGGCGCAGGCAGTTACGGCTGGCGCAGTGCCGAGTTCGACCTGACCGGCCCGCTCAATGCCGATCGCACGCTGCGCTACCGGCTGGACGGCGGCGCCAGCCGGGGCGGCAGTTTTGTGGATGGCAACACACCGCGCAAACAAGGCGTGGCGGGCAGCCTGGAGTGGCAGGTCACGCCCGACACCGTCTGGCGCGCACAGGCCGAGACCCAAAGCATTGAAGGCATTTCCGTCGCAGGCCTGGCGGTGCCCGACCCCAAGAACCCGCGCAGCGCCGACACGCTGCCCGTGGGCGCCTTCTACGGCGAACGCTGGCTGACCACCGACGGCAATCTGCGCTTTTATTCCACCGAACTGCAGCACCGCTTTGCCAACGGGCTGGAAGGCCGGGTGTACCTCTCGCGCAACGAGACCCACCGCAACGTGAAACTGCCATCGCCCATAGGCCCCGTGACCAACGGCAAGGTAGCGCGCGGCTACTTTATCGCGCCAGGGCAAGAATATCCGTCCGACACCGCACTGGCCGAGCTGCGGGCCAAGGTGCAGACCGGCCCGGTGCAGCACACGCTGCTGGCGGGCATGGACTGGCGCAGTATCCAGGGCATCTACGGCGCGCGCGCCACCGGCAACCTGGGCCCCATCGACCTGTACAACCCCGTCGCGGGCCGGGTGCCGCCCGTGGCCGCCACCGGCGTGCCTCGGCTGGCATCGGACGCACGCAACACCGGCGTGTTCGTGCAAGACCGCATGGTGCTGGGCGACTTCGGTTTGCTGCTGGGCCTGCGCCATGACCGCCTCAAGGACGCCTACACAAAGCCCGCCACCGACGTCAACAAGACCCAGCCCAGCGCAGCGCTCAGTTGGGAGCCCCGCGCAGGCAGCATGTTCTATGCAAGCCATGCGCGCTCGTTCCAGGCCAACTCCGGCACCTTGCTCTGGGGCGACCGCGCCGCGCCGCCGTCAGAGGGCAAGCAGTTTGAAGTGGGCTGGAAGCAAGAATGGCTGAACCAGCGCCTGATGACCACCGTGTCGGCCTTCGACCTGGAGTTGACCAACGCCCCCGCCAACGACCCGGCGCACCCCGGCTACTCGGTGCTCACGGCGCGCCAGCGCGTCAAGGGCATCGAGCTGGAGCTGCAAGGCCGCATCACCCCCGGCTGGACGGTGACCGCCCAAACCAGCTTCCACGACCCCAAGGTGCTGGCCGACACCACGGCGGGCACCAACGTGGGCAACCGCGTCGAGAGAGCCACGCGCCGCACTGCATCGCTGTGGACGCAATACCGCGTGCCGCAACTGCCCGGCCTGTGGGTGGGCGGCGGCCTGGTGCACCAGGGCGACAAGTTCACCGCCAACGACAACAAGTGGCGCCTGCCCGGCTACACCGTGGTGGACCTGGCCGTGGGCTACCAGTTTGCGGGCGGCGTGCGGCTGCAGGCCAACCTCAAAAACGCTGGCAACCGCCGCTACTACATCGACGGCTCCGCCACCGCCGCAGGCTTTGGTTCCGTCTCGCCCGGCCAACCGCGCAGCCTGCAGGTGTCGCTGGACTACACGTTCTGATGACAGCGCACGCGCCCAGCCACTGCCCCTTTTTTCTTTTTCTAACCCTCGGAAAGATAGCGCCATGAAACCTGGCCTCACCGCCTGCCGCACCGCCATCGCGCACGCGGCACTGCTTACACTGTGCGGCGCCGCACAGGCACAACAAGCCACGCCCGCGGGCACCGCAGCCCCCACCGCCGAAAAAGCCCTGGCACCCGTCACCGTGAGTGCGGGCAACGAGCGCGAAAGCCCCACCGCCCCCGTCACAGGTTTTGTAGCCAAGCGCGCGCTGTCGGCCACCAAAACCGACACGCCCCTCATCGAAACCCCGCAGGCCATCAGCGTAATCACCCGCGACCAGATGGAAGCCCAGGGCGTGCAAACGCTGCGCCAGGTCACGGCGTACACGGCAGGGGCGGTGTCGAACTATTTCGACAGCCGCCAGGACAGCTTCAAGGCACGCGGCGGCGACGTAACGCAATACCTCGATGGCATGGTGCGCTTCATCGGCTACTGGAACGACACCCGGCCTGACCCGTACACGCTGGAGCGTGTCGAGTTCCTGCGCGGCCCCTCGTCGGTGCTGTATGGCCAGGGCAGCGTGGGTGGCGTGCTCAACCTCACCAGCAAACGCCCACAGGCCGAAACCCTGCGTGAAGTGCAGGTGCAACTGGGCAGCAACGCACGCAAACAAATCGCCACCGATATGACCGGCAAGCTCACGCAGGATGGCGAATGGCTCTACCGCCTGGTCGCCGTGGGCCGCGACAGCGACACGCAGGTAGACCATGTGCGCGACGACCGTGTGGTGATCGCCCCCACCGTGACCTGGAAACCCAGCGCAGCCACGTCGCTCACGCTGCAGCTCACGCACCAAAAGGACAAGAGCGGATCGCTGATCGGCTTCTTCCCCTGGCAGGGCACGCAGTTGCCCAACCGCTTTGGGCAGATTCCTACTTCCACCTTCATCAGCGAGCCAGGCTGGGACCGCTACAACTCCGAAGGCACGTCCTGGGGCTACCTTTTCAGCCACCAGATCGACAGCGCCTGGACCGTGCGTCAGAACCTGCGCCGCAGCGTAAGCAACGTGGACTACCGCACGCTGTACACCAGCTTTACGGCCAATGCCGCTCAGGGCCGCCCCAGCCGCCCCGTATTCAACGCCGACAACCGCACCGTGCTGCGCGATGCCTCGTGGACGCTGGGCAACGCGCGCATGCTGCTGGTCGATACACAGGTCGAGGGCAAGCTGCGCTGGGGTGACACCGAACACACCGTGCTCGGTGGCCTGGACGTGCAGCGCAACCACTGGGGCCAGCAAAACTGGCGGTCAGTGGCGCCCGCCATCGACGTCTACAACCCCGTGTACGGCAACTTCACAGCGCCGTCGGCATCCGCCCTGGCACGTTTGCCCAGCGTGGCGCAGCGCCAGTTGGGCTTCTACGCCCAGGACCAGATCAAGTGGGGCCGCTTCACGGCCACCCTGGGCCTGCGCCACGACAACGCCAAGAGCGACACGGAAGGCCGCCCCGCTTCAGCGGTGAGCGACAAAGCCTGGAGTAAACGCGCTGGCGTCACCTACCAGATGGACGGTGGCTGGGCGCCCTATGCAGGCTACTCCGAATCCTTCCAGCCGCTGGGCGGCGCCAACGCTTACGGCACCCCCTTCAAGCCCCAGCGCGGCGAGCAATGGGAGGCGGGCGTGAAGTGGCAGCCGCCCGGCCAAGGCATCAGCGCCTTCGCCGCCGTGTACCAACTGCGCGAGAAGAACCGCAAGACCTCCGACCCAACCAACCCGCTCAACAGCCTGCAGATCGGCGAGGTCAAGGTCAAGGGCTTCGAGGCTGAGGTGCAAGCCAGCCTGGCGCGCCAGTGGGACTTCACCGTAGGCTACGCCTTCACCGACGCCAAAATCAGCCGCAGCAACGCGGGCGACCAGGGCCTGCCCGTGGCCAGCGTGCCCAAACACACCGCATCGGCCTGGCTGAGCCACCGCTTTGCCAGCACGGGCCGCGGCGGCTGGACAGTGGGCGCGGGCGTACGCCACACCGGCTCGCAATGGAGCGGCACCAGCGCCATCAGCACGCCCGCCGCCACCCTGGCCGACGCCATGGTCGCCTACGACGCAGGCGACTGGCGCGTGGCCTTCAACGTGGTCAACCTGACGGACAAGGTGCACATCACCCAGTGCCTGGCGCGGGGTGATTGTTTCTATGGGCAGGCGCGAACGTACACGCTGACGTCGACGTACCGGTTCTGAAGTGGTTGGAAGATTCTGGCCTGAAGAACTTCAAGCCAGAATGGGCTCTTGCGCTTATTAGATAAGCGCAAGAAGCTATCAAAACAGGAGCAAGCTCCAAGCCACGGTTTGATTGTGAACCGGGTTTTTCTGGCTATGCGTACGCCTTAGGGAAGCTCTTCACGAATCGGTTGTGACTGTGCCACCACGGAGCCCGAGCTAAAACTGCGTTCGCCTTGCGTAATTCGGTGGGCTCAGCACCCGTGCGGGTGCCGCGCAGGGGCCATTTGCCCTCGGTCTTGGGGTCTTACGCCCCTTGGACGCGCACCTGCCCCATCGCCATCAACTTGTGCCTTGCCATCCACAGGTTTGAGAGCGCAAACAGCGTGACGATCTGCGCCGTGTTCTTCTTGAGCCCCCGGTAACGCACCTTCACGTACCCGAATTGCTGCTTGAGCACTCTGAAGGGATGTTCCACCTTGGCCCGAATGCTGGCCTTGATCTTCTCGTGCTGCTCGATCAAGGCATCCACTGCGTTGTCTTTGTCCAGTGCCTGGCGCTTGCTGCGCTTCATGGCAATGTGCCAGCGTACGTCCTCTGTGGCGTCAGGCCGCTTGTCCGCCCCCTGGTAGCCCGCATCACCAAAGGCGTCTGTCTCCTGCCCGTGTAGCAGGCTGTTGGCTTGCACCACGTCACCCACGTTGCCACTGGTGCCCCGCACCGTATGCACCAGGCCTGAGTCTGCATCCACACCAATGTGGGCCTTCATCCCAAAGTACCATTGGTTGCCCTTCTTGCTTTGGTGCATCTCTGGATCGCGCTCGCCGCTTTGGTTCTTGGTGGAACTGGGAGCGGCAATCAGCGTGGCATCCACCACCGTGCCTGCTTTGAGCTGCAGCCCTTTGGCTTGTAGTACGGCATTGACCGTGTCCAGGATCTGATCTGCCAGCTTGTGGCGCTCCAGCATGTGCCTAAAGCGCAGGATGCTCGATTCACTGGGGATGTGTTCGTCCCAGCGGGACAGGCCTGCGAAGTCCCGAAAGGCTGGCACGTCGTGCAGGGCTTCTTCCATCGCCGGGTCACTGAGCTTGAACCATTGCTGCATAAAGTGGATGCGCAGCAAGGTTTGCACTGCAAAAGGCTGCTGGCCCCGGCGCCCGCTCTCGGGCGCGTAGGGCTCGATCAGCGAGACCAGTTCAGCCCAGGGAACCACCAGTTCCATCGAATCGAGAAATTCGCGCTTGCGGGTGCGCTTGGTGGTGTTGCTCAGGCCCAGGCTGCTTTGCTTCATGCCTGTATTGTCCGGGCTTGGGGACTCACCAAGCACAGACGTTGAGGATTCGTGCAGAGAATCCTTAGTGGGAGTTTTAGCTCTCCGCCGAACCAGCCGAAACCCATGTACACCACTCAGGCATCGGCGCGCAGCTTCAGCATTCCTCTTGGCCCAGGCTCAACGCTGCACGTTAGACCCAGATCCGTGGCCATGGCAACAATCGCCCCTGGGTATAAGCGGCATTTCTGATAGCTGCTGACCCGCATACGCCAATGGTCTCCGTCACGTTCGTGAACAATGTCGTGGACCAGCACATGCTCGGGCAGTTCTTCAAGATAGCAGGTGTGAATGCGGCAGTCGTCGCTGCGCACCGGAATGAACCTGTTGTCTCCTGTTGGCAGGGTTCGGTAGTCGCGAAACGTGGCGAGGAACGTGCCGCCGGGCCGCAGAGAGGCAGCAACCGCACGAATCAGTTGTTCGACGTGACTCTGGGTGGGAAGGTGGGTCAGCGTATCTCCCATGCACAGAATCAGGTCGGGGCTGTCGCGCAAGTGGGATGGAAAGTCGAGCAGGTCCGCCTGAACCATTTGCACCGCCTGGCCTGGGCTGCACAGTGCGAGGTGGGAAAGCAGCTCTTGTGACGTGTCCACGGCCAGGACGGATGTTCCTGCCCGGGCCAGAGGAATCGTGTGCATTCCGAATCCCGCGCCCAAATCAACGGCATAGCGAGCGGAGCCCAAGAATTCTGAAACATCGCTCGCGCCCAAAGCAAAAGCATGCTCCAGGCCGCCGGCCATCCAGACGTAAATTGGCGCGAGAAAACCGGCGTAGTGTTGAGAGACGGAGGTCACGAGAGAGGCCTTTTGTTTTCTGATGCCCAGCGTGGTGAAGGCATGACCGGCCAGCCACGCAACCTGCAGGTGTCGCAGGACTATACGTTCTGACCAAATCCGACCCTACCGCCCACGGGAATGCGCAGGCAGCACCGTTCTTTTTCGTTGCAGTTAGTTTCCTGAGCCGGCGCGCCGGCTCAGCGGAAAGCCCTTGCCACGGCGGCAAACTGCGGCGCGGGCGAGGACGGGGCATCCACGGACGCCCGGGGCAACGGCGGCAACACCAGTTCGCAGGCGCTGGACGCCACTCCGCGCGGGTATTCGCGTGTGCAGTCAATGCAACCACCGTCGGCATAGACGCCCTGGGCATCGCGCATGCGCATCATCTGCTGCAACACTTGCTGCGAGGCCTCGGCCTCAGCCTGCGTGCGCCGCAGGCACGCCTCAACCAGCGCCTCGTCCATCTGCAACTCACCCGCGTTATCCATCACCACACCATGGCGCCAGTGGTAGATTTCAAGGCACTTGGACTCCAGCGTGAAAGGCCGGTCACGCTGCCAGAAGTTACTGAACAGACCACCGCCCATGTAGATGACCCAGGAACCCTCGTAGCCCGTCACATCCGAAGAGCGCTCATCAGGGTTGCGAAACCACAGGCGGTCGCCGGGTACGTAGTAGCGTGCGGGAAGCGGCTGCTCCATGCTGCCGTACTCGACCAGGAAGACGTCATGAAACAGTGCAGACCGTATGGCGTGCTGTTCGTTGCGAACCTGCAGTTGCTCGAGCATGCGTGGATGGTGCTCGGCCACCTCCTCTGCAATACCCAGCAGGATCACGTATTCGGTGGCGCGGTAGCACGAGAAATCGTAGAGCTTGCCCGTTGCCTCGGGCTGGGTGGCACAAACCAGCGCCTCAATCAGCGGGCTACCACGGCGGAGCAGGAAGCCGTTGTCTTCGTCGTAGTGCCAATAGGCCTCGGGCCGCTCGGCAGCCTCGGTCTTGAATGCCAGCGCCGTCTTGCGCGCAGCCAAGGCGATGTTCCGGCGCACCCGCACCTGAGACATGAGGGCATCCACGCTGGGATAACCAAAGCCTACGGGCGAAGCGAGCAGCGCGATCAAGATCTCGCGCTCCAATGCCTGCGGCCCGTCCAGGCCCACCCAGGTCTCTTGTACCCGCAGATGCAGGTCCAGCGTGTCATGCTCAGGCGCCCAGCGTTGCGCCGCGTCGCGCGCGAGGGTGCATACCAGCACATGGCCGCTCATGGTGAGCAGCGTTTCAGTGCGCGTGTCACTCTGCAACCCGAATGCCAGCAGCAGCGCATCGAGTTCAACGCGGTTGCGCATGGCCTGCGCCATGCGCTTGCTGGCGAGTTGCACACCGCCGCGGAAGGACACACAGGCGTCACGTGAAGATGGGCAGTCCATACCCCTATTTCCGGGCATGGTGACCAAAATCACAATCAGGGCTTTCACCCACCCATGTGGTGAACAGGATGGCCGGGGCCGGTAATGCGATGCCCGAGGGTGCCGCACGGGCACCCACTGGAGGCACGGGCGCCAGGGCTACCGGCTACACGCGTGCCGCACCATCACTGCCCTGCGCGAGATGGATTGCGCCGCAGACAAAAGCCCCGGCCTCGTCCGTCCACTGCGGCAACAAACCCGTCACACGTTCATGATCGACACCAGGCGCGTGTTCATGTGCGCCTCGATGGCTTCAGGGCCACCTTCGGAGCCATAGCCCGAGTCCTTCAAGCCACCAAACGGCAGCTCGGCGGCAGGGGCTGCGGCCTGGTTGATCCACAACATGCCCACTTCCAGGCGCTGGGCCAGCAGGTGTGCATTTTTCAGCGAGCGGGTGAAGGCATAGCCCGCCAGGCCGAACGGCAGGCGGTTGGCTTCGGCAATCGCGTCTTCGATCTTCTCGAACCCGCGCACGGCGGCCACGGGGCCGAAGGGTTCTTCATTGACGATGCGAGCCGACAGGGGCACATCGTTGAGCACGGTGGGCTGGAAGAAGTTGCCTTCGGTGCCGATGCGTTCGCCGCCCGTCACCAGTTGCGCACCCTGCTGCACGGCATCGACCAACAGGTCGGCCATGGCGGTGATACGGCGGGGGTTGGCCAGGGGGCCCATCTGCGTGCCAGCGGTCAGGCCGTCGCCCACCTTCAGGCCCTGCGCATATTTGGCAAAGGCCGCCACGAAGTCGGCGCGGATGCTCTCATGCACCAGGTAGCGGGTGGGCGAGATGCAGACCTGGCCCGCGTTGCGGAACTTGGCGCCGCTTGCGATCTTGATGGCCAGCTCCAGGTCGGCGTCTTCCGCAATGATCACGGGGGCATGGCCGCCCAGTTCCATGGTCACGCGCTTCATGTGTTTGCCAGCCAGGGCCGCCAGTTGCTTGCCAACAGGGGTGGAGCCGGTGAAGGTGACCTTGCGGATGACGGGGTGCGGGATGAGGTAGTTGGAGATTTCTGCCGGGTCGCCATACACCAGCCCCACGGTGCCTGCGGGCACGCCCGCATCGGCAAACGCGCGGATCAGCTCAGCCGGGCTGGCGGGGGTTTCTTCCGGCGCCTTCACCAGGATGGAGCAGCCTGCAGCCAGCGCGGCGGCCAGCTTGCGCACCACCTGGTTGATGGGGAAGTTCCAGGGCGTGAATGCTGCCACGGGGCCCACGGGGTCCTTCAGCACCATCTGCTGGGCCTTGAGGTTGCGCGATGGCACGATGCGGCCATACACGCGCAGGGATTCGTCGGCGAACCATTCGATGATGTCGGCCGATGCCATGGTCTCGACCTTGGCTTCAGCCAGGGGCTTGCCCTGCTCCTGAACCATGACGGCGGCAATCGCCTCGGCGCGTTCGCGCATCAGCGCAGCGGCGCGGCGCATGGTCTTGGCGCGCTCGGCGGCGGGGATGTCGCGCCAAGCTTCAAAGCCCTTTTGGGCGGCAGCAAGCGCCAGGTCCAGATCCACCTTGCTGGCGTGGGCCACGCGGCCGATTTCCTTGCCGGTGGCGGGGTTGAACACGGCGATGGTTTTGCCATCGGCGGCGTCCTGCCACTGACCGGCGATGAAAAGTTGGGTGCTGGGATAGCTGCTCATGCAAAAGGCTCCTGATGACGAACGGTAAAGCGGGCAACGCCTGGCCAGACCAGACGCAAACCACACACTATAGGCGCCAGCGCGCAGGCCCGCAGGCCAAGGTCTGGAATGCCTCGCCATGCGGGTTGGCTATGTCTTGGCCGGTGACGGCTGGCGAAGGGTTGCCAACGATCACCGCTCTGCCACTGGCGCCCGCTTTGTTGCAAGCCCGCGGGGCCCTCGCTGGCCTTGAACGCGCTCAAGACTGCGCAGGGCTTCGGGTGGCGGCGAAGAAGAGGCGGAACTGCTCCTGCGTGCCATCGGCACATGGGCATTCGCGCTTGCCGGTCTGCAGCAGGGCATCAGGCCACTGCGCCGTTTTCGAAAACACATGGCATGTGACCCGCAAGCCAGCCGATTCCAGGCGGGCGGCATAGGCCAGCGCCTCATCGTGCATGGGGTCGGTGTCGCCCACCAGCACCAGCGTGGGCGGCAGGCCCGCCAGACGGAGTGCGCCCGCAGGCACGGCGTAGGGGTGCTCCGCATCGCGCGGGTGGCGCAGAAAATTGCGCCAGCCTTCCGCCCATTTGCAACCGGTGGCATCGCCCGTGGCCTCGCGCAGCGAGGCCGTGCCCGCGCAGGGGTCGAGCATGGGAGACAGCAAAATCTGCCCAGCCAGCGGCGGGTGCAATTGGTCGCGAGCCATCAGGCCTACCGCGGCAGCCAGGTTGCCACCCGCTTCTTCGCCCGCGAGATAGACCAAAGCGCCCTGCCCGCCCAGCTTGGTGCGGTTGCGGTGCACCCACTTGAGCACTTCATACCCTGCATCCACAGGCTGGGGAAACGGTGTGAGCGGGTACGCCACCGAGACCACAACCGCGCCCACGCCTTCCAGCAGCGAGGCCACGGCGCAACCGTTGTCCAGATCACCCGACACGAATGCGCCGCCATGAAAATGCACAACCACAGGAGACACCTGCCCGGCCTTCTTGCGGCCATACACGCGCACGGCCACCTTCTGCCCATTGGCCATCTCAATGGTGCAGTCGGAGCAGACCGGAGGCGCCTTCGATACCTGGGCGGATGCAATCGCGGGCGAAGCGGTGGAGGCTGGTGAGTGTGTGCGGACGGGCTGCATGGCATGTACCCAATGAATGAACGATGGACTAAATGGTAGTGGCTTGACCCTCTGGGATAAACAGGCCAAACATCACCGCATTGTTTCCAAAACTCCAACAATCAAATGGTTTGGCCATGTGAGAATGCCCCGGAGTTTCAAATTCAAGGAGAGACGCCATGGACCAGATACAGGCCATGCGCATATTCGTGCGGGTGGTGGAGGCCGGCACGTTCACCAGGGCGGCCGATTCGTTGTCATTGCCCAAAGCCACGGTCACCAAGCATGTGCAGGCGCTGGAGGCGCGCCTGCGCGTGAAGCTGCTCAACCGCACCACGCGCCGCGTGACGGTGACACCCGACGGCGCCGCCTACTACGACCGCACGGTGCGCCTGTTGACCGATCTGGACGATATTGAGGCCAGCGTGACCAACGCGCGCGCCAACCCACGCGGGCGCCTGCGCATCGATGTGGGCACCTCGATGGCCCAGTTGCTCATCATTCCGAATCTGGCGGAGTTTCACGAGCTCTACCCCGACATCCAGGTGGACCTGGGTGTCAGCGACCGCATCGTGGACCTGATCGGCGACAACGTGGACTGCGTGATCCGCGTCGGCGAGCTCAACGACCAATCGCTGGTTGCGCGGCGCATCGGCAACCTGAAATTCATCACCGTGGCCTCGCCGACCTACCTGGCGCGCAAAGGCACGCCCGCGCACCCGCTGGAGATCGAGGACAAACACGTCAGCCTGCTTTTTTTCTCTCCGCACACCGGCCGGCACTACCCGCTGGAGTTCCGCCAGGGCGCCGAGTCCATCGACATCTCGGGCCCCTACCAATTGAGCGTGAACGAAGCCAATGCCTATGTGGCCTCGGTGGTGGCGGGGCTGGGCATTGGGCAGATTGCAGACGTGCAGGCAGAACGCCACCTGAAACGTGGCACGCTGGTGCAACTGCTGCCCGATTGGAACCAGCCGCCGCTGCCTGTGTACGTGGTGTACCCCCCCAATCGGCACCTGAGCGCAAAGGTGCGCGCGTTCGTGGACTGGGTCGCCGAACTGTTTCAGCGCAAAAGCCGTGCGCCAGAGGTGGGCTGACACGGCCAAGCCCGCCCCCAACGCCGCGCGGCTTTATGCTTGGCACCCATGAACGCCACCGAGCCCACACCCGCCTCCGCTGCAGACCTTGCGAGCACCGCCCCGCAGCCAACAGATGCCCCCCCGGCGCCACACACTCCGGCCAAACAACCGCGCAACCCGCTGCACGGCGTGACCCTGGAAGCCATGGTGGTGGCGCTGGCAGACTATTTTGGCTGGGACGAACTGGGCCGACAGATCCCCATCCGCTGCTTTCAAAGCGACCCCAGCGTGGGCTCCAGCCTCAAGTTTTTGCGCAAGACGCCATGGGCGCGCGAGAAGGTCGAAAGCCTTTACCTCTTCATGCTGCGCGATCAAAAGCGCAACGGGCTGGAGTAACTCGCTGCCTGCAGCCCCTCATAGCAATACGCATTCAGACATAAAAACCCCCGTTCACGCTCAGCGTGAACGGGGGTTTTTTATGGATCGAACGTGAATCCGTATCAATCCCCCGCAGTCACCAGGAAGTTGCGGCTGATACCGCCACCCAGGTCGTTGACGCGGTCGAGGAACTGCGTGAGAAACGCGTGCAGCCCCGTCGCCAAAATTTCGTCAATGCGGCCGTACTGCAGGTCGGACAGCAGGCGCCCCGCCCGGCGACTCGTTTCTGCCGACTGCCCATTGGCCAGCACCGCCAGGTTGTCCACCACTTCGCGCATGCAGGCATGCAGCGAGCGCGGCATGTCGCGGCGCAGGATGAGCAGGTCGGCCACGCGGCCCGGCGTGATCACGTCGCGATAGACCTTGCGGTACACCTCGAACGCCGAGACGCTGCGCAGGATGGAGCTCCAGTGGTAGAAGTCGCTCTCCTGGTTGCGCTCGCTGGCACGGCCAAAAAAGTCGTGCTCAACCGCGTGGAACTTCACATCCAGCAGGCGCGCCGTGTTGTCGGCGCGCTCCAGAAAGGTGCCCATGCGCAGGAAGTGGAAAGCCTCGTCCTGCAGCATGGTGCCCAGCACCACGCCGCGCGAGAGATGCGAGCGGTATTTCACCCATTCAAAGAACTGGCCGGGGTCGCGCTCGAAGGCGCCGCCTTCGAGCTGCCGGTGCAGCTCCAGCCAGGTCTGGTTCTGCGTCTCCCACACCTCGGTGGTCAGCGCCCCACGCACCGCACGGGCGTTCTCGCGCGCGGCACGCAGGCATGACAGGATGGATGAAGGGTTGGTGCCATCGCGCACCATGAATTCGAGCACGCGCGCGGGCATCACCTCGCCGTGCTTGGCGGTGTAGGCGGGGATCAGCTCGCTGATGGACAGCAACCCCTCCCAGCCTTTTTGCGCTACGTCGGCGGCCTGCGGCAGCAGTGATGTTTCGTAGCTCACGTTGAGCATGCGGGCGGTGTTCTCAGCCCGCTCGGTGTAGCGGGACATCCAAAACAGATGATCGGCGGTGCGGCTCAACATCTCAAAATCCTTCCTGTGTTTGCGTCATTCCGCCCATCGACTGCGATTGCGAGAAGGTCTGCGAAGGCGGCTGCACTCGCTGTGCGCCCTCGCCCAACACCCAGGTGTCCTTGGTACCACCGCCCTGCGATGAGTTGACCACCAGAGAGCCCTCCTGCAGCGCCACGCGCGTGAGGCCGCCTGCGGCCATCTGCACCTCGCGCCCACTGAGCACGAAGGGGCGCAGGTCGATGTGGCGCGGGGCGATACCAGCGTCCACATAGGTAGGGCAGCTCGACAGGCTCAGCGTGGGCTGGGCGATGTAGCCCGCCGGGTTGGCGATCAGCGCGCGGCGGAAGTCCTCGATCTCGGCCTGCGTGGCCGCCGGGCCGATGAGCATGCCGTAGCCGCCCGCGCCATGCACCTCCTTGACCACCAGGTCTTTCAGGTTGGCCAGCACATGCTGCAGGTCGTCCTGCTTGCGGCACATCCAGGTGGGCACGTTCTTGAGGATGGGCTCCTCGCCCAGGTAGAAGCGGATCATCTCGGGCACGTAGGGGTAGACCGATTTATCGTCGGCCACACCCGTGCCCACAGCGTTGCAGATACCCACGTTGCCCGCGCGATAGGCGTCCATCAGGCCGTGGCAGCCCAGCGTGGAGTTGCGGCGAAAAACCTGCGGGTCGAGGAAGTCGTCGTCCACACGGCGGTAAATCACGTCCACCCGCTGCAGGCCACGCGTGGTGCGCATATAGACGAACTTGTCCTTGACGATCAGATCCTGTCCCTCGACCAGCTCCACCCCCATCTGCTGCGCAAGAAAGGCGTGCTCGAAGTACGCGCTGTTGTGCATGCCGGGCGTAAGCACCACCACCGTGGGCTCATCGGCCGTGCCGGGGGCGCTGGCGCGCAGGGTTTCGAGCAGCATGTCGGGGTAGTGCGCCACGGGCGCCACCTTGTGCAGGCTGAACAGCTCGGGAAAAAGCCGCATCATCATCTTGCGGTTTTCCAGCATGTAGCTCACGCCGCTGGGCACGCGCAGGTTGTCCTCCAGCACGTAATACTCGCCTTCGCCCTGCGCGTTGGGGGCGCGCACGATGTCGATGCCCGCAATGTGTGCGTAAATGTTCTTCGGCACATCCACCCCCGCCATTTCGGGGCGGTACTGCGCGTTGTTGAGGATGAGGTCGGAAGGCACGATGCCTGCGCGGATGATGTCCTGTCCGTGGTAAACGTCGTGGATGAAGCGGTTGAGCGCCGTAACCCGTTGCACCAGGCCCTGCTGCATGCTGCTCCATTCGTGGGCCGGGATGATGCGCGGGATCAGGTCGAACGGGATCAGCCGCTCGTTGCCCGCGCCGCCCTCGTCCTTGGCGCCATAGACGGCAAAGGTGATGCCAACGCGCCGAAAGATCATCTCGGCCTCGGCCCGGCGGGCCTGCATCACGTCAGGGGGCTGTTTGCTCAACCACTGCGCATAGCGCTTGTAGTGTTCACGCACATCGCTGCCATCGAAAGGCAGCATGGCGTACATCTCGTCAAATTTCTGCATGAACGTGCCTCCTGCAGACAGGATAGCAAGTTGCGCGCCCGCCCATTTCGCAACAGCCCCTGAGAGCACTGCGCCATCCGCCCCAACTCAATCGCTCCGTGGCACCATGCTGTGCTGCCAGTACCGTCGGCGGGTGTCGCGCTCGCACCCCACCGCTGCTGGCTGCAACGAAGACCAGGTGGCCGCCCCGCAGCGTGAAGACTCCACGACCTGGATGCCACGCTCGCGGTAGCGCTGCAATACCTCGGGGGCCGGGTGTCCGAACCGGTTGCGGTACCCGGCCTGCACCAAAGCAGTGCGCGGCCGCACAGCCTCCAGCAGCGCGGGCGATGAAGATGTCTTGCTGCCGTGGTGCGGCACCAGCAGCCAATCTGCCTGCAACGCAGCGCCCCGCGCCACCAGGGCCTGCTCCTGCGGGGCCTCGATGTCTCCCACCAGCAAAGCCACCGGCGCACCGGGCCCGGCCGCCACGATGCGCAGCACGCAGCTCAAGGCATTGGGCCGTGGCGCACGGGGCGCCGGGGCGTCGTCGCCCGCCATGGGGTGCAGCACTTCAAAGGCCACGCCGTCCCACTCCCAGCGCTGCCCGGCCAGGCAGGGCTTGGCCGGGCGCAAAGCCTGCAGGGCGTGTTCTGCCTCGATGGAGCCGGTGAGCGTGGCCTGGGGCTGCTGGGCCAGCACCGCCGCCGCGCCGCCCGTGTGGTCGGCGTCACGGTGGCTGAGCATGAGCACATCCACCCGCTCGCCCAGCGCACGCAAGAGCGGCACCAACACGCGGTGGCCCGCATCGCTCTCGCGGCTGAAGCGCGGGCCCGCGTCGTACAGCAGCGTGTGGGTGACCGTACGCACCAGCACCGCATTGCCCTGGCCGATGTCGGCCGCCAACAACTCGAACTGCCCCACGGCAGGCCGCGCAGGCTGCCACCAGAACACAGGCAACAACAAAGGCAGCGCCAGCAGCCGCACGCGCCACGGCAGCCGCATGGCCAGCAGCGCACCACCGGCCACGGCTGCCACCCCGGCCCACAAAGGCGCTGCGGGCAAAAAAACCACCGCCCAAGGCCACTGGGCCAGCCATTGCAGCAGCGCCGCCAATGGCTGCAGGCTGAGCGCCGCCAGGCTCCACAGCGGGGCCCACAACACACCACCCAGCGCCAGCGGCGTGACCACCAGCGTGACCCAGGGGATCGCCACCAGGTTGGCCACAAAACCCACCAGCGATACCTGGCCAAACAGCAACAACCCCAGGGGCGTGAGCGCAAGGGTCACCACCCATTGCTCACGAAGCAAAGAGTAAAAATGGCCTCTAGCGCTTGATCCATAAGCGCTACCAGCTATCGGATTAGTAGCAAACAACACCCCCACGGCCACAAAGCTCAGCCAGAAGCCCGCCTGCGCCAGAGCCCAGGGGTCCAGCACCACCACGGCCGCGCAGGCCAGCAGCCACACCTGGGGCCAGGGCCAGCGCCGCCCGCTCAGCTGCAGCAAGGCCACCACGCCCAGCATGGTGACGGTGCGCTGTGCAGGCACACCCCAGCCGCTGAAGAACGCATAGGCCGCCGCCAGCACCACCCCAGCCACCAGCGCGGCCGACGGCGCGGGCACTGCCAGGCACAGGCGTGCAGAGCGCCGCCACAGGCTGCGCACTACCCAGGCCGCCAGCCAGGCAAACAGCGTGATATGCAAGCCGGAAATACTCATGAGGTGGGCCACGCCCGTGGCGCGAAACACATCCCAGTCCGCCCGGTCGATGGCGCGTTGGTCGCCCGTGACCAAGGCCGCCACCACGCCCGCGATGCGCGCACGCCCTGGGTCGTCGGCATCCTGAGCACCGCGCCCGAGCCGGTCCAGAATGGCATCGCGCACAGCCTGGCGCCATTGCTCCACCGGGTGCTGCCAGGTGGTGGCCAGGCGCACCGGGGGTTCGTCCTTGGGGCCTGCGCGCACATAGCCGTTGGCCTGAACGCCCTGCTCCCACGCCCACAGCTCAAAGTCGAACCCATGGGGGTTGCGCAGGCCGTGCGGCGCCTTCAGGCGCACCGTCAGGCTCCAGCGCTCGCCCGCCCGCATGGGGGGCGGCAGGCGCTGCAGATCAAGCGCATCGCCCGCGTCGCGAAATGCCCCGCCGTACCAGGCCACCTCGATCTGGGGTGGCACATCAACAGGCGCGCCTTTCAGGTGCGCCGCCTGCACCGCCAGGCGCAGCCGGGTGCCCGCTTCGTTGGACTGCGGCATGGCCGACACGACCCCGGTCACGCGGATGTCTTGCCCTTCCAGCACAGGGTCCAGGCGCTGCTGCAGGTAGGCCACCGCCCGCAGGCCGCTGGCCGCGAACATGGCCAGGGCGCCAGCGCCCAGCGCCAATGCGGTCGTGACGGCCACCGCCCAGCGGGCCCAGCGCCATGCCCAGCGTGGCCGTGCAAGCGCCATCGCACAGCAGCCCACCACCAACGCCGCGCACAGCAGGGCGGCATACACCTCTGTGCTCCACAGCGCAGGCTGCTGCAACTGCAGCGCTGCCCCCGCAACCACCCCCAGCAGCACGGCAGGCACTTGCCAAGACGCCAGAGGCGCCATCGCCGGAGCGCCGGACAGCGTGGCGGCATTAGGAGCGCTTATGGCGGGCATGGGCTGATGCTAATGCGGCGCTGGCATGGAGGGTGGATGGATTCGGCGCACACTGCTGTGTAACACTTATCCCCACCCGGCTGAGGGGCCGACCGCATCCGTGTTGTGCCCCGCCATCCATCCCCCATTCATTCCGAGGAAGACCATGAGCGTTTACGACAAGTTGAAAGAACTCAACATTACCCTGCCCCCCGTGTCGGTGCCTGCCGCCGCCTACGTGCCCTATGTGCAAACGGGCAACCTGGTGTTCCTCTCCGGCCACATCGCCCGCAAGGACGGCAAGCCCTGGGCGGCGCAATTCGGCAAGAACATCGCCACCGAAGAAGGCAAGCTGGCCGCACGCGCCGTGGCCATCGACCTGCTGGGCACGCTGCATGCAGCCACCGGCGGTGACCTGAACCGCATCCAGCGCATCGTGAAGGTGATGAGCCTCGTCAACTCCACCGGCGACTTCACCGAGCAGCACCTGGTGACCAACGGCGCCAGCGAACTGCTGGGCCAGGTGTTTGGCGACAAGGGCGTGCACGCCCGCAGCGCCTTCGGCGTAGCGCAGATCCCCATGGGAGCCTGTGTGGAGATCGAACTGATCGCTGAGCTGGCCTGAACAACCCCGCTCCATCCCTATCAAAAACGCCCCGCAGGCTTGCGCTTGCGGGGCGTTTTTGTTGGCGCTGAAGAAGCGGCACCCGCAGCGGATGCCTTTCTTTTTTACCGTGCCTAGGCGCTGCCTGCCATCCCAATGGCGACCTGAGCAGATCCGCGACTGGCGGCCGCGTTGACCTTGAACATCGCCACCACCTGCGCAAGGTGGTCCGCCTGCTCCCGCAGGCTTTGCGCGGCGGCTGCGCTTTCTTCGACCAACGCGGCGTTTTGCTGGGTCATCTGGTCCAGATTGCCAATGGCCTGATTGACCTGGGACACCCCCGCGCTTTGCTCGGACGAAGCAGTGGTGATTTCGCTGATCATGTCGGTCACCCGTTGCACCGACTGTACGATGTCCGTCATGGTGGCGCCCGCATCCGACACCAGCCGCGAACCGACTTCAACCTTCTCGACCGAAGCGCTGATGAGTTGCTTGATCTCCTTGGCAGCTTCTGCGCTGCGCTGGGCCAGGCTGCGCACCTCGGACGCAACCACCGCAAACCCACGGCCTTGCTCGCCCGCGCGCGCGGCCTCCACGGCGGCATTGAGCGCCAGGATGTTGGTCTGAAACGCAATGCTGTCGATCACACCGATGATGTCGGCGATCTTCTTGCTGCTGTGGTTGATGTCTTCCATCGTGGCCACCACTTTGGTCACCACCTCGCCACCCCGGCGCGCAACCCCGGTGGCGCTCGCCGCCAGGCTGCTGGCCTGCTGGGCACTGCCCGCGCTTTGCTGGATGGTGCTGGTGAACTCCTCCATGGCGGCGGCCGTCTCCTGCAGATTGCTGGACGTCTGCTCGGTGCGCGCCGACAGGTCGTGGTTGCCGGTGGCGATCTCGGCGCTGGCGATGGCGATGCTGTCTGTGCTCTGCCGCACCTGGTGCACCATGCGGCCCAGCGCGCCGCTCATGCCGTACAGCGAGCGCAAGAGGTCACCGAACTCGTCACCCCGTGTCACCGCCCCCTGCATGCTCAAATCACCGCCCGCAATGCGCTCGGCCAGTTCGTTGGCCTGCGCAAGCGGCCGCCGGATGCTGTCGATCAGGTAGTAGGCCCCCACAATGATCGCCAGCAGCAACAGCCCCACGGCGGTGGCTGCAATCTTGACCGTGAACAAGCGCTCGGCAGCCATGCGCTTTTGGAGGTCTTCAGCGCCTTGCCGCTGTTGCTGCACAAAATCGCGCAGCGTGCCGATATAAGCCGCCACCGACGGGTTGTACTTCTGGTCAATCAGCGTCACTGCCTGCTCGTGCTGCCCGTCGCTCTTGAGTTTGCGGGCCTCGCCACGCAGGTCGATCATCGTCTTGCGCGCTGCGGCGATCTTGGCCATCTGCTGCCTGTCGGCCTCCGACAGGACCATGGCCTCCAGCGACTTCTGCACCTCGCTGATCTGGGCCGACGTGGCTGCGATGTCGTCTTTGAACTCGGCCTCCACCGCCGGGTCGTTGCTGACGATGAGCGCCTGGGTTCTCGCCGCGTTGGTTTCGGTCAGGCCGGACCAACGCAGCGCCGCTTGCACGTGCGACTCCATCTCCTTGGAGGCTGCATCGGACTCGGCCTGCACCTTGGCCGACCGGTATGCGGCAAAACCCACCACCGCCACCAGCATGGCCACGATCAGAATCACGGCCATCCAGAGCTTGTGGGCCATCCGAAGATTGTTGGGCATCGTTGCCTCCTGAAGTCTTGGGTTTGTGAATAAATGTTTCTGACATTTTCCCCCCAATGCACAAATTTCAATGCAAAGCTCGGGGATGACCCTATTGCCGGCAGCCCCGAGGCTTCGTAAAGGCGTCACGTTGGCGACCCCGCCCTCTCAAAGCCGGTCGGCGCACGGGCGCAGAGCCTTGTCGAAATAGTGCCCCTACTGCCGTTCTCTGCCCGCCATGCGCGCATCAGCGACACCCTCCTTTGGTCGGGTTCTCAGGCAACGGCGAAGCCATGACACTGGCGGGCATCCATTTTTCAAAGGCACGCATCGCATGACCACTCGCACGCTCCACCGCAAGCTCCTTGGCGCCACCGTTCTTATCGCACTGGGCCTGTCCGGTTGCGCAGCCACCATCACCCAGGAGGGCCTGGAGCAGCGCACCTCGGTGGCCATTGGCCGCGCTGTGGGCGCCTTCACCATTGCCAACAAGAGCACCGAAACCGGCGGGCGCATCAACTACACCGCCAACACCACCGACGGCGTCACCTACCAGTGCTACATGTACTCGGCAACAGGGTTCCAAAAAGCCATGACGTTCGGCCAGACGCCAAATTCGGACGCCATCTGCACGCCCATGGTCGGTAAGGGCGCAACACCCGCTGCCGCAGCGGCCTCATGCAACGCGCTGAACAAGGCTGCGAACCGCTGCTGATCGGTTCGATGTCTTCTGCTCTGCGCAAGACACCCTTGGCATGGTCTGGGGCGGTTGACCGCCTCGGGGCGGCGGGCAAATAGCCCCGCCAGCCCCTCCCGTCTTTTTTACTCCACCCGCGTCACCGCATTGGGCTTGAAGCCCAGATCCGCCGCCTTGCCCTTGCGGCCCCGCGCGGCGCGGGCATTGTTGAGCGAGCGGATCTCCAGCGTCTCATCACGAACCTTGCCACCCCGGCCAACTCCGTCGAGGCAAATGCTGCGCGTGTAAGCGGCAGCGCCCGCGAGCTGGTCCTTGTCCTCCAGGTCGATCAGCATCAGCCCCCGGCCGCCATTGGCCATGGTTTTGAGCTCGGCAATCTCGAACGTGAGAATGCGCCCGCCCGTGGACGCACAGGCCACATGCGTGGCAGGCGGCACCGGCTTGCTGCCCGTGGTGCCCGCGGCGTGCGAAGGCACACACACGGTTTCGCCCTCACCCAGCGTAAGAAAGGCCTTGCCGCCCTTCTGGCGCGACACCATGTTCTCGACCGCCGCCAGAAAGCCGTAGCCCCCCGAGTTGGACAACAACAGCGTGGCATTGGCCGGGCCTGCAAAGTAGTGCAGCAACTGCGTGCCTGCTTCCAGCTCAATGAGCGTGGTCACCGGCTGGCCGTCGCCGCGCGCGCCGGGCAACAGCGACACGGCCACCGAATAGACGCGGCCGTTGCTGCCAAAGGCCAGCAGGGTATCGACCGTGCGGCACTCGAACGTGCCATACAGGCCGTCGCCCGCCTTGAAGGCAAAGCTGGCGGCCTCGTGGCCATGGCCGGTACGGGCACGCACCCAGCCTTTTTCCGAGACGATCACCGTGACGGGTTCGTCCACCACCTTGACTTCGGCCACGGCCTTTTTCTCGGCCTGGATCAGCGTGCGGCGCGCATCGGCAAAGGTCTTGGCATCGGCCTCGATCTCCTTGACCATGGTGCGACGCAACGAGCCGGGGTTGTTCAAAATGTCTTCGAGCTTGCCCTGGCTCTCGCGCAGGTCCTTCAGTTCTTGCTCGATCTTGATCGCTTCAAGGCGCGCCAGTTGGCGCAGGCGGATTTCGAGGATGTCTTCGGCCTGCCGGTCGCTGAGGTTGAAGCGCGCAATCAGCGCCGCCTTGGGCTCTTCGGCCTGGCGGATGATGGCGATCACCTCGTCGATGTTGAGCAGCACTAACTGCCGCCCTTCGAGGATGTGGATGCGGTCCAGCACCTTGTTCAGACGATGCTGCGTGCGGCGGGTGATGGTGGTCTGGCGGAAGGCGATCCACTCCTCCAGCATCAGCCGCAGCGACTTCTGCGTGGGCTTGCCATCCAGGCCCACCATGGTGAGGTTGATCGGCGCCGAGGTCTCCAGGCTGGTGTGGGCCAGCAGCGCGGTGATCAGCTCCTGCTGCGGGGTCTTGCCCGTTTTGGGCTCGAACACCAGGCGCACGGGCGCATCCTTGCTGGATTCATCGCGCACCACGTCCAGCACGGCCAGCATGCTGGCCTTCAGTTGCGTCTGGTCTTGCGAGAGCGCCTTCTTGCCCGCCTTGACCTTGGGGTTGGTGATCTCTTCGATCTCCTCCAGCACCCTCTGCGTGCTCACGCCCGGTGGCAGTTCGTTGACCACCAGTTGCCACTGGCCGCGTGCGAGTTCTTCGATCTTCCAGCGCGCGCGCACCTTGAGGCTGCCCCGGCCCGTGCGATAGGCGTCGGCAATATCGCCGGGGCTGCTGATGATCTGACCGCCGCCGGGGTAGTCCGGGCCGGGCACCAGGGCCAGCAGGTCTTCCTGGCTCAGCGAGGGCGTCTTGATCAGCGCCACGCAGGCATCGGCGATCTCGCGCAGGTTGTGGCTGGGGATTTCGGTGGCCAGGCCCACGGCGATGCCGCTGGCGCCGTTGAGCAGCGCAAACGGCAGGCGCGCGGGCAACTGGCGCGGTTCCTGTTCGGAACCGTCGTAGTTAGGGATAAAGTCGACCGTGCCCTCGTCGATCTCGTCGAGCAGCAGGCTGGTGATGCGCGACAGGCGCGCCTCGGTGTACCGCATGGCGGCGGCGCCGTCGCCGTCGCGGCTGCCGAAGTTGCCCTGGCCGTCGATCAGCGGGTAGCGCTGGGCAAAGTCTTGCGCCATGCGCACCATTGCGTCATAGGCGGCGGTGTCGCCGTGCGGGTGGTACTTGCCAAGAACATCGCCCACCACGCGGGCGCTCTTGACGGGCTTGGCCGCCGTGTTGCGTGTAGGGCCGCTGTAGGACAGGCCCATGCGCTCCATCGAATACAGAATGCGCCGCTGCACGGGTTTGAGGCCATCGCACACATCGGGCAGCGCACGGCCCTTGACGACCGACAGCGCATATTCGAGGTAGGCGCGCTGGGCATAACCCGCCAGGCCCAGGGAATCGCCCCCGTCATCGCCTGCGGTAGTGAAATCGAGAGTGGGTTGGTCGCTCATTCGTTGCTTACGGTTTCTTGATTCGCGTTCTGGGGGGCGCCCGGTGTGCTTGTCTGCGCCACGCGGGTGGGCGGCAGGTTGCCCCGGTTCTGCGCACCGCCCGACAGCTCCATGCGCACGCGGCCGGGCACGGCGCGCTGCGCCAGCACGGGGGCAGGCGGCTTGAGTTGGGTGTACAGGCCCATCACGGTGCGCACGTAGTTTTGCGTTTCCTTGAAGGCCGGAATCTGGTTGCCCGCGCGCTGCACCGCGCCCTCACCGGCGTTGTAGGCCGCCACGGCCAGGTCCAGGCGGCCGGGAAACAGGTCGATCAGGTAGCGCAGGTAGCGGGTGCCGGTGGGCACGTTCACGGCCGGGTCGGCCAGTTTTTGCTCCACCGTGCGCCTGGCGTCCGCGCTCACGCCAAATCGGTTGGCCGTGGCGGGCATCACCTGCATCAGACCCACGGCGCCCTTGGGCGACACGGCAGTGGCGTCAAAGCCGGATTCGGTGGCGATCACGGCCTGCAGCAATTCATAGTCCACACCATGTTGGCTGGAGGCCGCGCGCAGGTGGTGCTTGACGCGCTTGTAGTCAGGCGCAATGTCGAAAAAGGCCAGCAGGCGCGCACCCGCCGCAGGCAGCGCGTAGGGCCTGGGCGCGGCATGGGCCGGTTCACGGGTGGAGTCGAAGTCGTTGCCCCTGAAAAACAGCTGATAGCGCGCGTCCACCTGCTCGGCAGCAAAATGTGTCACCCCGCGCTCGTCCACATGGGCCCACAGGTCCGCACGGGCACCTTGCTGCACAAAACATAGCAGCAAACCAATAAAGGATAAGCGCCAGCCGCCTTTTTTCTGCATAGCTTAGATGTCGATCTCCACCGCATCGCCGTGCAGTTCCATCAGCTCGCGACGCGCGGCGGCTTCGCCCTTGCCCATGAGCTTGGTGATGAGGCCTTCGGTGGCGGCAAAGTCCATGTCGCCCAGTTGCACGGGCAGCAGGCGGCGGGTGTCGGGGTTGAGCGTGGTTTCCCACAGTTGCTCGGCGTTCATCTCGCCCAGGCCCTTGAAGCGGCTGATCTGGCACTTCTCTTTGGGCACGCCGTCCTTGGCGCATTTATCGAGGATGGCGGTCAGCTCGCCATCGTCCAACGCATACATCTTGGCGGCGGGCTTCTTGCCACGCGCGGGCACATCCACGCGGAACAGCGGCGGGCGCGCCACATAGATATGGCCGGCCTCGATGAGTTTGGGGAAATGGCGGAAAAACAGCGTGAGCAGCAGCACCTGGATGTGTGAGCCGTCCACGTCGGCGTCGGACAGGATGCAGACCTTGCCGTAGCGCAGGCCGCTCAGATCCGGCGTGTCGTTGGGGCCATGCGGATCGACGCCGATGGCCACCGAGATGTCGTGGATTTCGTTGTTGGCGAACAGGCGGTCACGCTCCACCTCCCAGGTGTTGAGCACCTTGCCGCGCAGCGGCAGGATGGCCTGGCTTTCCTTGTCGCGGCCCATCTTGGCGCTGCCGCCGGCGGAGTCGCCTTCGACCAAAAAGACTTCGTTATGGGCGATGTCCTTGCTTTCGCAGTCAGTGAGCTTGCCAGGCAGCACGGCCACGCCCGAGCCCTTGCGCTTTTCAACCTTCTGCCCGGCTTTCTGGCGGGTCTGGGCGGCCTTGATGGCCAGCTCGGCCAGCTTCTTGCCGTATTCGACATGCTGGTTGAGCCAGAGTTCAAGCGCGGGGCGCACAAAGCCGCTGACCAGCCGCACCGCGTCGCGCGAGTTCAGGCGCTCCTTGATCTGGCCCTGGAACTGCGGGTCGAGCACCTTGGCGGAAAGGACATAGCTGGCGCGCGCGAACACGTCCTCGGGCAGCAGCTTCACGCCCTTCGGTAAAAGACTGTGCAGCTCGATAAAGCTCTTGACGGCGTTGAACAGGCCGTCGCGCAGGCCACTTTCGTGGGTGCCGCCCGCACTGGTGGGGATCAGGTTGACATAACTTTCGCGCACGGGCTGGCCGTCTTCGGTGAAGGCCACACACCACGATGCGCCCTCGCCCTCGGCAAAACTCTCGTTGTTGCGGTCGGCAAAACCCTCGCCTTCAAACAGCGGGATCACCGGGTCGCCGTTGAGCGTCTGCATCAGGTAGTCGCGCAGGCCGCCCTTGTACTGCCAGGTCTGCGCGTCGCGGGTCTTTTCGTTGACGAGCTGCACCGTCACGCCCGGCATGAGCACGGCCTTGCTGCGCAGCAGGTGGGTGAGCTCGCCCATGGGCAGCGCGCTCGACTCGAAATACTTGGCGTCGGGCCACACGCGCACCGAGGTGCCCTGCTTGCGCTCACCTGCCTCCAAGGGGCGGGCCACCAACGGCTCGATCACATCGCCCGCCGAGAACACGAGCCGCGCCACCTTGCCCTCGCGGTAGCTGGTGGCCTCCAGCCGTGTGGCCAGGGCGTTGGTCACGCTCACGCCCACGCCGTGCAAGCCGCCCGAGAAGCTGTAGGCACCGCCCTTGCCTTTGTCGAACTTGCCGCCCGCGTGCAGGCGGGTGAAGACCAGTTCGATCACCGGCGCGTTCTCTTCGGGGTGCATACCAAATGGAATGCCGCGCCCGTCGTCCTCCACGCCTACCGAGCCGTCGGCGTGCAGCGTGACGCGGATTTTTTTGCCGTACCCGGCCAGCGCCTCGTCGGCAGCGTTGTCGAGCACCTCCTGGATGATGTGCAGGGGGTTGTCGGTGCGGGTGTACATGCCCGGGCGCTGCTTGACGGGCTCCAGGCCCTTGAGCACGCGGATCGAGCCTTCGGAATATTCACTACTGACGGAAGCAGAAGACGGTTTGGCAGACATAGCGGCGGATTGTAGTGCGGCAGCGCAGCAATAGCTGGATATATAACCAGCCCCACAAGGCTGCCCCTGCTGGCAACTGTATTGGTCACCTGTGTATCAGCGCGTTTCATGCAATCTCGCTACATTCCTGCGCATGCATACGAATTCCCCCAAACTGTCCATGTTCCAGGTGCTTGCGTGTGGCGCCGCCATCGTGACCCTGTCCATGGGCATTCGCCACGGCTTTGGCCTGTGGCTGCTGCCCATCACACAAGAGATGGGCTGGACGCGCCAGTCGTTCGCGCTGGCCATCGCCATCCAGAACCTCTCCTGGGGCCTGATCGGGATCTTTGCGGGCATGGTGGCCGACCGGTTCGGCGCTTTCCGCGTGCTCATCGGCTGCGCGGTGCTCTACGGCCTGGGCCTGGCGGGCATGGCGCTGTCGCCCACGCCCACGCTGTTTGCACTGACGGCGGGCGTGCTCATCGGCGCTGCGCAGGCGGGCACCACCTATGCCGTGATCTACGGCGTGCTGGGGCGGCAGATTGCGCCCGAGCGCCGCTCCTGGGCCATGGGGGTGGCGGCGGCCGCGGGCTCGTTCGGCCAGTTTTTGATGGTGCCGGTGGAAGGCTGGCTCATTGCGGGCCTGGGCTGGCAGCAGGCGCTTTTGGCGCTGTCGATGGCGGTGCTGCTGATCGTGCCCCTGGCCTTTGGCCTGCGCGAGCCGGGGTTCAAGGGCGCCGCGCCGCCCAAGCGCGAGCAGACCGTGGTGCAGGCACTCGGCGAGGCGTTCCGCTACCCCAGCTTCAACCTGCTGATGGCGGGCTATTTTGTGTGCGGCTTCCAGGTGGTGTTCATCGGGGTGCACATGCCCAGCTACCTCAAGGACCATGGTCTCTCGCCCCAGGTGGCCAGCTATGCGCTGGCGCTGATCGGCCTGTTCAACGTGTTCGGCACCTACTTTGCGGGCACGCTGGGCCAGCGCATGCCCAAGCGGTACATCCTGGCGTTCATCTACTTTGCCCGCGCCGTAGCGATCACCGTGTTTTTGATCGTGCCGCTGTCGCCACTGTCGGTGTACGTCTTCTCGGCGGTGATGGGCACGCTGTGGCTGTCCACCATCCCGCCCACCAACGCAACCATTGCGCAGATTTTTGGCGTGCAGCACCTCTCGATGCTGGGCGGCTTCGTGTTCTTCAGCCACCAGATCGGCAGCTTCCTGGGCGTGTGGCTGGGCGGGTATCTGTATGACGCCACGGGCAATTACGATATCGTCTGGTACATCGCCATCGGCCTGGGCGTGTTTGCCGGGCTGGTGAACCTGCCCGTCAAGGAAAACCCCATCTCCCGCAAAACACCGCAGCCTGCCTGACCCACCCGCCATGCACCCCAGCAGCCCCCGGCCCCCCAAACCCGTGCCACGCGCCCTGCGCTGGCTGGGCTGGGCCGTGGCCGTGCTGCTGTGCCTGGTGGTGTTTGGCATGTACACGGTGCCCGAGTTCATGGTGATGCTGGCCGACCAGATGTGGGCGTGTTTCTGACCCTCCCATCAGGTTTTCAAGCCTTTTTTGGCCTCTAGCGCTTGATGAATAAGCGCTAGCAGCTATATATTTAATAGCATCATGCATGGAACCGAAGCCCCTTCCGAATGGGTCCGCCGCTGGACCCACCTGATCCCCCCTGGCAGCACCGCGCTGGACGTGGCCTGTGGCGCGGGCCGCCATTTGCGCTGGCTGCACGGCCAGGGGCACCCGGTGGTGGGCGTCGACCGCTCGGCCGAAGCCATTGCGGCCTGCGCCGGGCTGGGCGAGATGGTCTGCGCCGACATCGAGAACGGCCCCTGGCCTTTTGCCGGCCAGCAGTTCGGCGCCGTGGTGGTCACCCACTACCTGTGGCGCCCGCTGCTGCCCACCATCGTGGCCAGCGTGGCGCCCGGCGGCGTGCTGATCTACGAAACCTTTGCCCAGGGCAACGAAACCGTGGGGCGCCCCGCGCGCCCTGAATTCCTGCTCGCGCCCGGTGAATTGCTGGCTGCCTGCCAGGGCCTGCGGGTGGTGGCCTACGAGGACGGGTTCCTGGACGAACCCGCGCGTTTCGTGCAACGCATCACGGCCGTGCGGGAACTCTCGCAGCCTGGTGGGCCCTCACGGCATCTTTTGTCCATCGCGGCTAGTTAGAATGCTCTTTTACCGTTTATCACTGCGGACATGACCTCTTCTTCCGTGCCCCTTACCGGCAGCATCGTCGCCCTCGTCACCCCCATGCACGAGGACGGTAGCGTGGACTACCCCGCCCTGCGCAAACTGATCGACTGGCATATCGCCGAAGGCACCGACTGCATCGGCGTGGTGGGCACCACGGGCGAGTCGCCCACGGTCAACGTCGAAGAACACTGCGAGATCATCCGCGTGGCGGTCGAGCAATCGGCCAAGCGCGTGCCCATCATGGCCGGCTGCGGCGCCAACTCCACGGCCGAGGCCATCGAGCTGGCCAAGTTCGCGCGCGGCGTGGGGGCTGACAGCCAGCTCCAGGTCGTGCCCTACTACAACAAGCCCACACAAGAGGGCCAGTACCAACACTTCAAGGCCATTGCGGAAGCCACGGGCGACCTGCCCGTCGTGCTCTACAACGTGCCCGGCCGCTCAGTGGCCGATATGCAGCACGACACCGTGCTGCGCCTGGCCCAGGTGCCCGGCGTGATCGGCATCAAAGAAGCCACCGGCAACATCGAACGCGCCCAATGGCTCATCCGCGACGTGCCCAAGGGCTTCGCCGTGTACTCGGGCGATGACCCGACCGCCATCGCCTTGATGCTGTGCGGCGGCCACGGCAACATCAGCGTGACGGCCAACGTGGCCCCGCGCCTGATGCATGAGCTGTGCGTGGCCGCCCTGGCGGGTGATACCCGCCGCGCCATGGACATCCAGTTCCAACTGATGCCCGTGCACAAAAACCTGTTCGTCGAAGCCAACCCCATCCCGGTCAAGTGGGCCATGGCCCGCATGGGCCTGTGTGGCGGCACCATGCGCCTGCCCATGACACCGCTGTCCAGCGGCAATGAAGCCATCGTCGAATCCGCGCTGCGCACCAGCGGCCTGATCTAATCCGGGCCGCGCCCGGCTCCCTGAGACACTTCGAGGATTTCCGCGTGAAAGCTGCTACCACCCGCCTGAGCCTGTTGGCCCTCGCCATGGCCCTGTCTGCCTGCTCCACCCTGGAAGGCGACAAGATCGACTACAAGAGCGCCGCCAAGGGCTCGACCCTGGAAGTCCCTCCGGACCTGACCCAACTCTCGCGCGACTCCCGCTACACCGTCCCTGGGGGCACCGTTTCGGCCGCCGCCATGCAGGCCGGCCAGGCGGCCCAGCCGTCGAGCACGGCCAATGCCGCTGCCGTGCAACTGGGCGACGTGCGCATCGAGCGCGACGGCAACCAGCGCTGGCTGGTGGTCAACCGCCCCGCCGACAAACTGTGGGAGCCCGTGCGCGACTTCTGGCAGGAAAACGGATTCAACCTGGCCCAGGCCGAGGTCAACGTGGGCATCATGGAAACCGACTGGGCCGAGAACCGCGCCAAACTGCCGCAGGACTTCATCCGTGCCACCGTCGGCAAGCTCCTGGATTCGCTGTACTCCACCGGTGAGCGCGACAAGTTCCGCACCCGCCTGGAGCGCAATGCCAATGGCGGCACCGAGATCTACATCACCCACCGCGGGCTGATCGAGGTTTACGGCAATGTGTCCAAGGACAGCACGGTCTGGCAACCCCGCCCCTCCGACCCCGAGCTGGAAACCGAATTCCTGCGCCGCCTCATGGTCAAGCTGGGCGTGAGCCAGGAGCAATCCAAGGCCATCGCCGCCGTCCCCGCCCCACGCGCGCAAACGGCCCGCATGGCCACGGTCAACAACGTGCCCGTGGTCCAGATCGACGAGGGCTTTGACCGCGCATGGCGCCGCGTAGGCCTGGCGCTGGACCGCACCGGCTTCACGGTGGAAGACCGCAACCGCAACGAAGGCACCTACTTTGTGCGCTACGTGGCCCCCAATACCGACAAGAAGGAGCCTGGTTTCTTCGGCAAGCTGTTCAACAGCTCTGCGGCCGCAACGCCACCGCTGAAGTACCGCATCGTCGTGCGCAGCGAAGGCCAGTCCACCACGGTATCGGTGCTCAACGAAGCCGGAGCCCCCGAAGCATCGGCCAACGCCGAACGCATCGTGCGCGTGATCACCGACGACCTGAAGTAACAGCCAAAGAGAACAGGCAAAACGCCAGCACACCACCCTGCCCAGGGCTCCAAGCCCCCGGCAGGGTGTGTTTTTTCCGGCTGCCACCATTCCATGCTGCGCTTCAAGAATCTGGGCAGTGGCAGCACGGGCAACGCCACCATCGTCGAAGGCCGCAGCGGCACACAGGTGCACCGACTGCTGATCGACTGTGGCTTCGGCGTCCGCCAACTGCAAGCCCGGCTGGCTAAGGCCGAGCTACAGCCCGAAGACCTCGACGCCGTCTTCATCACCCACGAGCATTCCGACCACATCGGCTGCGCACAGGCGCTGGCGGTGCGCTACCGCATCCCTGTGTGGATGAGCGAAGGCACCCATGCCGCCCTGGGCGCCCCTGATTTTGACGGGCTGCTGCGCATGGCGCACGACATGCAAGGCATTGATCTGGGCACCTTCCAGGCACTGCCCTTCACGGTGCCGCACGATGCACGAGAGCCCCTGCAACTGCGGTGTTCCGATGGGGCGGCCCACCTGGCCGTCCTGACTGACCTCGGGCATGCCAGCACCCATGTGTTGCAACAACTGCATGGCTGCCACGCGCTCATGATCGAGGCCAATCACGACCCCAACATGCTGCAGGCCTCACGCTACCCGCCATTTCTCAAACGCCGGGTCGCAGGCCCTTATGGTCACCTCGCCAATGCAGCCACGGCAGAGATTCTGCGGGCCGTGCAGCACGCAGGCCTGCGGCATGTGGTGGCAGCGCACCTGAGCGCCAGGAACAACACCCCGAGCCTGGCGCAACAGGCCCTGGCAGACGCACTGGGGTGGGCATTAGAGGCCATCGCCGTGGCCGATCCAGTCCATGGCACGAACTGGCAACGTGTGAACGGGCACTGACTCGGATATTTTTTCGCGCTTGTCTGCAGAGATGCCAGATTGCGTATGAGGCCTGCGCCAAGGCCGCGCGCAGCCTTGATGTCAGACCGGGGCACAGCCCGGTCCACCCAACTATCTGCAACGCGCCAATGCCTTTGCGATGCAAGCGCGCGACCCGCTTGCACCTCTCTCACGCAACGTCCCGCGAATACCCAAGTGCCCCTTCTTTTCTCATGATTTTCGAAATCATGCAAGCCACAAGAATTCACGAATCAATCCTCCAGCGTCGATAGGATTCCCTTGCCGCTGTTCCTTGCGCGTACGCAATGAACGGTGGATGGAGAACCCCGTACACCTCTTGCCGAGAGATTCCAGTCTTATGAGCGACGTCATTTTGGAGACCACAAGTCAAACCAAAAAAAGCAGGGGCTTGACTGCCTTGAGCGCCATACAGCTGCTGGCTGAGGTGGCGTTGAACATCTGCCCCAGGGCAGTCAGCACGCTGGACATCGCAGCCACACCGCTCATACCCAATGGGTTGCCGTGCGACTAGGGCGGGCCTATCCAGTCGGCAATGTTCGTTTTCCTTCGTTTTCTTTCACGACACCCTCAGGAGACAAACCCATGAAGAAACAACTCAAAGCACTGGCGCTGATGCTGGGCGCCGCGGGCCTGGCCACCTCGGCTGCGCACGCACAGGACAAACTCAAGATCGGGTTCATCACCGACATGTCCAGCCTGTATGCCGACGTAGAAGGCAAAAACGGCGCCGTGGCCATTCAGATGGCCATTGACGATTTCGGCGGCAAAGTGCTGGGCATGCCCATCGAACTGCTCACCGCTGACCATCAAAACAAGGCCGACATTGCAGCCTCGAAGGCCCGCGAGTGGATCGACACCCAAGGGGTGACCCTGCTGTTTGGCGGCTCCAACTCCGGCACGGCGCTGGCGTCTGTGAAGGTGGCTGCCGAGAAGAAGCGCATCTACATCAACAATGCAGCAGCCAGCTCGGCATTGACCAACGAGCAATGCACGCCCTACACCGTGCACTACGCCTACGATACCGTCGCACTGGCCAAGGGCACGGGCTCGGCGGTTGTGGATACCGGCGGCAAAAGCTGGTACTTCCTGACTGCAGACTACGCCTTCGGCCACGCCCTCGAAGCCGACACCAGTGCAGTGGTCAAGGCCAAGGGCGGCACCGTGTTGGGCTCCGTGCGCCATCCGCTGAATGCGTCTGACTTCTCGTCCTTCCTGTTGCAGGCACAAAGCTCCAAGGCACAGGTGCTGGGTCTGGCCACCGCCGGTGGTGACACCATCAACGCCATCAAGGCCGCCAAGGAATTCGGCATCAACAAGAGCATGAGGGTCACCGGCCTGCTGGTCTTCATCACCGACGTGCACAGCCTGGGCCTGCGCAGCACCGAAGGCCTTCAGTTCACCACCAGCTGGTACTGGGATCTGAATGACGAAACCCGCAAGTTCGCGGCCCGCTTCTTCGAGAAGACCAAGCGCATGCCTTCCGAAATTCAGGCGGCTGACTACTCCGCCGCCATGAACTACCTCAAGGCCGTGGAAGCCGCCAAGACGGTGGACGCCGACAAGGTCATGGCCACCTGGCGCGGCATGAAGATGGACGACTTCTTCGGTTCGGGCCAGATCCGCGCCGACGGCCGTTACGTGCACGACATGTACTTGATGGAAGTGAAGAAGCCTTCCGAATCCACCAAGCCTTGGGACTACTACAAGCTCGTCAAGAAGCTGCCCGGCGACCAGGTGTTCACCACCAAAGCCGAGAGCAAGTGCGCGCTCTGGAAGTAATTTCCTCTCCCTGAATCACCGCCCGTCGTGGTCAGTCTTTTGGGACTCCACGATGGGGCGAGCGTGAAACTCATTGGAGTGCAGCGCGGGGTGCTACGCGCTGTTGCACCTGCCCGCATGGGCTGACGCCCTTGCGCAGAGTGCAAGCTTCTCCCTTACCGGATGCACCATGAAAAAAGCCCCGACCTTGCGGTACGGGGCCTTGGCATGGGCCGGCTGAACACCGACCCAGGGCGTGCAGCAAATTACTTGGCCGCGGAAGCAGCGCCGGTAGCGGCTGCGGCAGCTGCGTCAGCAGCAGCCTTGGCGGCGTCAACAACTGGAGCGGCAGCGTCAGCAGCAGGCGCGGCGGCGGGAGCCGTTGCGTCGGAGGCAGTAGGAGCGGCGGGTTCTGCAGGAGCGGGGGCTGCGGCAGGGGCTTCCACAGGTGCGGGAGCTGGTGCTGGAGCGGGTTCTTCCTTCTTGCCACAAGCGGCGAGTGCAGCAGCAGCGATCAGGGCGGCCAGAACGAGAGAGTTCTTCATTTCGATTTTCCTATTTGGAGAGACAACAGAATCTTGAAAAGCCACGGCGTCAGGCTTACCGAAGCCCAGATACGCATTGGCACAATGCACTTGGTTTGCACCTGTTTTTGGCGCAACTGCGGATTATATTGATATTTAGTCAATACTGACTAACACTGACGAAAGCTTTACACCTGCTTGCTTTGCGCAAAGCGTGCAATGACATGTTGCTCATGCCACACAGGCGAACACAGGCGCGCAGACAGCGAACAGGTGAGCAGCTACAGGCCCAGCGTGGTCGAGGGAAAACCGGGCGTGCTTTTGCTGCGCACCCATTCATCGAGCGATTCACGCAGCAGCACCCTGCGATCGGGCTCGCTGCCCGTCACCCCCACGCAGCGCTCCGGATCCAGCCGGTGCATCACCCATTGGGGTGACCAAAACGCGCTGGGCAGGTCCAGCGGGTCGGCCGACGGGCTGCGGCGGCAGGTGATGATGTGGTCCCAGGTGCCACGCCAACGCACAAACCGCGCGTGTCGTCGAATCACATCGTCATAGCTGCAAGCCAGCATAGTGAGCCGTCGGCCACTGCGGGCCCAGTCCTGCAACGCCTCGGCCACAGCGCGCTCACCCAGCGGCCAATCATGGAAATGGGCGTCGCTGATGAATATCTCCTGCCACCCGTCTCTGGCAGCCGTGGCAAAAGCATCACGCACCATCTGCTGAAACACTTCCCGACCGCTAAAACGTCCGGTGGGCAAACTGCGCAACGGTTCGGCAGGGGCGGCGGCCAGGTCAGTCATCACGGTCTCCTGATCAGCCCCGGTCTGCCCATACATGGGCCCAGCCCGCGTCGCACCACGAGGAAAGCAACTCCAGCGCATCGTCGCTGGCGCGGGCCAGCTCGCGCGCTGTCAGTTGGCGCTCGTCGGCCAGGCGCCGCATCAGAGTGGCGTCGCGCCCTGATGCTCGATAACTTTCGCCGTTGATGAAGATGTGTTGCGCGTCATACATCATGCGGCTCTTGCGGTCCAGGCGCACGCCCTCCAGCATCACCCCGGCATCGCCAGGCGCGAACCACACGTTCGACTTGGGCTCGGTGAGGTATTCACCCAGTGCACGCTCCAGCACCAGGGGTTGCGCCAGCGCACGGGCGAGTGCTTCGCGGGCAAAGCCGTGCAGCTTTGCAGGAATAGCGGCCGGGTGCGCCACCGCCTCCTGGCCAGCGTCGCGGTACAGCAAGGGCTTGTCGTCATCGCCCGCGTCTTCCGCCAGACGCACCAGTAGCTCTTGTGCCAGCTCCGCGCGCGACGGAACCTTGAAGCCGATGGAATACGTCATGCACTCGCCTTCGGCGATCCCGTCGTGGGCATAGCCCGGCGGCAAGTACAACATGTCGCCCGGCTCCAGCACATGCTCTTCTTCAGGCTCGAACTGCGCCAGCACCTTCAGAGGAATATCGTCGCGCAGCGTCAGGTCTTTCTGGCGGCCGATGCGCCAGCGCCGCTTGCCATGGGCCTGCAGCAAAAAGACATCGTAACTGTCGAAATGTGGCCCCACACCGCCGCCGTTGGTGGCGTAGCTGATCATGAGATCGTCCAGCCGGGCCTCGGGCACAAAACGGAACTGCTGCATCAGCGCATGCACGGCGTCGTTGTGCAGGTCCACGCCCTGTACCAGCAAGGTCCAGTCCGGCTGCTGCAACGCGGGCAGCGCACGGCGGCTGAAAGGCCCGTGGCGCAGTTTCCACGCACCTTTGACCAACTGCACCAGCCGCGACTCCACCCCCTCCTCAGCCGCCAGCGCAAACAGCTCGGATCGCAACACGGGCGGCGCAAACTGCGGGATGGCCTGGCGCACCAGCAGGGGTTTCTTCTGCCAGTGGCGGCGCATGAATTGCGCGGGGGTTAGGCCGCCGAGCAGGGTAAGGGGTTGCTGGGTATCCATGAGAAAAAACTTTGCCCGTTTGCAGGGCTGTTGGTCGAACTGCGACAATTCTCCTATGGAAATTACTGAACAATGTGTGGTTGCTTTGACCTGGGTCTTGAAAGACACGCTGGGCGAGGAGCTTGACGTGCTCGACGAGCCCGTGGAATTCCTGGTCGGTGGCGATGATCTCCTGCCCCGCATCGAGGAGGCCCTGCAGGGCCACGGCCCCGGCGCCACGCTGGCGCTGCACCTGGAGCCCGAGGATGCCTTTGGCGACTTCAACGACCAATTGCTGTTTCTGGAGCCGCGCACGCTGTTCCCCGCAGAAATCGAAGAGGGTATGACGTTTGACGGCATGGCCTTGCCCGAAGGCTGCAACCCGGACGCCCCGCGCACCGCCCTGTACACCGTGGCCGAGATCTACCCCGAGCATGTGGTGCTGGACGGGAACCACCCGCTGGCGGGCATCGCGCTGCGCCTGCAACTGACGGTGCAGGCCGTGCGCGAAGCCACCGAGGAAGAAATTGGCCGTGGCACAGCCGGCACCGGTTTCTTTCGCGTGCAGCCCCAGGCGCCCGGCAACTCGCTGCTGCACTGAGCCTTCAACGCAAAAACGGGCGCTCTGACCAAAATCAGAGCGCCCGCACAAGCCGTCGCAGCGCGGCTATTCAGGTCACAGCCGCGAAATCTGGCCGTTGTACAGGCGCACACGGTCGCCAATGCGCAAATCGCCAGGGCTGCTCACGTCGTACACGCGGTAGCCGCCGTGGTCCAATTGAATGGACAGGCGATAGCCCTGCTCATATTCGTGGTTATTGCGCCCCTCGATGGCATTGCCTGCCACGGCGCCGCCGATGGCGCCCACCGCCGTGGCGGCAACACGGCCCGAGCCCTTGCCCACCTGGTTGCCCAGAACCCCACCGACCACCGCGCCCAACACGGCGCCAGCACCTGACGTGCGCCCCTCGGAGCGTCCTTGCAGTACTTCGATGTTGGACACGCGGCCGTACTCCGTCCCTGCCGGGCTGTTGGGGTAAGCGGGCGCCGTCTGGTATCCACCGGAATAGCCCCCGGAATACTGTGGCGCTGGCGCCGACCGGTTGTGGCCGCATGCGGCCAAGGAACCAGCCAGAACCACAACGCCAGCTACGGCAAAAGCACGGGTGAATCGCTGCATTTTCAATCTCCTGAAGTCATGAGAGCTGGCCACAAGGACCAGTTTGAAGGGAGAGCACCAGGCGGGCAGGAACGCGCCTCAGTACCTGTACCTTGATTGGAACAACGCGCAAGGGTGCAGCCGCGTAGACACACTGGCCAACACCGTGCCGGTAACAATCCCGCAGAACGGTAAGCGCCGTCTTACAAACTGGCCCCACGCTCCACTTCAGGCCTTGCCTGTCGAGCCGTACCCGCCCTCACCCCGCTCCGTGGCTGCAAACTCGGTAACAACATTGAACTGCGCCTGCACCACCGGCACGATGACCAATTGGGCCAGGCGCTCCATGGGCTCCAGCGTGAAGGCCACGCCGCTGCGGTTCCAGGCGCTCACCATGAGCTGGCCTTGGTAGTCGCTGTCGATCAGGCCCACCAGGTTGCCCAACACAATGCCGTGTTTGTGGCCCAGGCCCGAGCGCGGCAGGATCAGCGCGGCGTAGCCCGGGTCCTTGATGAAAACCGAAATACCGGTGGGCACCAATTGCCATGCATTGGGCTGCAAGGTCAAAGGTGCATCGAGGCAGGCCCGCAGGTCCAGGCCCGCGCTACCCGGTGTGGCATAGGTCGGCAACTGATCCGCCATGCGCGCATCCAGAATCTTGACGTCAATCTTCATCACTTAGTTCTTCTTTCTCTCTGTGTTGCGCTGCTGGCCCGCTGGCCGCAGCCGCTCTTGAATGGATTCCGCCCCCGTGCGGGCAGCGGCTCCTGGCATCTGGAGGACCTTGGGTGCCGTATTCAGCAACCACCCAAGCACCCACCACACCATTCCAACGAATACCAAGCCACCAATGGAGCCCCGCCCCCACAGAGCCAAGGCCACGCCCTGCAGCCCCATCAAAACCAGCAACACGACGCGTACGATGCGCAAACCACCCATCCATGGGGCCAAAACTTGCCCCAGATCAGGCGGCAGCGCCTGCTGCCCCTTCGCCACCGGCCTGTTCTGTGCGGTGCGCGGCGGGACTGCGGCCTCCAACAAAGCGGCAGAGGGAGCAGCACGCACGGGCTTGGGCGCTGTCAAGCGTTCTACATAGCTTGCAAAATCTCCGTTGGGCGGAGTGTCCCATTCGGGCTTGATGGAACCAGGATTCATAGCACCTCCCCTCAACGACAGACGTCAGGAACGCGCGGGCGGCAAACGTGCGGCAATCTCTGCCACAAGCTGTTGGGCCAGCACCCGCTTGGACGCACGGGGCAATTCGCGGTGCCCCTGAGCATCCACCAGCAGCAGGGCATTGTCGTCCTGCCCGAAGGTGGCCGGGCCGATATTGCCCACCAGCAGTGGCACACCTTTGCGCGCGCGTTTGGCCGTGGCGTGGGCCAGCAAATCATGGCTCTCGGCCGCAAACCCCACGCAGAACAGATCGCCCTGCAAGGCATGCGGCGACCGGGCCACCGTGGCCAGAATGTCAGGGTTCTCCACGAAGTCCAGGGTCGGCGTCTGGCCCGAGCCGTCCTTCTTGATCTTCTGGGAGGATTGGCTGGCGGGCCGCCAATCGGCCACGGCAGCCGTGGCGATGAACACCGAAGCCGCCTGCACATGCCGCTCCACCGCCGTCAACATCTCTTGGGCTGACTGCACATCCACACGGCGCACCCCGCGCGGGGTGGGTACATGCACGGGCCCCGCCACCAAGGTGACATCGGCACCGGCTTCGCGGGCTGCACGGGCAATAGCAAAACCCATTTTTCCGCTCGACAGATTGGTGATGCCCCGAACGGGGTCGATGGCCTCGAAGGTCGGCCCCGCCGTCACCAGCACCTTGCGCCCCGCCAGGGCCTTGGGCGCAAAGAAGGCAATCAGTTCTTCCAGCAGTTCCGCAGGCTCCAGCATGCGGCCATCACCCGTTTCGCCACAGGCTTGGTCGCCGTTGCCCACACCCAGCACCACGGCGCCATCTTGCGCCACCTGGACCAGGTTGCGCCGGGTGGCGGGATGGGCCCACATTTCGCGGTTCATGGCGGGCGCCAGCAGCAAAGGCACCTGCTGCGCAGGGCGGGCCAGGCACAACAGGCTGAGCAGTTCGTCCGCCCGCCCCTGCACCAGACGCGCAATGAAATCGGCGCTACAGGGTGCGATCAGGACCACATCGGCCTCACGGCTCAGGTTGATGTGGGGCATGTTGTTGGGCTCGCGAGCGTCCCATTGCGAGCCATACACCGGTCGGCCGGACAAGGCCTGCATGGTGACCGGCGTGATGAATCGCTCGGCCGCCTCGGTCATCACCACCTGCACGGTGGCGCCCTCTTTGATGAGCTGGCGGCATAGGTCGGCCGCCTTGTAGCAAGCCACGCCCCCGCTCAGACCCAGAACAATGTGTTTGCCAGCAAGCTCATTCATGGGGCGAATTTAGCAGACGGGGGTGACCCCGCCGGCCGGGGTATCTCCGGGGTGCCATCTATAATCCCAATTTCCCACCACCAAAAAAGACATGACCAAATTTGTCTTCGTCACCGGCGGTGTGGTGTCTTCCCTCGGTAAGGGAATCGCCTCAGCCTCCCTTGCCGCGATCCTCGAATCGCGGGGACTCAAAGTCACCCTCATCAAGCTTGACCCCTACATCAACGTAGATCCGGGCACCATGTCGCCGTTCCAGCACGGCGAGGTTTTTGTGACCGACGACGGCGCAGAAACCGACCTCGACCTGGGCCACTATGAGCGTTTCATCGAAACGCGCATGAAAAAAACCAACAACTTCACCACGGGCAAGATTTACCAGTCCGTGCTGGAGAAGGAACGCCGCGGCGACTACCTGGGCAAGACCGTGCAGGTCATTCCCCACGTCACCAACGAAATCCAGGAATTCATCAAGCGCGGCGCCGGTATCGGCACGCCCGATGCCGTGGATGTGGCCATTGTCGAAATCGGCGGCACGGTGGGTGACATCGAGTCGCTGCCCTTCCTCGAAGCCGTGCGCCAGATGAGCCTGCGCATGGGCCCGAACAACGCGGCCTTTGTGCACCTGACCTACCTGCCCTGGATTGCGGCAGCGGGCGAGCTCAAAACCAAGCCCACCCAGCACACCGTGCAGAAGCTGCGCGAAATCGGCATTCAGGCCGACGCCCTGCTGTGCCGCGCCGACCGCCGCATTCCCGAAGAAGAACGCGCCAAGATCTCGCTATTCACCAACGTTCCCGAATGGGGCGTGATCAGCATGTGGGACGTGGACACCATCTACAAGGTGCCCCGCATGCTGCACGAGCAGGGCCTCGATGGCCTGATCTGCGACAAGCTGCGCCTGAACACGCCCCCCACCAGCCTCAAGCGCTGGGACGACCTGGTGTATGAAACCGAGCACCCGCAAGGCGAAGTCACCATCGCCATGGTGGGCAAGTATGTGGATCTGTCGGACAGCTACAAATCGGTGAACGAAGCGCTGCGCCACGCGGGCATGCGCAACCATGTGCGCGTGAAGATCGACCATGTCGACTCCGAAACCATCGACAGCGCCGATGCGGTGGCCAAGCTGGCCCAATACGACGCCATTCTGGTGCCCGGTGGGTTCGGTGCGCGCGGCGTGGAAGGCAAAATCGCCACCGCCCAGTTTGCCCGCGAGCGCAAGGTGCCCTACCTGGGCATCTGCTTAGGCATGCAGGTGGCCACCATCGAATACGCGCGCCACGTAGCGGGCCTGGCCAACGCCAACAGCACCGAGTTCGACGCCACCACGCCCCACCCCGTGATCGCGCTGATCACCGAGTGGAAGGATGCCGATGGCACCATCAAGAAGCGCGACGAGAACTCCGACCTGGGCGGCACCATGCGCCTGGGCGCCCAAAGCTCCGACGTGTCGGCCAACACCCTGGCCCATGGCATCTATGGCGACGTGGTGACCGAGCGCCACCGCCACCGCTACGAAGCCAACGTGAACTACCTGGACCAGTTGCGCAAGGCAGGCCTTGTGATCTCGGCGCTGACGCAACGCGAGCAGCTCACCGAAATCGTGGAGCTGCCACACAACGTGCACCCCTGGTTCATCGGCGTACAGTTCCACCCCGAGTTCAAGTCCACGCCCTGGGACGGCCACCCGCTGTTCAACGCCTTCATCAAGGCGGCGGTTGAACACAAGCAGCAAGCGGCGAAAGCCTGAGGAGCCACTCCATGCAACTGTGCGGATTCAACGCCGGCCTCGACCAACGCTTCTTTCTGATCGCGGGCACCTGCTCCATCGAAGGCTTGCAGATATCGCTCGACGTGGCAGGCCAGCTCAAGGAGACCTGCACCGCCTTGGGCATTTCGCTGATCTACAAGGGCTCGTTCGACAAGGCCAACCGTTCATCCGGCACCAGCCAGCGCGGCGTGGGGCTGGATGCGGGCCTCAAGATCCTTGATGAAGTGCGCCGCCAGTTGCAATTACCCATCCTGACCGACGTGCACGACACCTCGCACATCGCCGAGGTGGCCAGCGTGGTGGACGTACTGCAAACGCCCGCCTTCCTGTGCCGCCAGACGGATTTCATCCGCGCCGTGGCGCAGTCGGGCAAGCCGGTGAACATCAAAAAGGGCCAGTTCCTCGCACCCTGGGACATGAAGAATGTCATCGACAAGGCCCGCGCTGCCGCGCAGGAAGTCGGTCTTTCGGAAGACCGCTTTCTGGCCTGCGAGCGCGGTGTGAGCTTTGGCTACAACAACCTTGTGGCCGATATGACCAGCCTGGCCGAGATGCGCAACTCTGGCGCCCCGGTGGTGTTTGACGTGACCCACTCGGTGCAAAAGCCCGGCGGCCTGGGCGCCGTGAGCGGCGGCGCGCGCGACATGGTGCCTGTGCTGGCCCGTGCTGGCGTGGCCGTAGGCGTGGCGGGCCTGTTCATGGAAACCCATCCCAAGCCCGCCGAGGCGTGGTCGGACGGACCCAATGCCGTGCCACTCAAGCACATGAAGGCGTTGCTCGAAACGCTGGTGGCGCTCGACGACATCACCAAGAAAAACGGTTTTCTCGAAAACAACTTTGGAGCCTGAGACATCATGAGCAGTGGTTACGTCATCGCATCCGTCACCGTCACCAACCCCACGCAGTACGAGGAGTACCGCAAGTGGAGCACGCTGGCCATGCAGGCCCATGGCGCCGAAGTGTGCGTGCGCGGCGGCAAGGTCGAAGTGCTGGAGGGCGACTGGAATCCCGGCCGCACCGTGATCCTGAAGTTCCCGAGCTTCGAGGCCGCGCGGGCCTTCTACGACACACCCGAATACCAGAAAGCCAAGGCAGCCCGCGAAGGCGCGGCTGTCATGCGCATGGTGTGCGTGGAAGGCGTTTAGTTGAACGCCTGTTAAAACTACAAAGGAGAATTGAATGCCGCGCTTTCAACGCCTCTCGCCTCTACTCATAACAGTTGCGACAGCTCTTACTCTCATCGGTTGCGGTGGCGGCAACGACACTCCGACGTCTAGCGAATTGAGCAAGGAACTCTGTTTCGACAACAGTGTTTACGCCCTTGGTGCTTCCTACAAACTAAACTTCAAGGAAGGTGCAGGGAACCTTGTTGTTTCCGGTTCCGTACTTTCGACCAATGCCAATTTCAACGGAGCCTCCAATCTGATTGAGTTTCTGACACGAACGGAGACTACGGTGACCAGCAGTGTCACTCAATATCTGAAACCGTTGGCCCCAGGAATCGCGGCCCTTTATGGAACCAAAGCCGCTCTGGGAGCCGTCTCGTTTATTACCACGACTTACGGCTCGCCTTATGAAGATCGACGCGCGGAACTGGCCGTGGGCCAAACACGCACGTTCGTTGGCCAAGGAATACGCGACGACATGTTTCGCCCAGGACCTGTGACTTTTACGCAGGAGAATCAAATCAAATTCGTTGGGGTGGAACGCATCACAATGCCCGCCGGTACCTTTACAGCGTGCCGCTATGAGGTCAACGGCACAACCGAATGGTGGCATCGCAGCCTAGTGATACGTCGCGATTTCAACAATGGTGAACCCAGAGTTCTGCAATCAGGTGAACTCAACGGCACACCTCTCAAAAATCAATAAACCTTGGAGAATGAATTTATATGAGTGCAATCGTTGACATCGTAGGCCGCGAAGTACTGGACAGCCGCGGCAACCCCACCGTCGAATGCGACGTGCTGCTGGAATCGGGCGTGATGGGCCGCGCCGCCGTGCCCTCGGGTGCCTCCACCGGCAGCCGCGAAGCCATTGAAATGCGCGATGGCGACAAGAGCCGCTACCTGGGCAAGGGCGTGCTCAAGGCTGTTGAGCACATCAACACCGAGATCAGCGAAGCCGTGCTGGGCCTGGACGCATCCGAGCAGGCCTTCCTCGACAAGACCCTGATCGACCTCGATGGCACTGAGAACAAGAGCCGCCTGGGCGCCAATGCCATGCTGGCCGTCTCCATGGCCGTGGCCCGCGCTGCCGCCGAAGAGTCCGGCCTGCCGCTGTACCGCTACCTGGGTGGCATGGGCAGCGTGCAACTGCCCGTGCCCATGATGAACGTGATCAACGGCGGCGCACATGCCAACAACAGCCTTGATCTGCAGGAGTTCATGATCATCCCCGTGGGCGCGCCCACGTTCCGCGAAGCCGTGCGCTGGGGCGCCGAAGTGTTCCACGCACTCAAGAAGATCCTCCACGACAAGGGCATGAGCACCGCCGTGGGCGACGAAGGTGGCTTTGCCCCCAGCGTCGAGAACCACGAAGCGGCCATCCGCCTCATCCTGCAGGCCATTGAAGCCGCAGGCTACACGGCAGGCGAGCAGATCGCCCTGGGCCTCGATTGCGCCGCCAGCGAGTTCTACAAGGACGGCATGTACGTGCTGGAAGGCGAAGGCGGCCTCAAGCTCACCGCCCAGCAGTGGACCGACATGCTGGCTGCCTGGGTGGACAAGTACCCCATCATCAGCATCGAAGACGGCATGCACGAAGGCGACTGGGACGGCTGGAAGCACCTGACCGAACGCCTGGGCGACAAGGTGCAGCTGGTGGGTGACGACCTGTTCGTGACCAACACCAAGATCCTGAAGGAAGGCATCGACAAGCGCATCGCCAACTCGATCCTCATCAAGATCAACCAGATCGGCACGCTGACCGAAACCTTCGCCGCCATCGAGATGGCCAAGCGCGCTGGCTACACCGCCGTGATCTCGCACCGCTCGGGCGAAACCGAGGACAGCACGATTGCCGACATCGCTGTGGGCACCAACGCTGGCCAGATCAAGACCGGCTCGCTGTCGCGCTCGGACCGCATCGCCAAGTACAACCAACTGCTGCGCATCGAAGAAGATCTGGGTGAAATCGCTCAGTACCCCGGCCGCGCGGCGTTCTACAACCTGCGCTGATCCCGCTACCCTGGCCTGAGCGAGCCCTGCCTTGGCTTCCCGCATCGTCCCCATCATCTTGCTGGCCTTGCTGGGGACGTTGCACGCCCAGCTCTGGCTGGGGCGGGGTAGTGTGCCGCGTGTCAACGAGATGCAGCGGCAGATCGACCTGCAAAAGGCGGCCAATGACCAGGCGCGCCAGAGCAATGCACGCCTGACCTCCGAGGTGCACGACCTCAAGGAGGGGCTCGATATGGTGGAAGAAAAAGCACGCAGCGAGCTGGGCATGGTCAGGCCCAACGAGGTGTACGTGCAGTTCACCCCGCGCTGACCGACCGGCGGCGCGAGGGCTCCGGCCCGCGCTGCCCTGTTTTTTCTGTGCCTACCCCACCCTTGATCGCCTTGCTGGGAGCCCCTTACACGGGCATCCCGGAGTTGGTGCTGGCGTTGCGACAGCGCATTGCCCCAGGCTCGGCGCAGATCGAGGAGGCCCTGCCTGATGAGCCTCTATCCGCCACACTCACACTGCTGATGGGACTGGACCTGCCCTGCCCCGCCGAGGAACGCACCGCACAGGAAGCCTTCGACGCGCGGCTGCGTGCAACGCTGGAGCGCGCGGGTGTGCCGTACCAGGTGGTGTATGGCCAGGGCGAGAGGCGTATCGCCAACGCATTGAATGCTATAAAAAATATAGCTATTAGCGAACAACCAATAAGCGCTAGCGCCGTATTTGATATGGAAAATCGTCCTCCAACCACGCGCCTGCGCGCCTGGGACTGCGAAAAATGCAGTGATCCCGAATGCGAGCACCGCCTCTTCACCAGCCTGGTGAGCCACCGGTCGGCGCGTTCGGACTGACCTAGCGCCCTTTTTTGGCGAGTGAACGCACCAGCCCGCGCTGCAGCTCCTTGAGCAACCACACCACCTGGCTGGAGCCATGGCGGTACCTGCCGTTGAGCACCTGCACCGCCCGGTCCCATTCGCCTTGCTGGGCCAGCTCCACCAGAACGGCCGCCTGCTCGTGAAAATACTGGTAACGCGCCATCAGTACCGGAAAGACGGGCTGATCACCCAGCACCTCACCCCCCTCACCATGCAACCAGCGACCCACCACGCTATGGTCGGTACGGCGGACCAGGGCCGGGTCCAGCCCCACGGTGCTTCGGCCCTCCAGGTAGTCCATGAGCCGGTCTTTCCAGCGCTCATGGGCGTTGATGGCCGCATCGATGTCCAGGGTCGCAATCACGCTGTCGCCACGGCGCGCATCCATCGCCGCGGTGCTTTCGAACAACAGTTGTGAAGGCCTAGCAAGCGCGCCTTCACGTTGGGCGCCCAGAATGCGGCGTAAAAACTCCATGACACTCTCTGACCAGATTCTTGCGACTCGGTGCCGCTGCCACGGCGCACAGTGCGCCCCTGCCCCGCGCTGCGGCCGGAGCCGAAACCGCGCAAAGGCCAACGAATCTTAGGCAGAGAGAAGCGGGCTGAGTGTTAACGATGGTCAGCCGCACCAGGATTTCACAAGTGCTGCGGCTTATTACATTTTCAAACCATGGGCGCCCAGATGCGAAGCCGCAGGCAGTGCTGCAACACGTGCAGCGCGGCAAGGCAAAGCAAAGCAAAGCAATAACGACGAGGATGCTTGAGAAATGGAGCAAGAGCGTGTTGTAGTAACGCTCTTACTGAATCCCCGTGGGCCCCGGCGGCTGGCTGGCGGCAGGGGCGACAAAAATCTGCGCCGCATCCACCGCATCAAACCGGTATTGCTGGCCGCAGAACTCGCAGCCCACCTCGATGTCGTCGCGCTCGGCCAGGATGCTCTCGGCTTCTTCGACGCCCAGGTTGCGCAGCATGTTGCTCACACGCTCGCGGCTGCAGGTGCAGGCAAAACGCGGGCCGCTGGCGCCCTGCTGCGGCGCAAAACGCAGCAGCTTTTCCTCCCAGAACAAACGGCGCAGGATGGTGTCCACGTCCAGGGTCAGCAGCTCTTCACGCGTCAGGCTGGCGGCCAGGTGGGCGATGCGGTTGTAGTCCTCGTTGTGGCCGATCTGGTCTTCGTTCTCGCGGTGCGTGAGGCCCGAAGCCAGGTTGCCCTCGCCCTTGATGGGCATGCGCTGGATCAAGAGGCCCGCAGCCACCTGCTCGTTCGCGCCCAGCACCAGGATGGTGTCGAGCTGCTCGGACTGCAGCATGTAGTGCTGCAGCACGTCCGACAGGCGCTCGAGCTTTTCGTGGTGGTCACCGTGCAGCGGCACCACACCCTGGTAGGGCTGCTGGCCGGGGTGGCGGTCCTTGGGGTCGAGCGTGATGGCGCAGCGGCCACCGCCGCCCACGTTGACCATCTGCGACAACAGCGCGCCCTCGGGCACCTCGCCATTGATGGAGGCCGTGGCGCGCAGGCTCAGGTCAGACTGCACCTCGGCCACGGCCAGCTTGACCGGGCCGTCGCCAAACACCTGCAGCACCAGCGCGCCGTTGAACTTGATGTTGGACTGCATGAGCACGCCAGCCGCCGCCATCTCGCCCAGCAGCTCGCTCACGGGGGCCGGGTAGGCGCCGGTGGCCGTGTTGCCCGCGCGGCGGCGCAGGATCTCGGTCCAGGCATCGGTCAAGCGCACGATCATGCCGCGCACGGGCAGGCCATCAAAAAGAAACTTGTGGAGTTCAGACACGCAGGGATTCCAGGATAAATAAGGTGGCAGGCAGCAGCAATGCCGCGCTCAGCCGATCTTGCGCAAGCCGCTTCGGAAACGGCGCGCGTTGTCGATGTAGTGTTGGGCGCTTTGGCGCAGGCCTTCGATCTGCTCGGGGGTCAGCTCGCGCACCGCCTTGGCGGGGCTGCCGATGATCATGGAGCCATCGGGAAACTCCTTGCCCTCGGTGACCAACGCGCCCGCGCCCACCAGGCAGTTTTTGCCGATTTTGGCGCCGTTGAGTACCACAGCGCCGATGCCGATCAGCGATTCGTCGCCGATGGTGCAGCCGTGCAGCATGACCTGGTGGCCCACCGTCACGCGCTCGCCCACCACCAGGGGCTTGCCGAAGTCGGCATGCAGCACGCTGGCGTCCTGGATGTTGGAGCCCGCGCCGATGGTGATGCTCTCGGTATCGCCCCGAACCACGGTGCCAAACCACACGCTGGCGTCTTCGCCCAGCACCACGTTGCCCATCACCTGCGCGCTGTCTGCCACCCAGGCCGAAGCCGGTACCTGGGGCGCCACGCCGTCGAGTTCGTAAATCGCCATGTCAAAGTCTCCGTGGGGGCAGGCATCGGGGCCTGCGTTTTGGAATGTGGGAAGCGCCAGTCGATGGCGCGGCGCAGAGAAAGCAAGGCCTAGAATTGTAAGGATGGAGCTTCGCCAACGTGCATTGCAGGTCTTGTGCCTTGCAGACCCTGAACAAAAAGCGGCTGCAGCTCTTGATTTACAAGCGCAAGCAGCTACGCTTTTAATAGCAAACGATACCCCGGCACTGCCCGACAGCGCCAGCGACCTGCCCGGCCGCCCCGCACGGCCGGAACTGCGGCGCCACACCGACATGGCCCGGCGCTCGCCCGCCACCCCCGAGGGCCGCGCCGTGCTCATCCACGCCATTGCGCACATCGAGTTCAACGCCATCAACCTCGCGCTCGACGCCGTTTGGCGCTTTGGCGGCATGCCGCAGGCTTATTACCTCGACTGGATGCTGGTGGCCGCCGAGGAAGCGCGGCATTTCCGGCTGCTGCGCAACCACCTGCGCAGCCAGGGCCATGACTACGGCGACTTTCCGGCCCACCAGGGCCTGTGGACGATGTGCGAGAAGACCAGCCACGACATCCTGGCTCGCATGGCCCTGGTGCCGCGCACGCTGGAGGCGCGTGGGCTGGACGCCACGCCGCAGATCCAGGCCAAGCTGCGCCAGGTGGGTACGCCCGACGCGCTGGCCGCCGTGGACATCCTGGACACCATCCTGCGCGACGAGGTCGGCCACGTGGCCATCGGCAACCACTGGTACCGCTGGCTGTGCGAGCGCGCGGGGCATGACCCGGAAACCCACTACGGCACCCTGGTCACCCAATACGAAGCGCCGCGCCTGAAACCGCCGTTCAACGAAGCCGCCCGCCGCAAGGCCGGGTTCACCGACAACGAACTGCGCTGGCTCCAGCAACTCTGAGCTTCTGGTTACAGCGCGCCCGGCAGCGGCTCCTACAATCCGCCGCGCTGGTTGCCACAGACCACGGCAGCCCATTGCAGACTGCCGCTGACACGGGCGCCTCTTTCTTCCATACTCTCACCATGACTTCATCCACCACCCCCGAGGCCCCCCTCACGCCCCCGCCTTCCAGCAACCAGTCGTCGGTCGCCATGATTGCGCGGCAGGCGATCGTGAACGCGCAGCAGGTGGTGGTCGGCTACGAGCTGTTCAACCGCTCGCGCAGCGGCGCGGCGCACACGGCGGCCACCGACGTGATCCTGGTTTTCACGGCGCTCTCGCACGCGGGCACCGAGGAGCTGGTGGGCAAAAAGCTCATCTTCGTCAATTGCACCCACGAAAGCCTCTCAGGCGGCCACCTGGAGCTGGTGGACCCCGAAAAGATGGTGCTGGAGATCCCGCCCCTGGGCCACACGGCCGCCGAAGAGGTCGCTACCCGCATGCCCATCCTGGCCGGACTGCGCGAGAGGGGTTTTCACCTGGCGTTCAACCACACGGTGCTGCAATCGGCCTACGCGCCCTGGCTGCCGCTGGCCGACTACATCAAGCTCGACCTGTCGGTGCTGGCGCCAGACCAGTTGGCCGTGCTCATCAGCTACGCCGGGCGCAACTCCCAGGCCGAGCTGATTGCAGAGAAGGTCGAAACCGCCCAGCAGTACGACATGGTGTCCAGCCAGGGTGTGCAACTGTTCCAGGGCTACTGGTTCGCCCGCCCCGCGCTGGTCGAGACCAAGCTGCTCACACCCACGCAGGCCAGCATCATTGAGCTCATCAACCAGGTGCGCAAACAGGCCAGCACCGACGACATCGAGGAAACCCTCAAGAAGGACGCTGGCCTGGCCTTCAACCTGATGCGCCTTATCAACTCGGCCGGTTTTGGCCTCAAACGCGAGGTCACGTCCTTCCGCCAGGCTGTGATGCTCATGGGCCTCAAAAAGCTGTTCCGCTGGGCGGCGCTGCTGCTCACCGCCGCACGCTCGGGGGGCACGCCGTCCTCCGTGGGCCAGACCGCCGTGGAGCGGGGGCGCCTCATGGAGCTGCTGGCCCTGCAAACCCTGCCGCCCGAAGACGCCGACCAGGCCTTCGTGGTGGGCATCTTCTCGCTGCTTGATGTGATGCTTTCCATGCCCATGGAGTCGGCCATCGGCCTGCTCAACGTGCCCGAGCCCGTGGCGGCGGCACTGCTGCGGCGCGAGGGCTTCCTGGGCGATCTGCTCACCCTGGCCGAAGCCTGCGAATCCAGCGACGACGCGGTGTTCGACCGCACGGCCAACCTGCTGCACCTGACCAGCCAGCAAATCAACCTGGCGCACCTGCAAGCGCTCGCCTGGGCCGACCATATGGTCGACTGACCAGTAAACAAAGTGCGCGACAGGGCTTGCGGGTCTAGAATCAAGACGAAAACCAAGACAAAAATCAAGGCAGCGCCTAGCCCGTCACTATAGAAGACCTCATGTCGATCACACCTGAACAAGCCTCCACCGAAGCGACATCCCCTGCGGTGGACCCCGTCGACGAAAACCTCGCCATCATCGCTCGCCAGGCCATCGTGGACGAGAACCGTGCCGTCTATGGCTACGAATTGTTCGACCGCTCCACCGCCTCTGACTCGCACACCGCCGCCAGCGACGCCGCGCTGCTGTTCAATGCCCTCTCCTACGCTGGCACCGAAGCCCTGGTGGGCAAAAAAACCGTCTTCATCAACTGCACGCATGACAGCCTCTCGGGCGGCCACCTGGAGCTGATCCACCCCGACAAGGTGGTGCTGGAAGTCCCGCCCCTGCCCGAAAGCGCCACACAAGCGGAGATCGAAGGCCGCATTCCCACACTCGAAGCCCTGCGCGCGCGTGGTTTCCGCCTGGCGTTCGACCAACAGGCGCTGCGCCGGTCCTACACCAGCTGGCTGCCGCTGGCCGCCTTCGTCAAGCTGGACATGCTGGCCTTCAAGCCCGAACTGGCAGCGCCGCTGGTCAAATTTGCCACCACACACAGCAAGGCCACGCTGGTCGCTGAAAAAGTGGAAACCGCCGAACAGTACGAACAGATGCGCGATCTGGGCGTGAAGCTGTTCCAGGGCTACTGGTTCGCCCACCCCGCGCTGGTCAAGGCCACCACCATCCGCCCCTCGCAGGCCACCATCATCCAGCTCATCAACCTGGTGCGCAAACAGGCCAGCACGGCCGAGATCGAAGACCTGCTCAAGAAAGACCCCACGCTGTCTTTCAACCTGCTGCGTTTCATCAACTCATCGGGGTTCGGCCTGTCGTGCGAGATCACCTCGTTCCGCCACGCGGTGATGATCCTGGGCCTGAAAAAGCTGTTCCGCTGGGCAGCCCTTTTGATGACCACCTCGCGCGCCGGTGGTGCGCCACCGGCCGTGGGCCAGACCGCCGTGGTGCGCGGCCGCCTGATGGAGCTGCTGGCCGCCGAGCTGCTGCCGCCCGAAGAATGCGACAACGCCTTTGTGGTGGGCGTGTTCTCGCTGCTGGACACCATGCTGGGTGTGCCGCTCGAAAAAGCCCTCGACTCCGTGGCCCTGCCCGAACCCGTGATGGACGCCCTGCTGCGCCGCACCGGCGTGTTCGCGCCCTTCCTGGAGCTGACCATTGCCTGCGAAAGCGGCGACGAAGTGGCCTTTGCCAAAAACGCCGATGCGCTGCACCTGTCCAACCGCCAGGTCAACTGGGCCCACCTGCAAGCCCTGACCTGGGCAGAAACTCTGAACGAAGGGTAATCGCAGCCCCGCGTTCACCCGCCCCACCCGCTACCCGCGCGGGTGGTGGTGCGCATGCAAGGCCTTGAGCCGTTCGCGCGCCACGTGGGTGTAGATGGTGGTGGTGGAGATGTCGGCATGCCCCAGCAGCAGCTGCACCACGCGCAGATCGGCGCCGTGGTTGAGCAGATGGGTGGCAAATGCGTGCCGCAGCGTGTGTGGCGACAGCGGCGCGGTGATGCCCGCCACCTGCGCCCATTTTTTGACGATGACCCAGAACATCGCGCGCGTCATGCCGCTGCCGCGCTGGGTCACGAACAAATCGTCCGTCTGCTGCCCCGCCAGGATGGGGCCGCGTGCCTCCTGCAGGTAGCGCTCCAGCCAGACGCGGGCCTCTTCGCCAAAGGGCACCAGGCGCTCCTTGCTGCCCTTGCCCATCACCCGCAGTACACCTTCGTTCAAGCCCAGTTGAAAGGTCTTGAGCGTGACCAGCTCGGTCACGCGCAGGCCGCTGGCGTACATCAGCTCCAGCATGGTGCGGTCGCGCAGGCCCAGGGGGTTGCCCAGGTCGGGCGCGTTGAGCAACGCCTCCACCTGGGCCTGTGACAAGGTTTTGGGCACGCGCAAGGGCTGGCGCGCGGCCTGCAACCGCACCGTGGGGTCGGCCGTGATGCGCCGCTCGCGCAGCGCCCAGTGAAAGTAGCGGCGCAACACCGTGAGCCGCCGGTTGGCCGAGGTGGCACGGGTCTCGCCATGGCGGGCGGCGAAGTAGGCGTTGATGTGTTGCTCCTCCGTGCCGTCGAGCGCCAGGGCGGGCGGCTGGGCGGCCAGCCACTGTGCGTACAGTGTGAGGTCCCGCCGGTACGCGGCCAGCGTGTTGCGCGAAAGGCCGTCCTCCAGCCACAGGGCATCCACAAAGGCATCGATCGCGTTCAGGCTGGTGGCAAGCATACAAAAACGATAGCACGTAAAAAAGCCGCCCGGTCAGGGGCGGCTTTGTAGGGTGCGAAACGCAAGCGGCGCGCTTACTCCAGCGAGAGCTTCTGCTTGGCCACGACGTCCTTGTACACACTGAACTCGGCCTTGATCTGCTCGGCAAACTGCTCGGGGGTGTTGCCGATCACGATCGAGCCCGTGTCTTCGATGCGCTTTTTCACGGCCGGGTCTTGCAGTGCCGTGCGCACGGCGGCGTTGATCTTGTCCACCACGTCCTTGGGCAGGCCCTTGGGGCCCAGGATGCCGTAGTAAGCCATGCGGTTCACAGGCTCCAGGCCCAGTTCCTTGAAGGTGGGCACATTGGGCAGTGCTGCCACGCGCTGGGGCGCGGCCACCACGATAGGCACCAGGCGGTTTTCCTTGATGAAAGGAAGGGCCGAAGGCAGGTTGTCGAAAATCATCGGCACCTGGCCCGCCACCGTGTCGTTCAGCGCGGGGCCTGCGCCACGGTAGGGGATGTGCGTCACAAACAGGTTCGTGAGGCTCTTGTACAGCTCCATCTGAAGGTGGCCGATGCCGCCCGTGCCGGACGATGCGAACGAATACTTGCCGGGCGACTTCTTGACCTCGGCCACGAACGACTTGTAGTCCTTGGCCGGGAAGCTGGGGTGCACCGCGATGATGTTGGGCGTGGCCGCGATGTTGATGATGGGCGTGAAGTCCGTCAACGGGTTGTACGGCGTCTTGGGGTTGATGGCGGGGTTGGCTGCGGTGGTGGACACCGTGGCCACGCCCAGCGTGTAGCCGTCGGGTGCCGAACGCGCGGTTTCTGACGCGCCCACAATACCGCCGCCACCGGACTTGTTCTCCACGATGACGTTCTGGCCCAGGGCCTTGCCCAGGGGGTCGGCGATCACGCGCGCAATGATGTCGGTGGTGCCGCCGGGTGCAAAAGGCACCTGCAGCTTGATCACCTTGTTGGGGTAGCCCTGGGCGGCAGCGGTACCTGCGGCGGCAGCCAGTGCGGTCAGCGCGAGCCATTGACGACGATGCATTGAGTTCTCCTTCATACGGGTGACAAACAGCGCCGATGGTATGCGCAATGGGCGGCAACCCACCCTGCGGATTCCACATAAGGGCTAACCCGAACGACTTGACGCACATCCAGTATTCTTGGCATGTGAACTACGTCCAGCTCCTGCTCCCCGATTTCTCGCTCATCCTGTGCGGCTACCTCATCTGCCGCTACACCGCCCTCAACCGCTCGGTCTGGCAGCCGGTGGAAAGCCTGGTCTATTACCTGCTCTTTCCGGTGCTGCTGTTCCAGTCCATCGTCAAAAGCCCGATGGACGTGAGCGCCGCCTCGGGGCTGATTGCCGCGGGCATGTTGTCGGGCGTGATCGGCATTGCGCTGGCCTACAGCCTGCCTTACTGGCCCTGGCTGGGCAAGCGCCTGGATGTGCGCGACCATGCCGCCAGCGCACAGGTGGCGTTCCGCTTCAACTCCTTCATTGGCCTTGCGATTGCCGAACGGCTGGCGGGCACACAAGGCCTCTTGATGATTGCCGTGCTGATCGGTGTGTGTGTGCCCCTGTTCAACGTGGCGGCAGTGTGGCCCATGGCGCGGCACGGCCACCACAGCTTTGCGCGCGAGCTGATTCGCAACCCGCTGATCATCGCCACCGCATCGGGCCTGGCGGCCAATCTGCTGGGTTTTCAGATACCGGAATGGGCCGTGCCCACGGTCAGCCGCATCAGCTCGGCGTCGCTGGCGCTGGGGCTGATGGCCGCCGGGGCCGGGCTGCAGTTTGGCCTGCTCACGCGGGGCAAGGCGCTGAGCGTGTCGGTGCTGGCCATCCGCCACCTGGTGCAGCCCCTGCTGGCGTTCGCGCTGGCGCGGCTCTTTGGGCTGGACGCTCTGCAGACCACGGTGCTGCTGGCCTTCTCGGCCCTGCCCACCGCCTCGACCTGCTATGTGCTGGCGGCCCGCATGGGCTACAACGGGCCCTATGTGGCCGGGCTGGTGACTCTGTCTACCCTGCTGGGCATGCTGAGCTTGCCTTTTGCATTGGGGTTTTTGCGATGAGAAGCACACCGCCCCTGCAACACCGCCGTCGCCTGCTGTTGCTGATGCCGCTGGCAGCCAGCCTGGCGCCGCTGGCCGCCTGCGGCCGCAAGCCCGTGCATGCCCAGGCCGTGCCGCCCGGCGCCACGGTGCTGGCGCTGGGCGATTCGCTCACCTCGGGCGTGGGCGCCTCGGCCGACACGGCCTACCCCGCCGTGCTGCAGCGGCTGACGGGCTGGGAGGTGGTCAACGGCGGTGTCTCGGGCGACACCTCGGCCCAGGCGCTGGATCGCCTCTCGGGCCTGCTGCAAAAACACCGGCCCGCGCTGGTGATCGTGAGCATCGGCGGCAACGACTTTCTGCGCCGCCAGAACACCGCAGCCACCCGCGCCAACATCCTGAGCATCTGCGCCCAGGCACGCACCAGCGGCGCCCAGGTGCTGCTGGTGGCCGTGCCCGAGCTGTCGCTGATGGCCGCCGTAGGCAAGCTGAACGACCATGCGCTGTACGAAGAGATCGCCGACGAGTTGAAGCTGCCGCTGCATGCCAACGGCTGGTCCAGTGTGCTGGCCGATGCCAGCCTGCGCTCCGACCAGATCCATGCCAATGCCGCAGGGTATGCGCGGTTCGCACAAGGGCTGGTGGACACGCTCAAGGACACCGGGCTGCTTGCACGGTAGCCGCCTCTATCACTATATTTTTGATAGCTGCTTGCGCTTATGTATCAAGCGCTAGGCGCCAATTTCACTCAAACCCAGCGCCCAGGCCACATGCTCGCGCACCAGCGGGCTGTCGTCCTCGGCACGCGACTGCAGGGCGGCGCGCAGCGCATCGTCACCCGTGGCCGCAAGCGCGTTGCCCAGCGCCACGGCCACGTTGCGCAGCCAGCGCTCGTGGCCAATGCGGCGGATGGGGCCACCCTCGGTCATGCGCAGAAAAGTGGCTTCATCCCACGCAAACAGGTGCGTGAGCTGCTGGCCCGACAAGCCCTTGCGCTCATCAAAATCCGGCAGTCGGCTGACCTGGGCGAATTTGTTCCAGGGGCAGATGAGCTGGCAGTCATCGCAGCCGTAGATGCGGTTGCCCAGCAGGGGCCGCAGCTCCAGCGGGATGGGCCCCGCATGCTCGATGGTGAGGTACGAGATGCAGCGCCGCGCGTCGATGCGGTGCGGCGCAATGATGGCCTGCGTGGGACACACGTCGATACAGGCGCTGCAACTGCCGCAGTGCGCGGTGACGGGCTCGCTGGCGGGCAGCGCCATGTCCACGTAGATTTCGCCCAAAAAGAACATCGACCCCGCCTCGCGGTTCAGCACCAGCGTGTGCTTGCCGCGCCAGCCCTGGCCGCTGCGCGCGGCCAGTTCGGCCTCCAGCACCGGGGCAGAATCGGTGAACACGCGGTGGCCGAAGGGGCCAATGGCCTCGGCGATCCGGTCGCTCAACTTTTGCAGCCGCGCGCGCAGCACCTTGTGGTAGTCGCGCCCTCTGGCATACACCGACACGATGGCCTCGTGTGGCCGCGCAAGCCGCGCCAGCTCGTGCGCCTGCCAGCCTTGCTCGGTGCCCTGGCCCGTGTCCCTGGGCAAATAATCCATGCGCGCCGTGATCACGCTCACCGTGCCGGGCACCAGCTCGGCCGGGCGGGCGCGTTTGAGGCCATGCGATGCCATGTAATGCATCTCGCCATGGAACCCCTGCGCCAGCCAGGCCGAAAGACCGGGCTCTGCGGCGGACAAGTCCACCCCCGCCACGCCGATTTGGGAAAATCCCAGCTCGCGGGCCCACTCCTGCATTTGAGGAACGAGTTGACTGTTGCACCACATACCGGCCAGATTGTAGAAAGCGGCGACGCCACCGCAGGCCCAATCACGCGCCATTTCACCTGGCACAGCGAAGAAGACACCGCCGCCTTTGCCCAGCAACTGGCCCGCCAACCGCTCTTGGCCAACGCCTACCTGACCCTGCACGGCGACCTGGGCGCCGGCAAAACCACGCTGGTGCGCCACCTGCTGCGCGCCCTGGGTGTGCAAGGCCGCATCAAGAGCCCCACCTATGCCGTGGTCGAGCCCCACGAGGCGCCCGCAGGGCTGGCGATCTGGCACTTTGACTTCTACCGCTTCGACGATCCGCGCGAGTGGGAAGACGCGGGTTTTAGAGACATTTTTGCCAACCAGGGCCTCAAGGTGGCAGAATGGCCGGAAAAGGCCGCAACGCTGACCCCGCTTGCGGACCTTGCTATCCACATTGAAGCAATAGACGACACCGAAAGGAAAGTCACGCTGCACGCCCACACCCCCAGAGGGCGCAGCCTGCTGCAAGGACTCTGAGACGCTGTGAACGCACCCGACACGCCCGCCCACCCCGCCAGAACGCCATCGCGCCGCGCTGTGCTGCAGGCGGGCAGCCTGGTGCTGCTGCTGGGCACGCAGCAGATCGCAAGGGGCGCCACCATCCTGGCGGTGCGCGTGTGGCCCGCGCCCGAATATTCACGCGTAACCATCGAGTCCGACGGCGCGCTGGTGGCCAAGCAGTTCTTCGTGACCACGCCGCCGCGCCTGGCGGTGGACATCGAAGGCATCGACCTCAGCCCCGCGCTGCGCGAGCTGGTGGCCAAGGTCAAGCCCGACGACCCCAACATCGCAGGCATCCGCGTGGGCCAGAACGCGCCCGGCGTGGTGCGCCTGGTGGTGGACTTGAAACAGGCCGCCATGCCCCAGGTGTTCACCCTGCCCCCGGTGGCGGCCTACCAGCACCGGTTGGTGTTCGACCTGTACCCCGAAGCGCCGGTGGACCCATTGGAGGCCCTGATCGCCGAACGCCTGCGGGATGCGCCTTCTGCACCTTCAACGCCTTCAGTGCCCCCTGCCCGCACAACCCCGGCCGTGGCGGCCCGCACACCAGCGCCCGCGCCCATACATCCCGGTGCCGACCCGCTGGGTGACCTGATCGCGCAGCGCGCCGCCGACGCGATAGCCGCCGCGCCCGCGCCTGCCCCAGCAGCCCCCGCCCGCCCCGGCAACCGCGCCACGGCCACCGAAACCGACCGCATCATCATCGTGGCGCTGGACCCCGGCCACGGCGGCGAAGACCCCGGCGCCATCGGCCCCGCAGGCACCCGCGAGAAAGACGTGGTGCTGCGCGTGGCCCACCTGCTGCGCGACCGCATCAACGCCACCACCGTGGGCGGCAACCCCATGCGCGCCTACCTCACGCGCGACGGCGACTACTTTGTGCCGCTGGGCGTGCGCGTGCAAAAGGCCCGCCGCGTGCAGGCCGACCTGTTCGTGAGCATCCACGCCGACGCCTTCACCACCCCGGCCGCGCGCGGCGCCAGCGTGTTCGCGCTCAGCCAGAGCGGCGCCTCCAGCACCGCCGCGCGCTGGCTGGCCAACAAAGAGAACCAGGCCGACCTGGTGGGTGGGATCAACGTGCAGTCCAAAGACCAGGCCGTGCAGCGCGCGCTGCTGGACATGAGCACCACCGCGCAGATCAACGACAGCCTCAAGCTCGGCTCCGTGCTGCTGGGCGAGATCGGCGGCATGGCCAAGCTGCACAAGCCGCGTGTGGAGCAAGCGGGTTTTGCCGTGCTCAAGGCGCCCGACATTCCGAGCGTGCTGGTCGAAACCGCCTTCATCAGCAACCCCGAGGAAGAGCGGCGCCTGCGCAGCAGCGCCTACCAAGAGCAACTGGCCGATGCGCTGATGCGCGGCATCACGCGCTACTTCGCCAAGAACCCGCCGCTGGCGCGCAGCCGCTCGGTGTAGAGCGGCCTCTGCCTGCCTGCGTGGTTCCCTGCCTTGCGCAGGCCGCCAAGTGGGCGCACAGTAGGCGACGAACGATAGTGACCCAAGGAGACAAACCATGGCACTGCCCCACGCCCAATCCGGCCAAATCGTCAGCGTGCGCCCCCTGGGCGAGCGCCTGCCCGAAGCCATCACCACCGCCATCCTGAAAGCAGGCCAGCTCGAAGTCATCCGCGTCGTCCTGCCCGTTGGCAAATCCCTGAAAGAGCACCAAACGCCGGGCGAAGCCACCGTGCAATGCATCGAAGGCGTGGTGGAGTTCGCCAGCGATGGCGTGGTGCAGCAGTTGCACCCCGGCGACTTCGTGCACCTGGCGCCACGCGCGCTGCATGCGATCACGGCCGTGCAGCCCGCCTCGCTGCTGCTCACGCTGTGCCTGCAGCCTGGGGAATAGCGCTGAGGGCTCAACGCTGAAGGCTGAGAGTGCCGAGCGCTGAAACGGGGGCATGTCGCCAGTGCCCTCATGGGGCATGAGATCGGCGAAGACCGCGACCAGCGCCGCCGCTACCGCCGTTGATTTCAAAAGAAATAAGCCTCTAGCGCCCATTCATCAAGCGCTAGAAGCTCCTATTTTTATAGCATCAACAGGAAAATTTCAAACCGCTTTGACCTGGCGCCCTGCGCGCCAGGCGCCAAAGATGGCGATCAGGCCTGGGATGAAAATCATCGCCCAGATGATCTTGTCCAGGTTCTCCTTCACCCAGGCAAAGTTGCCAAAGAAGTAGCCCGCCGTGCAGATGCCCAGCACCCACAGCAGTGCGCCGCCCACGTTGTAGGCCGTGAACTTGGCGCGGCCCATTTCGGCCACACCCGCCACAAAGGGTGCGAAGGTGCGGATGAAGGGCATGAAACGCGCGATGACGATGGTGATGCCGCCGTATTTTTCATAGAAGTTGTGTGCCTGGTCGAACGCACGGCGGTTGAACCAGCGCGAGTCTTCCCACTGGAACACCTTTGGTCCGAAGAAGCGGCCAATCGAGTAGTTGCACTGGTCGCCCAGGATGGCCGCCGCAATAAGCACGGCACAGGCCAGCGGAAAACTCATCATCCCCGCCCCACACAGCGCACCCACGATGAACAGCAGCGAATCGCCCGGCAAAAACGGCATGACCACCACGCCCGTCTCGACAAACACGATCAGGAACAGCAGCGCATACACCCAGGGGCCGTAGGCCTGCACAAAAGCTTCGAGGTACTTGTCGATGTGCAGGATGAAGTCAATCAGAAAGGTGACCAGTTCCATGGGATGGCCGGCGGCGGACCGGGCGTTGAAAAAACAGCGGGCATTATCCCTGTCGACCTATGCCGCTCCCGGATACCCCTGCGCAGCCCCGCCCTAAAATCTGCCGGGTGAACGACGACACCACCACCCTCCCCGCAGCGGCGCAGCCCGCCCCAATCACCACCACCGCCCGCCGCCCCATCCGCGACCTGCCCGACGAGCTGATCAGCCAGATCGCCGCAGGCGAGGTGGTGGAGCGCCCCGCCTCGGTGGTGCGCGAGCTGGTGGACAACGCGCTCGACGCGGGTGCCACGCAGATCACCGTGCGCCTGTCGGCGGGTGGCGTGCGGCTGATCACTGTGGAAGACGACGGCGGCGGCATTCCGCAAGCAGAGCTGCCCGTGGCCCTGCGCCGCCACGCCACCAGCAAGATCACCAACCTGAACGACCTGGAAACCGTGGCCACCATGGGCTTTCGGGGCGAGGCGCTGGCAGCCATCGCCTCGGTGTCGGAGATGTCGCTGCTCTCGCGCCCCGCCGCCCAGGCCAGCGCCTTTTTGCTGGACGCCCGCAGCGGCGAGCTGCGCCCCGCCGCCCGCAACACCGGCACCACGGTGGAGGTGAAGGAGCTGTTCTTCTCCACCCCCGCACGCCGCAAGTTTTTGAAGACTGACGCCACCGAGCTGGCCCACTGCATCGAATCGGTGCGCCGCCACGCGCTGGCGCGGCCCGACGTGGGTTTTGCCATCTGGCACGAAGGCAAGCTGGTGGAGCAATGGCGCGCCACCTTCGTGCCCGGCCAGGGCGATGCCCAGGATGCGCTCGCCCGCCGCCTGTCGGACGTGCTGGGAGAAGACTTCGTCACCCAATCCGTGGCCGTGCAGCACCGCGTGGGCCCCGTCACCGTGACCGGCCGCGCAGGCCTGCCCGACGCCGCCCGCTCGCGCCCCGACCACCAATACTGCTACGTCAACGGCCGCTTCGTGCGCGACAAGGTGCTCACCCACGCAGCCCGCAGCGCCTATGAAGACGTGCTGCACGGCCACAAGCAGCCCATCTACGCGCTCTACATCGAGATCGACCCGGCCCGCGTGGACGTGAACGTGCACCCCACCAAGATCGAGGTGCGCTTTCGGGACAGCCGCGAGGTGCACCAGGCCGTGCGCCATGCGGTAGAAAACGCGCTGGCCGCCCCCCGCGCCGCCGCACTGGCCGCCGCCTCAGCCACTCCCACGGCCACCCCAGACGCTTCCTTGGCGGATGGCACCGAAGATTTCAAGCAAAAACAGCCTCTAGCGCCCAATTGGCAAGCGCAAGCAGCTATCAAATTTGAAGAACGCGGCCACCGCGTGGCCGACCTGCAGGCGCTGTGGGGGCCACGCGATACACCACCGAACACGCCCAGTGAGGCACCCGCCGCAGAAGTGGGTGACATGTGGGCGCCATCGGCCCAGGCCCAGGCCCCTGCTGCATCGGCGGCGCCGATCGGCCGCACACCAGCCGCCACCAGCCCTTTGGACACCGAGGTGGCCTGGCCGCTGGGCCGCGCCGTGGCCCAATTGCACGGCGTCTATATCCTGGCCGAGAACGCCCAGGGCATGGTCATCGTGGACATGCACGCCGCGCACGAACGCATCGTCTATGAACGCCTCAAAACCCAGGTGGACAGCGGCGCCCGCATCGCCAGCCAACCGCTCTTGATCCCCGCCACCTTTGCCGCCACGCCACAAGAGGTGGCCACCGCCGAAGAATCGGCCGACGTGCTGGCCACGCTGGGCATGGAGGTGGTGCCCTTCTCCCCCAAAACCCTGGCCGTGCGCGCCGTGCCCACCACGCTGGCGCAGGGCGACGCCGTGGAGCTGGCCCGCAGCGTGCTGGCCGAGTTGGCCGCCCACGACGCCACCACCGTGGTGCAGCGCGCGCGCAATGAAATCCTGGGCACCATGGCCTGCCACGGCGCCGTGCGCGCCAACCGCAGGCTCACCATCGACGAGATGAACGCCCTGCTGCGACAGATGGAAACCACGGACCGCAGCGACCAATGCAACCACGGGCGGCCCACCTGGCGGCAACTGTCGATGAAAGAGCTGGACGCGCTCTTCCTGCGCGGCCGCTAGCGGACCCACCCCATCGCTTGCGACCCCGCCAGAGCCCCCCCTCCGCCTCCAGCCACTGCCCACAACCACCGGCCCGCACCATGACGAAGCACCTCGCGCCCATCCACCCCCTGCGCCTGCTGGGCGCCGCAGCAACCCTGCTGTGCCTGGCTTGGCCCGCACATGCGGGGCGCCCTCTGTCGGTGGACGACGCCGGGGTAGACGAAGTGGGCCGCGGCCACATCGAGGTGTGGTGGGAGGGCCAGCGCGGCCAGCGGGGCACCACCTACGCCGCCCCGGCCTTCACCCCCATCGAAGGGCTGGAACTGGCCGCACTGCTGGCGCGCGACTTGGGCGAGCGCCAGACGCTACAAGGCCTGCAGGTCAAGTGGCTGTGGAGCCCCTCCCAAGACCAGGGCTGCAACACGGCCAGCACCGCAGGCATCCTGCACCGCCACCGGAGCCCAGGCAATCTGGTGGCGCTCAACCTCATCGGCACCTGCGCGGCGCCCTGGGGCACCGTCAACGCCAACCTGGGCACCCAGCGCGAACCCGCCCAGCCCTGGCGCCCCACCTGGGGCGCCTCGGTGGAACACAGCTGGGGCGCCATCACCCCACACCTGGAGGCCTTTGGCACCCGGCACAGCGCACCCACCTTTCAAACCGGCGTGCGCTGGGAATGGGCGCAGGGCCGTCAAATCGACGCCACCGTGGGGCGGCAGCAAGGCCGCACCTTGTTGAGCATGGGGTTTGCGCTGGGGTTCTGAACGATAGGCCGCATGGGGCACGCAAGCCATATCCACGCCCCCACGGACTGAGCCGCCTCGCCAGTAAAAAAGCCCGCAATTGCGGGCTTTGACGTCGGGCTACCCGCCAAAAGGCGGGGGCCATCACTTGTCCCGCGCCGTCTTGGCCGTATCAGCGAAGTCGCTGAATACGCCGTCCACGCCCAGCTCGTAGAACCGCTTGTACTCGGCCTTGGGGTCGCCCTTGTAGTCCGAGGCCAGGCGCTTGGCTTCGTTGCGGAAGGTGTAGGCATGCACCAGCAGGCCTTCGGCGTGGGCGTTCTTCACCACGTCGGTGGGGGCCATCATCACGCGGTCGCGTTCGTCGATCTTGCCGTCGCCGTTCAGGTCGTCGGGCTTGCCATCCTTGTTGGCATCCACTTGTTTGGAGGGAATGAGGTAAGGCTTCCAGGGGCCGATGCCGTCGGCGTACGTCTTGACCTCTTTCAGGCCTGCCGGGGTCAGCAGGCTAGCGAAGGTGCGCTTGTCTCCGGCCACGGCAAAGTCGTAGGGCTTGTCGTAGGGGGCCACCAGCGACATGGTGCCGTCGGGGTTCACGTCGTCCGCGTCCACCAGTTGCACCAGGCGAATTTGCGTCTTGGTGCGCAGGTACTTGAGGTTGGACACTTCGAACGACTGCACGATGACCGGCGAGGTCTTGGTGGTGTAGCCGTACTTGGCCAGCACGGCAAGCAGGCGGTCTTCCAGCTTGAGGCCCAGGTTGACGTGGTAGGTGGGGTGCTTGGTTTCGGGGTACACGCCCACGGTGCGGCCGGCCTTGGCGCCTTCGGTCTTGGCGAGGTCCAGCACTTCTTCGAGCGTGGGGATCTGGTATTTGCCGTTGTGCGACTGGTCGCGGTCGGCCAGGGGCTGCACGGCGCGCAGGGTCTTGATTTCGGCCAGGGTGAAGTCGCTGGCGAACCAACCTTCTTCTTCCACGCCGTCCACCACCTTCTTGGTCTTGCGGCTGGCGAATTCGGCGCGGGTGGACACGTCGGTGGTGCCGGTGATGTTGGGCTCGTGGCGGGCCACCAGCACGCCGTCCTTGGTGGCGACGAGGTCGGGCTCGATGAAGTCGGCGCCCATCTCGATCGCAAGCTTGTAGCCCTCCATGGTGTGGTCGGGCAGGTAGCCAGCGGCTCCCCGGTGGCCAATGACCAACGGCTTGTCGCCGCTCAGGGTGGGATATTCATCGTTGCCACCACAAGCGGCCAACAGGGCCACCAGGGCCAGCGCGCCCAATTTCGCACCAGAAATGTGCAGCATGTTCTTCTCCTCGCTATGTCGTTTGTTTGTAAGAACCAACCGTTGAACTATGGGGCCACCCCGTGACAGCGCCATGACTTTTTTTGCACCATTTTGTGACAACTGCGGCGGGCCAGCGCAAAAAAACGCACCAACATATGACATGAATCCCTTGCATTCCCCACTATTGTGCGTAGTCGTATGACTTTTGAACATAATGTCATGCTGCAGTGCGCCATTGCACGCCTGCCGTTGTCCGTTGTTGTTTGTCCTTTTGATGCAGAAAGTCTTTTGAACCATGAAACACGCGTCCGCTGAAAGTTTTCTCTCCCAAGTGGCCCTTCGCAACCCCGGCCAGCCCGAGTTTCTGCAGGCGGTCACAGAAGTCATGGAGAGCCTGTGGCCCTTCATTGCCCAGCACCCCCGTTATGCAGAGCACGGCCTGCTGGAGCGGCTGGTGGAGCCCGAGCGCATCGTGATGTTCCGCGTGTCGTGGGTGGACGACCACGGCACGGTGCAGGTCAACCGCGGCTACCGCATCCAGCACAGCATGGCGATTGGCCCCTACAAGGGCGGGCTGCGTTTTCACCCCTCGGTGAACCTGTCGGTGCTGAAGTTTCTGGCGTTTGAGCAGACCTTCAAGAACGCGCTGACCACGCTGCCCATGGGCGGCGGCAAGGGCGGCAGCGACTTCGACCCCAAGGGCAAGAGCCCCGGCGAAGTCATGCGTTTTTGCCAGGCTTTCGTGTCCGAGCTGTTCCGCCACGTGGGCGCCGACACCGATGTGCCAGCGGGCGACATCGGCGTGGGTGGCCGCGAGGTGGGCTACATGGCCGGTATGTACAAAAAACTCAGCAACCGCTCGGACTGCGTGTTCACCGGCAAGGGCCTGTCGTTCGGCGGCTCGCTGATCCGCCCCGAGGCCACGGGCTACGGCACCGTGTACTTCGCGCAAGAGATGCTCAAAACACGCGGCCGCTCGTTCGACGGCCTGCGCGTGTCGGTGTCGGGCTCGGGCAACGTGGCGCAGTACGCGGTAGAAAAGGCCATGGAGCTGGGCGCCAAGGTGGTTACCGTGTCGGATTCGAGCGGCACCATCGTGGACGAGGACGGCTTCACCCCTGAAAAGCTCGCCATCCTGATGGACGTGAAAAACCACCACTATGGCCGTGTGAGCGACTACGCCAAGCGCACTGGCGCGCATTTTGAAGCCGGTGTGCGCCCCTGGCACGTGAAGGTGGACGTGGCCCTGCCCTGCGCCACCCAAAACGAGCTGGACGCGAACGACGCTGCCACCCTCATCCGCAACGGCGTGCTTTGCGTGGCCGAAGGCGCCAACATGCCATCGACCATCGAAGCCGCCAAGGCCTTCGAGGCGGCCGGTGTGCTGTATGCGCCCGGCAAGGCCAGCAATGCAGGGGGCGTGGCCACCTCGGGCCTGGAGATGAGCCAGAACGCCGAGCGCATGTCCTGGCCCCGCGAAGAGGTGGACGCCCGCCTGCTGCAGATCATGCAAGGCATCCACGCCGCCTGCCTGCAATACGGCAAACGCCCCGATGGCAGCGTGAGCTACATCGACGGCGCCAACATCGCCGGTTTTGTGAAGGTGGCGGACGCGATGCTGGCGCAGGGCGTGGTGTAAACCCGCTGGGGCAGAGTCGCCTTGCCAGAACTTTTGTGGCAAAGCGGAGTCATGCCCCCTGCATGAAACGCACGTCCTTTTTCATCTGCCTGGCGTTGGCCATTGCGGTCACCGCAGGGTGCGCCACGCTGGATACCAAGCAGCGCGAATGGATCTTCCAGCCCAGCGACCGCAGTTGGGGCGGCGCGCAATCCACCGAGGACATGGAGGACGTGTGGATCGACTTCCAGTCCAGCGCCAGTGGCAAGGCCGAGCGGCTGCATGGGCTGTGGCTGCCTCATGACCAGGTCGGCCAGGCCGATGCGCCGGTGCTGCTGTACCTGCACGGCGCGCGCTGGAACGTCACAGGCTCCGCAGGCCGCATCCGGCGCATGCAGGCGCTGGGGTTTTCGGTGCTGGCCATCGATTACCGGGGGTTTGGCCAGAGCAGCGCAGGCCTGCCGTCCGAGGAGACCGCCGCCGAGGACGCGCGCGCGGCCTGGGACTGGCTGGCGCAGACAAAGCCCAATAAGCCCCGCTACATCTTCGGCCATTCGCTGGGCGGCGCCATCGCCATTGACCTGGCGCGCCAGGTGCCCGACGAACAAGGCACCATCGTTGAAGGCACCTTCACCAGCATTCCCGAGGTGGTCAGCACCTTCAAATGGGGCTGGCTGCCCGTGTCAGGGCTGATCACCCAGCGTTTTGATTCGGTGCGCAAGGTGTCCGAGATCGGCTCGCCCCTGCTGGTGGTGCATGGCAGCCAGGACAGCCTGATCCAGCCCAGCCTGGGCCGCAAGCTGTACGAGGCAGCGGCTGAGCCCAAGCGCTTCGTGCTGGTGGAGGGCGGCTCGCACCACAACACCAATGCCGTGGGCCGAGGCCTCTACCGCGAGGCCGTGGCATCGTTGTTCAAGCTGAGGTAAAGAGCGCTTCGCGTGTTGCGGCGGCCGCTGCGCCCAGTCCGGAAGGCAATGCCCCTTCTGGTACTCTCAGACATATATGTCTGCCCCTTCCGCCACTGCCGTCCCAGCGGCTTCCCCTGTCTCGATCAACCCCGGCCTGGCCATCCTGGTGCTGGCCTTGCTGCTCTCCATCCAGCCCGTCACCACCGACCTCTACCTGCCCGCCCTGCCCGCCCTCACGCGCAGCCTGGGCGCGCCCATGGCGGCGGCACAACTCACGCTCAGCGGCCTGCTGCTGGCGTTTGGTTGCTCGCAGATGGTGTGGGGGCCGCTGTCTGACCGCTTTGGCCGCCGCCCTATCCTGCTCGCTGGCCTCGCCATCTACACCGTGGCCTCGCTGGGCAGCGCGTTTGCGCCCACCATGGCACTGCTGATCACCTGGCGCATTGCCCAGGGCGCCGCCATGGGCGCGGTGGTGATGTGCGCACGCGCCATCGTGCGCGACCTGTACACACCGCTCGAAGGCGCGCGCTCCATGTCCAAGGCGCTCACGGGCCTTGGCATCGTGGCCTGCATCTGCGCGCCCCTGGGCGGCCTGCTCAGCGAATGGCTGGGCTGGCGCGCGGCGCTGCTGGCCCTTACGGTGTACGCCGTGGTCACGCTGGCCCTGGTGGCCTTGCGCATGCCCGAGACCCTGGCGCAGCGCAACCCCCAGGCCCTGCAACCGCGCGCGCTGGCTGGCACCTGGCTGCAGGTGCTACGCAACCCCACCTTTTGGGCGTTTTCGCTGCAGACCACGGCCACCTATGGCGGGCTGTTCACCTTTCTGGCGGCGTCCTCGTTTGTTTATATCGACGTGCTGGGCCTCACACGCACGCAATACGGCTGGGCGATGGCATCGGCCTGCGCGGCCTACTTTGCTGGCACCTTTCTGTGTCGCCGCCTGCTGGCCCGCCATGGCCTGCAGCGCACGGTGGCCATTGCCGGGGGCTTGAGCGTGGCCGGTGGCACGCTGATGGCGCTGGTGGCCTGGCTGGGCTGGCAACAGCCCTGGGCCCTGACGCTGCCGTTTTACCTGTTCATGGTGGCCCATGGCATCCACCAGCCCTGCGGGCAAAGCGGCGCGGTGGGGCCGTTTCCCAAAGCGGCGGGCGTGGCATCGGCGCTCAACGGTTTCATGATGATGCTGGCGGCCTTTGCGATTGGGGGCTGGCTGGGCATGCGGCTCGATGGCACGGTGTGGCCGCTGGTCAATGGCATCTGGTTCTGGTCGGTGGTGCTGGCAGTGATTTCGTGGACGCTGGTGCAAAAGTTTGGAGCCGCCCGTGAGCACGCCTAACGCACTGCCAGTCATCGCCCTCGCGGGCCCCACCGCGTCCGGCAAAACCGCCGGTGCCCTGGCCCTGGCCGCCGTGCTGGGCAAACAGGGCCTGCCGGTGGAGATCATCAGCGTGGATTCGGCCCTGGTGTACCAGGGCATGGACATTGGCACCGCCAAACCCACGCCGGACGAGCGCGCCTTTGTCCCGCACCACCTCATCGACATCCGCGACCCGCTGCAGGCCTACAGCGCCGCCGAGTTCGTACAAGACGCCACCCGGCTCATCGCTGAGATCCGCGCACGCGGCGCCCTGCCGCTGCTGGTGGGCGGCACCATGCTGTACTTCAAGGCGCTGTTCGACGGCATCGACGACATGCCCGCCGCCGACCCCGAGGTGCGTGCACGGCTGGAGGCGCAGGCCGCCGAGCAAGGCTGGCCCGCGCTGCACGCCGAGCTGGCGCGCGTGGACCCCGCCACCGCCGCCCGCCTGGCGCCCGGCGACAGCCAGCGTATCCAGCGCGCGCTGGAGGTGTGGCATGTGTCGGGCCAGCCGCTGTCGAGCTTTCACACTACAAAAAAAGGAGCTGGTAGCGCTTTACCAGCAAGCGCTAGCGCCCTTTTTTCTTTGGAGCCCGACAACCGCGCCTGGCTGCACGAGCGCATCGCCCAGCGCTTTGACGCCATGTTGTCTGGCGGCTTTATCGACGAGGTACAGGCCCTGCGCGCACGCGGTGACCTGCACCCCGACCTGCCCTCCATGCGTTGCGTGGGCTACCGCCAGGTGTGGGACGAACTGGACTTTCTGGCCGCGCAAGCGCCCGGCCGCCCCATGAACATGGGCCTGCTGCGCGAACGCGGCGTCGCCGCCACGCGCCAGTTGGCCAAGCGCCAGATCACCTGGCTGCGCAGCATGCCGCAGCGCCAGTCCATCGCCTGCGACCAGCCCCACGCCGTGGCGCATCTGGTGCAGGCCGTGCTGCAGCGGCTGGAGTTACGCACACCATGACGCTGCTGCGCGTGGAAGGCCTCGGCAAACACTACGGCTCCACACCGGTATTCAGCAACGTGGACTTCAGCGTGGCGCCCGGCGAGTTCGTGGCCATCGTGGGCGACTCGGGCGTGGGCAAATCCACCCTGCTCAACTGCCTGGCGGGCCTGGACACCTGGGACACCGGCCGCATCACCCATGGCACTACCGACCTGGGCCAGTTGGACGACACCGCCCGCGCCCTATGGCGGCGTGCACACGTGGGCTTTGTGTTCCAGGCCTTCCACGTGCTGCCGCACCTGGACGTGGCCCAGAACATCGCCCTGCCGCTGATGCTGCTGGGCCAGAACGACGCCGCCCGCGTGCAGCACATGCTGGCCGCCGTGGGCCTGGCCGAGTTGGGCGCACGCCTGCCCCAACAGCTCAGCGGCGGCCAGCTGCAGCGCGTGGCCATCGCCCGCGCCCTGGTGCACCGCCCCGCCCTGCTGCTGGCCGACGAGCCCACCGGCAACCTCGACCCCACCACCGCAGCCCGCGTGATGGACCTGCTGCTGGCGCAAACGCGCGAGCATGGGGCGTCGCTGGTGCTGGTCACGCATTCAGATACGGCGGCGGCGCGGGCAGACCGGGTGTTGCGGCTGAGCGCGCAGGGAATGGCCATAGCCGGCTAACTTGCCTTGCGAAGATCCATCCTCTCAGAGTGTTGGGCCTTCTCAAAAAGCCGGGGGCGATACAGCTGCCAGCAGGGGCTGCAGCGCAGCGCAGCGACACCTCCAATCGCTCAAATCCGCTAAAAGCCCCCAGCTGTAAACAAATGTCAAGAAAAAACCAATCGATCCGCAGGTCATGGCCCAGGGGTTGCGCTGAGCGCTCAGACCTTCACAATGACCCCGCTATCAATTGGAAACAGAGGGAAAAATGGATCTCAACACCTTCTCGACCGCGCTGCAGCAATCGCTGGGCGCGCACATTCCTCAAATCCTCGGTGCGCTGGCCATCCTTGTACTGGGTTGGCTGCTGGCCGTCATGGCGCGTGCGGGCGCGCGGCGGCTGTTGCGGCTGGCGCGGGTGAACCAGCGCATTGGCGAGAGCGCGGCCACGCCCATCGACGCCGAGACGCCCGCCGCCACCGCCGTGTTCTGGCTGGTGCTGATGGCCACGCTGGTGGCCGTGCTCAACACGCTGGACCTGACCCTGCTGTCCGCCCCCTTCGCCAGCCTGGTGCAAGACGTGGTGAGCTACGTGCCCCACTTGGTGGCAGGCGCGGTGCTGACGCTGGCAGCCTGGCTGCTGGCCACGGTGCTGCGTGCGCTGACCACACGGGCGCTTGGCGCGACGACGCTGGACGAGCGCCTGTCGGAAGAAGCGGGCATGGCCCCCATCAGCAAAAGCGCGGGCAATGTGCTGTTCTGGCTGGTGATCCTGTTCTTCCTGCCCGCCATCTTGGCGGCGCTCAAGCTCAACGGCGTGCTGGACCCTGTGCGCGATCTGCTCGCGCGGCTGCTGGCCTTTGTGCCCGGCATCTTCGGCGCGGCGGCGATTGCCATTGCGGGCTATGTGGTGGCGCGCGTGCTGCGCGGGCTGGTCACCAACCTGCTGTCTGCGGCGGGCAGCGACCGCATCAACGCGCGCGTGGGCCTGGACCCATCCGTACAAATCTCGCGCCTGGGCGGCACGCTGGTGTTCATCCTGGTGTTTGTGCCTTCGCTGATCGCGGCGCTGGATGCACTCAAGATCGACGCGATCTCGGGCCCTGCCACGGCGGTGCTGCACCAGCTTTTGTCGGCCGTGCCACACATCATTGCCGCCGCCGTCATCTTGCTGCTGACCTGGTACGTGGCCAAGTTCGCTGCCGGGCTGCTCACCAAGCTGCTGGAGAGCGCGGGCTTCGACAGCCTGCCCGCCAAGCTGGGCCTGTCGCACGCGCTGTCGGGTGCCACTAGCCCCTCGCGCCTGGCGGGCACGGTGGTGCTGTTCTTTGCGCTGCTGTTCGGCGCCGTCGAAGCGGCATCGCAACTGGGCTTCCACCAGGTGAGCGAGGTGGTGACCACGTTCATCGCCTTCAGCGGCGACATTCTGCTGGGCAGCGCCATCCTGGTGGTGGGCTTCTGGCTCTCGGGCGTGGCCGCCACGGCCATCCGCCGTGCCAGCCCCGAGGGCGGCAACCTGCCCGCCAACGTGGCGCGCTTCGCCATTTTGGGCCTGGTGATCGCCATGGGCCTGCGCGCCATGGGCATCGCCAACGAGATCGTGCAACTGGCCTTTGGCCTCACGCTGGGCTCCATCGCCGTGGCTGTGGCGCTGGCCTTTGGACTGGGCGGGCGCGAGGCGGCGGGCAAGCTGCTGGAGCACTGGCTCGCCAAGCTGCGCAAGGACTGATTCTTAGCCTCTGCCTTACCCACAAAGCGCCCCAACCCTGGGGCGCTTTTGTTTTTTGCAGGCCGCACAATGCAGCCCATGCTTGCGCTGCTTCGCACCTTCTCTTGGCAGGACCTGCGCCACCACCCTTGGCGCAGCGCAGCAGCGGTGGTGGCCGTGATGCTGGGCGTGGCGCTGGCATTTGCGGTGCATGTGATCAATGCATCAGCGCTGGACGAGTTCTCGCAGGCCGTGCGCGCCGTCAACGGCCAGCCCGACCTGGAACTGCGCGCCATGCAGGGCAACCTGCCCGAGGCGCTGTACGAGCGCCTGGCCACCCACCCAGAGGTGGCGCGCTCCAGCCCGTTGCTGGAGTTGTCGGCAACGGCGCAGGTGGCAGGGGACAGGCCCGCCACCCGCGTCCCGCTGCGCGTGCTGGGCGCCGACGCGCTGCTGCTGCCTGCCATGGCGCCTGCGCTCATGCCGCGCCCCTGGGAGGGCGCAGACCGCTTTGCCCTCTTCGCCCCGGCCACGGTGTTCCTCAACACGGCGGCGCTGCAGGCGCTGGGCCTGCCCACGGCCGCACCGCATGCCTTGCCCAGGCTCACGCTGCACACCGGCTTGCAGCAGCAGCCCCTTTCGGTGCAAGTGGCGGGCACTGTGGCGGCGGGCGGTGCACCGCTGGCGGTGATGGACATCGGCGCCGCGCAAGACCTGTTTGGCCGCGCGGGCGAACTCAGCCGCATCGACCTGCAACTGCAGCCCGGCACCGACCGCAGCGCGTGGGAGCGCGCCCTGCGCGCCCAGCCTGGCTGGCCCACCAACCTGGTACTGGCGCAACCGGGCGATGCCGCCCAGCGCATCAGCAACCTGTCGCGCGCCTACCGCGTCAACCTGACCGTGCTGGCGCTGGTGGCGCTGTTCACCGGGGCTTTTCTGGTGTTCTCGGTGCTGGCGCTCAGCGTGGCGCAGCGCGGGCCGCAGTTTGCGCTGCTGGCCGTGCTGGGCGCCACGCCGCGCCAGCGCCTGGCACTGGTGCTGGCCGAATCGGCCGTGCTGGGGCTGGTGGGCGGCGCGGCGGGCATTGCGCTGGGCACGGCCCTGGCCGCCACCGCGCTGCAACTGCTGGGTGGCGACCTGGGCGGCGGCTACTTTGCGGGCGTGCAGCCCGCGCTGCAATGGAGCGCCCCCGCCGCGCTGGCGTACGGCGCACTCGGCGTGGCCGCTGCGCTGGCAGGCGGCTGGTGGCCCGCCCGTGCTGCGCAGGCGCTGCCCCCCGCCCAGACCTTGAAGGGCCTGGACACCACCGCCAGCCAGGCGAGCAATGGTTGGGTTGGTATCGTTTTGATAGCTGCTAGCGCTTTATTGGCAAGCGCTCCATCCGTTTTTGGTATCCCATTGGCAGCCTATGCGGCCATCGGCCTGCTGCTGGTAGGTGGCATCGCCTTGCTGCCCTGGGGCATGGCACGGCTGCTGGCGGCGCTACAGCCTTTGGCGGCACGCCACACACTGCCGCTGCTGGCGCTGGAGCGCGCACGGCGCATGCGCGGTAGCGCGGCCATCGCCGTGGGCGGCGTGGTGGCCAGCCTGAGCCTGGCGGTGGCGCTGACGGTAATGGTGTCGAGCTTTCGCGGATCGGTGACGCAGTGGCTGGACGCCGTGCTGCCGTCGCCGCTGTATGTGCGCTCGGCCGTCGGCGCCGCAGGCACCGAGGCCGCACTGCTGCCCGCCGGTTTTGCCGAGGCCGTGGCCCAGTTGCCGGGCCTGGCGCGCGTGCAAGCCCAACGCGCCAGCCTGCTGCAGTTGTCGCCCACCCGCCCCGCCCTCACGGTGCTGAGCCGTCCGCTGGGTGACGACCCCGCACGGCAACTGCCCCTGGTGGGCGAGGCCCTGCCGGTGCCCACGGGTCACACGGGCATCTACATCAGCGAGGCGGTGGTGGACCTGTACGGCCTGCGCCCTGGCATGGCTTGGCCCGAGCTTTACAAGGCTTTTAGCCCCCTAGCGCTTGATGAACAAGCGCAAGCAGCTACATTTTTTATAGCAGGCATATGGCGTGACTATGCCCGCCAATCGGGCGCCGTGGTGATGGACCGCGCCGCCTGGCTGCGCCTGACCGGCGATGCCCGCACCAGCGACCTGGCGCTGTGGCCGCGCGATGGGGCGAACACCCTGGCGCTGCAAGCATCCATCCGCGCACTGGCGGCGGCGCAGGCGGGCCACGCGCCGTCAACCGATGCAATGAGTGCGGAGGACGGAAAGGAGGCGCTGGTGGAGTTCGTATCCTCCGGCGCCATCCGCGAGCGCTCGCTGCGCATCTTTGACCGCAGCTTTGCCGTCACCTACTGGCTGCAGGCCGTGGCCATCGCCATCGGCCTGTTCGGCGTGGCCGCCAGCTTCAGCGCCCAGGTGCTGGCGCGGCGCAAGGAGTTCGGCCTGCTCGCCCACCTGGGCCTCACGCGGCGGCAGATCCTGACCGTGGTGGCTGGCGAAGGCGCTGCCTGGACAGCGGTGGGTGCGGCAGCGGGCGTGCTGCTGGGGCTGGCGGTGTCGGTGGTGCTGGTGCATGTGGTCAACCCGCAGAGTTTTCACTGGACGATGGATTTGGCGGTGCCTGGGGGGAGGCTGATGGGGTTGTGCGCTGCGGTTATTGTGTCGGGCACCGTGACTGCATGGTTAGCGGGGCGAGCGGCAGCGGGGAGGGATGCGGTGATGGCGGTGAAGGAGGATTGGTAGGTAGGCAGAAAGGCCAAGACGGTACGGCAAGCCTTTGCGCGTTCCGTGTCCTATCGTTCGATCAGGGGTGGTTGGCAACCGCGCCCGATCCAACGAAGACACTGATCCGCGCCGCACAAATAGTCGTCTGTCATACTCCCAACGCCTCAGCCCCAGTACGCGAGAGGCGGCGACTTTGTCGATTTTGTTATACCTGTACGTTCATTCAGAAATATTGGCTAACTCGATGATTTACAACGATTTTTTCAATACGGGCGAGCTATGTTATCCAGCAGGAGCACTGGCATGTACGGTGAATTGCCGACTACATCAAAGTTAGGCTCCATGCAAGCAACTCGCCGCCCTCACTACTGGGCCGTGGACAGTCTGCACCTGTTCAACCGAGCCGATGGTCCCTTCTATCTCCAGCTGTCCAACAAGAGTGTTCTTGCACGGCTGAGGTCGCTCTGCGCCGGCAGTCGAGGGTATGAGAAGCATTTGTCGCAGTACCCTGCAGTGCTCTGCGCCCCGCTGGATCTTCTCTACCTCTTCCGGAGAGCAGCATGCACACTGGATGAAGAGCTCCTTCAAGATCTGCTTTTCTCGTATGGTTGGCGGGAGGCCAATTGGGGGGCTTGGCTGGCGGCTCTCGCTCCACGGTCCAGCTACGTTGTACATCTTCAACGCCTAAGACCGACGCTCCCACATGGAACTGCAGTTATCGACCTGGCTCATGCCGCTTCCAGTGGAGAAGGCGTCGCCGTTGACCTTGCCGAACACTGGACGTTGCTCTGCGAGGTTCGAGATCTAATTGCCCAATTGCCTGTTCTAGTCAGTCCGCTCCGCGTTGGCCCGACCGTAGAGGAAGAGGCATTGCTGAAAGTTGAAATGGACGCAGTACGAAAAGCGTACAAGAAAGGTGGAGAGGCCGAGGCAAGAAGGGCAATGCTGCAGCAGCATCTGAGCCTCTACTTTCGTAGCCATCTTGAATGGGCTCGCGGCCGTGAATACCATGGCGCCTAACCCCTCCGTCAAGGGGACTGGCCTGCGGCCAGCCCCTTACGTCGAACGTTGGGCGTCACACCCATGAACGAAGCCGAACTTGCCGCAGGGCTGCCATCCACCGCCCAGTATCAATACGCACAGCGCGTAGGTAATCAGTTGTTTATAGCGGGTCAAGTGCCCCATGACCGCCACGGGCAGGTGGTGGGCCTGGAAGACCCGAGTGCCCAAGCTCTCCAGTGCTTAAGCAACCTGAACGCCGTTCTGGCTGTTCACGGTTTCTCAGCTTCTGATGTTCGCCACCTTGTCGTCTACGTTGTCGGGGAACAAGCCAATCTCTCAGCGGCCTGGAAAGCCGTCGCAGAATCGTTCGATGGACAGGTTCCTCCAGCCACGTTGTTGGGCGTGGCAAGGCTGGGGTACACGGACCAATTGGTCGAGATACATGCCACAGTGATCAAGGCGTAGAGTTTCCACTCGAGATACAACGTGACGCCTCATTCCATTTCTAAATCATCCGTAGTCGGGTCCACCTCATTGACGACAATTCCCCCATGACCCTCCCCTCCCCCTGGCTCCATGAAGCCATCGCCCGCATTGAAGCCGACTACCAGCGCAGTGCCGACACGCACCTGATCCCGCTGCGGCTGCCCGCATTTGCGGCGCATGGCATCGACCTGTACCTCAAGGACGAATCCACCCACCCCACGGGCAGCCTCAAACACCGGCTGGCGCGGTCGCTGTTTTTGTATGCGCTGTGCAATGGCTGGGTGCGCGAGGGCTCGACCATCGTCGAATCGTCCAGCGGCTCCACGGCGGTGAGCGAGGCCTACTTTGCGCGGCTGCTGGGGCTGCCGTTTGTGGCGGTGATGCCGCGCAGCACCTCGCCCGAGAAGATCGCGCAGATCGAGTTCCATGGCGGGCGCTGCCATTTTGTGGACAGTGCGGGTGCGGTGTATGACGCTGCGCGCGCGATTGCCGAGGAGACGGGCGGCCACTACATGGACCAGTTCACCTATGCCGAGCGCGCCACCGACTGGCGCGGCAACAACAACATTGCCGAGAGCATGTTCACGCAGATGGCGCGCGAGCCGCACCCGGTGCCGCGCTGGATTGTGGTGGGCGCGGGCACGGGCGGCACCAGCGCCACGATTGGCCGTTATGTGCGCTACCAGCGGCATGCCACAGGGGTGTGCGTGGCCGACCCGGCGGGCTCGGTGTTCAGCGCCTACCACCGCACGGGCGATGCGCAGCTCACGGCGCCGGGCTCGCGCATCGAGGGCATTGGCCGCCCGCGTGTGGAGCCGAGCTTTATCCGCACGCTGGTGGACCGCATGATCGACGTGGCGGATTGCGAATCTGTTGCCGCGATGCGTGCGCTGTCGCAGTTGCTGGGGCGGCGTGTGGGGCCGTCCACCGGCACCAATTTTGTGGCGATGCTCACGCTGGCCAGCGAGATGCGCGAGCGGGGCGAACGCGGCTCCATCCTGTCGCTGCTGTGTGATGCGGGCGAGCGGTACCTGCCCACGTATTTCGACACCGGGTGGGTAGACCAAACGTTTGGCGACTGCTCGGCCGCGCAGCAGAAGGTGGATGCGTTGATCGGCTGAACGCCACCCACGACGCCGATTCGATCACCATGCACAGCGCCCCACGCCGCCAGTGGCTGATGTGGGCCAGCCTGCAGGCCGCCGGGCTGGGTACGTTGTGGCCGGGCACGGCGCAAGCGTTGCCTGCGCGCACGCTGAGTTTTCCGCGCGACCATGGCAGCCACCCGGAGCTGCGCACCGAGTGGTGGTACATCACCGGCCATGCACAGGCGCAGGGCCAGCCCTGGGGGTTTCAGCTCACGTTTTTTCGCTCGCGGGTGGATGCCGCACAAGGCCTGCAGTCGGCGTTTGCGGCCAAGCAGTTGCTGTTTGCACATGCGGCCATCACCGATGTGCAAGGTCAGCGCCTGCTGCATGACCAGCGCATTGCGCGCGCGGGTTTTGGCGTGGCGCAGGCCAGCGAGGCAGACACCCAAATCCGCCTGCACGACTGGACGCTGGAACGCCACGACACCGCGCACGGGAAGCCAGATTTCATGACCAGCCGATACACCGCCCGGATTGTCGGCAGCGATTTCGGTTTGAACCTGCAATTCGACAGCGCCCAGCCCGTGCTGCTGCAGGGTCAGCAAGGGCTGTCGCGCAAGGGGCCGGATGCCGCGCAGGCCAGCTATTACTACAGCCAGCCACAACTGGCCGTGAGCGGTACCCTCACGGTAGGGGGCAAGCGCATGGCCGTGGCCCCAGGCACAGGCCGCGCGTGGATGGACCATGAGTGGAGCGAGGCCCTGCTGCACCCCGAGGCCCAGGGCTGGGACTGGATCGGCATGAATCTGCACGATGGCAGCGCGCTCACCGCATTCCGCCTGCGGCGCGCGGACGGCTCGACGCTGTGGGCTGGGGGCTCATGGCGCGCACCGGGCCAGCCTGTGCAGGTGTTTGGCGCGCAGGCCGTGGTGTTCACGCCCCAGCGCATCTGGGCCAGCCCGGAGAGCGGCGCACGCTACCCCGTGCAGTGGCGGGTGCAGACGCCTGTGGGCCACTTTGAAGTGCGCGCCTTGCTGGACAACCAGGAGTTGGACAGCAGCGGATCGACTGGCGCAATCTACTGGGAAGGGCTGTCCGACCTGGTGGACAGCACCGGCAAGCCCGTGGGCCGGGGCTACCTGGAGATGACTGGATACGCAAAACCGCTGCGCCTGTGAAGGCAGCAGCGGTTTGAGGTGTAGAAGCCAGCCGCCGTGAGCGAGTGGCAACAATCGCGTTAGTGCTTTGCCGCAGAGCCGCCCGCACGGCGCTGTGCCAGCCACGCAATGATCTCGCCCATGATGCCGCGACGGAAGGCCAGCACGCAGATCACGAAGATCAAGCCCGTGACCATGGTGACCGACTCGCCCAGGGTCTTGAACCATTCCACGCTGGTCAGGGCGGCCAGCAGGTTGCCGAATTCGCCGATCTTGTTTTCGAGCAGCACCACCACGGCAGAGCCGATCAGCGGACCCGACAGCGTGCCCAGGCCACCCACCAGCGTCATCAGAATGACCTGGCCCGAGGCCGTCCAGTGCACATCCGACAGCGTGGCAAAGCCCAGCACCAGGGTTTTGAGCGAACCGGCCAGGCCTGCCAGCGCAGCCGACAGCACAAAAGCCAGCAGCTTGAAGCGGTGGGTGTCATAGCCCAGCGAGATGGCGCGGGGTTCGTTCTCCTTGATGCCCTTGAGCACCTGGCCAAACGGCGAGTGAATGGTGCGCACGATGAGCAGGAAGGCCAGCGCCACAATCACCAGGGCAACGTAGTACATGACCAGGTCGCTCTTGAGGTCGATCACGCCAAACAGCTTGCCGCGCGGCACGCCTTGCAGGCCGTCTTCACCACCGGTGAAGGGTGCCTGCAGACAGGCGAAGAACAACATCTGCGCCAGCGCCAGTGTGATCATCGAAAAGTAGATGCCCTGGCGACGGATGGCCAACCAACCAAACAGCAGCCCCAACAAGGCGCCACCAGCCGTGCCCAGCAGCAGGCCAACTTCAGGGGTGAGCCCCCAAACCTTGATGGCATGCCCGGCCACGTAAGCCGCACCGCCCAGGAAGGCCGCATGGCCGAAGGACAGCAGGCCGGTGTAGCCCAGCAGCAGATTGAACGCCGAAGCAAACAGTGCAAAGCACATGAGCTTCATCACGAAGACGGGATAGGCGCCGAGGAACGGGGCAGCAATCAGGGCCAGCAACAGCAGGCCATAACCAATGAGGGTGAGGTTCTTGGAATTCATGCTGGCAGCCCCTTATTTTTCTTTGCCGAACAGGCCGGCGGGGCGAATGAGGAGAACGATGACCATGATGACGAACACCACGGTAGAGGAAGCTTCAGGGTAGAACACCTTGGTGAAGCCTTCAATGACACCCAGGCCCAGCCCGGTCAGGATGGAGCCCATGATGGAGCCCATCCCGCCGATCACCACCACGGCAAACACCACGATGATGAGGTTCTGGCCCATCAGCGGCGTGACCTGATAGACAGGCGCGGCCAGTACACCGGCAAAGGCAGCCAGCGCAGCGCCAAAGGCGTAGGTCAGCGTCACCATCACCGGCACGTTGATACCAAAGGCCTCAACCAGGCGCGGGTTCTCGGTACCAGCACGCAGGTAGGCGCCCAGCTTGGTTTTCTCGATCACGTACCAGGTAGCCAAACACACGACGATCGAGGCGACCACGACCCAGGCCCGGTAATTGGGCATGATCATGAAGCCGAGATTGGTCGCGCCTTCGAGCAGCTCAGGCGTGTCGTAGCCCAGGCCCGACACACCGTAGATGGAACGGAACACGCCTTCGATCAGCAGCGTGAGGCCCAGCGTGAGCAGCAGCCCGTAAAGGTGATCGAGCTTGTAGATCCAGCGCAGCAACAGGCGCTCGATCAAGACCCCGAACAACCCCACCACCAGCGGCGCCAGAATCAGCATCCACCAGTAGTTGATGCCGAAGTAATTCATGGCCATCCAGGTGATCAGGGCACCGGTCATGAACAGCGCACCGTGTGCGAAGTTAATGACGTTGAGCAGGCCGAAGATCACAGCCAGGCCAAGACTGAGGATTGCATAAAACGATCCGTTGACCAGCCCCAAAAGGAGCTGGCTCAACAGGCCCGGCAATGAGACACCAAAGATTTCCATGGGAAGCAACAGGTGGAGTGGATTCAGATCAGACGGTGCCAGCACACCAGGCCGGCCCTTGCAGCGGCGGCCTGGTGCGTGGATGCCATCTCAGGGATTTACTTCCAGAGCGCGCACTTGCTCTCGGCTTTGGTGGTGAACACCGTGTCGCCGGGCAGCTTCTTGACGAGCTTGTAGTAGTCCCAAGGCTTGGTGGATTCGGAAGGCTTCTTCACTTCCATCAAGTACATGTCGTGCACGTAACGGCCGTCGGCGCGGATCTGGCCCGAACCGAAGAAGTCGTTCATCTTCGTGCCCTTCCACGTTGCCATCACCTTGTCGGCATCTACCGTCTTGGCGGCTTCCACGGCCTTCAGGTAGTTCATGGTGGCGGAGTAGTCAGCCGCCTGGATTTCAGTGGGCATGCGCTTGGTCTTCTCGAAGAACTTCGCTGCAAACTTACGCGTATCGTCGTTCAGGTCCCAGTACCAGCTGGTGGTGAACTGCAGGCCTTCGGTGTTGCGCAGGCCCAGGCTGTGCACGTCGCTGATGAAGATCAGCAGGCCGGCGAGCTTCATGGTCTTGCCGATGCCGAATTCCTTGGCGGCCTTGATGGCGTTGATGGTGTCACCGCCCGCGTTGGCCAGGCCCAGGATCTGAGCCTTGGAGTTCTGCGCCTGCAGCAGGAAGGACGAGAAGTCAGACGCGTTCAGTGGGTGGCGCACGTTGCCCACCACGGTGCCACCCTTGGCCTTGACCACTGTGCTGGTGTCGGCTTCGAGGGCGTGGCCGAAGGCGTAGTCTGCCGTCAGGAAGTACCAGTTCTTGCCACCGGTATCCACAATGGCCGAGCCCGTGCCCTTGGCCAGAGACACTGTGTCATATGCATAGTGCACGGTGTAAGGTGTGCACTGGTCGTTGGTGAGCGCAGAGCTGGCGGCGCCGTTGTTGATGTACACGCGTTTTTTCTCGGCAGCCACCTTGGCCGATGCCAGTGCCGTGCCGGAGTTGGTGCCGCCAAACAGCATGGTCAGGCCTTGGGTGTCGATCCACTCGCGGGCCTTCGAGGCTGCGATGTCGGCCTTGTTCTGGTGGTCTGCGGTGAGCAACTCGATGGGCATGCCCAGCACCTTGCCGCCGAAATCATCAATAGCCATCTGAATGGCCACCGCGCCGTTCTTGCCTTCCACGTCGGCATACAAGCTGGACATGTCGGTGATGAAACCGATCTTGACCTTGTCTTGCGCATGCGCAGCCGAGGTGGCCAGGCCTGCGGCGCCCAGCATCAGTGCCAACACTTTGAGTTGCTTCTTCATGGATATGTCTCCTGTAGGTGTGGTGGAAAAAAACGAGGATGAAAGGAAAAATGGACTTTGCGAGTCCGCGTCAGACGCCCAGAAGCTCATTGAGCACAGGCATCTTTTCATCGAGCTCAGCCGCGCCGAATTTCTCGACGATGCGGCCATGCTCCATCACGTAGAAACGGTCGGCCAGTGGTGCAGCAAAACGGAAGTTCTGCTCGACCATGACAACGGTGTAGCCCTTCTCACGCAGCATGGTGATCATGCGTGCCAGCGCCTGCACGATCACAGGCGCCAGGCCTTCGGAAATCTCATCAAGCAGCAGCAGGTTGGCCCCCGTGCGCAGGATGCGGGCAACGGCGAGCATCTGCTGCTCGCCGCCCGACAGGCGCGTGCCCTGGCTGTTCTTGCGTTCGGCCAGGTTGGGGAACATGGCATAGATCTCTTGCACCGACATGCCGGGCGTACCGGTCTTGAGTGCGGGAGGCAACAACAAATTCTCTTCGCACGACAGGCTGGAGAAAATGCCGCGCTCTTCGGGGCAATAGCCCACGCCCAGGTGGGCGATGCGGTGCGTGGGCATGTTCACGGTTTCCACGCCGTTGATCTTGACCGAACCTTTGCGTGCGCCGGTCAGGCCCATGATGGCCCGCATGGTGGTGGTGCGGCCCGCGCCATTGCGGCCCAGCAGCGTGACGACCTCACCAGGCTGCACGACGATGTCCACGCCATGCAGCACATGCGATTCGCCGTACCAGGCTTCCAGGTTTTTGATTTCAAGCGCAGGTGTCTTGGATGCTGTGGTCGCCATCTCAATGCGCTCCCTGCAGTTGGCCGTCTGTCGTACCCATGTAGGCTTCCATCACTTGCGGGTTGTTCGAAACTTCTTCGTAGGGCCCTTCGGCCAGTACGGCGCCACGCTGCAGCACCGTGATGCAGTCTGCGATGGTGGAGACCACCTTCATGTTGTGCTCGACCATCAAAATAGTGCGGCCCGCAGAGACCTTCTTGATGAGCTGCGTGACGCGGTCCACATCCTCGTGGCCCATGCCCTGGGTGGGCTCGTCAAGCAGCATCAACTCGGGCTCCATGGCCAGCGTGGTGGCGATCTCTAGTGCACGCTTGCGGCCATAAGGCAGGTTCACGGTGACTTCGTCAGCCAGGTCTTCCAGACCCACTTCAGTCAGCAATTGCATGGCCCGGTCATCGAGCTTATGCAAGGTGCTCTCGCTGCGCCAGAAGTGAAACGAGGTGCCCAGCTTGCGCTGCAGCCCCAGGCGCACGTTCTCCATCAGCGTGAGGTGCGGGAACACGGCCGAGATCTGGAATGAGCGGATCACACCGCGCCGGGCAATCTGCGCCGGTTGTTCGCGGGTGATGTCATGCCCATTGAACCGGATCACACCGGAAGTGGGCTCCAGGAACTTGGTCAGCAGGTTAAAGCAGGTTGTCTTGCCTGCGCCATTGGGGCCGATCAGCGCATGAATGGAGCCCCGGCGGACAGCCAGGTTCACATCGCTCACGGCAGTGAAGCCTTTGAACTCTTTGGTCAGGCTTTTGGTTTCAAGAATGACGTCGCTCATTGCGCCTTGGCCGCTCCGTAGGGTGCTGAAAAATGGAGCCTTGCAGCAAGGTCTCCGTGTGTATTGAATCGCCACGCATGGTATGTCTCACCACCCTTTCGCAGGTACTGGGACTAATGCCTATGTATAAATGCCTACGTACCCGCAGGCAGCAACAATGGCTCACACCATGCAATGGGCTCGCATCCCAAGCCAGCACTCGATTTGTGCCATCGAGTCGACGCAAGAAGCGAACCACAGCCCCGAGAGTAATTCACTGACCGTTTACTGACGCCTGAAATATTTTCACCCCCGCAATACCGAAACACGTAGAACGAAGGGTGAAGCAGCGATACAAGACGCCTCTGACGGTCGGCCCTAAACTGCCGTCATGGCATCCACTTCTGCACCTCACACACCCGCTCGCGGAGCACCCCGTTCACTGACTGGCCTGCTCCCTTTTCTGCGGCCCTATCGCGCTCATATAGCGCTGTCTGTGCTGTTCCTCGTGCTCGCAGCGCTGGCCACGCTGGCGTTTCCAATGGCCTTGCGCAGCCTCATCGATGGTGGCTTGGTGAGTGGTGCGAGCGACAGCGACAAGGGCGCACAGACCATGGCATTGCGTGGACATTTCGAGGCCTTGTTCGCCGTGGCGATTGCGCTGGGTGTCTTTTCTGCGGCACGCTTTTACATGGTGAGCTGGCTCGGCGAGCGCGTGACCGCGGACCTGCGCAACGCGGTGTACAGCCATGTGTTGCGGCAAAGCCCGCAGTTTTTTGAAACCACGCAGACCGGTGAAGTGCTGTCTCGCCTGACGGCCGATACCACCCTCGTGCAAACCGTGGTTGGCTCTTCGCTGTCGATGGGGTTGCGCAACGCCGTCATGGGCATTGGTGCCCTGGCCATGCTGGTGTGGACCAATCCCTACGTGATGTCGGTGGTGCTGATAGCAGTGGTGCTAGTGGTGCTGCCCACCATGTGGATCGGCCGGCGTGTGCGGCGGCTATCGCGGGACAGCCAGGACCGCGTGGCCGATTCCAGCGCCATCGCCGCCGAGGTGCTGAACGCCGTGCCAGTGGTGCAAAGCTACACGGCAGAGCCGCGCGAGACGGCGCGCTTCACGCAGGCCACGGAAAACGCTTTCCTGACGGCCATCAAGCGCACACGCGCGCGTGCAGTGCTGGTCGCCTTCATCATCATCGCCAATGCGGGGTTACTGCTGTGGGGACTCTATCGCGGCACTGAGGCCGTGCTGGCGGGTCAGATGAGCGCGGGCCATTTAGGGCAGACCGTGGTCTATGTGATCTTGCTCGCGGGCGCTGTGGCCGTGCTCGGCGAGGTGTATGGCGATTTGCTGCGTGCGGCAGGTGCTACCGAACGGCTGATGGAGTTGTTGTCCAGCCGCTCGCCCGTGGCAGACCCGGCCGTGCCCAAGGCGTTGCCCACCTCGGATCAGGGCCTGGAGGTGCGGTTTGAGAACGTGCAGTTCCACTACCCCTCGCGCCCCGAGCAACCCGCATTGCATGATTTCTCGCTGCACCTCGCCCCCGGCGAAACCGTGGCTCTGGTGGGTGCCAGTGGCGCAGGCAAGACCACTGTGTTTCAACTGCTGCAGCGTTTTTACGATGTAGACCGGAGCGCCTCCGGCGCACCACATTCCGGGACCGGACGTATTCTGCTCAACGGTGTGGACATCCGCGACATGACACTCGATACGCTGCGGGAACACACCGGAACGGTGCCACAAGACGCTGTGATCTTTTCGGCATCTGCCATGGACAACATCCGCTACGGGCGCCCCGAGGCCACGGATGAGGAAGTGATGGCCGCCACCCGCGCTGCGTTTGCGCACGACTTCCTCATGGCGCTGCCCGAGGGCTATGCCACCTTCCTTGGTGAACGCGGCGTACGGCTGTCGGGCGGCCAGCGCCAACGCATCGCGATCGCACGGGCCATGCTCAAGAACCCGCCGCTGCTTCTGTTGGATGAAGCCACCAGCGCCCTGGACGCCGAAAGCGAGCGCATGGTGCAAGCCGCGCTCGACACGGCCATGCAGCGCCACACGGGCAGACGGACCACGCTGGTGATTGCGCACCGGCTTGCCACCGTACAGAACGCGGACCGCATTGTGGTGCTGGAACACGGGCGCATCGTGGAACAAGGCACCCATGCGGCGCTGCTGGCGCAAGGCGGTGTCTATGCGCGCCTCGCGGCGCTTCAATTCACCGCGTGAGACGAGAAGAAGGGATTTTTTACTGCCAGCGAGCTACGGCATTCACTATCAAAACGATAGCTGCTTGCGCTTGATTTATAAGCGCTAGAGCCCAAAAATGCTCAAACATTGGCGGTAGCCCATCCGCCCCAAAAAAGAAACAAACGGCTACTGCAGGGTTTCCTTGGCCGCCACAGGCAGCGGCAAGGGCATCACGGCAATGCCCTCCTCCAGCAGTTCCACGGCCTCGCTGGCGGTGGCTTGGCCGCGAATGGCTCGCTCCGGCATTTCGCCATGGTGCATCCGCCGTGCTTCTTCGGCAAAACGTGGGCCCACATCCTCTGTGCTCGCAACCACCTTGCGGGCCAACTCCAGCCAGGCGGCTTGCAGGGCCGGAGGAAGCGCCGCAGTGTCGAACGAAGCCGGGGCAGCTGAGGACGTTGTAGCGGGATGTGCCGATGTCGATGCTTCTGCAGTCACCGCAGATGGCTCCCGTGCACCAAAGTTCAGGCGCGGCGCACTCAATCGCTTTTCAATGTGATCGTCCGCGCAAAGGGGGCATTGGACAAGGCCGCGCTGCTTCTGGCTCTGAAAGTCGTCTTCGGAGCCGAACCAGCCTTCAAAGACATGGCCTTCCCGACATTGGAGGTCCAGCACCTTCATGGCAACAATCGTGCGCCGCCAGGCTTAGCCGTGGCGCCGCAGCAGATAGCGATAGACAAAACCGGGAAACGCGAAGGTCAAGAACATCGTCCCAGTGATGGCGTAGAACTCCCACCCCTGCGGTGCGATCTGGCCAGCCCTGCGCTCCAGCAACAGCGCCATGGCTCCCACTACAAAGTACAGCACCACCAATTCCGCGATCCGCCCTATCAACGGCTTTTTACCCACAGCCGCCGCGGGCCCCGCCACCAGCCAGCGTTGGTTGACGAAAGGCAGATTGGCAGCAATAAAGGCCGCCACGATGACGAGCCAGACAGAACCGGTAAGAGACACAGGCGAAACGAGCCCTTGAAACGATCAGCAGCAGAAAAGGTCAGGTCGCCAGCGCGCGCACCACGGCGTCCGCGCACAGCGCCATCAGGCCACCGGGCAGCAAGCCCAGCACCAGAACCAGGGCACCGTTGATGGTCAACACCACGCGCACATCCACAGGGGCAGACACATTCGAGGCTGTCAGAGGCGCATCAAAGTACATGACCTTGACCACGCGCAGGTAGTAGAAGGCCCCGATGAGCGACATGATGACCGCGAAGACGGCCATGGCGATGTACAAGCCCTGGCCAGAGGCCAACAGGGCCTGCAGAACCGAAAGCTTGGCATAGAAGCCCACCATAGGAGGGATACCTGCCATCGAGAACAGACACACCGCCATGACGGCGGCATACAGCGGGCTGCGCTGGTTCAGGCCAGCGAAGTCAGAGATCTCTTCACTCTCGAAGCCTTCACGTGCCAGCAGCAGGATCACGCCAAACGCGGCCAGGGTGGTCAACACGTAGGTGATGACGTAGAACATCGAGGCGCTATAGGCGTTTTCGACCGCCGTGGCATCGACGTTGCCATTCACCACGCCCGACATCAGGCCGAGCAGCACGAAGCCCATCTGGGAAATCGTCGAATACGCCAACATGCGCTTGAGGTTGGTCTGAGCGATGGCCGCCAGGTTACCCACCAGCAGCGAGCCAATGGCCAGCACCGCCAGCATCTGCTGCCAATCGATCGCAAGCGGTAGCAGGCCATCCACCAGCAGACGGATGGTGATGGCAAAGGCGGCCAGCTTGGGCGCGCCGCCGATCATCAGCGTGACGGCCGTGGGAGCGCCCTGGTACACGTCAGGGATCCACATGTGGAAGGGAACCACACCCAGCTTGAATGCAAGGCCCGCCACCACAAACACGAGGCCGAACACCAGCACCTGGTGCTTGATCTGGCCGGTATTGACGGCCTTGAACACCTGGCCGATATCGAGCGAGCCCGTGGCACCGTAAACCATGGACAGGCCATAGAGCAGAAAGCCGCTGGCCATGGCGCCAAGCACAAAGTACTTCATAGCGGCTTCGGTGGCCGTGGCATTGTCGCGGCGCAGGGCCACCAGCGCGTAGCTCGACAGCGTGAGCAGTTCCAGGCCCAGGTAGATCACCAGGAAGTTGTTGCCAGAGATCATGATGAACATGCCCAGCAGCGCAAACATCGACAAGGTGAACATCTCGCCGCCGCGCATCATGTCGCGATCGGCCGCATAGGGACGGCCATAGACCAGCGTGACCATCATGGCCACGGTGGCAAAACACTTGAGCCAGTTGCCCATGGCATCGCTGACCACCATGTTGCCAAAGCCGTAGAAGGTGTTGCCGCTGCTGGCGTACATGGCCTGCAAGGCGGCCACCACGGCCAGCGTGAGCATGGTCAGCACATAGGTGCCGGTGCGGCGTGCGCTGTGGACACCCAGATCGACCAGCGCGATGACGCAGGCCATGGTCAACAGCACGATTTCGGGGTAAATCACTAGCCAGCTGATGTTGTCAATCATCTCGAATCTCTCAGTTCAGTCTGGTCAGTTCAACTTCGATATGGCGACATGCTTGAGCAGTTCCGCGACCGAAGTGTCCATCACGTCCGTGAAGGGGCGTGGATACAGGCCCATGGCCAGCACGGCAATCGCCAGCAGCGACATCACGAGGAATTCGCGGCTGTTGATGTCGGTGAGTTCCTTGACGTGGTCATTGGCTACGGGGCCCAGGTACACGCGCTTGAACATCCACAGGGTATAGGCGGCGCCGAAGATCAGTGCCGTGGCAGAGGCCAGGCCGATCCAGAAGTTGGCCTTGGTTGCGCCCAGAATCACCATCCACTCGCCCACAAAACCGGCAGTGCCCGGCAGGCCGCAGTTGGCCATGGCGAACAGCAGCGCAAAGGCCGTGAAGTTGGGCATGGTGTTGACCACGCCACCGTAGGCCGCGATCTCACGGGAATGCACGCGGTCATAAAGCACGCCGATGGACAGGAACATCGCGCCCGACACAAAGCCGTGGGCAATCATCTGCACCAGACCGCCAGAGACGCCGAGGTCATTGAAGATGAAGAAGCCCAGGGTCACGAAGCCCATGTGCGCCACGGACGAATAAGCCACCAGCTTCTTCATGTCCTTTTGCACCATGGCCACCAAGCCGACATAGATCACTGCGATCAGCGACAGCGCGATCATCAGCCAGGCCCATTCGCGTGCCGCATCAGGGGCAATGGGCATGGAGAAGCGCAAGAAACCGTAGGCACCGAGCTTGAGCATGATGGCGGCCAGCACGGCCGAGCCACCGGTAGGCGCTTCCACGTGCACATCGGGCAGCCAAGTGTGCACAGGCCACATCGGCACCTTCACCGCAAAAGCCGCGAAGAAGGCGAAGAACAACATCGTCTGGGCGCGGCCGCTCAGCGGCAGTTGGTGCCAGGTGGCGATGTCGAAACTACCGCCCGACTGGTTGTACAGGTAGATCAGCGCGATCAGCATGAGAAGCGAGCCAAGCAGCGTGTACAGGAAGAACTTGAACGCCGCGTAGATCTTGTTGGGGCCGCCCCAGATACCGATGATCAGGTACATCGGGATCAGCGTGGCCTCGAAGAACACGTAGAACAGAATGCCGTCGAGCGCGCTGAACACGCCGATCATCAGACCCGAAAGAATCAGGAACGCACCCATGTACTGATTCACGCGTTCGGTAATGGACTCCCACGAAGCGATCACCACGATCACAGTGATGAAGGCCGTGAGCGGCACGAACCAGAACGAAATGCCGTCCACGCCCAGGTGGTAGTGCACGTTGAAGCGTTCGATCCAGGCTGCTTTCTCGACAAACTGCATGGCGGCAGTGCCCAGCTTGAAGCCATCGTACAAAGGCAGCGTGACCAGAAAACCGATCAGCGCACCCAGCAAAGCCAGCCAACGCACGGCACGTGCATGCTCATCCCGCCCAATGGCAAGCAGCAGCACACCGAAGGCAATCGGTGTCCAGATTGCAAGACTCAACAGACCCATTTGTTGTTTTCCTTATTTGATGAGCTGCATGAAAGCGTCGCCCCAGACAAACCAGGTCATCAGCACGAAGACACCCAGGATCATCACCAACGCGTAGTGGAAGATAAAACCAGACTGCAGCCAACGGACGACGCCGGAAACTCCGCGTACCAGCTTCCAGGAGCCATTGACCAGAGCACCATCGATGATGGCCTGATCGCCGCCCTTCCAGAGACCAACGCCCAGCGCCCGGGCACCACGGGCCAGGATGTTCTCGTTGATCCAGTCAAGGTAGTACTTGTTCTCGAGCAGCGTATAGATCGGCATGCAGGCGCGCTTGATAGCCGCAGGCAGCGCCGGATTCACCATGTACATGTAGTACGACAGGGCCACGCCAGCCACCGCCAGCCAAAACGGTGCGGTCTGAAGACCGTGCAGCGCCATGGCCACCGGGCCGTGGAATATTTCGGCCAGCTTCGCCATCGCAGGGTGCTTTGCGGCATCGACAAAGATCACGTCCTTGAAGAAATCGCCAAACAACATGGGCTGGATGAACATGAAACCCACCACCACCGAAGGGATCGCCAACAGCACCAGAGGCACCGTCACCACCCACGGCGATTCATGCGGTTCGTGGTGGTCATCGTGGCCGTGACCATGGTGATCATCGTGGTGTGCGTCTGGATTCTGGTCGTAGCGCTCCTTGCCGTGGAAAACCAGGAAGTACATGCGGAACGAATAGAACGCCGTGATGAACACGCCAGCCAACACGGCAAAGTGCGCAAAACCAGCTGCAGGCAAGTGGCTGAAGTGCACGGCCTCGATGATGCTGTCCTTGGAGTAGAAACCCGAGAACAGGGGCGTGCCGATCAGTGCGAGCGAACCGAGTAGCGAAGTGATCCACGTGATAGGCATGTACTTGCGCACGCCGCCCATCCACCGGATGTCCTGGTTGTGGTGCATGCCCATGATGACGGAGCCGGCACCGAGGAACAACAGCGCCTTGAAGAAAGCGTGAGTCATCAGGTGGAACACCGCGACCGAGTAGGCCGAAGCACCCAGCGCCACGGTCATGTAGCCCAGCTGCGACAGCGTGGAATAAGCCACCACGCGCTTGATGTCGTTCTGGATGATGCCCAGGAAACCCATGAACAGCGCCGTGATGGCACCGATCACCAGGATGAAGTTGAGCGCGGTGTCCGACAGCTCGAACAGCGGCGACATGCGCGACACCATGAAGATACCGGCAGTCACCATGGTGGCTGCGTGGATCAGCGCCGAGATGGGGGTCGGGCCTTCCATCGAATCAGGCAGCCAGACGTGCAGCGGGAACTGGGCGGATTTGCCCATGGCGCCGATGAACAGGCAGATGCAGATAACGGTGATCAACATCCAGTCGGTGCCGGGGAATGGCAGGCCGCCCAACTCACCCGACTTGGCGAAAATTTCGCTGTAGTTCAGCGTGCCGGTGTAGGCGGCAATCAGGCCAATGCCCAGAATGAAACCGAAGTCACCCACACGGTTGACCAGGAAGGCCTTCATGTTGGCAAAGATGGCCGTGGGCTTGTTGAACCAGAAACCGATCAGCAGATAAGACACCAGGCCCACGGCTTCCCAGCCGAAGAACAGCTGCAGCAGGTTGTTGCTCATCACCAGCATGAGCATGGAGAACGTGAACAGCGAGATGTAGGAGAAGAAGCGGTTGTAGCCGTCGTCCTCTTCCATGTAGCCGATGGTGTAGATGTGCACCATCAGCGACACGAAGGTCACCACCACCATCATCATGGCGGTGAGGCTGTCCACCATGAAGCCCACTTCCATTTTCAGGCCGCCCACCACCATCCAGGTGTAGAGCGTCTCATTGAAGCGGGCGCCATCCAGGGCCACGCTCTTGAGCGTCATGGCCGACAGGATGAAGGCCACCAGCACCCCAAGGATCGTGAGGGTGTGGCTCAGGCGGCGGCCAATCCAGTTACCACCAAAGGTCGTACCAAAGATACCGGCCAGCAAGGCGCCCGCCAGCGGAGCCAGCGGCACGGCCAGGAGCGTTGAAGCAGAGAGGGTTTGACTCATTCTTGAGAACCTTGGGAATACTGGTGACTCATCAGCCCTTGAGGGTGTTGAGGTCTTCCGCGTTGATGCTGGACTTGTTGCGGAACAGCAGCACCAGGATGGCCAGACCGATGGCGGACTCGGCAGCCGCCACCGTCAGGATGAAGAACACGAACACCTGGCCGTGCATGTCACCCAGGTAGTGGGAAAACGCCACGAAATTCATGTTCACGGCCAGCAGCATCAACTCGATCGCCATCAGCAGCACGATCAGGTTCTTGCGATTGAGAAAGATCCCGATCACTGCCAGCGCGAACAGCATCGCACCCAGGGAGAGAAAATGGCCCAAAGTCAGCGTCATGCTTTTTTCTCCTCGGCAACAGGTTCTGCGGGCACCTCAGGCGCAGCCTTCTGGGTTACAGCCACCTTCACCACCTCCAGGCGATCGCTGGCGCGCACGCGGACCTGCTGCGAAGGATTGATGGCCTTGCTGTCCTTGCGCTGGCGCAGCGTCAACGCAATGGCGGCAATCATCGCAACCAGCAGAATCACCGCAGCGATTTCCACGGGATACAGGTACTGGGTGTAAAGCAGCTTGCCCAGCGCCTTGGTGTTCGAATACTGGACCACCTGCCCTGCCGCATCCACCACCACGGCGACCGCCTTGGGCTCGTCCATGCCTCGGAAGCCGCTCATCAGCACAGCGGCCATTTCGAGGGCGATCAGTGCACCCACGGTTGCAGCCAGGGGAAAGTGCTTCCAGAAGCCCTTGCGCACGGTGTCGATATGGATGTCCAGCATCATCACCACGAACAGGAAAAGCACCATCACCGCGCCCAGATACACCAGCACCAGGGCAATGGCCAGGAACTCGGCCTTGAGCAGCAACCACACGGCCGCCGCCTGCGAGAACGCGAGGATGAGATAGAGCACCGCATGCACAGGGTTGCGCGCAGTGATCACCCGGAAGGCCGCAAACAGCAGCACCACCGAGAAGAGATAGAAGAAACCAGTCTTGGCGTCCATGAATCGGGTCTTTATAGAAAGTCTGGCAAAGAGGCAGGGGTTACCACCGCTCAGCGGTATTTGGCATCCGCAGCCTTGGCCGCCGCAATTTCGCCTTCATACCGGTCGCCAACGGCCAACAGCATGTCCTTCGTGAAATACAGGTCGCCACGCTTTTCACCGTGGTATTCGAAGATGTGCGTCTCGACGATGGAGTCCACCGGGCAGCTCTCTTCGCAGAATCCGCAGAAGATGCATTTGGTCAGGTCGATGTCGTAGCGCGTGGTGCGGCGGGAGCCGTCAGCGCGCACATCCGATTCAATCGTGATGGCCATGGCGGGGCACACCGCCTCGCACAGTTTGCAGGCAATACAACGCTCTTCGCCATTGTCATAACGGCGCAGGGCATGCAGACCACGAAAACGCGGCGACAGGGGTGTCTTTTCTTCAGGAAACTGCACGGTCACCTTGCGGCGAAAGGCATAGCGGCCCGTGAGGGCCATGCCCTTGAGCAGCTCCACGAGCATGAAGCTCTTGAAGAAATCCTTGAACGAAAAAGGTGCGGCAGCAACAGCAGCAGTCATTTGTGGTGTCCCCGCTTATTTCCAGATATTCCAAGGCGAGAGCAACCACCCGCCGACAAACAGCAAATACACCAGCGTGACCGGGATGAAGATCTTCCAGCCCAGGCGCATGATCTGGTCATAACGGAACCGGGGGAAAGTCGCCCGGATCCAGATGAACATGGACACCACGAGGAAGGTCTTGAGGCCCAGCCAGATCCAGCCCGGAATCCAGTTGAACACGGCGCTGTCGATGGGCGAGAGCCAGCCGCCCAGGAACATGAGCGCGGCCAGAATGGACACGAGCCACATGCTGGCGTATTCGGCCAGAAAGAAGATCGCGAAACCCATGCCCGAATACTCGACCATGTGGCCAGCCACGATTTCGGCCTCGCCTTCCACCACGTCGAACGGGTGGCGGTTGGTTTCGGCCACGCCGGAGATCAGGTACACCAGGAAGATGGGCAACAGCGGCAGCCAGTTCCACGACAGGAAGGTCAGCCCCTTGTCGGCAGCCATGCCACGGCCCTGCCCCATCACGATCTCGGTCAGGTTCATGCTACCCGACACCATGATCACGACGAGGAAACAGAAGCCCATGGCGATTTCGTAGCTCACCATCTGGGCGGATGCACGCAGAGCGCCCAGGAAGGCGTACTTGGAGTTCGATGCCCAGCCCGCGATGATCACACCGTACACCTCAATCGAGGTAATGGCCATCACCAGCAACAAACCGGCGTTGACATTGGCAAGGGCTACATCGGGACCAAAGGGAATCGCCACCCAGGCGGCCAGTGCGGGCATGATGGCCATCACAGGGCCGAGAACAAACAGCCCCTTGCTCGCAGCGGTGGGCTGGATGATTTCCTTGGTCAGCAGCTTCAGCGCATCGGCAATGGGCTGCAGCAGACCCAGCGGTCCTACACGATTGGGGCCGTGGCGCACTTGCATGAAGCCCAGCAGCTTGCGCTCCCACAACGTGAGGTAGGCCACTGCACCCATCAGGGGAGCCAGAATGCAGACGATCTTGATCAAAATCCAGAGCACCGGCCAGACGATGGCGGTCCACCAGCCAAAGGAAAGCAGGTTCAGGCCCGCGTTATAGATCGCGTCGATCATGCGGCCTCTCCTTCACGTGCCATGCGCGCGTCGGCTGTGAGCTGCAGCGACGTGGAACGGCGCACCAGGCCGTCGAGTTGATAAATGGATGCGACCACGGGCTCGCCGACCACCACCACCGCAGCAGGCGCCGCCGCCTTCACAGCGTTGGACAACTGTTCGGCAGGCAATTGCGTGACGGTGCCTGCTGGCGCATTCGTGGCACGAGCCAGCACATCCTGCGAGGCATCGAAATCGAAACCAGACACACCCAACAGGTTGGCCAGCACGCGCAGAACCTTCCACGCGGGGCGGGTATCACCCAGGGGGCGCACCACGGCATGGAAGCTCTGCAGACGGCCTTCGGCGTTGATGAAACTGCCCGATGTTTCGGTGAATGGGGCAATTGGCAACAAGACGTCACTGAACTCCATGTTGGCCTTGAAGGGGCTCAAAGTGACCACCATCTCTGCACCAGCCAGGGCCGCTGCGGCTTTGGCACCAGCCGCCGAATCGTCAACCGGCTCGGTGTTGAGCAACAAGGCCGCCTTCAAACCACCGGAGAGCATTTGACCTGCATTCAGGCCACCGTTGACAGGGTGGGCGCCCACAAACTGTGCGCCCACGGTGTTGGCAGCTTCCGTCAGATAACCAACGGTCGCGCCGGTGTTCTCGGCGATCCAGTTGGCAAGCGCCAGCAATTGTGTGGCATGCGCATGGTGCGCCGCGGCATTGCCCAGCAACACGGCCTTGCGCTCACCACCCAGCAGCGAACGTGCAATGGCCTGTGCGGCCTCGTCCGCTGGAGCTGCGCCCTCGGGTGCGGCAATGCCTTTTTCCTGGGCCACAGCGGAAGCGATACCACCCAGTGCATGAACCCACTGTCCGACAGGCTGCGTCACCCATTGCTGGACCGGCAGCGCCCAGTCATGGACATTGGAATCCACTGCATTGACCTGGCAGCCATGGCGTGCAGCCTGGCGAATGCGCTGGGCGAACAACGGATGGTCCTTGCGCAAGTTGGAACCCACCACCAGCACACGTTGCAGCGTGGACAGCGAAGCGATCGACGTACCCAACCAACGGATACCTTCAGGGGCCACAAATTCAGCGTTACGCAGGCGGTAGTCAATGTTGTCGCTACCGATACCGCGCACCAGCGCAGCCGCCAGGTACAGCTCTTCAAGCGTGCTGTGCGGGCTGACCAGGGCTCCGATGCTGTTGGCACCGTGGTCGTTCTTGATGTTCTTCAGACCGTTGGCCACGTACTCCAGCGCAGTCTGCCAATCGACTTCCTTCCACACACCGCCCTGCTTGAGCATGGGCTGCGTCAGTCGGTCTTCGCCATTGAGCGCTTCATAAGAGAAGCGGTCGCGGTCGGCGATCCAGCATTCGTTGACGGCTTCGTTTTCCAAGGGAACCACGCGCATCACCTTGTGGTTCTTGACCTGGACAATCAGGTTGGAGCCGGTCGAGTCGTGCGGGCTCACCGAGCGGCGGCGCGACAACTCCCAAGTGCGGGCGCTGTAGCGGAAAGGCTTGCTGGTCAGGGCACCGACGGGGCAGATGTCGATCATGTTGCCCGACAGCTCGGAATCCACCGTATCGCCCGTGACCGTGGTGATCTCGGAGTGCTCGCCACGATGGATCATCCCGAGCTCCATCACACCGGCCACTTCCTGGCCAAAGCGCACGCAGCGGGTGCAGTGGATGCAGCGGCTCATTTCCTGCATGGAAATCAGCGGACCCACGTCCTTGACAGGCACCACGCGCTTTTCTTCTTCGTAGCGCGAAGAAGAGCCGCCATAGCCCACAGCCAAATCCTGCAACTGGCACTCACCACCCTGGTCGCAGATGGGGCAGTCCAGCGGGTGGTTGATCAGCAGGAATTCCATGACCGACTGCTGGGCCTTGATGGCCTTGTCGCTCTTGGTGCGCACGATCATGCCCTGCGTCACAGGGGTGGCGCAGGCAGGCATAGGTTTGGGGGCCTTTTCCACGTCCACCAGGCACATGCGGCAGTTGGCGGCGATGGAAAGCTTCTTGTGGTAGCAGAAATGGGGAATGTAGGTGCCGGCCTTTTCGGCTGCATGCATCACCATGCAGCCTTCAGCGACTTCTACCTTCTGCCCGTCGAGTTCGATTTCAACCATATGCGTTTCTCGCGATCAGGCAGGGGTGGACGCCTGAGGGGTCTTCTCTTGGCGGATCAGCGCTTCGAATTCGGGACGGAAGTGCTTGATCATGGCGCGCACCGGCATGGCCGCTGCGTCACCCAGCGCACAAATGGTGCGCCCCTGAATGTTGTCTGCCACCGAGTTGAGCAAGTTCAGGTCGCCATCGCGCCCCTGGCCATGCTGGATCCGATCAATGACGCGCCACATCCAGCCCGTGCCTTCGCGACACGGCGTGCATTGGCCACAGGATTCGTGCGAATAGAAGTACGACAGGCGCAGCAGGCTCTCGACCATGCTGCGGGAGTCATCCATCACGATGACAGCGCCAGAACCCAGCATGGAGCCCGCCTTGGCGATGGAATCGTAGTCCATCGTGCATTCCATGATGATGGACGCTGGCAGCACCGGGGCAGACGAGCCGCCAGGGATCACTGCCTTAAGCTGGCGGCCCTTGCGCACGCCACCGGCCAATTCGAGCAGCTTGGAAAACGGCGTACCGAGCGGGATCTCGTAGTTGCCGGGCTTTTCCACGTCGCCGGAGACCGAGAAAATCTTGGTACCACCGTTGTTGGGCTTGCCGCATTCGAGGTAGGCAGCGCCACCATTGCGAATGATCCATGGCACCGCGGCAAAGGTCTCGGTGTTGTTGATGGTGGTGGGCTTGCCGTAAAGGCCAAAACTTGCCGGAAATGGCGGCTTGAAGCGCGGCTGGCCCTTCTTACCCTCCAGCGATTCGAGCAGCGCAGTCTCTTCGCCGCAAATGTATGCGCCGAAGCCGTGCGCCGCGTGCAGCTGGAAACTGAAGTTGCTGCCCAGGATTTTGTCGCCCAGGTAGCCCGCAGCGCGCGCTTCTTCCAGTGCGGCTTCAAAGCGATCGTAGGTCTGGAAGATCTCACCGTGGATGTAGTTGTAGCCCACGGAGATGCCCATCGCATAGGCCGCGATGATCATGCCTTCGATGACGATGTGCGGGTTGAACTGCAGGATGTCGCGGTCCTTGCAGGTGCCCGGCTCGCCCTCGTCGGAGTTGCACACCAGGTATTTCTGACCAGGAAACGAGCGGGGCATGAAGCTCCACTTGAGGCCGGTGGGGAAGCCCGCACCGCCGCGACCGCGCAGGCCCGATTCCTTGACGGTGGCGATCACCTGGTCCTGGGTGAGGCCTTCGCCTTCACCCTGCGCCAGGATCTTGCGCAGCGCGGCGTAGCCGCCACGCGCTTCATAGTCTTTGATGCTCCAGTTCGTGCCGTCCAGGCCTGCAACGATCTGCGGGTTGATATGGCGGTCGTGGAAGCAGGTCTGAACGCCCGTGGCTTGGAACTGCGAGAGGATCTGTGCAGCGCTGGTCATGCTTGTCCTTCCGCAGCGCGAAGCCCGTCCACCAACTGGTCGAGCTTGTCGTTGTCCATGAAACTGCACATGGTGCGGTCGTTGACCAACATCACGGGTGCATCGGCACAGGCCCCCAGACACTCGCACTGCTGCAGAGTGAACAGGCCGTCCTGCGTGGTCTCGCCCATGCTCACACCCAGCTTCTTTTCGAGATGGTGCAGCGCTTTCTGGCCATCGCGCAACTGGCAAGGTAGGTTGGTACAGACATTGAGCTTGTACTTGCCAGTCGGTTGCTGGTTGTACATGTTGTAGAACGTGGTGACTTCGTGCACCGCGATCTGGGGCATACCCAGATAGTCTGCGATCACGGCCTCGCTCTCGACACTGACCCAGCCCAGCTCTTGCTGCACGATAGACAAACAGGCCATCACGGCGGACTGCGCCTGTTCGGGTGGATATTTGGCTACTTCGCGCGCAAACCGAGCCAGCGTGGCCTCGGTGATGACAGCGGTCTGGTTCTTCGATTCGGTACTACTCATCGGTCAATCTCCCCGAACACGATATCCATGGTGCCGATGATGGCCACGGCGTCGGCGATCATGTGACCACGGGCCATTTCATCGAGCGTGGCCAGGTGCGCGAAACCAGGCGCACGAATCTTCAGGCGGTAGGGCTTGTTGGCACCGTCGCTCACCAGGTAGATGCCGAACTCGCCCTTGGGGTGCTCGACGGCCGCATAGGCCTCACCTTCGGGCACATGGAAACCTTCGGTGAACAGCTTGAAATGGTGAATCAGCTCTTCCATGTTGGATTTCATGGATTCGCGATCGGGAGCAGCCACCTTGTGGTTGTCGGTAATCACCGGACCTGGATTGGCGCGCAGCCAGTCCACACATTGCTTGATGATGCGGTTGGATTCGCGCATTTCCTGCACACGCACCAGGTAGCGGTCGTAGCAGTCGCCCGTCTTGCCCACCGGCACATCAAAATCCATACGGTCATACACATCGTATGGCTGGGTCTTGCGCAAGTCCCACGCAATGCCGGAGCCACGGATCATGGGCCCGGTCATGCCCAGGTTCAGAGCGCGCTCGGGCGGCACCACGCCGATGCCCACAGTGCGCTGCTTCCAGATGCGGTTGTCGGTGAGCAAGGTTTCGTACTCGTCCACACAGCCTGGGAAGCGCTTGGTGAAGTCGTCAATGAAGTCGAGCAACGAACCCTGGCGGTTCTTGTTCATTGCCTCGAGTGCCTTGGCGTTCTTGATCTTGCTGACCTTGTACTGCGGCATGCTGTCGGGCAGATCGCGGTACACGCCGCCCGGACGGAAGTACGCTGCGTGCATGCGCGCGCCGGAGACGGCTTCGTACATGTCAAACAGGTCTTCGCGCTCACGGAAGGTGTAGATCAGAATGGTGGAGCTGCCGCAGTCGTTGCCGTGCGAACCCAGCCACATCAGGTGGTTCAGCAGGCGTGTGATCTCGGAGAACATCACGCGGATGTACTGCGCGCGCTCAGGCACTTCCAGGCCCAGCAGTTTTTCGATGGCCAGGCAGTAAGCGTGCTCGTTGCACATCATGGACACGTAGTCCAGACGATCCATGTAGGGCAGCGACTGGATGTAGGTCTTGTGCTCGGCCAGCTTTTCTGTGGCGCGGTGCAAGAGACCAATGTGCGGGTCGGCGCGCTGGACGACTTCACCGTCGAGCTCCAACACCAGGCGCAACACACCGTGCGCGGCAGGGTGCTGCGGCCCAAAGTTCAGGGAATAGTTCTTGATTTCAGCCATGGTAGATCACGTGGGGCGCGGGGCGCCTTAGTGCAGGCCTCCGTACTTGTCTTCGCGGATGATGCGCGGCGTGATCTCGCGCGGCTCGATCGACACAGGCTCATAGACCACCCGGCGGCGTTCTGCGTCGTAACGCATCTCGACATGGCCGGACAGCGGGAAGTCCTTGCGGAAGGGGTGGCCGATGAAACCGTAGTCGGTCAGGATGCGGCGCAGGTCGTTGTGGCCATCGAACACGATGCCAAACAGGTCGAACGCCTCGCGCTCATACCAGTTGGCCGAGTTCCACAGGTCGGAAACCGAATCCACCACCGGGAAGTCGTCGTCGGTGCAGAACACCTTCACACGCACGCGCTGATTCAGACTGACGGACAGCAGGTGCGACACCACGCAATAGCGGGCCCCCTCGTTCACGGCATCTGCATATGCGGAGTAATCCACACCGCACAGATCGATCAGTTGCTCGAAGCGGCAACCCTCGGCATCGCGCAGCAGGCGCATGGATTCCAGGTAGTCAGCCGCAGAGACAACTACTGTCACCTCATCCAGAGCCACTGTGATCTGACGCACTTTCGCACCCAGTGCCGCCGCGATGTTGTCTTTGAGTTTCTCAGGCCGAATGGCAACAGCAGTCATCATCAACCCTTCAGACACGAGCAATGGTGTTGGTGCGGCGAATCTTCTGCTGCAACTGGATGATCCCGTAGATCAGCGCTTCCGCCGTGGGCGGGCAGCCCGGCACATACACATCCACAGGCACGATGCGATCGCAGCCGCGCACCACGGAATAGCTGTAGTGGTAATAGCCACCGCCATTGGCGCAGGACCCCATCGACAGCACCCAGCGGGGTTCGGACATCTGGTCGTACACCTTGCGCAAAGCGGGCGCCATCTTGTTGCACAGCGTGCCGGCAACAATCATCAAGTCCGATTGGCGCGGGCTGGCACGGAACACTTCCGCGCCAAAACGGCCAATGTCGTAACGCGCGGCCGCCGCGTGCATCATCTCGACAGCACAGCAGGCCAGACCAAACGTCATCGGCCACAGGGAACCGGTCTTGGCCCAGTTCACCACAGAGTCGTAACTCGTGGTGATGAAGCCTTCCTTCATCACGCCTTCAATCATTGCATCAGTCCTTATTGAAGCCCGCTCATTCCCAGTCCAGGGCGCCTTTTTTCCACTCGTAGACAAAGCCCACAACCAGAATGGTCAGGAAAATCACGACTGCCACGAAGCCCGCCATGCCCACCTCGTGCAGCGTTACCGCCCAGGGGAACAGGAATGCGATTTCGAGGTCGAACAGAATGAAGAGAATGGCCACGAGGTAGTAGCGCACATCGAACTTCATGCGCGCATCCTCGAAGGCTTCAAAGCCGCACTCGTAAGGGGAGTTCTTCGCGGCATCCGGGCGATTTGGGCCCAGTATGTAACCGAGCACAAGAGGGACAACACCGACGGCAATGCCGACCAGGATGAACAAAAGGACGGGGAGGTACTGATCGAGGTTCATCTTGAGGATGTGCTCACCGCTGTGGCCTTGCCCGACAGGACCCAGGGCGGGTCATGCGGGGGAGGCCTTTGTTTTGGTGCCGTCGGCGAGACTCGAACTCGCACAGCTTTCGCCACTACCCCCTCAAGATAGCGTGTCTACCAATTTCACCACGACGGCTGTTTTTTGTATCTGGATGGCATGAGGAACCTTGCGGCTTTGGCTTTCCAGACAATCCGGAATTCTACTCCGGAAAAACCCTGCCTCAGCCTTCAAGGTCCAAATTAGTGCAGATTATTTGGTCGGAATCTGCGCTGCGCCCGAAGCAGGCGTCGCTGGAGCCACGGCGGCATCCGAGGCAGTTGTGGCAGGCGCGCTCGACGGCACCACCGCAGCAGGCGTCTCCAGCACGCTGCCAGAGCTGGCAGGACGGGCATTGCCGAAATAGGCCAAGGCCAGCGTGGAGACGAAAAACACCGCCGCCAACACCCCCGTGGTGCGCGAGAGGAAGTTGGCGCTGCCGCTGGCGCCAAACAGGCTGCCAGAGCTGCCGCTACCAAAGGCCGCACCCATGTCAGCCCCCTTGCCATGCTGGATGAGGATCAGGCCGATCATCACCAGGGCCGCCAACATCTGCACCGCCAAAATCACGTTCACGATCATGCTCATTCTCTGTTCACTCCTGATTGAATAGCTCGCCGCAGCCTCAACGGGCTGCCGCAATGATTTGCAAAAAGTCGGGCGCCTTCAGCGAGGCACCACCCACCAATCCACCATCGATATCTGGTTGCGCCAGCAACTGCGCGGCATTGGCCGCGTTCATGCTGCCGCCATACAACAAGCGGATGCGGTCTGCATGCTCGCTGGCCGCCGAGAGCTGCGCACGCAGCACCGCATGCACCGCCTGCGCCTGCTCTGGCGATGCCGTTCGCCCCGTGCCGATAGCCCAGACGGGCTCGTACGCCACCACGATTTCGCTGATGCAATGACCGTTGAGGTGAATCACAGCCGCCAGTTGGCGCTTGACCACGGCCTCGGTCTGCCCCGCCTCGCGCTCTTGCAGCGTTTCACCCACACAAACGATGGGCGTGACGCCCGCAGCCAATGCGCGCTGCGCCTTCTCGGCCACGGCCACATCCGTTTCGCCGTGGTATTGGCGACGCTCCGAATGCCCAACCAGCGCATAACGCACACCGAAGTCCTTGAGCATGCCCACGGAAACCTCGCCGGTGTAAGCGCCCGACTCGTGCCGGGACACATCCTGCGCCGCCACAGCGACCGCTGTGCCTGCCGCCAGCACCTGCACCTGCGCCAGATAGGGCGTGGGCACGGCCACGGCAACGTCGCACGCCACGTCGCCCAAACCCGCAATGAGGGCTTTCAACAAGGCCTCGTTGGCGGTCAGACCGCCATTCATCTTCCAGTTGCCTGCGATGAGTTTTTTGTTGCTGTTCATGGTTACCACGTCAAAACAATCTTGCCGATATGCTGGTTCGACTCCATCAAGGCATGGGCTTGCGATGCATCCGCTGCTGCAAACGTGCTGTGGATGACCGGGCGCACCTTGCCCGCCGCCAACAGAGGCCACACATGCTCACGCAGAGCACGCGCAATCGCTCCCTTGAACGCGACAGGACGCGGGCGCAGCGTAGAGCCCGTGATGGTGAGCCGACGCCGCAACACCAGCCCCGCATTGAAATCGCTCTTGGCACCGCCCTGCACTGCGATGATCACGATGCGACCATCTTCCGCCAGGCACTCCACTTCGCGCGCCACATAGTCGCCAGCGACCATGTCGAGCACCACGTCCACACCCCGCCCTTGCGTGATGCGCTTGGCCTCGGCCACAAAGTCTTGCGACTTGTAGTTAATGGCATGGTGCGCACCCAGCGTCAGGCAGGCGGCGCACTTGTCGTCGCTGCCCGCCGTGGCGATGACCACCGCCCCGAAGGCACGGGCCAACTGAATGGCCGTGACACCAATGCCGCTGGTGCCGCCCTGCACCAGCAGGGCTTCACCCGCCTGCAGGCGGCCACGGTCAAAGACATTGCTCCACACTGTGAAGAAGGTCTCGGGCAGCGATGCGGCTTCGACATCACTCATGCCCTCGGGCACCGGCAGGCACTGCGCGACCGGGGCAACGCACCATTCGGCATAGCCACCACCGGCCACCAAAGCGCAAACGCGGTCACCGACCCGGATGCCTGCTTCGGCCATGGCCAAAGCGTCACCCGACTCCACCACGCCAGCCACCTCCAGCCCCGGCAGATCCGATGTGCCCGCGGGAGGGGCATAGTGCCCCAGCCGCTGCAGCACATCAGGGCGGTTGATGCCACTGGCGCGGACACGAATCAACAACTCGCCCGCACCCGCTTGCGGCGCAGGACGCTCACCCAGGCACAACACCTCTGGTCCGCCAAAAGACGTGATCTCAACTGCACGCATATTGCGATCCATAGAAAGTAGAATTCAAGTGATTTTGGCTGCTAGCGCTTTATTGACAAGCGCTAGCAGCTACAAAATCAATAGCATTCAAATCGATTAACCAACCACCTGCTCAGACGCACCGTCCGACAGCAGGGATTGCTGTTGCTGCTGTTCAGCGGGCTGACGGTTGCCGTCACGGCCACCATCGCGACCATGGTCACGACGTGGCTCGCGGTCACCGCGCTCGGCCGGGGCCGGACGGTCACTGCCACCAGCGGGGCGCTCGGCCAGCACCTTCATCGACAGCTTGATACGGCCCTTTTCATCGGTTTCCATGACTTTGACCTTGACGATCTGGCCTTCGGTCAGGTAGTCAGACACCTTCTCGACACGCTCGTGGGCGATCTGGCTGATGTGCAACAGGCCGTCCTTGCCGGGCAGCAGATTGATCAGCGCGCCGAAGTCCAGGATCTTGGTCACAGGGCCTTCGTAGATCTTGCCGATCTCGACTTCGGCCGTGATCTGCTCGATGCGGCGCTTGGCCTCGTCGGCCTTGGCTGCATCGGTGGCGGCGATGGTGATAGTGCCGTCTTCCTCGATGTTGATCTGGCAGCCGGTCTCTTCGGTCAGCGCGCGGATCACGGAGCCACCCTTGCCGATCACGTCACGGATCTTCTCGGGGTTGATCTTCATCGTGTAGAGCTTGGGCGCGAAGTTGGACACTTCGGTCTTGGCTTCGCCCATGGCTTCCTGCATTTTGCCGAGGATGTGCATGCGCGCTTCCTTGGCCTGCGCCAGCGCAACCTGCATGATTTCCTTGGTGATGCCCTGGATCTTGATGTCCATCTGCAGCGCCGTGATGCCACCCGTGGTACCAGCCACCTTGAAGTCCATGTCGCCCAGGTGATCTTCGTCGCCCAAGATATCGGTCAACACGGCAAAGCGGTTTGCATCCTTGATCAGGCCCATGGCGATACCAGCCACATGCGCCTTCATGGGCACGCCAGCGTCCATCATCGACAGGCAACCGCCGCACACCGATGCCATCGACGAGGAGCCGTTGGATTCGGTGATTTCCGACACCACACGCATCGTGTAGGGGAATTCTTCCTTGGTCGGCAGGACAGCAATCAGAGCACGCTTGGCCAGGCGGCCGTGGCCGATTTCACGGCGCTTGGTCGAGCCCATGCGGCCCACTTCGCCCGTGGCAAAGGGAGGCATGTTGTAGTGCATCATGAAGCGGTCTTCGTACTCACCCGCCAGCGCGTCGATGCGCTGCGCATCGCGCTCGGTGCCCAGCGTGGTCACCACCAGCGCCTGGGTTTCGCCACGCGTGAACAGCGATGAGCCGTGGGCACGGGGCAGCACGCTGCCACGGATTTCGATGGGACGCACGGTGCGCGTGTCGCGGCCGTCGATGCGGGGCTCGCCCGCCAGAATCTGGCTGCGCACGATGCCGGCTTCGATGTCGAACAGCATGCCTTCAACCTTGACCGCATCAAATTCGACGCCATCGGCCTTCAGTGCAGCCATCACAGCCGCATAGGCTTCGCGGCAAGCCTGCGTGCGGGCCTGCTTGTTGCGGATCTGATAGGCAGCGCGCAGCTTGTCGTCGGCCAGCGCCACCACCTTGGCGATCAGGGCTTCATCCTTGGCAGGAGCTTCCCACTGCCACACGGGCTTGCCCGCATCGCGCACCAACTCGTGGATGGCGTTGATGGCCACATTGCCTTGCTCATGGCCGAACACCACGGCGCCGAGCATGATTTCTTCGGACAGTTGCTGGGCTTCGGATTCGACCATCAACACAGCGGCTTCAGTGCCCGCCACCACCAAATCCATCTGCGAGTTCTTGCGGGCGGTCTGGCCGGGGTTGAGGACGTATTCGCCATTGATGTAGCCCACGCGCGCGGCGCCGATGGGGCCGTTGAACGGAATGCCCGAGATGGCCAGGGCAGCGCTGGTGGCGATCAAAGCGGCGATGTCAGCGTCCACTTCGGGGTTCAGCGACACCGTGTGGATCACCACATGCACTTCGTTGAAGAAGCCTTCAGGGAACAGCGGGCGGATTGGGCGGTCGATCAGACGGCTGGTCAGCGTTTCGTGTTCGCTGGGCTTGGCTTCGCGCTTGAAGAAGCTGCCAGGGATCTTGCCTGCGGCGTAGGTCTTCTCGATGTAATCCACCGTCAGGGGAAAGAAGTCCTGACCGGGCTTGGCGCCCTTGGATGCCACCACGGTGGCCAGCACCACGGTGTCATCGATGTTCACCAGCACAGCGCCGGAGGCCTGGCGGGCGATTTCGCCCGTTTCCATGATGACGGTCTTGTCACCCCATTGGAAAGACTTGGTGACTTTGTTGAAAATGCTCATGTTCAGCTCCTGTTTTAATAGCTGGTAGCGCACTACCAGATTGGTCTGGAGGGCAATTCAGAACACGATGCCATTCCAGTGAAGCTGCCTACCAGCCGGTGGCGGCAACTCCATTGGAATGACACAGCTTCGCTCTGTTTTGCGACTCCGAAGTAAAAAACGCCTGAGCTAGCGGACTAACCCAGGCGTTTTCGCATGCAATGAAAATTACTTGCGCAGACCCAACTTGGCGATCAGCGCGGTGTAACGGTCAGCGTCCTTGGCCTTCAGATAGTCCAGCAGCTTGCGACGACGGCTCACCATGCGCAGCAGGCCACGGCGACCGTGGTGGTCCTTGGCGTGCGTCTTGAAGTGGGGGGTCAGTTCGTTGATGCGGGCGGTCAGCAGGGCCACTTGCACTTCTGGGCTACCAGTGTCATTGGCAGCACGGGCGTTTGCCTTGACGACTTCGGCCTTGATGGAGGATGCGATCATGTTTTTCCTTGAATGTGGCCCACCACGAGCAGCGGAGGACCATGGTTTTTACTTGCGCCAGCAGCTGGAACGGCCACTGGCGTGCGTCTTGCACCATGCAAAACCCTCGAATTATACCCCGAGCCAGGTTTTTAGCCGCCCTACCCCCTGCACCAACCGCTCAGGGTCTTTGGAGGCAAAGCACCAGCGCAGCCAACCCTGGGCCTGTGGGCCGAACGCATTGCCGGGTGCCAGACCCAGCCCCGCCTCTGCCACCAACCGTTTGGCCACCTCCAGAGAGTCCCCCTGCCCCGCAATGCGGAAAAAGGCGTACATGCCCCCTTGTGCGGCAGCCACTTCCACGCCCGGCACCGCCCGCAACAGGGGGACCAAGGTGTCTCGGCAATGCTTCAAATGCGCTACCACCCGCGGTGTGATGTCATCCGCATGTGCCAACGCTGCCACGCCAGCACGCTGGGTGAAAACGCTGGCGCACGAGGTGTTGAACTCGATCAGCTTGCCCATATGCAGAGTCATGGACGGCGGCATGACCAGCCAACCCAGGCGCCAACCCGTCATCAGAAAGCTCTTGGAAAAGCTGTACACCACAACCAGGCGGTCCTCAGGCTCCGCCAGATCCAGAAAACTGGGCGCACAGCCATTAGGGGTCGCCTCGTAATACAGGCGCTCGTACACCTCGTCCGCCAGAATCCAGGTGCCCGTTTCACGGCAGCGGGCCAAAATGGCGCGCTGTTCATCGACCGAAAGGGTCCAGCCCGTCGGGTTGTTGGGCGCATTCACCACCAGCAGCCGCGTGCGGGGTGTAATGGCCGCCAACAGCTCCTGCAGATCCAGCCCCCAGGCGCCGCCCACCTGGGGGCGCAGCGACACACAGCGCAAATTTGCCCCCATGATCCGCGGTTGCGCCGTCAGATTCGGCCACACGGGCGTCACCGCCACCACCTCATCACCCGGATCGACCAGCGCCTGCACGGCCAGCATCAACGCATTAACGCCACCCGAAGTCACAGCAATGCGATCAGCACCCACAGGCCGATGAAGCTGGCTGACATAGGCGGCCAGCCCCTCACGCAACTCCGGTAGCCCGAGGTTGTGCGTATAAAACGTTTCGCCCCGCAGCAACGAATCAGCTGCCGCTTGACGAACCACATCGGGCGTACCCTCGTCGCTCTCGCCAAACCAGAACGCCAGCACGTCGCTGCGCCCCATGCCCGCATTGGCGATTTCACGGATGCGGGATTCTTCGAGGTTAAGGAGGGCTTGGCGCATGACAGGATGTGAGTTGACAGATGAGGGAGCAACGCGGTACATCGTACGAGATGCCATGCAGCCAAGCCCAAAGCTATATACACAAACCCCGAAGAACCCATGCCTGCAACTAACAACAAGACCGCCTCACTTCGCCGATGGTTCGCGGCCATCCCTTGCGTATGCATTGCATTGGGCCTGATGGCTATTTCCGAAGAAGCGCGGAGCGCGCCCCAAAAAGACACCGTCAAGACGACAACCAACGCATCGCCCAAGAAAAAGGGCTCCGCCAAGGTAAAGCATCACCGCAGCCCGTCAGAAGAAAGCGCCGCCGAACGCGATCGGCGTTTATATAGGGAATGCAAAGGGCGGCCGAATGCGGGGGCGTGCTCGGGGTATACATGACGCTGAATTGACACAATCTGACCCAGCCCCCTTCCTGGCCAAGCCACAAATTGGCTTGCTGGGCTGAGCCGCAAGCCAATTTTTCTCAAGCTGCACCGTGTTGAATTAGCTCAAATTCGAATGCAGCCGGGCGCTGTTGCATCAGAACAGCCAGACCAAGATTTCATCCTTGGCCTGGCAACTCACCAAATTCGCGGCGCCGCAACCCAAACCGATCGCATCACGACCACCAGAAACATCCATACCACGTCGGCGACAACGTGGACGATGCTGCCCCACCCAAACAGAGTCTGGCTAGCCAGCTCACCATGAACCCAAAATTAAGAAAATCTAGCGAAGCTGGCAATGGGTGAAGTAGCACGCCACACATCTGCAGCAGCATCCGGCGCTGCGCCAAAATCGTTCATACCCAGCAATGCCCCTGGATGAAGGCGAACTTCAGTTCGATGCCTTTGCGAAGTAGGCCGTCGCCTCTCTCAAAGTGTCGCGCTTAGTCCTCATCCGTACCAAGTCGGCCCGCATTCAAGCCATTTCCCGATTTGTTGGGCGCTCAAAGATGCGCCCGCCGCTACTCCACAAGCGGCGATATGATCGTCCTGAATGCGGCAACCAACAGTGGTTTTCGGGCTACCGCATCACGCCGGCCTGCAGATGCCCCAGCACTATCATCACCACTTGGAGTAGCACCAGCACGGCCAGGGGTGACAGATCAATCCCCCCCACCAGCGGAATGATGCGACGAAATGGCCGCAGCACTGGCTCGCACAGCCGGGCAATGACATCCGCGAGCGGCGACCGCGCCTGCACCCACGACATCACGGCATAGACAATCAAAAGGCCGATCAGCCCCGACACGGCCACCCGCGCCAGCCCGAACAAAGCCAACCAGGGCAACCAAGCCCACGCCGATGCAGCCCCCATGAGCAGGGTCAGCAGCAAATACTGCGCCAATTGCAGCAGCGCAGCAGCCACCAGGCTCGATACATCCCAACGCCCCACGGGCACTATCACCTTGCGCAGCGGCAGAATAAGCCAGTCCGTGAGCGCAAAGACCAGCCCCCCCACCGGATTGGAGAAAGAAATGCGCTGCCACTGCATATACAGACGCAAGAGGCAGGCCCCCGTGAGCAGCCCACCGATAACATCGAGCAGGAAAGAGGCGATCTGGTAAAGCATGGATGAGACAAAAGCAATAGAGCGCAGCGAAAGCCGACGGTGTCATGGGATGATAGCGGCCCAAGGTATTTCCCTGTCATGACACGGCTCCTCACTCTGTCATCCCTGCCGCTTTTCCCCCTGAGCTCCGTCCTATTCCCGGGAGGCGCGCTCGCGCTGCGCGTCTTCGAGGTACGGTACCTGGACATGGTGCGCAAATGCCACCAAGCTGGCGCCCCCTTCGGTGTGGTCGCACTCACCCAAGGCCATGAAGTGCGCCAGGCAGGCGCACCGGAAGAGCGCTTTCACGACATCGGAACATTGGCCGTCATCGAGCATATCGACTACCCACGGCCCGGGTTGATCACCTTGCAGTGCCACGGCAGCCAGCGTTTTCGGATCACCCAGCGCAGCCAGTTGTCGCAAAGCTTGTGGATTGCCAATGTGGATCAAGTTGATCAGGACCTGACCGTCCCTGTGCCACAAGACCTCCAAAAGATATCCAATGCACTAGCTCAAGTGCTGCACACGCTGCAGCAGCGCGATCCAGAAACACTCAATGTCATCACGCCAACCGCTGCGCAACTAGATGACTGCGGCTGGGTGGCCAATCGCTGGTGCGAACTGCTCCCTGTACCGCTGGAGCTCAAACAACGACTGATGGAGCTAGACAACCCGCTGGTGCGACTGGAATTGGTGGGGGATGTGTTGGAGCGGGCAGGGATTGCGCCTCTATAGTCCCATGCCCCAAGTTCCATATTTTCTCAATCACATTTTAGATTGGCCGCGCCCCGTCAAACGGTTATTTGTCGTTGCCATCGATGTATGTATGGGAATACTAGCCATGTGGATGGCGTTCAGTTTGCGGCTGGATATCCTGCATTGGCCCGAGGGCCGACAATGGTTTTTGTATATCCTGGCGCCGACGCTAGCGCTCCCCATTCTGTTGATCCAAGGACTATATCGCGCCATATTTCGTTACACCGGCATCACTTCACTGATCACCACGGGCAAAGCAGTAGTTATATACGGCATCGTCCTTCTGTCCATCCTCTTGGGCGCGCAGTGGGAAGGCGTTCCAAGAAGCGTCGGCATTCTTCAACCGCTGATTTTTTTGTTAATGCTTAGTGCCAGCCGCGCTCTTGGTTGGCGTTGGCTCAGAGGGTATTCAAGCACGGCGCCACACCGGCTAATTGTCTATGGAGCAGGAAGCGCCGGGGCACAAACAGCAGCGGGACTCGGAGGAATGCGCCAATACCAGTTGCTCGGATTTATCGACGACGACGACGCTAAAATCGGACGAAGCATCAACAGCATTCCCGTCTACGCCCCTCAGGCGCTATCGAGCCTCGTCAAACACCTTGAGATAACTGACGTACTTTTGGCAATCCCCAGTGCAACACGCCAACGCAGGCGTCAAATCATTGAAGATCTGCGAGAACTGCCTGTACGTATCCATACCCTGCCAGGGCTTACCGACTTAGCCAGTGGCAAAGTCACCGTCACAGACTTTCAAGACCTTGATGCTGAGGACCTCCTCGGTCGTGAACCCGTAGCCGCCAATCCCGACCTACTAAGTCGCAATTTGACAGGCAGGGTGATTCTGGTAACAGGCGCCGGAGGTAGCATTGGCAGCGAGTTGTGCAGACAAATCGCGACTGAAAACCCCAGCCAATTGCTGCTATTGGACCACAGTGAATTTGCACTCTACAACATCCATCAGGAACTGCAGGTAATTCTGCAACAAAGAGCAATACCTTGCACCCTACATCCCTTGCTGGCAAGCGTCTCCAACCCTGATCGAATAGCCGAAATTTGCCGCATCTATCGCCCTACATCCATCTACCATGCGGCCGCTTACAAACATGTCCCCATGGTAGAAGCCAACATGGGCGAAGGCATTCTCAATAATGTATTTGGCACGCTCAACATGGTACGAGCCGCCATTGAATATCAGGTAGAACATTTCGTACTCATTTCCACGGACAAGGCCGTGCGCCCTACAAATGTGATGGGCGCGAGCAAACGCATGTCTGAAATGATTCTCCAGGCAATCACGGTTGCGACCCAGGACCCGTTTGCCCAGCCTCCGCCTTCCTCACCCGGAAAATGGCAGTCCCCAACGCGGTTCTCGATGGTGCGCTTTGGCAATGTACTGAACTCCAGTGGTAGCGTCATTCCGCTATTTCGCAGTCAAATCGCCGCAGGTGGTCCCATCACGGTCACACACCCGGAAGTCACACGCTATTTCATGACTATCCCTGAAGCAGCCCAACTCGTGCTGCAGGCAGGCGCAATGGCCGAGGGAGGAGATGTTTTTTTGCTAGACATGGGTGAGCCGATCAAAATCTTGGATCTGGCCCGGAGGATGGTCGCACTTTCGGGATTGACCATACGTGATGAACAACACCCAAGTGGCGATATCGTCATCAAATTCAGCGGCCTGCGCCCCGGAGAAAAACTCTACGAAGAATTGCTCATTTGCGATCACCCTCTGCCCACGGTGCATCCGCGCATCTTGCGGGCGCGAGAGGAATATCGCCCCTGGATTGAATTGAATGAATCACTGCATTCCCTGCACAGCGCAGCACGCAATTCTAATGAACTAGCCATCAAAACACTGTTGCACCAACTCGTGCCAGGTTACTGCCAACAAAACGTCTGATGCACAGCCGCAACCATGCCTTCAATATTGGGCTAAACGTCGCGGGAATGGTATTGCCCATGCTAGCGGGCGCGCTGACGGTACCCGGTCTTCTGCACCGTTTGGGTCAGGAACGATTCGGAATCCTTGCGCTGAGTTGGGCACTAGTGGGTTACTTTGGCTTTCTCGATTTGGGCATAGGACGGGCACTGACCCAGCATCTGGCATCGGCAGAAAAAGCTGGCACCTCACGCGAGGAGCAAGCCACCTTAGCCTGCGCTGCAAGGCGTCTGCTAGGTGGTTTCTCCCTTTTTTGGGCGCTGCTGCTATGGTTACTACTGCCTTGGCTAGCCAGTTTTGTTCAGATGTCCGCAGATTTGCATGCGCAAGTCCTCGCTGCCATACCGCTGCTGGCACTGGCAGTGCCCTTCACCATGTGGTTTACCTGCAGCGCGGGCGTACTTGAGGCGCGAAGTCGCTTTGGCGCGGTCAACAGCGTGCGCATTCCTGCAGGGGTAGGCAATTTTCTTTTGCCTTGGTTCGTGTCCATGTTCACCACTGATTTATCCTGGGTGATCGGGAGCATATTGGGCGGGCGCTTAGTTAGCGCCGCCAGCATGGCCTTGTGGGCAAAGCCTGAATTTTTCCATGCCACATCGCACTGGCCCACCAAAAGTATCACAGAGTTGCTGCGGTTTGGCGGCTGGATGACGCTGAGCAATCTGGTCGGACCACTGATGTCCTACTTCGACCGCTTCGCCATAGCCGCCTTGGCAACCGTAACTGCCGTTACGCACTACACCGTGCCCTTTGACGTGCTCTCACGCCTGCCCATGGTGCCGATTGCCGTCATGGCCGTGTTATTGCCATTGTTAGCGCAGGCCAACCAAACCACCCACAGTACCAACGATCACAACCCAACTGCTAGGAGAACAGTAATCCTGCTACTGATTTGCTGGATTCCAGGCATGGTGTTAATAGCTTGGACAGGGCCGCTCTTTCTGGAGTGGTGGGTCGGCGCAGAAATGTCTCAGGCCAGTACACCAATTTGGCGCTGGCTGGCTATCGGCGTGCTGGTCAACGGATTGGCACACTTGCCATTCACCATGCTACAAAGTGCTGGGCGCACCGATATCATTGCAAAAATACACTTGCTTGAGCTGCTCCCATACGGTGTCGGCTTGTGGTGGGCCCTAAACCACTACGGCGTTGTTGGCGCGGCAATATTGTGGTCTCTACGCGTTAGCATCGATATGGGACTACTTTTTATTTGTGCATCTCAGATATTTCCGTCTTGGCGCCGCTTTTTCTTAGGCGTCACCCTCTGTGGATTGGCAGGTGCGTTGACCACCATCTGGATTGCAACCAGGACTTGATCACCAAATCACCACCTATCTATAGCATCTCGGATGATCATATGGCCTCTTTTTAAGCACTGCTCTTTACACGGCCAGCAGCGCTAATTTTTATACCATCATCGCTACCTGAAAAATCCTAATCGGCATCGCCATGTCTGAATATAAAATCTTCTGCATCGTTGTCACTTACTGTCCCGATATCAAACATCTCAAGCTTGCACTAGCAAGCATCGCGCAGCAAACATCCAATATCATTCAGGTAGACAACACACCCATTTCAAAAAAAACGACTCCCAGCCCAGAAAATATTCAGCATATCGCCCTTGGTAAAAATATAGGCATTGCAGCCGCACAAAACATTGGAATTCGCAAGGCATTAGAGCAAGAAGCTGACGTAATTTGGCTTAGTGATCAAGACACTATATACCCTACAAACTTCCTGGTTGACATGCTAGCCGCACTACACTCCTGTCAAGCACAAGGCACTAAATTGGGCGCCATTGCACCAACTTACTTCGATACAAATAAAGGTGCATTACAAGCCTTTGTAAGACATTCACCATTCACCCAATTCTTTACTCCCCAACCCGGGCTACACCACGTATCGCATGCAATTGCTTCTGGAACTTTAATAATTTCCAGTGCACTGCGAGAAATCGGTCTAATGCAAGAAAGTTTATTTATTGACTGGGTTGATTTAGAATGGTGTTGGCGTGCAAAAAAACAATATGGCTACCACACGATCTGCACTGGAGATGTGGTGATTGAACACACGATGGGCGACGGGTCAGTTCAATTCCTAGGTAAGAAGGTGAGCATTCGCTCTCCTCTGCGGCACTATTACATGGTCCGTAACGCCGTTCATATTGCTCTGTATTCCCGCGCTGCAACGGTACCCATTCGTCTAGAGATATTTTCTAAGGCATTGGCTTGGACACTTATTTTTCCACAGATAGCGCCGAGCGAAAAGCGCAAGCACTTACGAGCCACATTGACTGGACTTTGGGACGGCCTATGCAATCGCATGGGCCAAAAGACTCTGGCATGACCTTCGCCGTGAGCACGCCCCGCCCCCGCATACTCGTTCTCTTGGCTGCATTTAACGGAGCAGCGTTCTTACCCGAACAGATAGCATCAATTCTCAAGCAGAATGCCGTCAATGTGCACATAGTTCTGAGCATCGACCGCTCCAACGACGGAACCGAAGCCTGGGCAATGCAAATGACGCAGCGGGATCCGCGAGTGTCCGTTCTACCCGCCGCAGGAGTTTTTGGCAGTGCTGCCCCCAATTTTTTCCGGCTCATTCGTGATGCTGACCCAGCCAGCTTTAACTATGTGGCGCTTGCCGACCAAGATGATCTTTGGCACCCAAACAAGCTGGCCCGAGCCTGCCAGCAACTCCAGCATACAGGCGCTGCTGGCTATTCAAGTAACGTGATCGCCTTTTGGTCCAATGGCAAAGAAGCGGTGATCGACAAAGCCCAGCCGCAGCAAGCATGGGATTTTCTATTTGAGGGCGCCGGACCTGGCTGCACCTTTGTGCTGACACGGCAACTCGCACTGGAACTGCAAACATGGATACGCGACCACGCCAAAGCGATACAACCGATAGGCTTTCATGACTGGCTGATTTATGCTTGGACGCGCGCGCAGGGGTATATGTGGATGATTGATGTGCACCCGCATATGCACTATCGCCAACATTCCACCAACCAGATCGGCGCCAACACAGGCCTACGCGCAATTTTACTGCGAGCGACGTACATCGCCAACGGCTGGGGGTTAGGGCAAGCCAGCCTCATTGCGCAGCTAATAGGGCTAGAGACGCATCCATTTGTCGCATCTTGGCGCCGAGGTCAACGGATCGGTTTGTTACGACTGGCACTGAATGCCAGTCACTGTAGACGACGGCGACGCGATCAGGTGTTGTTCTTTCTGATGTGTCTCTGGATGGCCTTTTTCTTACCCGGACGCGGAAAAACCCCATGAGGACCTGTTTGATTACTGGCGCATCTGGATTTATCGGAAGACATCTCACTCATTCGATCCAAAAAGCTCAAAACCCATGGCAACTTAGACTGGTAAGTCGCGACGTCACCCGGTTACGTGACTCCACGGGAGCCGCATTTCACACTGTTGGCGATATCGATGGCCGCACCGACTGGTCCGCCCTACTGCAAAACGTGGATCTGGTAGTACACGCGGCAGCCCGTGTGCATATGCTGAATGACACTGCCGCTAGTGCCTCGATGCAGTATCGTCGCACAAATACCGAAGGCACACTGCGGCTGGCACACCAAGCTGCAATAGCAGGAGTGAAGCGTTTTATTTTTATAAGCACTGTTGGCATTCATGGCATCAGTCAAAATCACCCATTTCTTGAGACCGATAACCCAGCCCCCCAAGGACCATATGCAAAATCCAAACTCGATGCAGAATATGGTCTACTGAATTTAGCTTCACATAGCGGCATGGACGTCGTAGTAATTCGACCACCCTTAGTTTATGGATCCGATGCACCGGGCAATTTTTCTCGATTGGCCACCATTGTGCGGTGCGGAGTGCCATTGCCGCTGGGCAGTATACAAAATCTACGTAGCCTTGTAGCAATCGATAATCTTGTGGACTTTATTCAACATTGCATGCTACATCCAGCCGCAGCAAATCAAGATTTTTTAATCAGCGATGATAAAGACATTTCAACCCCAGTCCTTATTCAAAACATGTGTGCCGCAATGCAAAAACCAGTGCGACTAGTACCAGTACCATTGATTTTTTTAAAATGTGGCGCCGCCTGCCTCCGCAAACAAGACATGTTGCACCAACTAACATCGACGTTGCAGGTCAATATACATAAGGCTCGCACGCTATTGAAGTGGAAGCCAAAGGTCACTCCAATTGAGGGATTATACAAAGCTCTTTCACCCACCTTGAATTTATGAAGCGATTAATCGATATATTTTTGGCAGTGGTTGCCAGCATGTTATTAATCCTGCCACTTCTGCTGTTGGCGTTGTGGATCAAAGCCACTTCTCCTGGTCCAGTGTTGTACTGGTCACAGCGAGTCGGCCGCAACAACCGGCTGTTCGCCATGCCCAAATTTCGCAGCATGCGTATCGATACGCCCGAAGTGGCAACCCATTTGCTGGTGAGCCCCGAGCAATGGCTCACCCCTGCGGGCAGTTTTCTACGCCGCAGTAGCTTAGACGAACTGCCTCAACTTTGGAATATCTTAACGGGAGAAATGAGCTTTGTTGGCCCTCGCCCCGCACTGCACAATCAACACGACCTAATTGCCCAGCGTACTTCTCACGGTGTGCACCATCTGTATCCTGGCCTGACAGGCTGGGCTCAAATTAATGGCCGTGATGAGCTACCGATTGACCAGAAAGTCGCATTGGAATTTTGGTACTTACAACACCGTTCATTAGCATTGGATCTGCGTATCCTGCTGCGCACTACGCGAAAGGTGCTACACCGGGATGGAGTGATTCACTAATGGGGAACCTCTCAAACCCACGCACTCCACCTTGAGTCCCTGACCCTCGTCCCAGCCACCGCATGATCACGCCCCGCAGCACCCTGAAGTTCGCAACACCATCTGGCGCTTTGCCCAGCGCATCGGAATCGACGGTGCTGCAGCACTGCTGCAAGGCGTGGATGCCCAGTTGCAGCGCCATGGCTACATTGCCCGGGGTGGGCAGGCCATTGACGCCACGCTGGTGCCCGCACCACGCCAGCACATCGGCAAGGAAGACAAGGAACGACTGGCGCAAGGCCAGGCGCCTGACTGAAGCGATGCCAAGCGCAGGCAAAAGGATCTGGATGCCACCCATACCAAGAAACACGGCAAGAGCTACTTTGGCTACAAGCTCAGCGTGAGCGTCGATCTCAAGCACGGCTTCATCCACAACATCGCCACCGGCACGGCCAGCGAGCACGATGGACACCACTTCGAAGAGGTGCTGGATGAGCACAACACGGGCCGGGACGTGTACGCCGACAAAGCCTACCCCTCAAGGCGCAGACAAGAGATGCTCAAGGTGCTGGATCGGGCCATCTGCGTCTGCAAAGGGTGCATCTGTTCAGTAGTTGGCGGGATGTCGGGGTATTGAGAGGTTCCCTCTAAGCGCTACCCACTCTTCATGGCCAGGGCGGTCCTGCAAGAGTTGATAGAGTCCTTGCAATCGAGTTCGGGAGCAGTCCAGCCCAGCACGAACGCCATTCATCTACCTCATCAAACCACCTGTCCGCCCCCTCCTCACACTTGGCGAACTCCAAATATGATGCTGTGCATGCATGCAACTTCCCACCGTCGCGCTCATACAGTTCGCCAAATGCGACATCAGGTCACAGGCTTCACCGCTATCGAATTGATGGTGGTCATCACAATTTTGGCCGTACTTTTGGCCTTGGCAGGGCCAAGCTTCAACCCCTTAATTGACCAGTGGCGCACCAGTCAAGCCGTCAACAATATGACTAGTACGTTTTATGCAGCTCGTTCAGAAGCGATCAAACGCGGTGGCAGAGTGAGTGTTCGCAAAATCGCTAACAACACCGGCGGCTGCACATTCGCACCCAACAATCAAGAATGGAGTTGCGGATGGATTATTTTTGTTGATCTGAATAATGATCAAAACTTAGATGCTGGCGAAGAAATTCTTCAAACCTTTCAGATGCCACCAAATGTGGATGTCATGAATTTGGAAAATACAGCCTCATTTCATCTAGACCGCTGGGGACGGGCCAATAGCTTCGGAGCCGCTAGCTTTGCCATTACTCCTCGATCAACCGGCGCCGCGTCTCCCGCCGCTACAGCGGTTTGTGTATCGGCAGGCGGACGAATCCGTACAGTCAAAGAAAGCGTCTCATGTTAGCTAACGATCCTTGCAGCAGGCCCGCTGGTCTTCAAAAAGGCATCACACTTCTCGAGTCCCTTGTTGCAATTGTGGTAATGGCGCTCGGTTTGCTTGGCATTGTTGGCATACAAATGCGCACGCTGGCTGATACTCAAACAGGCGTCAGGCGTGCCCAAGCCGTCAAACTGGTCGAAGATCTCAGCGAGCGAGTCAGAGCCAACCCAAATGCAATAGGGAATGCAGGGAGCTACTCAATTGCGTGGGCATCCAGCTTGGGAACCCCTCCAGTTTGCGCAATCAGCTCAGGGTTTCCCGGCACAAGTTGCACGGCAACTCAACTAGCCACCTATGATTTAGATCGCTGGCTGCGCAGCGTAAGAGCGAACCTGCCAGTTGGTGATGCAACCATCTTTATTTCTGGAAGTGATGCCAGGCAGCTAGGAGTGATGCTGGCATGGCGAGAAAATGAACGTGCCCGAGAAGGGGACTCCCTGGCAGAAACTTCCGCATACAAGGCGATTTTCTCCGTAACAGGCACCTCAACCTCTGGCCCTGTAGCCTGTCCAGCAGGGAAAATATGTCATTTGCAATACATTAATCTCACCCAGCGCTGCATTCCGAGCGGCACACTGGTCTTTTGCTCAGAAATTTGAACGCCCTTATGATCCACGCCAATTCAACAGCGCATGGCACTGCCTCTTCATCATCATTGCCTCGTATGCGGAATAATGAACGAGGCGTTACGCTTATAGAGTTACTTGTAGGATTGACGATTGGCCTGCTCACAATCAGTGTCGGTTTGGGGGCGATTATGGTCTCACGAGGAGTGACAGCAACCGTTAGCGATACTACAACTCTACAACAACAAGCATCTTACGCCTTCAGAGTAATTGGGCAACAATTGCGCCAAGCTGGCGGAAGACCACTCAACATGGCGGCAGACCCTCGCGATGCCGCCACATTCGTACAACCAGGCACCGTTTCACTTTCTAGCACCCCACCTATTGCAGGATTGGATACCCCTACTGCCAGCCAGTTTGCAATCTCTTTACGGTATGTCAATGCAAGCGAGTTCATTTACCCCCCTCCCCCCGCCTCCACACCAATAACAGGGTTTCTGACAAGTGATTGCATAGGCAGTAATCCGGGGATTGCATCAGCCCCTATTATACTCAGCCAGCTTCGAAAAAATGGAACTGACCTAGAATGCTCTAACAGTATTGGTAATGTGCAGCCAATCGTTAGCAACTTGGTAGATCTGAAAATTCGCTATCTTCAACAGCGACTGAGTGTGGCAGATAGCCAGCCTCAATTTCGCTACGCCTCTGCAGCAAACTTGGGTACCACAGATTGGCCGGAAGTTCATGGCATTGAAGTGTGCCTTGAATTAGAGGGCGATCAAATAATTGACACCATTGGTACAAGCTATACCAAATGTGATGGCACAACTGCAGTCCGAGGAAACAAGTTGCGAATGGTTTTCAAAAATATATTCCACATTCGCAACCATGCCTGGCCGAAGGCCATATCGTAAGTCAGTCATGAGAACACGCAAAAACCAACAAGGTGTATCGCTCTTCATCGTTATCATACTGGTACTGATGTCGATGCTACTGGCCCTATGGGCATCGCGAACAGCGTTTTTCAACGAGCTTATCGTGGGAAATGATACGGATTATCAGAGAGCATTTGAGGCCGCACAAGTTCTGCTGCAAGATGCAGAAATTGACATACGCCAAGGCACTGAAACGGGCACAAATCAACGAGCAGCTGTTAGTACAACTTTTTATCCAACCGAACACATAGAACTAGACTCACTAACCTTCACCCTGGACGCCCAGACTACCAAGTGTTTCAACGGCATCTGCCAATTTCGTACTAGTGCGCAGGATTTTTGGAATGACTCCACGATGATGAGTGCCATGATTGCAGCCAATATCGGTGCCAGATATGGCCAATACACAGGAGCAAGCGCAGGAGCCTCGAGTAATCCGATTTTGGCCGACACTTCGACCGGTAGGGGGGGGTGGTATTGGGTGGAGGTCATAAAATATGACCCTAAGGAAACAGGCCCCGGCATATTGACAGGGGCAGAACCAGAAATGGTAAAGGCCAATATCATGTTCCGCATTACGGCAATTGCTCGCGGCCTCAAACCAAGTACGCAGGTAGTTTTACAGAACATTATAGCATTCCCATCAATCTCTGGCGAGTAATATAAATCACGGCAACACCAGGAAACAACATGAGAATTAATCATAACTTTCAGAAAACTACCATTGCTGTAATTATTGGCACGATTGGCTTTCCTCAAATAGGTCTTGCCGGTGACTTTCTGAATCTTGTCCAATACCCGGCAGGATCAGCGAGCAGAGAGCCTGCGCCTAATATCATCGTGTCAGTTGACAATTCTGGCAGCATGGGTGTAACCGGTATTACAGCACTGAAAGATGCGCTAAAAGAAACCTTCAGGCCCGCCAATGTGCCAGACGACTCCATTCGACTCGCCTACCAGTCTCTATGGGGTTGTAACGCAATACCTAGCGCCCATGCGAGCTGCAATAGCAAAAACTCAATGAAAGCGCTGCGCGGTCTTGATGATCCTACCGACGACAGTCATCGTGGAAATTTTATTAAATGGGTTAACACGCTAGTCGCGGGCGGAAATACTCCCACACATCGCATGCAAGGCGTTGCAGGCGAATATTTAAAAACTACAGGAATCGATAATCCATATAATTTTGATCCCGGAACTACCGAAGCCCCCATACATACCTGCCGCCGCTCATACAATATTCTAATGACAGATGGCGGCTGGAACAATAACCCAGCAAACACCATCAACAATGATGATGGAGTAAACCATGTATTTCCGGATGGTACATCATACGACGTAACAGCACCAGAAACCCGCATTTACAGAGATGACTGGGGAACAGCCAGAGTTTCCACATTGTCTGACATGGCATTTTACTACTGGAGGCATGATCTCCAATCGGGTATTTCCAATCAAGTTGTTCCACTCATAAAAAAATCGGGCTCAGAAACATTTGCAGATGGTGCCACCACCGCAACAATTCCGCAATATTGGAACCCAAAGAATAACCCTGCAAACTGGCAACACATGGTGACCTATACCATTGGGTATAATGGTGCAGCTGCATGGCCTGACATTGCCACCAACCCCATGTTCAACGTTGCGCAAGGCATGTATGGCGGGGATTTTTCGCGCGCTATTGTTGGAACCAGATTTTGGCGCGATCCATTGACGACGAATGAAACCGGACGACAGGAGGAGCTTTGGCACACTGCAATTAATAGCAGAGGTAAATTTTACCCCGCACAGACATCCCAAGATCTGGTTGATGCTTTTAAAGACATTGTTGGTACCATTATTGCAGATTCCACAAGACCTATTACTGGTTTTTCGAGCTCCTCCAGTTCTATCAGCAACCAGGGAACCACCGCTTTTTTCTCAACGTATGAAGCAGACGGCTGGATTGGTGGTATTGGTTCAAAAACAGTCGCTGCCGCAACTGGAGCGCTCTCCGACAATGCAGCATGGGGTACAACTTCGACCCTACCCGCACGAGGGAAAACTACAGGAGATAAACTAGACGAGCTATCGGCAACCGACATATCTTCTAGGCTTATTCTGACCTACAATGACACAACAGCGGCCGGTACGACATTTACCTGGAACAATCTCAGTACGACTCAAAAAAATCTGTTAAACACCGTCGATGCCGTAGTCGATACATTGGGACAGGATCGACTTAACTACATTCGAGGCGATAGAACCAAAGAGGGAACGACCGTAACAGAGCCCTTCAGGGTCCGTCGATCCCGGCAAGGTGACATTGCCAACTCCACGCTGTGGTACGTAGGCCCCCCAAATAACGGCCTTTCAGCGGATGGATATCGAACCTTTGCGAATGCTCAACGCTATCGCATGCCAATGCTTTATGTTGGAGGCAATGATGGCATGTTGCACGGTTTTTCGGCCGCAGACGGTGTCGAAAAAATTTCCTACATTCCTCAGGGAGTCATAAATAGTCTCTCGCAACTGTCCAAGCAAAATTACAGTCACCGTTACTTTGTTGATGGCTCGCCTTTCACGGGTGACGTTAATACGGGGACCAGTGCACTTCCATCTTGGAAAACAATGTTGGTTGGCACATTGGGTGCTGGTGGCAAAGGTTATTATGTTTTGGACGTCACTCGTCCTGGATACACGGGGGGGTCGGAAACATCCAATTTTTTAGCCGGCAATGCATCTTCGCTTGTCGTGATGGATAAAACTGATGGTACAGATAGTGATATTGGGAATATTTTTGGAGATCCCGTCACATCTGAAGCGAATTCACAAATTGCGACTCAGATCACGCGCATGAACAATGGCCGCTGGGCGGTGGTCCTAGGCAATGGGTACAACAGCAGTAGCGAAGATCCTGTTCTTTTGATTCAATATCTTGATGGAGATAAGTCTATCAAAAAAATTAACGCCGCCAGCACGGGCACAGAATCTTCAGCAAATGGGCTTTCCACACCACGGCTGCTGGATGTTAATGGTGACGGCACAGTGGACATGATTTATGCAGGGGATTTGCGTGGCAATATCTGGAAATTTGATGTCTCAAATGTAGATTCCAACAACTGGAAAGTAGCATTCTCTTCGGCCGGTTGTACTGCATGTACTCCTTTTTACACTGCCGTAGAAAAAGCAAATACCGCAAATCGTCAGCCCATTACTGCAGCTCCTAATCTTAAGCCCAATAATATCATTGGTGGCATGATGGTCGTTTTTGGAACGGGCAGAAATGTGACAGAAAGCGACCGAACTGATGTAACGGTGCAAACGCTATACTCGATATTAGATAACACACGCTACAAGTTAGATACCATTGCTGGCCCTAATATGGGTAAAGTGCTAATAGACACATCGACAGTTACTCCAACAGTCATTGGAACGAACGGGCGAGACACTACGCTTGCAGAACGGGTGTTCGGCACATCGGTCATCGCAGGACAAGGAGTCAACAGCACGGAAAGCTTCTGGCGCATGCCGACCACTCAGGCAGCTTTGAATTACACCCTTGCTGGAACCCAAAAGGGCTGGTATTTTGAACTGCCGATTGCAGGGGAACGGATTTTGAGCATTCCCACCTTCTATGATGGTAGCGACGTGATTGACCTTCTCAGTATTGTTCCCGCATCTGGCGGTAACACTTCTGGAGAAACATGTCAGCCCACCTCCACTCCCACTCGAGGTTACAGGACATTCTTGGGCGTTCAGTTCGGTTTGAAACCCACGCAACAAATTCTTGATGCTAATGGTGATGGACTCTATCAAGCCGCAGCTGCACAAGACAACGATACCAATCGTACAACCACGTCTCCCCATGGTATCTCTTTGAAAGGCAAAGGCGACATCATTAAGCTTGGCATTCCGCCCGCAAAAACTAAGCAATTGGCAAAACCGACTTCTGCCATCAATTGGCGGCAGCTACAGTGATTTTCTAATATTTAAAATGGATTTCAGATGAATCAGCAGCACCGAGGCTTCACCCTGATTGAAGTCATGATTGTGGTCGCCATCGTGGCTATTCTCACCGCCATTGCGCTTCCCAATTATTCCGAATATGTACGACGCGGGCACCGTGCAGAAGCGCGTGCAGCCTTACTTCAAGCATCTCAATGGATGGAACGGGCTGCTACGGCGACTGGTACCTATCCGTTGACGGCGGCGTTTCCCGCAACGCTTACTACGATTCAGTCTGGTCGGTACACCATTGCAGCGACATCACCATCAGCGGGCACTGCGTCGGGAACTACCTACACACTGACAGCCACACCCGCAGGAGCACAGGTGGGGGACAGATGCGGCAACTACACATTGACGCACACTGGCGTCCGAGGAGCTGCCTCCGGGGCGTTGCCCTTAATGACCGAATGCTGGAACAAGTAACGCCTCAATTGCTCATCATCACCCGTTGACGCATGCAGTAGCATTTGCCAATGCAATGCACTGACGAGTTGATGATAAATAAAGCGCTTGGTCTCGCCGCCCAGGCGCTTTTTGTTTCCAACCCCAACCCGCGCGTTGGTTGCGTGCTGGTGGCGCCGGACGGGCGAGAAATAGGCCACGGACATACCCAGCAAGCTGGCGGCCCCCATGCTGAGGTGATGGCACTTCGTGCGGCACAGGAGGCCGGGCACGATGTACGAGGCGCTACTGCTTACGTCACGCTGGAGCCTTGCGCGCACCAAGGGCGCACGGGGCCTTGCTGCGATGCGCTGGCTGCTGCGGGGATTGCCAAGGTGGTGGCGTCCATCACTGATCCAAATCCCTTGGTGGCTGGCCAAGGCTTTGCCCGCTTGCGCGCGGCGGGGGTGGCGGTGGAAGTGGGCCCCGGAGCCGCTGAATCGCGCGAACTGAATATTGGGTTTTTCAGCAGGATGGTGCGAGGCACACCCTGGGTGCGCCTCAAGACTGCAGCCTCATTAGATGGCACCACGGCGCTGCTCAACGGCGCCAGTCAATGGATCACCTCACCAGCCGCACGCGCTGACGGGCACGCCTGGCGTGCGCGCGCCTGCGCGGTGCTGACCGGCATTGGCACGGTGCTCGACGACAACCCGCGCCTGGATGTGCGCGAGGTGGCTACTCCTCGCCAACCCCATGTGGTGATTGTGGACAGTCAGTTGCAAACGCCGCTGGACGCTCATTTTTTCATAGCTGGTCGCGCTTGCTACATCTACGCGGCAGCTAAAAATGATGAAAAAAAGGCGGCCCTGGAGGCGCGCGGTGCCACCGTGATTCATCTGCCCAACGCCCAAGGCAAGGTAGATTTGGCGGCGATGCTCCGCGATCTGGCTTCCCGTGGCGTCAACGAATTGCATGTGGAGGCAGGCCACAAGCTCAATGGCTCGTTGGTTCGCGAAGGGCTGGTGGACGAGATGCTGGTGTATGTGGCGCCGAGGCTGCTGGGCCCCGGTCTTGGAATGGCGAATGTCGGGCCGTTTGATGCACTCTCTCAAGGGTTGGCACTGAATTTTCTGTCGGTGGACAAGGTTGGACCGGACCTTCGCATCGTGGCCAGGGTGCCTGGGCGCGACGCTTTCTGACAGCTGCTTTCGGCACAGGTACGGGCCTTCCCCCGATCATCTAATTACCTCCATCGCATGGAAATGGTGCAGCTCACGGTGCGCCATCATCTTCCGCCGCCCGCAAGGTATCGCGGCAGCGCAAGGGACTCTCTTCCCATTGGCTTAGAAAGAATCTGTTGCCGCAGTAAACCCACCGGAAAGCGGGCCAGTGAGCCAAAGTCCCCCCCAACTCGGTGCACGGATTCCGCCTTCTTTTACCTATCCGGGCCATCGCGCTGCCGCTCCGCCCCAACTCAGTGCACGATATCGCACCAAAAATTGGCACGGCTTTTGCTGCAACTTGGTGCAAAGCTGGTGCATGGGCCTCAAGCGCACCAGAACAGATCAATCTACTAGCGCGAGGATGTTATGGAAGCACTCAAACAGGGCACGGATGCCTTGTTCATTCTGCTCGGTGCAATCATGGTGTTGGCCATGCACGCCGGTTTTGCCTTTCTGGAGCTGGGCACGGTCCGCAAAAAGAACCAGGTGAATGCGCTGGTGAAGATCCTGGTGGATTTTTCGGTGTCCACCGTCGTTTATTTTGTGGTGGGCTACAGCGTGGCGTATGGCACGCACTTCTTTGTGGGGGCAGAGTCGCTGGTGCAGCAAAGCGGCTATGCGCTGGTCAAGTTCTTCTTTCTGCTCACGTTTGCGGCCGCGATTCCGGCCATCGTGTCCGGGGGGATTGCCGAGCGAGCCAAGTTCTGGCCGCAGCTCATGGCCACGGCGGTCATCGTGGGTTTTGTGTACCCGTTTTTTGAAGGCATCGCCTGGAACCAGCATTTCGGCGTCCAGGCCTGGATCAAGGCAGTCACGGGTGAAGAGTTCCACGACTTTGCAGGCTCTGTGGTGGTGCATGCCATGGGCGGCTGGATCGCCCTGCCTGCAGTCATCTTGCTGGGCTCGCGCGCCAACCGCTACCGCAAGGACGGCGCAATCTCGGCCCACCCGCCCTCCAACATCCCCTTTTTGGCGCTGGGCGCCTGGGTGCTGGTGGTGGGCTGGTTTGGGTTCAACGTGATGAGCGCACAAACCGTGGACAAACTCTCGGGCCTGGTGGCGGTCAATTCGCTCATGGCGATGGTAGGCGGCACGCTGGCCGCGCTGGTGCTGGGCAAAAACGACCCCGGCTTTGTGCACAACGGCCCGCTGGCAGGCCTGGTGGCCGTGTGCGCGGGCTCGGACCTGATGCACCCCCTGGGCGCGTTGGTGGTGGGGGCTGTGGCCGGCGCCATCTTTGTGCTGATGTTCACACTCACCCAGAACAAGTGGAAGATCGACGACGTGCTGGGCGTCTGGCCCCTGCATGGTCTGTGCGGCACCTGGGGCGGGTTGGCGGCAGGCATCTTCGGCAGCAAGGCGCTGGGTGGCCTGGGCGGGGTGAGCTTTGGCGCCCAGCTGATCGGCACCACGCTGGGCGTGGCCTGGGCCGTGCTGGGTGGTATGGTGGTGTACGGCATCCTCAAGGCCACGGTGGGCCTGCGCCTGTCGCAAGAGGAAGAATTTGACGGCGCCGATCTCTCCATCCACAAGATCAGTGCCACCCCCGATCGCGAGGTGAGCTGGTAAATCACCGGTTCCTCGCTGGGGCCTGCCACAAAGGTTTACGCCCTTGGTGGCCTTGTCTCACACACAAGCGCGGCGCGGTGCGCTATATATCAGTGCTTATTCCCCAACCGCAGCACCGCGCCCTCTATGCCTGCTTTCTCCCGATTCAACCCCAAGGCCCGCTGGGCGGCTTTGGTGGTTTTGTGCGTGGCCGTTGTCGGCCTGGCATGCAGTTGCACGGGTCTGCCCACTGATGTGGAGCGCCCCATGTCCCATGCATTGACCGACACCAGCACCACGCCCCTGGCGCAAATGGTGGCCCAGCAGCGCAGCGCCGCAAAAGCCCAGGCGCAGTCTGGCTTTGTGTTGCTGAGCGGGCCTCAAGAGGCCTACGGCGGGCGGTTGGCCCTGGTGCAGGCGGCCACGCGCAGCCTGGATTTGCAGTATTACGCCATCCACGCCGACGCCAGCACCTCGCGGCTGCTCACCGATGTGGCCGCTGCCGCACGGCGCGGCGTGCGGGTGCGTGTGCTGCTGGATGACTTTCACTCCACCGGCCAAGACGCGCAGGTGCTGCGACTGGCTTTTGTGCCCAACGTGGAGATGCGCCTGTTCAACCCCGTCACCGGTCCGCGCGGCTGGCAGTTGGGGCGCATGGTGGGCATGCTCAGTGATTTTGACCGCGCCCAAAAGCGCATGCACAACAAGCTCTTCATCGCCGATAACCAGCTCGGCATCGCGGGTGGACGCAACCTGGGCGATGCCTACTTTGGCCAGGCCGAGGCGGGCAATTTTGTGGACCTGGATGTACTGGCCGCCGGGCCGGTAGTGCTCGACCTGTCGCGCAGCTTCGACAGCTACTGGAACAACGCTCTGGCCTATCCGGTGCAGTCTCTCATCAGCCGCCGCGAGTTGCGCACGCTCAAAGAGTCGATGCAGGCCAGCGGCGCCGTGCCCGCACCCGCCAAGCCATCGGCGAATGGCGAGAGCGGTGCACCCACCACCAAGCCCGCCGCCAGCCCCACGCGCAACGCCCAGAATGCCAAGGCCTGGAACGAGAAGCCCTTGCCTTTGGACACCCTGCCCTGGGTGTGGGCGCCCGCCGGGGTGCTAGCGGACCTTCCCACCAAGATTCCCGCAAACCCCGCCTTGCCTCCTGCGGACACGGCATCTGCCCCCCTGCCCTCACCCTCGCAGCAATTGCAGGCCCTGGCCCAACAGCACGCGCCCAAACAAGCCCCTGCCATAGCCGCGGCGGCTGTACCTGATGACGACAGCGTGGTCGATGGGCTGCTGCAGATCATGGCGCACGCGCAGCAGGATCTGCTCATCGTCTCGCCCTACTTCGTGCCCGGCCCCGACATGAAACAGGCCTTCACCCTGGCCCGCGAACGCGGCGTGCGGGTGCGTGTGCTCACCAACTCGCTCGCATCCAACGACGCGCCCATTGCCCACGCGGGCTACGCGCGCCACCGGCCCGAGCTGCTGCGCATGGGTGTGGAGCTGTACGAGATGCGCAGCGAACTCGCAGGCCTGCGCAGCGCACTGGCATCGGGGGCAGGCTCCAGCGGCAGCTCGCGCGCCATGCTGCACTCCAAGTTCTTGATCGTGGATAGCCGCCTGCTGGTGGTGGGCTCGATGAACCTGGACATGCGATCACAAAAGCACAACACCGAGATCGCCTTGCTGATCGGCAGCGACGAACTATCCCATCAGGCCCTTACGCGGCTGGAGACGGGCTTGCAAGACGCCACCTGGCGCGTCGAGCTGGACGAACAAGGCGAGTTGATCTGGCGCGCCCCTGCGGGCAGCGACCGCACCGATAGCCGCACCGAGCCAGATGCCAGCGCCCCGCTGCGCCTGATGCTGCACCTGCTGGGGCCGCTGGCGCCAGACCATCTACTCTGACGCAGCTGCACCAGCGAGCCCGGCCACCCAGGCGGTGATGGCGCGCTGGTCCGTCATCGTGCGCACATGTTGGTAGGCCACCTCGGCCTCTGTAAAGCGTCTGCGCAGCAGGTTGAGCCACTGCTTGAGCCGCCCGGCGCGCTGGCGCGGCTCCAGGTCGTCGCACACCAGTTGCCAAAAAGCCGCCAGATGGGGCAGCAGATCGGCCCACACCACGGTGTCGGTGCCGGGCTGCCCGGCATCGGCAGCGCGGATGGCACGGGCCAGCCCCGGATCGGCCACGATGCCGCGCCCCAGCATCAGTGCATCACAGCCCGACACCTCGCGGCAGCGCTGCGCATCGGCCACCGTCCAGATCTCGCCATTGGCCACCACCGGAATGGTCACGGCCGCGCGGATGACAGGAATCTGCTCCCAATACGCGGGCGGGCGGTAGCCGTCGGCCTTGGTGCGCGCATGCACCACCAGCTCGGCCGCCCCGCCGGCCTGCATGGCCTGCGCGCATTCGCGCATCAAGTGCGTGTCGTTGAACCCCAGGCGCATCTTGGCCGACACCGGCAAGTGCGCGGGCACGGCACGGCGCACTGCTGTCACGATGGCCGCGATGCGCTCCGGCTCCTGCAGCAGCGCGGCACCGCCGCCGTGGCGGTTGACCACCTTGGCCGGGCAGCCAAAGTTCAGGTCGATCCCCTCGGGGCCCAGCATGGCCAGGCGCGCGGCATTCTCGGCCATGCAGACCGGGTCGGACCCCAGCAACTGCGCCCGCACGGGCACGCCCGCCAGCGTGCGGCCACCATGCTGCAGCTCGGGCACGTAGCGCAGAAAGACCTTGTCGGGCAGCAACGAGCCCGTGATGCGGATGAACTCAGAGACGCAACGGTCCACGCCCCCCACACGGGTCAGCACATCGCGCAGCACAAAATCCAGAAGCCCCTCCATGGGGGCAAGCAACAAGGTCATCGCAGTCAAGGGTGCATTGCAGGGCCATGCGCAAGCAAGGCCAAGCAGCAGAAATATGAATAAAAACAGGCGCTAGCGCTTGATAAATAAGCGCAAACAGCTATCAACAATATAGCAACCACTATCCACCCGCAAAACACGGGCGCAGGCCACACGGGATTGTGCGGCAAAGGGTCATCACGGCGTCACAGCGGGCTGCTGCAATCGCGTGCATTCGCCCGAGACCGGAGTCCCTATCCATGCTGCTGCAAAAAACCGACAAAGCCCGCCTGGAGCTCTCGCCCGGCGTGCGCACCCTGAGCCTGCGCGAGCGCTCCCTGCTGTTGCTGGCCGATGGCAAGCCGCTGTCCGACCTGCAGGCCATGTACAACGGCATTGGCGCACAGATCGTGGACAACCTCATGCGCCAGGGCTACCTCACAGGGCCCGCCGATGTGCCCGCGCACACCCCGCCATCCAGCCCGTCCGTCCAGCGGCCGGAGCCAGGCGAATCCCTGCGCTCGCTGGCCGGTGCGCGCATGTACCTGTTCGATACCTGCGAGCGGTTGTTCGTGCGGCGCGACCCGGTGCTGGCGCAGCATTTTCGCGAGGCCCTGCGTGCCGCCAAGGACCGCTGGAGCATGCTGGATGTGGGCGACGCCATGCTGGAGGAAGTGGCCCTGGCTGCAGGTGCAGAGCGCGCCGCCAGCCTGCGCCAGCGGCTGGAGCAATTGCTGCCCCACGCCCCCGACTCCCTGTCCGCCGTTTTTGCCTTGACGCAGCCAGCGCTGCTGGACTGACGCGGCCCCCACGGGGTGTTGTATGCGACCTCAGTCCGCAGCCGCCAGGCGCCAGAGCGAAGTGACCTCTGCCGCCCGTGCCGCGTGCAACGCATCACCGGCATCGGCCACCTTGGCATGAACCGGCCGCACGTCCTGCCGCCCACGAACCACCAGGCCCGCCTCGGCGATCCAGCCCAGCAGTTGCTCGCGCGGGCGCAGACCCAGGTGCTCGGCCAGGTCCGACAGGATCAGCCAGCCCTCGCCACCGGGCTCCAGATGTTCGGCCAGGCCCGCCAGAAAACCGCGCAGCATGCGGCTGCCCTCGTCGTACACCGCTTGCTCGATGGGCGAGCTGGCACGCGCTGGCACCCAGGGCGGGTTGCACACCACCAGCGGCGCGCGGCCGGGCGGAAACAAATCGACCTGCAGCAGCTCGACCTGAGACGACACGCCCAGGCGCTGCAGGTTGTCGTGCGCGCAAGCCAGGGCGCGTGGGTCCTGGTCGGTGGCCACTACCCGCTGCACGCCACGGCGCACAAGCACGGCAGACAGCACCCCGGTGCCCACACCGATGTCAAACGCCAGGGCAGGCTTGCCGGGCAGCTCTGCTGCCGCTACCAAGCCCACATATTCGCCGCGCACTGGCGAAAAAACGCCATAGTGCGGGTGAATCCGGTTGCGCGGTGGTGCGCCCAGTGCAGGCACCTCCACCCCCTTCTTGCGCCACTCGTAGGCACCAACCAAGCCCAACAACTCACGCAGCGTGGCCACCGTGCGCTCCCCGGTGGCCGGGCCCCAGGCTTGCGTGCAGGCCTCGCGCCAATCGGGCGCGCGGCGCAGCGCAATCTGGTAGTCGCCCTCCAGCGGGATCAGCACCGAGGCCAACACCCGCGCCCGCTGTGCCTGCGCCTGGCGGTGCAGGTGAAAAGCCTCGGAGGGTGTGGCAGCGGCCGCTTTCTGGGCGGCCTTGGCGGCCGAACGGCGGTGTTTGCCGGTCTTGGAATCGGTGCGCCGCATGAGTGCCTGCAGCAACATGCGCGCGTTCTGAAAATCGCCCTGCCACAGCAGGCCGGTGCCCTCGCAGGCCATGCGGTAGGCCGTGTCGGCCGCCAGGGTGTCGTCGGCGGTCACTACCCGGCGCGGGGCCAAAGCCCCGCTCTCGGAGCGCCACCGGGCTTGTTGGGGCTGGCCCTGATGGCTCCAAGTGATCATGAATTGGGACGGCTGGTGGACTATGCGTTGATGGGGCGCTTCAGGCGCACTTCTTCGATCTTCACGCCGCCGATCACGGCGGTCTTGGCGGTGGAGAGCTCTTGCTTGAAGCCCGCCAGTTCGTGAAAACGAATGGCGCGTTCGTTGCGCAGCGGCACCCAGGCGGTCACGTTGGTGCAGCCTTCTTCCTGGAGACCGTCACGGGCGGCGTCCCACAGTGCCAGGCCAACGCCTTGGTTCCAATGGGTGGGCGCTGCGTAGATGGCCCAGATTTCGCCGGTGGTGGGGCGGGACTTCTCATCGCGCGAACGGTCATAGCCGACAAAACCGACGATCTTCTCGCCATCGATCGCCACCTGCACCTGGGGCTCGCAATATTCGATGGCTTCGCGCCAGTAGGCCTGGCGCTTATCGACGGAAGACATGGATTTCAATTGCTCGTCTGGCACCAACCCTTTGTAGACCTCTTGGGCAGCAACGGTGTGGATCTGGGCAATGGCTTTGGCATCGCGAAGCGTGGCGGGACGAACCTGGATACTGGACATGAAAAAAACCGAACGAAAACAGGGAATGAAAAAACGAAAGGACCGGCATTGTCGCCGCAAACAGGTTTTCCGCCTGTCCGGGCAGTTACCGACAGCCCCTTTTCATCGCATTCCCACCGCCCGCCAGCTTCTTTTCGCCCCCTGCACGGGCCAGCAGGGCCAGGGCGCGCACCTGTCAGGCCAGCGCCATCTGGCCCTGGGGCGGGGGCTGCGTTACCTCCGCAGAAGAAGCCGCGGCCTGCCGTGCCAGGGCCCGCTTGTTGCGCAGGCGCGGCACATGCACGGCGGGCGGCTCGCCATTGATGGCCGCAAGGCTGAGCACCAGGGTCACCGTGCGCGAACCCGTTTCACGCTCCTCCGAGGCATAGGCCAGATAGCTGCCGCTGCTCTGCCCATGGCTGCGCTGCACGGTATGGAACGCCACGCGAGCGCCCGTGGCCCGGTGGCCGCCAAAAGGCAACACGCGCAGGCGCGCATCGCTGTCCAACGCCAACCCCAGATTACCTGTGCGATTGATCAGATCGGTGCGGATCGCACGCCAGGTTTTTCCCTGGTCGGCAGAAAATTGCCAGGTCCCTGCCTGGGCATCCAGGTGTTCGATCATCACACCGGCAGCGGCCGACAAGTCAGCGCAGTTTTCCTCCACGATGTGTGCCATCGTGTTACCCCCGAGACCTGTGCCAGAAGCAGCAGCGGCAGCCGACCGTCGCTCGCCCCCCCGGCGGGCAACGTCTGCGGAGGTGGAACCGTGTGTCAAGGCATTGGCGGTCATAGAAGCCCCTATGAAAACGAAGTATGAAAACGAAGTTGTGCGCATTGACTGGTGCGCACCCAACGTGCTTTTCAATGCTTGACGGAAAGTCTAGAAAGTGCACAACGGTGCGTCCATCGCACAAATGGACTAGCCCGCAACACCGCGTTGTGCGTGATACTTGCTCGATGAGTGCCGATTTGAGTGCCCGACTCTTACTCGTAGATGACCATTCCCTATTTCGCACAGGGCTTCGCCTCATCGTGCAAGACCACCCCAGCGTGGGCACGATTGCGGAGGCAGGTTCCATCGCCGAAGCCTGCGCCCTGCAGCAAGCCGACATCGACCTGGTGCTGCTCGACATCCAGTTGCCCGGCATGAGCGGCCTGGATGGGCTGCGCCTGCTGCGCCAGGCTTGCCCCAAGGCCCGCATCGTGCTGGTGTCCGCCAGCATGGCGCCCGACGCCGTCCATGAGGCCCGCACCCGGGGCGCCGACGGGTTCCTGCCCAAATCGGCGAATGCCGAAGACATCCTGGAAGTCATCACCCGCGCGCTGACGGGCCAGCCCTGCTTTCCCGCCCACAGCGGCAACAGCGCCGCCCCGCGTGGGCCCAGCGCACCTTCGCTCACGGCGCGGCAACTCGACGTGCTCGCGCTGCTGTGCACCGGCAAGCCCAACAAGGTGATTGCTCGCGACCTGGGGCTGAGCGAGAACACCGTGCGCGTGCATGTGGCCGCCATCTTTGCCCAGTTGGGTGTCAACAGCCGAAGTGCCGCCTTGCTGGCAGCCCAGCGCCTGGGCCTGTCCATGCCGCAGCTTCATGCCCCCCTCTAAGGCCCCGCCACAGCCCCGCCACGCCCCACCCCCCACCCGCTGGGGCTGGCCGGTGTGGGAGCGCGACGAAGTGCTGCGCGAGCAGGTCGCCTTGCTGCGGCAAAACTTTCCGATGACGCTGCTGGCGTCGCTGGCCACCGCCCTGGGCACCCTGTGGGTGATGGACAGCGTGGCAGACACCCAGGCCATCGCCGTGTGGCTGGCAACACATGCCCTGGTGATTGGCGGGGTGTACCTCGCACTGTGCAGCATTGCGCCCTTCACCGACCCCGCGCCGCATGCGGCGCGCAAGCTGATCGCCTGCATGGCCGCCATGGGGCTGAGCTGGGGCAGCCTGGGCTATGTGGTGCTGTACTGGGGCACACCCGACAGCGTGATCTACGCCATCGGCATCATCAGCACGGTGTCTTCGGGGGCGCTGGGCCTGGGGGCGCCGCTGTACCGGGCCTACGTCACCTACCTCACCTGTGCCATCGGCGGGGTGATGATGGCCGTGGCGCTGGCCGGGGGGCCTGCGATGTGGCCCGCACTGTTCCTCACCAGCGTGTACTACGCGCTGACCTGCCTGCAAGCCCGCACGGCCGACCGGGCCACGCGGCGCAGCATCGCGCTCAAACTCGAAAACGATCGCCTGGTCAGCCAACTGCGCGCCGAATCGCAGCGCGCACTGGCCGCCCAGGAGGCGGCCGAGCAGGCCGATCGCGACAAATCCCGCTTTCTGGCGACGGCCAGCCACGACCTGCGCCAGCCACTGCATGCCATGGGGCTTTTTCTGGAATCGCTGGAGCGCAGCCCCCTCAACGACCACCAACGCACGGTGCTCAAACACGCGCACGCGGCCTCCAATGCAGCCGCCGAGATGCTTACCACCTTGCTCGACTACTCGCGGCTGGAGGCAGGCGTGGTGAAGGTGCGTCCTGCCGCGTTCGCGGTGCAGCCGCTGCTGACGGCCTTGGAGCAGGAGTTTGGCGCGCAGGCCGACACGACAGGGCTGGTTTACCGCACCCGCGAAACCTCTGCAGCCGCTTTTGCCGACCGCGCGCTGGTCGGACTGGTGATGCACAACTTCATTTCCAACGCTTTGCGCTACACCGCCAAGGGCGGCGTGCTGATCGCCTGCCGCACACGTGGCAAGCGGCTGGCGCTGGAGGTGTGGGACACCGGGGCCGGCATTCCGCTGCACCAGTGGGAGGACATCTTCAAGGAGTTCCACCAGCTCGGAAACCCCGAACGCGACCGCCGCAAAGGGCTGGGCCTGGGCCTGGCCATCGTGCAGCGGCTGGCACGCGAGATGAAAACCGCGGTGGAGCTGCGCTCGCTCCCTGGCCGAGGCTCGGTCTTTCGGCTGTGGCTGGACCGCTGGCAGGGAGCGCTGGAGGACGATGCGCCCTCTGCGCCCGACGCCACCATCAGCCTGGTGGGGTTGAAAGTGCTGGCCATCGATGACGATGAAGCCGTGCGTCTGGGCATGCAGTCTCTGCTGCAAAGCTGGGGCTGCCATTGCCTCACGGCTGAATCCAGCATCGATGCCCTGGAGGCGCTCGAAGATGTCACTCCCGACATCATCATCACCGACTTCCGCCTGCGCCACCAGGAAACCGGCAAACAGGTGCTGCAGGCGCTGCGCACCTACCTGGGCACGCCTGTGCCCGCCATCATCATGACGGGCGACACCTCACCCCAGCGCCTGCGCGATGCGCAGTCCACCTCGGCACTGCTGCTGCACAAACCCGTCTCCACCAGCCAATTGCGCGACGCGATGGTGCAGCTCATTACGCGCCCGCAGCCCCCCGTTGTCCTACTGGACAGCGAGCCCGAAGCGGCAGAGCCGGTGGAACTGCGGCAAGAAGACGCCGCCGCTACAGCCAGCGGCGCAACAAGCCCATGACCTTGTCGAACCGGGGCCCATAGGGCGGATAGAACAGCGAGCCCATGGCCCAGCGCGACTGCACCAGCACTGACTTCTGGTGGCAAAAGCGCAGAAAACCCTGCTCACCGTGGTAGGCACCCCAGCCGCTGTCACCCACGCCGCCAAAAGGCAGGTTGTCGTGTGCGATGTGCATCAGCGTGTCGTTCACCGTCACGCCGCCGCTCACGGTGCGGTTCAGCACATCGTCACGCACGGCCTCGCTCTGGCCAAACCAGTACAGCGCCAACGGACGCGGCCCGGCGTTGATGTGGGCGATGGCGTCGTCCAGGCGTTCGTACGAGATCACCGGCAGGATGGGGCCAAAAATCTCATCCTGCATGAGCTGCATCTGGGACGTGGCTCCGAACACCAGCACAGGCAGCATCTGGCGGCTGGCGCCGTCGCCCAGCGTGCCCATGGTGTGAACCACGGGTTTGTCGGCGGCGGGGTCGATGGTCTGCACCTCCGCCCCCTGCGTCTGCGCCTGCTGCAGCATGGTGCGCAGGCGCGCATGGTGGCGCGGCGTGATGATGGAGGCGTAGTCGGGGTTGCCCTCGATGGTGGGGAACAGGCGCGCCACCGCCGCCCGGTAGGCCTGCGCAAACTCGCCCTCCCGGCCTCGGGGCAGCAGCACGTAGTCGGGGGCGATGCAGGTCTGCCCCGCATTGAGTAGCTTGCCGTGGGCGATCTTGAGCGCCGCATCCGCCATGTCGCAGTGGCCGTCGATGATGCAGGGCGACTTGCCGCCCAGCTCCAGCGTGGTGGGCGTGAGGTGCTGCGCCGCCGCCTGCGCCACCTTGCGCCCCACGGCGGTGGAGCCGGTGAACACTAGGTGGTCAAACGGCAGCGATGCAAACAGCGCCGACAGATTGGCGTCGCCCTGCACCACACAGAACTCATCGGGTGCGAAGAACTGCGCCACCAGCAACGCGAGTTGGGCCGAGGTGTGGGGCGTGAGTTCGCTGGGCTTGAGCATCACGCGGTTGCCCGCAGCCAGCGCCGTGATGGCGGGTGCCAGCGCCAGTTGCACCGGGTAGTTCCACGGGGCAATCACGCCCACCACACCAAGCGGCTGGCGCTGGATGAAAGCATGGGCAGGCTGCAGGTAAATCGGGGTGCGCACCTTTCGGGGCTTCATCCACTTGGCCAGATGGCTCAGTGTGTGTGACAGCAGGGTGCGCAGCACGAAAAAATCGGCCACCTCGGTCAGGCGCGGCGATCGCATGCCAAAGTCGGCCTGCACAGCCGCTGCCAGCACCGTGCCATGCTCGTCCAGCATCTTGGCGATGCGCAGCAGGCGCTCGCGGCGCACCAGCAGCGGCACATCTACCTGTGCCCGGCTGGCCTGGTGTTGAAGATCAAAATGGGCGCGGATATCGTCAGGGGTCATGGACCGATCATAGAAGACGCCCCAACAAACGCGTCACGGAAAAAGCCGGAGCAGCGCCAGGGCATGCGCCCCATGTCAATGCCCTCGCGCCCATTCACGCAGCGCGGCGGCCCGTCAGCGCACCTCGCGCGCCTCGACGTCCGTGACCTCGGCAGCGCCGGGCAGGATGCCACCACGGCGCGATGCAGGGGCCTCCTCCCGCGCGTTTTCAGGTGCAGAGGCAGCAGCCGCGCCACGGCGGCCAGACGACCAGCGCTCAGTGGAGCGGTACACGGTGCTGAAACCGGTGCGAGGGTCCATGCGCATGACCCACGGGGTCACCGGCCGGCCGGTCAGGCGCGCCCAGCCAGCGCGCAGCACCCAGACCAGTGCCAACACCATGACCGCCACCAGCAAGCTGGCAAACAGCACCAGCCCCATGGCGATCACCACCACACGCAAAAACAGGCGCACAACGCCCGCAACGAATTCATTCAAACGACACCTCTCCTTCACATCTTGGGGAAAGGGCTGATCACCCTTTCCCCCACCGGGCTCACTCCCGCTCGGGCACACCGAACTGGAACACGCCCGGCTCCAGCACCGGGTTCACGGTGACCGGGATCACGCTCTTGGGCGGGAAACGCCCTTCCAGCAGCAGCTTGGACAGCGGATTCTCGATGCGCTGCTGGATCGCCCGCTTGAGCGGCCGCGCACCAAACACCGGATCGAACCCCACCTTGGCCAATTCTGCCAAGGCCGCGTCCGACACCTGCAACTGCAAATCCATCTTCGCCAGGCGGGATTCGAGCAACTGCAACTGGATCTTGGCGATCGAAGCGATGTGCTGCGCATCGAGCGCGTGGAACACCACGGTCTCGTCGATCCGGTTCAGGAACTCAGGCCGGAAGTGGTTCTTGAGCTCACCCCACACCGCTTCCTTGATGTCGTCCGAATCCTGCCCCACCATGGCCTGGATCAGGTGCGAACCGATGTTGCTCGTCATCACGATCACCGTGTTCTTGAAGTCCACGGTGCGGCCCTGGCCGTCGGTCAGGCGGCCGTCGTCGAGCACCTGCAGCAGCACGTTGAACACGTCGGGGTGGGCCTTTTCCACCTCGTCAAGCAGCAGCACGCTGTAGGGCTTGCGGCGCACGGCTTCGGTCAGGTAGCCGCCCTCCTCGTAGCCCACATAGCCGGGCGGCGCGCCGATCAGGCGGGCTACCGAGTGCTTCTCCATGAACTCGCTCATGTCGATGCGGATCAGGTGGTCCTCGCTGTCGAACAAAAAGCCCGCCAGCGCCTTGCACAGCTCGGTCTTGCCCACACCGGTGGGGCCGAGGAACAGAAACGAGCCCGTGGGGCGGTTGGGGTCGGACAGACCCGAGCGCGAGCGGCGGATGGCATTAGCCACGGCGGCAATCGCTTCATCCTGGCCCACCACACGCTCATGCAGCTTGGTCTCCATGTGCAAGAGCTTGTCCTTTTCGCCCTGCATCATCTTGGCCACGGGGATGCCCGTGGCGCGGCTCACCACCTCGGCGATCTCCTCAGCGCCCACTTGCGTGCGCAGCAGACGGTGGGCGGCGGGTGCGCCGTCCTTGCCGGCTTCTTGCGCCTGGGCTTCCTTGAGTTGCTTTTCTAGATCGGGCAGCTTGCCGTATTGCAGCTCGGCCACTTTGTTGAAGTCGCCCTTGCGGGTGAACTCCTCGATCTGAAATTTGAGCTTGTCGATGGCCTCGCGCACATGGGCACTGCCCTGCGCCTGGGCTTTTTCGGACTGCCAGATCTCGTCGTAGTCGGCGATCTCCTTTTGCAGCTTGGTGATCTCTTCCTCGATGAGCGCAAAACGCTTTTGCGAGGACTCATCCTTCTCGCGCCGCACGGCTTCGCGCTCGATCTGCAGCTGAATCAGGCGGCGGTCGAGTTTGTCCATCACCTCGGGCTTGGAGTCCATTTCGATCTTGATCTTGGAGGCAGCCTCGTCGATGAGGTCGATCGCCTTGTCGGGCAAAAAGCGGTCGGTGATGTAGCGGTTGGACAGCTCGGCCGCAGCCACGATGGCCGGATCGGTGATGTCCACGCCATGGTGCACTTCGTATTTTTCCTGCAGGCCGCGCAGGATGGCAATGGTCGCCTCCACGCTGGGCTCGCCCACCAGAATCTTCTGAAAGCGCCGCTCCAGCGCCGCGTCCTTCTCAATGTACTTGCGGTATTCGTCGAGCGTGGTCGCGCCCACGCAGTGCAGCTCGCCACGCGCGAGGGCCGGCTTGAGCATGTTGCCTGCGTCCATGGCGCCCTCACCCTTGCCAGCGCCCACCATGGTGTGCAGCTCGTCGATGAAAACGATGGTCTGGCCTTCGTCCTTGGCCAGTTCGTTGAGCACGGCCTTCAGGCGCTCCTCGAACTCACCACGGTATTTGGCGCCCGCCAGCAGCGCAGCCATATCCAAGCTCAGCACGCGTTTGTTTTTCAGTGACTCGGGCACCTCACCGGCCACGATGCGCTGGGCCAGGCCTTCCACGATGGCGGTCTTGCCCACGCCAGGCTCACCGATGAGCACGGGGTTGTTTTTGGTACGGCGCTGCAGCACCTGGATGGCGCGGCGAATTTCATCGTCGCGGCCAATCACGGGGTCGAGCTTGCCCAGGCGGGCGCGCTCGGTCAGATCGAGGCAGTATTTGGCCAGGGCGCCACGCTGGCCCTCTGCATCGGCGCTGTCCACCTTCTGGCCGCCGCGCACGGCGTCGATGGCGGCCTCCAGGCTCTTGCGCGTGAGGCCGTTTTCCTTGGCGATTTTGGCGGCGTCGCCCTTGCTGTCGATCACGGCCAGCAAAAACAGCTCGCTTGCGATAAAGGGGTCGCCGCGTTTGATGGCCTCCTTCTCGGTGGCCTGCAGCACGCGGCCCAGCTCGGGGCCGCCCTGCACCTGGTCATTGCCCTGCACTTGGGGCAAGCGCTTGACGGCCGCCTCGGCCGCCGTCAGCAAGCCGGGCACATTGGCGCCCGCGCGCTGCAGCAGCGCCTTGGGGCCATCGTCCTGCTGCAGCATGGCCAAGAGCACATGCACGGGTTCGATGTAGGCGTTGTCATGGCCCAGCGCAATGCTCTGCGCATCGCTCAGGGCTTCCTGGAACTTGGTGGTGAATTTGTCGAGACGCATGGGTGTGTTTCTCCTATTCCCCTAAAGCTTAGGCCCAGGACATATTTTTTCAACTGCGTGCCGCGCTGGAAAGGTGGCTCTCACTAGATTTTTCTTGACCTTAAAGTTACTTCAAAGTTTTCAATGGCGGCTTGACCTTTTTTTGATGGAGCCCTTCTTCATGCCCGCCCTCGATACCCTTGGCCTGCTGCGCCAAACGCCCATCCTCGACCACACGCACCCCAGCATCCAGGCGCTGATCCAAACCCGCGGCTGGAGGGCCTTGCCTGAACGCGAGCGCATCGGCGCCATTTACGACTTCGTGCGCGACGAAATCGCCTTTGGCTACAACCTCGCGGACGACCTGCCCGCCTCGCGTGTTCTCGAAGACGGCATCGGGCAATGCAACACCAAGGGCACGTTGTTCATGGCCTTGCTGCGCGCCTGCGGCATCCCCTGCCGCTTGCACGGCTTCACCATCGACAAGGCGCTGCAAAAGGGGGCCATCACAGGCATCGCCTACCACCTGGCGCCGCGCAGCATCGTGCACAGTTGGGTGGAGGTATGGTTTGAAGGCCGCTGGCTGGAGCTGGAGGGCTTCATCCTCGACACCCCCTACCTGCGCGCGCTACAGCAGCGCTTTGCCGCGCACCGGGGGGCGTTTTGCGGCTACGGCGCCGCCACGCCCGACTTGCAGCGCCCCGAGGTGGAATGGCGCGGTGGCAACACCTATATCCAGAAGGACGGTATCAACCACGACTTCGGCGTGTTCAACGACCCCGACGCCTTCTACGCCCAGCACGGCGTGAACCTCGGTGGCCTCAAGCGCTGGTTGTTCCAGACCCTGGTGCGCAATTGGATGAATCGCAACGTAGCGCGCATCCGCAGAGGCGGCGGTGGAGCCGTCCCGCCCTGCTGCGGCTCACCGTTGGAGGCGGCCCCAGGCCGTCCGCACGGTTAGGCCCTCCCCGGTCAGGCGTTGGATGCCACGATGCCCCAGCGCGCCAGCGCGGCGTCGTCGCTCACGCGGGCGTCCACCCAGCGCGCGCCCTGGGCGGTTTCTTCTTTTTTCCAGAACGGCGCCTGGGTCTTGAGGTAGTCCATCAAGAACTCGCAGGCTTGAAAGCTCTGGCCCCGGTGGGCGCTGGTCACCGCCACCAGCACGATCTGGTCGAGCGGCTGCAGCAACCCTACGCGGTGGACCACGCGGGCGCCCAGAATGTTGAAGCGGCCAAAGGCTTCATCCACCATGGCTTCGATGGATTTCTCGGTCATGCCGGGGTAGTGCTCCAGCTCCATGGACGAGACGGTATCGCCCTCGTTGCGGTCGCGCACCGTGCCCACAAAACTGCACACCGCGCCCACGCCCTTGTTCTCAAGGCGCAGGGCGGCGATCTCTGCAGACAGGTCGAAGTCCTCGGTCTGGATGGAAACGCGGGGCAATGGCATGGTATCGGTGGATTCAGGCTGGGGGCGCTGCGCGTTCATGGCGAACGGTGCAGCCGGGGCGCCGACAGGAGTGCGAGTTCTTCTTCCACCACTTTGTTCAACTGGGTGAGCGCTGGAGAGGACGGTAGCTTGATCAACAGGGCCTGCAGGCGCGTCACGTCGGACACCGACGGTGCCACCTTGATCTGTGCGATGGCGGCAGGAAGGTTGCCGCCCTGTACCAGCGCCAGGACCTTGCCCGGCCATTCGCTTTTGGGTCGTGCCATGGAGTGCTTCAATAAAGTAACTGTACGATTCGCCCGCACTGTACCCGCACCGCAGCCCCTCCAGCATCGCAGCCCCCCTTTTTTCCGCCATGGCCACGCAAACCATCACCACCGACCAGTACAAGCTCTATCCCTCGCCCCGCAACACGCACAAGGAGGTTTTCGAGCACCAGGTTTTTGTGCCCTACCCCTACGCCATCATCGACCTTGATGTGATGGCGCTGGCGGGCAAGACCACGCTGTTCGCCGCCTGCCGCCTGTCGGACATGAAGATGGGCCAGTTGGTCAGCTTCGAGCTGGCCCCCGACCAGGCCAAATTCGAGCGCCTGTTCACGCCCGACTGACGAACGCCCATGGACGACGACAATCAGATCCACGTCCCGCCCTCGTTCATGGCGGTGTACACCGACGCCCGCGGACGGCTCACCGAAAAAGCGAACGGCGTGCGCACCCGCTACGAGCTGTGCGAAGACCTCGCGGGCCACTTGGTGGAGCACGCGCAGACGCTCTATCACGTACAGGCCCCATCCGAAGCCGAGATCCTGCGGCGCATCCATGCGGGGCTGTGCACGGCGGAATCAGGCGTCTCGGTGCCCGAGGCCACCTGGATCACCACGCGCCTGGCTGAGCTGCTGGTGTGGCCGTGCCCCGAACTGCTGGACCCCCAGGAACCGGCCCCCGGCAACCCCTGAGCACCTGCCCGCCAGCCGCTTCGCTATACTGCGCACCATGCCCACGCACACCTCCTTCGCCATGACTGCCGCACCCGCGGTGGCATTGCAGTGCGTGGTCAAAGCCAAAAAACCAGAGCTCATCTGACCGGAGCTGTGGTTCCGTCCGGATGAGCGACGGAACCACCTGGTAGAGAAATCCCCTTTTTTCTTTTTCTCTTTTCCCTCCCTGGCATTCCGCGCGCGCTCCCTTCGGACGGTTCTTCCCCTGGTCGAACCCTGAAAGGATGTTTCGCATGTCTGCCGCCACCGTTGTTACCCCTCCCCCCCGCCAGCCGCTGTTCAGCGGGCTCTGGATTGCCCTGGTCACGCCGTTCAAGGACGGCGCCGTAGACCACCCGGCCCTGGCCGCCCTCACCGCCCGGCTGCGTGCCGAAGGGGTGTCTGGCTTCGTGGCCTGCGGCTCCACCGGCGAGGCCGCCGCGCTGGACAAGGCCGAGCAACTGCAGGTGCTGGAGACAGTGCTCAGCGCCGCCCAGGGCCTGCCCGTGGCGATGGGTGTTTCGGGCTACCACCAGGGCCAGGTGCTGGAGCAGGTGCAGTCCCTTGCGCGCTACCCGCTGGCGGGCCTGCTGGTGTCCGCGCCGCACTACATCCGCCCCTCGCAAGAGGGCCTGCTGCACTGGTTTCGCACCCTGGCCGACGCCAGCGCGGCGCCCCTGGTCATCTACGACATTCCGTACCGCACCGGCGCCACGCTCACCACCGAGACACTGCTGGCGCTGGCGGCGCACCCGCGCATAGTGGCCATCAAGGACTGCGGCGGAAACCCCGCCAAGACGCAGGCCCTGATCGCCGATGGCCGCCTGCAGGTGCTGACGGGCGAAGACGCACAAATCTTCCACACACTGGCCATGGGCGGCGCGGGCGCCATCTCGGCCTGCGCACACTGGCAGACACCGCGTTTCGTGGAACTGATGGAATGGATGCGAGCGAGCAACCTCCCCGAGGCCCGCCGCGTATGGCTGGCCCTGCAACCCTGGGTGGAGGCCTGTTTTGCCGAGCCCAACCCCGCAGCACTCAAGGCCGTGCTGGCCCAGGCGGGCGAGATGCACAACGAGCTGCGGGCACCGATGATGCCCGCGTCGCCCGGTCTGGAGCAGCGCCTGCGATCACTGGTCCAGCAAACCCACGCAGACGCGTAAAAAGGAAATTACACAACACGCCAGGGCCTCTGAAGATTGCCGCTTACCTCCTTGCCAATTCAATGGATTTAACTACCATGAGTATCAATTTATTACATTTACTCGTGAGGCTGCCATGAAGATTCAAATCAAAAGTTTGTACACCATTGGCATGGCAATCCTGCTGGTGATGGGGCTCATCACCATCGCAGCGGCTTTCATGAGCAGCCGCAGCAGTGCATTGGCCACCGAAGCCGCCGCCAGGCGGCTCCAGTCCTACCTTTTGGCGGACGAGTTGCGCCAAAGCTCCGACGACTTGACCCGGCTGGCCAGGACCTACGTGATCAGTGGCGACCCCAAATGGGAAAAGCAGTATTTCGAGATCCTGGACATCCGCAACGGCAAACTTCCGCGCCCCCAGAACTACGAGCGCATCTACTGGGATTTCAGGGCGGCAGACGCCCCGGCAGCTCCGTCATCTGGCAATACGGTGGCACTTCTGGACCTGATGAAGAAGGCCGGATTCTCTGAGCTGGAACTGGCGAAGCTGCAAGAGGCGCAAGCCAACTCCGATGGGCTTGTACGCACCGAGACGATTGCCATGAACATGGTCAAAGGCCTGTACGACGATGGCAAAGGCGGCTTTACCCGGCAGGCGGAACCCGACAAGGACAAAGCCCGGGAGATGATGCACGACCTGGCCTACCATCAAAACAAGGCCAAGATCATGAAGCCGGTGGATGAATTTCTTGCCGCGCTGGACCAGCGCACAGCGGCCGAAGTGGCCAACGCCGAAGCGGCCAACAAATTCTGGGTGAGCGTCACGGCCGGCGCATCCGTCGTGCTTGTCGTCGCTCTGTTCAGCGGCTTGCTGCATTTGCGGCATCGCACCGCCTCGATTCTGGATGAGACCCGCCGGAGTGCCACGGCCATTGCGGAGGGGTATCTCAACCGGTCCATCCGCGATGATGAGCCCGGCGAAGAAGGGAAACTCTTGCAATCGATGGGGCAAATGCAGGCGAGTTTGGCCTCCTTGGTGGGCACCATCCGCAGCGGTGCCGACAGTGTGGCCACCGCAAGCTCCGAAATCGCCCAAGGCAATCAAGACCTGAGCGTCCGCACGGAACAGCAGGCCAGCGCGCTACAAGACACCACAGCCACCATGGAGCAGCTCAACAGCACGGTGCGCAACAACGCCGAGAACGCCAAACATGCCAATCAACTCGCCCAGACTGCGGCCAGCGTCGCGGCACAAGGCGGCGAGGTGGTCGGCCAGGTGGTCTCCACCATGCAAAACATCAGCGACAGCAGCCGCAAGATTGGCGACATCACCAGCGTGATTGATGGCATCGCCTTCCAGACCAACATTCTGGCGCTCAACGCGGCCGTCGAAGCCGCTCGCGCAGGCGAGCAAGGGCGCGGGTTCGCCGTGGTGGCCAGCGAGGTGCGAACCCTGGCACAGCGCAGCGCAAGCGCTGCCAAGGAGATCAAAACGCTGATCACCCGCAACGTCGAGCAAGTGGGACAAGGCACGGCCCTGGTGGACCGCGCGGGTCAGACCATGGAAGAGATCGTCGGATCCATCGGGCGCGTGAGCGGTATCGTCTCCGAAATCACCTCCGCCACCGTGGAACAAAGCGGAAGCATTCAAAGGGTGGTCGATACCATCGGCCAGATGGAGCAGTTCACCCAGCAGAACTCCGCACTCGTCGAAGAAGCCACCGCTGCGGCGGGCAGCCTGCAGACACAAGCCCAGCAACTGGTCCAGGCCGTGTCTGCCTTCCACCTCAAGGATGAACTGACGCCCATGGCTGCTATGCCGCGCATTGCCTAGGGGGCGGTCTTATCCCCCTGTCACCGGTGGGAAAAACGCCACCTCGGCACCATCGGCCAGGGTGGCTGATTCGTCGCTCAACGTCTGGTTGAGCGCCATGCGCACAGCCCTGCCACGTGCGAGGCTGCTGGCATGGGCGCCGCCGCGTGCGATGAGTTCGTCGCGCAGCGCACCCAGCGTGGCCGCAGTGGTGTCGACCGCCTCGCTGCCCTCACCAATGGCTTCGCGAATGGATGCGAAGTACCGCACCGACACTCTCATGACAGCAGCTCCGAGAACGCGATGTACCGCACGGTATCGCCCTGCGCAATCGTCTGGCCGGCCGGGTTGTCCACCACGCCATCGCCCCAGGCGGCCGAGGTGAGCACGCCCGAGCTTTGGTTGTTGAACAGCTCCAGCCCGCCTGCCGCGTTGTGGCGCACGCGCAAAAATTCACGGCGTTTATCGGCCTTGGGCCACGTGAAATGAGCGGTAGCCGCTATGGATTGAGGAGCAACGTCCTTCACGCCCTGCAACCGCAGCAGGAAGGGCCGCACCAGCAGTGCAAAGGTCAGGAAGCTAGACACCGGGTTGCCGGGCAGGCCCATGAAGTGCGCCGCCCCACCCTCTCGCGGAATCTGGCCGTAGGCAAAGGGCTTGCCGGGCTTCATGGCGATCTGCCACAGGTCCAGCGTGCCCAACGTCTCCACGGCAGGCTTGATGTGGTCTTCCTCGCCCACACTCACGCCGCCACTGGTCAAGATGAGGTCGTGCGCGGCACTGGCATCGCGCAGGGCGGTGATGGTGGCGTCGCGCCGGTCGGGCACGATGCCGAAGTCGGTGACCTCGCAGCCCAGGCGCAACAACATGGCGCGCAAGAAGAAGCGGTTGCTGTTGTAGATGCTGCCTGCGCGCATCTGCTCGGGCGGCACCTCGCCGGGCATGACGAGTTCGTCGCCCGTGGAGAACAGCGCCACGCGCGGGCGGCGAGCCACTTGCAATTGGTGCAAGCCGATGCTGGCGGCCAGACCCAGTTCGGCGGGAGAAAGGCGCGTGCCAGCCGACAGCACCACGGCGCCGCGCGTGATGTCTTCGCCTGCGCTGCGGATCCACTGGCCGGGCCTTGGCACAGCGTTGATGCGCACCTGGCCCAGGCCTTCGCCTGCGGCCAAGGCCTCGCAGTCTTCCTGCATCAGGATGGCGTCGGCGCCTGCGGGTACGGGCGCGCCGGTGAAGATGCGGGCGGCGGTGCCGGGCACGAGCGGCTCTCCGGCACTGCCCGCTGCAATCCGCTGCGACACGGGCAGCACCACGCCCACAGCCGCCACATCGGCACAACGCACGGCGTAGCCGTCCATGGAGCTGTTGTCTTCTGGCGGCACCTGCAGGGCCGAAACGCAGTCCTGCGCCAACACGCGGCCATCGGCATCAAAGGTGATCACCGTGTCGGTGCCTGGCAAGGGCGTGGCCTGCACGAGCAGGTCAGCCAGCGCGTCGGCCAGGGGCTTCAGGGGTTTCATTGGGGGGCGCATGGCAGCAGCCCTCCGTGCAGTTCCCAGTTGTACTCAAAGCGGTATTCGTACTGGATCAGCCAGTCCACCACCTGGGCAGGGGCGTTCAGGTCCAGCACAGGCAGTTGTGTGGGCACGGGCAGGCTTTCGGGGGCGTCGGTGGCCACGGCCACCACGAAGTCGTCTTCGGGGTAACGCACGGTCTTGGCCGCCTGGCCGGGTTCGGGCGCGCGCCACACCTCGACCTTGAGCAGATCGCTATCCTTAAACCCCTCCACCAGCACCCAGTCCACGCCCTGGTACAGCTCGGCCAGCAGGTGGTGCACGCTGAGCGTGGCGGGCTGCTCGAACTCGCGCACCAGCATGAGGCGCTTGTCCGACGCAGCCACCACCTCAAAAGCCCCGGCCTCGCGGTGGCGGTAGGTGTCTTTGCCGGGGTGGTCGATGTCGAAACTGTGGTGCGCATGCTTGACCACCGACACGCGCAGCCCCCGCAGCCGCAGCTCGGGGATCAACTGCTCGACCAGCGTGGTCTTGCCACTGCCGGAGAACCCGGCGAAACCGACAACCTTCATTCGCACATCCTTGGTTAGCTATTCAATTTATAGCTGCTAGCGCTTGCCAGATAAGCGCTAGGGGCAATTTTTATACAAATTACCCCCCGCACCTTCACCGTCACCCCAGCGCGGCGGGGGCGCAGTGGCGCTCGATGTAGGCTTTGACCAGTTCCACGTCGGCGGGCATCACCTGCACGCGCTTGGGCAGGTCTTCGATGCCTGCGAACTTGGCGGGCCGCTCGGGCGCATGGCCCAGGGCTTCGACAATGGTCTCGGCAAACTTGATGGGCAGTGCGGTCTCCAACACGATCATGGGCACCTTGGCATCCTTGTGGTGCTCTCGGGCCACCTTCACGCCGTCGGCGGTGTGGGTGTCGATGGTGACGCCGTGGCGCTCGTAGTTGTCGCGGATGGTGGCCAGGCGGTCGGCATGGGTGCTCTTGCCGCTTTCAAAGCCGTACTTGCCCGCCGCATCGGCAAACAGCGGCTCGGCGCTCAAATCGAACCGGCCGTAGGTTTGCAGCGCGGCGCTGAACAGGGCCTTGGTGCGCTGGCCGTTGCGGCCCAGCAGGTCAAAAATGAAACGCTCGAAATTGCTGGCCTTACTGATGTCCATGCTGGGGCTGGACGTCTCGTGCGTGTCGGCCGCGCCGCGCACGCGGTACGCACCGGTGCGAAAGAACTCGTCGAGCACGTCGTTTTCGTTCGTCGCCACCACCAGCTTGGCAATCGGCAGGCCCATCATGCGTGCCACATGGCCCGCGCAAACGTTGCCGAAGTTGCCCGATGGCACGGTGAAGCTGACCTTCTGGCTATTGGTTTCGGTGGCCTGGATGTAGCCCGCGAAGTAGTACACCACCTGCGCCAGAAGGCGCGCCCAGTTGATGGAGTTGACGGTGCCGATCTTGTACTTCGCCTTGAAGGCGTGGTCGTTGCTCACGGCCTTGACGATGTCCTGGCAGTCGTCGAACACGCCCTCGATGGCGATGTTGTGGATGTTCTCGTCCTGCAGGCTGAACATCTGCGCCTGCTGGAAGGCGCTCATCCGGCCATGCGGGCTGGTCATGAAGACGCGCACGCCCTCTTTGCCGCGCATGGCGTATTCGGCCGCGCTGCCGGTGTCGCCACTGGTAGCGCCCAGGATGTTGAGCTGCTCGCCACGGCGCTTCAATTCGTATTCGAACAGGTTGCCCAGCAACTGCATGGCCATGTCCTTGAAGGCCAGCGTGGGGCCGTTGGACAGGCCTTCAAGCCACAGGCCGTCTTCAAGGTGGCGCAGGGGCACGATTTCGCCCGTGCCGAACACCTCGGCGGTGTAGGTCTTGGCGCACAGGGCCTTGAGGTCGGCGGCAGGGATGTCGTCGATGTAGAGCGACAGGATCTGGAAGGCCAGCTCGGCGTAGCCTTGCTCGTGGTAGGCCTTGCGCAGGCGGGTCAGGGCCCGAGCATCGACCTTGGGGTAGTGCTCGGGCAGGTACAGGCCGCCGTCGGGCGCCAGGCCTTCGAGCAGGATGTCGCAGAAATGCTTGCGGTCGGCATGGCCGCGTGTGGAGACGTACAGCATCAGTTCAGCTCCTCCTTGCGGATGCGCGTGATGGGGGCCAGCACAGTGGGCAGGGCCTGCATCTGGGCGATCACGGCGTCCATGGTGCCTTCGCGGGTGTCGTGGGTCAGGATGATGAGGTCGGTTTGTGTCGATCCTTCGCCGCCCACTTCATCGGCCTCGCGCTGCAGCACGGCGTCGATGCTCACACCGGCTTCGGCCAGCAGGCCGGTGACCTTGGCGAGCACGCCAGCCTGGTCGGCCACGCGCAGGCGCAGGTAGTAGCTGGTGGTGATTTCGCTCATGGGCAACACGGGCAGCGTGCCCATGGCGTCTGCCAGTGTGTTGGCCTGGAAGGCCAGGTGCGGCACGCGGTGCTCGGGGTCGGCGGTGTGCAGGCGGGCAATGTCCACCAGATCGGCGATCACGGCGCTGGCCGTGGGCTCACTGCCCGCGCCCTTGCCGTAGTACAGCGTGGTGCCCACGGCATCGCCCTGCACCACCACGGCGTTCATGGCGCCTTCCACATTGGCGATCAGGCGCTTGGATGGCACCAGGCTGGGGTGCACGCGCAGCTCGATGCCCTTGTCGGCACGCTTGGTGATGCCCAGCAGCTTGATGCGGTAGCCCAGTTGTTCGGCGTACTTGATGTCGGCCGCGCCGAGCTTGGTGATGCCTTCCACATACGCCTTGTCGAACTGAACGGGGATGCCAAACGCGATGGCGCTCATCAGCGTGACCTTGTGCGCGGCGTCCACGCCTTCGATGTCGAAGGTGGGGTCGGCCTCGGCGTAGCCCAGGCGTTGGGCTTCTTTCAGCACCACGTCAAAATCCAGGCCCTTGCTGCGCATCTCGGACAGGATGAAGTTGGTGGTGCCGTTGATGATGCCCGCGATCCACTGGATGCGGTTGGCCGTGAGGCCTTCGCGCAGCGCCTTGATGATGGGGATGCCACCGGCCACGGCGGCTTCGAAGGCCACCATCACGCCCTTGGCCGAGGCCGCGGCGAAGATCTCGGTACCGTGCACGGCCAAGAGTGCCTTGTTGGCGGTGACCACATGCTTGCCTGCAGCGATGGCCTCCAGCACCAGGCCACGGGCGATGCCGTAGCCGCCGATGAGCTCGATCACGATGTCGATGTCGGGGTTGGCGATGATGGCGCGGGCGTCGTTGACGACCTGGATGCCGTCGCCCACCACCGCCTTGGCGCGCTCCACGTCCAGGTCGGCCACCATGGTGATCTCGATGCCACGGCCAGCGCGGCGGCTGATCTCGTCCTGGTTGCGCGTGAGCACGTTGAACACGCCGCTGCCGACAGTGCCGATGCCCAGCAGGCCTACTTGGATGGGTTTCATGGGGTAATTACCAGTCAAAATGGGCTGTAGCGCTTATTTATCAAGCGCAAGCAGCTATTAAAAATATAGCAACCTCAGGAGGCAAAGAGGTCAGGCCGTGCCGCAGCGCTTGCGGTACTGCTCCAGGAACCGCGCCACGCGGCCAATGGCGTCGCGCAGGTCGTCCTCATGCGGCAGGAACACGATGCGGAAATGGTCGGGCGCCGCCCAGTTGAAGCCTGTGCCCTGCACCAGCATGACCTTGGTCTCCTGCAGCAGCGCCAGGAAGAACTGCTGGTCGTCCTTGATCGGGTAGATGGCCGGGTCCAGGCGCGGAAACATGTAGAGCGCCGCACGCGGCTTCACGCAGGTCACGCCGGGGATGGCGGTGATGAGCTCGTACGCCAGGTCGCGCTGCTTGCGCAGGCGCCCGCCTTCGCAGACCAGCTCGTTGATGCTCTGGTAGCCGCCCAGCGCGGTCTGCACCGCCCACTGGCCGGGCACGTTGGAGCACAGGCGCATGTTCGAGAGCATGTTCAGGCCCTCGATGTAGTCTTTGGCGGGTTTTTTGTCGCCCGACACCACCAGCCAGCCCGCGCGGTAGCCGCAGGAGCGGTAGCTCTTGGACAAGGAGTTGAAGGTGAGCGTGAGCACGTCCTCGCTCAGCGAGCCAATGGCCGTGTGGGTGGCGCCGTCATACAGCACCTTGTCGTACACCTCGTCGGCAAAAATCACCAGGCCATGCTCGCGCGCGATGGCGACAATGCCCCGAAGCAGATCGTCCGAATACAACGCGCCCGTGGGATTGTTGGGGTTGATGACCACGATGCCCTTGGTGCGGGGCGTGATCTTGGCGCGGATGTCGGCCAGGTCGGGCATCCAGCCGTTGGCCTCGTCGCACAGGTAGTGCACCGGCGAGCCGCCCGACAGGCTGGCGGCGGCCGTCCACAGCGGGTAGTCCGGCGAAGGCAACAGCAGCTCGTCGCCCGTGTCCAGCAGCGCATTCGTGGCCATCACGATGAGTTCGCTGGCGCCGTTGCCCAGATAGATGTCGTCCAGCGTGACGCCCTTGATGCCCTGCTTCTGGGTCTCGTGCATCACGGCCTTGCGCGCCGCGAAGATGCCCTTGCTGTCCGAGTAACCCGCCGAGTTGGGCAGGTTGCGGATCATGTCGAGCTGGATTTCCTCAGGCGCATCGAAGCCGAACACCGCCAGGTTGCCGATGTTGAGCTTGATGATCTTGTGGCCGTCTTCCTCCATCTTCTTGGCCGCGTCCATGATCGGCCCCCGGATGTCGTAGCAGACGTTGGCAAGCTTGGCGGATTTTTGGACGGTTTTCATGCGCTGACGGTGGAGCAATAAGGCCGGGAAACAACCCAATGGCAGCCAGGGCGGCTGGCATCTGGGCGAAACCTATAATTTGACCACAGAACAGAAGTGTTCCCCTGGCGGCAGCGCTCCGCTGCACCCGCCTCGCCCCCCATTCCCACGCCCATGAAATTCCAGCCCGACCGATCCAACGCACAAACCATCAGCGGCTACGGCCCCGGCTGGATCGGCATCGACGCGGACAAGATCACCCACAGCGTCATCATCGGCTCCGGGGGGCTGCGCCAGGCATGGCCCTGCGCGCGCTTCGAGGACCTGACGGCCGAGCACTTTGCACAACTGGCCACGCTGGAAGCTGAGCTCGTGATCTTTGGCAGCGGCGCGCGCAACCGCTTTCCGCCACCGGCCTGGCTGGCCCCGCTTTTCGCCCGCCGACTGGGGCTGGAGGCCATGGACACGCCCGCCGCCTGCCGCACCTACAACATCCTCGCCAGCGAAGGCCGCAACGTGGTGGCGGCCTTGATCCTTGAAGCCTGAACAAAGGGCTGGCAAGGCGCCACGGCAAGCCACAACCGGGCCGCTTGCACCTATGCACGGCCTTGCCGAAGTGCGCAGCACCCGACTCCGACACACTGTCTTACATTTGGCCAGAAGATGATTTCAGGGTAAAATCAACGGTTGCGGTCGGGGGCACCACCAAGAGCAATAACACACCCCATTCCCCCGGCTTATCAACGACTACATCCTGAGAGATTGAAGTGATATGGCGATCGTTGTCAACAAACCCCTCCCTGAATTTGAAGCCAACGCAACTGGTGGAATCAAGGTCTCCAACACCTCCCACCTTGGCCAAATTCTGGTTCTCTACTTCTATCCCAAGGACAACACCCCTGGCTGCACCACGGAGGCCATGCAGTTTCGCGACAAGTACAAGGACTTCGTGAAAGCTGGCGCCGCCGTGTTCGGCGTGTCCCGCGACAACATGAAGTCGCATGACGAGTTCAAGGAAAAGCTGGAGCTGCCCTTCGAGCTCATCGCCGACACCGAAGAGAAAATGTGCCACATGTTCGGCGTGGTCAAGAACAAGATCATGTACGGCAAAAAGGTCAAGGGCATCGAGCGCAGCACCTTCCTGGTCGGCCCCGATGGCCTTCTGGTGCAAGAGTGGCGCGGCCTCAAGGTGCCCGGTCACGTGGACGAGGTCCTCAAGACCGTCAAGTCCATCAAGACCCTGAAAAAGGCCGCCTGACCGCCCGCCCCGGCACGCACGGATTCGTACACTGGAGCATCGGCGCGACACCCCGCTCGTTTTGCCACGGCAAGGCGCTCGGAGTATGCATAATGGGTTGATGCTCCTGGTTTCCGCGACGTTTGCCCCACTCCAAAAAGCCGCCTTGGCCTCCAGGCGGCTTTTTGCTTTCTGACCCGTCTTTCTCTCTTTACCGACCGAGGCCCTGCCACCATGCCCCTGCCCCCCGCCCCCAGCCGGCGCGCTGCACTCCTCGCGCCAGAAGCCTTTGAAGTCACGGCCCGTCCCCGGGTGTCGCAGGCATCCGCCAACGAGCCCGTTGTTGCCACGCCCGCGCGCGCAACAACGTCTTCGGCCCGCTCCGGGCGCAAGGCAGATGGCGCAACACCCACACCTGCCGTGTTGACCAGCGCCCCACCTCTCATCCAGGTCGAAACCCGCGCCCGCACACCCGAGCCTGCGGCGGCACCAGCCCCCACCACCGCTCGCGCCGCCGGTGGGCGCAAGGCGCGCACGACCAGCGCCGCCCCGGCGACGGCCAGCGCTGCGCCAGCCACCTCATCCACCACGCGCAGCAAAAAATCGGCCGCGCAAGGCCCGACCAAGCTCTTCGTGCTGGACACCAACGTGCTGCTGCACGACCCCACCAGCCTGTTCCGGTTTGAAGAACACGACATCTTCCTGCCCATGATCGTGCTGGAGGAGTTGGACGGCCACAAGAAGGGCATGACCGAAGTGGCCCGCAACGGCCGACAGGCCAGCCGCACACTCGACGCGCTCGCCGCCGCCCAGGGCGCCGACATGGCCAAGGGCCTCAAGCTCGACTCCACGGGCCAGCGCGCAGCGGGCGGTCATTTGTTCTTCCAGACAGCGCCGCTCGACTACAGCCTGCCCACCAGCCTGCCCCAAGGCAAGGCCGACAACCAGATCCTGGGCGTGGTCGAAGCCCTGAGCAAGTTGCATGCGCCACGCGCTGAGGGAGGGTCACACCCGACCGGGCGTGAAGTGGTGCTGGTGTCCAAGGACATCAACATGCGCGTCAAGGCGCGCGCCCTGGGCCTGAACGCCGAGGACTACCAGAACGACAAGACGCTGGAAGACGGCGACCTGCTGTACGCAGGCGTGCTGGCCCTGCCGCCCGACTTCTGGGCCAAGAGCGGCAAGAACGTGGAGAGCTGGCAAAGCGGCGCACACACCTACTACCGCATCGGCGGCCCCATCGTGCCGCAGCTGATGATCAACCAGTTCGTGTACTTCGAGGCGCCCGGCGAGCCCAGCCTGTTCGCGCGCGTCAGCGAGATCCGCGAAAAAACGGCGGTGCTGCAGACCCTCAAGGACTACGGCTCGGCCAAGAACGCCGTATGGGGCGTGACCACGCGCAACCGCGAGCAGAACTACGCCATGAACCTGCTCATGGACCCAGAGATCGACTTTGTCACGCTCACCGGCACCGCAGGCACCGGCAAAACCCTGCTGGCCCTGGCAGCAGGCCTCACCCAGGTGCTGGACGACCGCCGCTACACCGAAATCATCATGACCCGCGCCACCGTGAGCGTAGGCGAAGACATCGGCTTTCTGCCCGGCACTGAAGAGGAAAAAATGGGCCCCTGGATGGGTGCGCTGGACGACAACCTCGAATTTCTGGCCAAGGGCGACGGCGGCAACGCAGGCGAATGGGGCCGCGCCGCCACCAACGAACTCATCCGCAGCCGCATCAAGATCAAGAGCATGAACTTCATGCGCGGGCGCACCTTTTTGAACAAGTACGTGATCATCGACGAGGCGCAGAACCTCACGCCCAAGCAGATGAAAACCCTGATCACCCGCGCGGGCCCCGGCACCAAGATCATCTGCATGGGCAACCTGGCGCAGATCGACACGCCCTACCTCACCGAGGGTTCGTCAGGCCTGACCTACGCGGTGGACCGCTTCAAGGGTTGGCCGCACAGCGGCCACATCACGCTGGCACGCGGCGAGCGCTCGCGCCTGGCAGACTTTGCGAGCGAGGTGCTCTGAACCCGCCAGACCCCATCCTCTGCGCGTGGGACTACGCCGCACCCGAAGACGGCGATCCCGCTGCGCTGCAAGCATGGATCCCTCCTGACGGCTGCCAGGATTGGATCGGCGTGCGCATGCCGGATGGGCGTGTGGATTGGCACCTGTTCACCTTGGCCCACCGGGCCGAAACCGCACAGTTGCAGCCTGGCACTGCCATGCGCGGCTACCGGCTGCGCCCCGGGGTGCAGATCGACCAGGCGCTGCTGGCGCGCATAGGCGCTGCCGACACACTGGAAGATGAAGAGGACATTCGCGCACGGCTGCTGGAAGCCACGCACTGCGACGCGCGCGTGCAGGACGCCCTGACCGCGCTGGCGCACACCCCATCCGTCCGGCAAGCCGCCCGGGAGCTGGGTGTGGGCGTGCGCACGCTGGAGCGCCTGCTGCGCAGCGCCACGCACCACCCGCCCCAGTTCTGGCGCAGCCTGGCCCGCATGCGCCAAACCTGCCACAGCCTGGCAAGCACAATGGCATTGGCGGAAGTGGCGGCACTGCACGGTTATGCAGACCAGTCGCACATGAATCTGTCTTTCCAGCACTGGCTTGGGTGCACCCCCCGCCAGCTTCGCGCGCACCCCGAGCGCCTGGCCCTGCTTGGCGCCGAGGGCTACGCGTAGCTGCAAGCCATTCCATTTCTCAATCGATCACGCACGGCAAACGAAGCCGACAAAGTGATCGGTTGATTTAGCAATGGAATCAGCCCGCGTCTCCCATGGGCGTGCACAGCTCCACCCAAAAGCCATTGAGGTCGCGGACATAGGCCACCGTCTGGCCCCAAGGCATTTGCGTGGGTTCCTGCAACGGCGCCGCCCCTTGGGCCAGCGCTTGCTGGTAGGCGGCAGATACATCCTGCGTCAGCAGCGCCACTTCGGAGCATGGGCGCTCGGGGTCGGGCACCCCTGTCTTCTTGCCCATCTGGGCCAGCATGCTCACCGAGCAGAACGCCAGCTTGGTGGGGCCTGTCTCCAGCTCGCCCCAATCGCCGGCTTCGTGCAGGAAACGGGTGGAAAAACCAAATGCCCGCTCGTAAAACTGCAAGGTGGCACGTACGTCAGGCACATAAAGAATCGTGTATCCAAACTGCATGAAAACTCCTTGGTTGCCTGCAGTTTGATCGATTACGCCAGGGCCATCTTGGAAAAATACGACACCTTCCGCTGGCGACACTCAGTAATCGTCGCCCGAGCCCATCGCCAGATTTTCGAAGCGCGTCTGGTTCTTCTGGAAGAACAGCTTGACCGTGCCGGTGGGGCCGTTACGCTGCTTGCCGATGATGACCTCGGCCACGTTGGGCTCCTTGGAGTCCTTGTTGTAGTAGTCGTCGCGGTAGATGAACATGATGATGTCTGCGTCCTGCTCGATGGCGCCCGATTCGCGCAGGTCGGACATCATGGGGCGCTTGTCGGTGCGCTGCTCCACCGAGCGGTTGAGCTGCGACAGCGCGATCACCGGGCATTGCAGTTCCTTGGCCAGCATCTTCAGGCCCCGGGAGATTTCGCCCAGCTCGGTGGCGCGGTTGTCCGAACTGGATGAGCCCGAGCCGCTCATGAGCTGCAAATAATCGACCACGATCAAGCCGAGCTTGCCGCACTGGCGCGCCAGGCGGCGCGCGTTGGCGCGCAACTCGCCCGGCGTAAGGCCCGGCGTCTCGTCGATGTGCAGCGACACCGTGCGCAACTTTTCAATCGCCTCGGTCAGGCGCGGCCATTCGTCGTCAGTGAGCTTGCCGGTGCGCAGGTTGCCCTGGTTCACGCGGCCGATAGAGCCCACGATACGCACCGCCAGTTGGGCGGCGCCCATTTCCATCGAGAAGATGGCGACCGGCAGGCCTTCGTTGAGCGCCACATGCTCTGCGATGTTCACCGCAAACGAGGTCTTGCCCATGGATGGGCGCGCCGCCAGCACCACCATGTCGCCCGCCTGCAAGCCGCTGGTCATGCGGTCGAGGTCGGCAAAGCCGGTGGGCACGCCAGTCACGTCCACCGGGTTGTCAGCCATCTCCTGCACCTTGTCGAGCAGGTCGATCACCAGGTTGTCGAGGGACTGGAAACCCTGTTTGGTGCGCGAGCCCTCTTCGCCAATGGCAAAAATCTTGGCCTCGGCCTCGTCCAGAATGCGCTCGACCGTTTTGCCTTGCGGGTTGAAGGCGTTGGTCGAGATCTCATCGCTGGCCGTGACCAGCTTGCGCAGGATGGCGCGCTCGCGCACGATTTCCGCATAGCGGCGGATGTTGCTGGCGCTCGGAACGTATTGCGCCAGGTTGTTCAGATAGGCCAGCCCGCCCACATCCTGCGCCTTGCCCTGGTTCTTCAGGTGCTCGAACACCGTGATCACGTCAGCAGGCTTGCTGGCGTTGATCAGCGCACCAATGGCCGCATAGACCATCTGGTGCTCATGCCGGTAGAAATGGCTCTCCACCAGCAGGTCGCCCACGCGGTCCCAGGCGTTGTTGTCCAGCAGCAGGCCACCGAGCACGCTGGACTCGGCCTCGATGGAGTGCGGCGGCGTGCGCAACTGGGCGATCTCACGGTCGGGCGGCGAAGCAAAGCCTTGGTCATCCAGCGGGGGAAAGACAGCAGACATAAAGTTTCTCCGAGCAGAGCCTGATGAAATGCATTCCCTGGATCTGCCGCATCAAAGCAGCAGCCAGGGGGACAAGCCTGTGGGTAATCCGTGGATTACCGGTGGGCAATCATGTACAAATACCGCGAACCCAAAGACAAAAGCCGCCCGAGGGCGGCTTCTGGTGAAACACCGAGGTGCCTCAGGCGGTTTCGCCGTACACCGAAACGGTCACTTCCACGACCACGTCCGTGTGCAGAGCAACGTTCACCGTGCTTTCGCTCACGACCTTGATCGGGCCGTTGGGCAGGCGAACCTGCGCCTTGACGATCTTGTAGCCTTGCTTGTTCAGCTCTTCGGCGATGTCGTGGTTGGTCACGGAACCAAACAGACGGCCGTCCACGCCAGCCTTTTGGGTCAGCTTGACGGTGGTGCCAGCCAGCTTTTCGCCTTGGGCTTGGGCTTCGGCCAGCTTGGCAGCGGCAGCCTTTTCGAGTTCAGCGCGCTTGGCTTCGAACTCTGCCTTGGCGGCTTCCGTGGCGCGACGGGCGCGGCCAGCGGGGATCAGGAAGTTGCGGGCGTAGCCGTCTTTGACCTTGACGATTTCACCGAGGTTGCCGAGGTTCACAACCTTGTCGAGCAGGATGATTTGCATGGGTTGTGCTCCTTAGATCTTGTGCTGGTCGCTGTAAGGCACCAGGGCCAGGAAGCGAGCGCGCTTGATGGCGGTGTTCAGCTGACGCTGGAAGATGGCGCGCGTGCCGGTCAGGCGTGCGGGGATGATCTTGCCGTTTTCGGCGATGAAATCGCGCAGCGTGTCGACATCCTTGTAGTCGATTTCTTCAACGCCCGTCACCGTGAAGCGGCAAAAGCGCTTGCGCTTGAACAGCAGGGATTGGGTGTTGCGCTTTGGGCGCTTATCTTTGTTGAACTTCTTGAACGTGGCCATTGCGGACCCCTTGGAAAATTAATTTTGTTGAATATCCTGGATATGAAGCACTGCGGTCTTGCCATTGCGCGGGCTGGCCAGAAATCCATGAAAAGTCCAGAGACTTCCGATGTTCTGCCTTGCCAGACGCTCGGCCATTGCACCAAAGGCAACGGCTTTCATGGCGGCCTTGACTTCGCGGGGATGGTCTGCCTCGGTTTGCTGTGACTCGTGTTCGAGCCGCAGCGTGAGGGCGGGCAATCCAGCGGGCGTGTAGCGCAGGGCCTCAGCCTCAGCGATACATGCGGTCAAGACGACGCGGTTCTCCACTCCAACGAGGATGGATCAGCGCTCGCCGCGCTCGCCGCCGGCAGCTGCGTATTCCGCTTGGCTGGCCTTGCGGGCTTCTTCGCGCTCGACGGTCTTCATCATCGAAGATGGGCCCGTATCGGCCTTCTTCTTCTGAACCGTCAGGTGGCGCAGCACGGCGTCGTTGAACTTGAAGGCGTGCTCCAGTTCAGCCATCACGGCCTGGTCGGCTTCGATGTTCACGCACAGATAGTGGGCCTTGGCCAGCTTGTTGATCAGGTACGCCAGTTGACGGCGGCCCCAGTCTTCCACGCGGTGCACCTTGCCACCGCCAGCGGTGATCATGCCCTTGTAGCGCTCCAGCATGGCTGGAACTTGTTCGCTTTGATCCGGATGGATCAACAAAATGATTTCGTAATGACGCATGCATACTCCTTTTGGGTAAGACCACCCGTTGCGTCCCAACCCTCCTGGGTTGTGCGGTGTGGCAAGGGAAAGCCTGCGATTATAGCCCGGCCTTCGCCGCTTGTACACTTAGTGCATCGCAGCCCCATCCAGGGCACCCCAAAATGATGCCGGATGGACGCCCGGCCCCTTGCAAAACCAAGGGACCGGGCCGACATGCCTTACTACAAAGCGCGTTGCACCTGGGGCCCACAAGGACATACCCCTGCCGCAGGCCTTGATTTGTGGCCAAACGCCCCCAACTCTCGCGCGTCCTGTTTATTTACTTTCAGACCAGACATGTCAGACCACAGCCAAACCACCGCATCCCAGAGCGCCCCCGCCCCCGAAGAAGTCGAAGCCGCCATGGCTGCCCACGCCTCCGATGAGCTGGCACGCCTGCAGGGCGAGCTGGCCGAGCTGAAGGCCAAAAGCGCCGATCTGGCCGACCAGTTCCTGCGCGCCAAGGCCGAGGCCGAAAACGCCCGCCGCCGTGCCGATGACGAAGTGGCCAAGGCCCGCAAATTCGGCATCGAGAGCTTTGCCGAAAGCCTGCTGCCCGTGGCCGACAGCCTGGATGCTGCCCTGGCCATCAAGGAAGCCACGCCCGAGCAACTGCGCGAAGGCGCCGACGCCACCCTGCGCCAGTTGACCTCGGCCCTGGAGCGCAACAAGGTGCTGGCCATCAACCCCACCGCAGGCGCCAAGTTCGACCCGCACCAGCACCAGGCCATCAGCGTGGTGCCTGCCGACCAGGAACCCAACACCGTGGTGAGCGTGCTGCAAAAGGGCTATGTGATCGCCGAGCGCGTGCTGCGTCCGGCCCTGGTCACCGTCACGGCCCCAAAGTAAATCCCCAAATAAATCAGCGCGGATGACTTGAAGCACCAAAAGTTATCCACAAGTTACTAGCCATCCAAACCAATCAAACATTCGGAGAGAAATCATGGGAAAAATCATCGGCATTGACCTGGGTACCACCAACAGCTGCGTGTCCATCATGGAAGGCAACACCACGCGCGTGATCGAGAACAGCGAAGGTGCCCGCACCACGCCCTCCATCGTGGCGTACCAGGAAGACGGCGAGATCCTCGTCGGCGCCTCGGCCAAGCGCCAGGCCGTCACCAACCCCAAGAACACGCTGTATGCGGTGAAGCGCCTGATCGGCCGCAAGTTCACTGAGAAAGAAGTGCAAAAGGACATCGACCTGATGCCCTACAAGATCGTGCCCGCCGACAACGGCGACGCATGGATCGAAGTGCGCGGCAACAAGCTGTCGGCCCAGCAGGTGTCTGCCGACATCCTGCGCAAGATGAAGAAGACCGCCGAAGACTACCTGGGCGAGCCTGTGACCGAGGCCGTGATCACCGTGCCCGCGTACTTCAACGACGCTCAGCGCCAGGCCACCAAGGACGCCGGCCGCATCGCGGGCCTCGACGTCAAGCGCATCATCAACGAACCCACCGCTGCAGCCCTGGCCTTCGGCCTGGACAAGCAGGAAAAGGGCGACCGCAAGATCGCCGTGTATGACCTGGGCGGCGGCACGTTCGACGTGTCCATCATCGAAATCGCCGACGTCGATGGCGAAAAGCAGTTCGAAGTGCTGTCCACCAACGGCGACACCTTCCTGGGCGGCGAAGACTTCGACCAGCGCATCATCGATTTCATCATCAGCGAGTTCAAGAAGGAACAGGGCGTGGACCTGTCCAAGGACGTGCTGGCCCTGCAGCGCCTGAAGGAAGCCGCCGAAAAGGCCAAGATCGAGCTGTCGAACTCGGCCTCCACCGACATCAACCTGCCCTACATCACGGCCGACGCTTCGGGCCCCAAGCACCTGAACATCAAGCTGACCCGCGCCAAGCTGGAAGCCCTGGTCGAAGAGCTGATCGAGCGCACCATCGCCCCTTGCCGCACGGCCATCAAGGACGCTGGCGTGTCCGTGTCCGACATCCATGACGTGATCCTGGTGGGCGGCATGACCCGCATGCCCAAGGTGCAAGAGAAGGTCAAGGAATTCTTCGGCCGCGAGCCCCGCAAGGACGTGAACCCCGACGAAGCCGTGGCCGTGGGTGCTGCCATCCAGGGCCAGGTGCTGTCGGGCGACCGCAAGGACGTGCTGCTGCTGGACGTGACCCCCCTGTCCCTGGGCATCGAAACCCTGGGCGGCGTCATGACCAAGATGATCACCAAGAACACCACGATCCCGACGAAGTTCGCACAGACCTTCTCGACGGCCGACGACAACCAGCCCGCCGTGACGATCAAGGTGTTCCAGGGCGAGCGCGAAATGGCCACCGGCAACAAGCTGCTGGGCGAGTTCAACCTCGAAGGCATCCCGCCCGCATCGCGCGGCACGCCACAAATCGAGGTGTCGTTCGACATCGACGCCAACGGCATCTTGCACGTGGGCGCCAAGGACAAGGGCACCGGCAAGGAAAACAAGATCACCATCAAGGCCAACTCGGGCCTGTCGGAAGAAGAAATCCAGCAGATGGTGAAGGACGCCGAGCTCAACGCTGCCGACGACAAGAAGAAGCTGGAGCTGGTGCAGGCCAAGAACCAGGGCGAAGCCGCCGTGCACAGCGTCAACAAGAGCCTGGCCGAGCATGGCGACAAGCTTGACGCAGCCGAGAAGGACGCGATCACCGCCGCGGTGAAAACCTTGGAAGAAGCCCTCAAGGGCGAGGACAAGGCCGCCATCGACGAGAAGACCACAGCCCTGATGGCCGCCAGCCAGAAGCTGGGCGAGAAGATGTACGCCGAGTCCCAGGCAGCACAAGCCGCCCAGGCCCCAGGCGGCGCCGATGCCGCAGGTGCTTCGGCCTCTGCATCCTCGTCGGCCAAGCCCGCAGACGACGACAACGTGGTCGACGCCGAAGTGAAGGAAGTCAAGAAGGGCTGATCCAGCCCTCCCCCTGAGCCGCCGCGCCCTGCCTCTCACCCCGGAGGCGGCGCGGCGTTCCCCTTTTCCCCTGGCGGAGAACCATGTCCAAAAGAGACTTTTACGAAATCCTGGGCGTTCCCAAGAACGCCTCGGACGATGAAATCAAGAAGGCCTATCGCAAGCTGGCGATGAAGCACCACCCTGACCGCAATCAGGGGGATGCGGCCAAACCTGCCGAAGAGAAGTTCAAGGAGGCCAAGGAGGCCTACGAGATGCTCTCCGACCCGCAAAAACGCGCGGCCTACGACCAGTACGGCCACGCCGGGGTGGACCCTAACATGCGCGGCCCCGGCGCGGGTGCGGAAGGTTTTGGCGGCTTTGCCGAGGCCTTTGGCGACATCTTTGGCGACATGTTCGGCCAGCAAGGCGGGCGTGGGCGCGGTGCGGGCGGCCGCCAGGTGTACCGGGGCAGCGACCTCAGCTACGCCATGGAGATCACCCTGGAAGAGGCCGCACGCGGCAAGGACGCGCAGATCCGCATCCCATCGTGGGAGAGCTGCGACACCTGCCACGGCAGCGGCGCCAAGCCCGGCACCAGCGCAAAAACCTGCACGACCTGCGCGGGCTCCGGCACGGTGCAGATGCGCCAGGGCTTTTTCAGCGTGCAGCAGACCTGCCCGCACTGCCGCGGCACGGGCAAGATCATTCCCGAGCCCTGCACCACCTGCCACGGCCAGGGCAAGCTCAAGAAGCAAAAGACGCTGGAAGTGAAGATCCCTGCGGGCATCGACGACGGCATGCGCATCCGCAGCACGGGCAACGGCGAGCCAGGCACCAATGGCGGCCCGCCGGGCGACCTGTACATCGAAATCCGCCTGAAGAAACACGACATCTTCGAGCGCGACGGCGACGACCTGCACTGCCAGGTGCCTGTGAGCTTCATCACCGCCGCCCTGGGTGGCGAGATCGAGGTGCCCACGCTGGCTGGCAAAGCGGCCATCGACATCCCCGAAGGCACCCAGGCCGGCAAGCAGTTTCGCCTGCGCGGCAAGGGCATCAAGGGTGTGCGCGCCAGCTACCCTGGCGACCTGTACTGCCATATCGCGGTGGAAACGCCGGTCAAGCTCACCGAGCACCAGCGCAAGCTGCTGCGCGAGCTGGAAGATTCGCTCAAAAAGGGTGGCGCACGCCACTCGCCCAGCGGCGAGAGCTGGACGGACCGACTGAAGAACTTCTTCAGCTGACCGCCTGCCGCCCCCTCCTGACAACCGCACGGTGCTGAAAAGCCCGTGCGGTTTTTTCATGTCTGCGCGCACCAAGAAGACCGCACACGCGATGGACGACATCGCGGTTGGCGATGGCAATGCAAGGTCTTTTATAAGAAAATAACCCATCACCTTCTCGAAACGAGAAGTGGCAGAACACAAAAACCCATGAAAAGCTCCGAGCGCAGTTTTGCGCGCCGAATCGACCTCACCTCGCTGCAACTGTTTGTGGCGGTGTGCGAGCTCGGCAGCATCGGCCGCGCGGCCGAGCGCGAGTTCATTGCCGCATCGGCCGTCAGCAAGCGCCTGTCGGATCTGGAAACCGCTGTAGATACCGCCCTGCTCTACCGCCACAGCCGGGGCGTGACCCTCACACCCGCGGGCGAGAGCCTGCTGCACCATGCGCGCACGGTGCTGTTTGGCCTCGAACGCATGCAGGGTGAGCTCAGCGAATACGCCGACGGCGTGCGCGGCCATGTGCGCATGCACGCCAACATCTCGGCCATCTTCCAGTTTTTGCCCGAAGACCTGGGCGCGTTTGCACGCGAGCACAGCCAGATCAAGATCGACCTGCAAGAGCACCTCTCCAGCGACGTGCTGAACGCAGTGCAGGAGGGCGCCGCCGACCTGGGCATTTGCAACATCGGCACAGTCAACACAGGCGGCAGCCCCGGCTTGCAAAGCCGCCCGTACCGCTCAGACCGTTTGGTGCTTGTTGTGCCGCTAGCGCACGCCCTGTCAGCGCAAGCAGCTATCAATTTTGATGAAGTTCTCGACTGGGACATTGTGGGCCTGCATGCCAACAGCAGCATCAGCCTGGCCATGCGCGCAGCCGCAGCGGCCGCCGGGCGCCCGCTGCGCCAGCGTATCCAGGTCACGGGGCTCGATGCCATGTGCCGCATGATCGACAACGGCCTGGGCGTGGGCCTGCTGCCCGACCGCGCTTTTGCCCTGATGCGCGGCGTGGGCAACCTGCAGGCCATCCCGCTGACCGACGCCTGGGCCCACCGCGAACTGCGGGTGGTGGCCCGCGACTTTGACGCCCTGCCGGTCACCGCGCGCCTGCTGGTCGAGCACCTGGCACCCCGCAACGCACAAGAGGCCGCGCCTGCCGCGCCCGCCGCGACCCCCGACACTAAAATCCAATCACCCACCTGAAAGCAGAAAGAAAGCCACGCCATGGGACGCACCCTGTACGACAAGATCTGGGACGAGCATGTCGTCCACACCGAAGAGGACGGCACCTCCATCCTTTACATCGACCGCCACCTGGTGCACGAAGTCACCAGCCCGCAGGCGTTCGAGGGCCTGCGCGAGGCGGGCCGCAAGGTCTGGCGCATGAGCTCCATCGTGGGTACCGCCGACCACAACACGCCCACCACGGGCTGGGAAAACGGCTACGACGGCATCACCGATCCGATCAGCAAAGAGCAGATCACCACGCTGAACGACAACATGGCGACAATCTCGCCCGCCGCGTTCTTCCCCTTCATGCACAAGCGCCAAGGCATCGTGCACGTGATCGGCCCTGAAAACGGCGCCACCTTGCCCGGCATGACGGTGGTGTGCGGCGACAGCCACACCAGCACCCACGGCGCTTTCGGCGCGCTGGCCCACGGCATCGGCACCTCCGAGGTCGAGCACGTGATGGCCACGCAGACCCTGCTGGCCAAGAAGGCCAAGAACATGCTGGTGCAGGTGGACGGCACTCTGGCCAAAGGCGTGACACCCAAGGACGTGGTGCTGGCCATCATCGGCAAAATTGGCACGGCGGGCGGCACGGGCTACACCATCGAGTTCGCGGGCTCCGTCTTCCGCGCCATGAGCATGGAAGGCCGCATGACCGTGTGCAACATGGCCATCGAAGGCGGCGCACGCGCAGGCCTGGTGGCGGTGGACGACAAAACCATCGAATACGTCAAGGGCCGCCCCCTGTCGCCCACCGGGGTGGAATGGGACCAGGCCGTGGCGTACTGGAAAACGCTGCATTCCGATGCCGATGCGAAGTTCGACACCGTGGTCAAGCTCGACGCTGCCGATATCCTGCCGCAGGTCACCTGGGGCACCTCGCCCGAGATGGTGCTGGGCGTGGACGCCCGCGTGCCCGACCCCGACAAGGAAAAAGACGCCAACAAACGCGGCGCCATCGAGCGCGCACTCACTTACATGGGCCTGCAACCGGGCAAGCCCATCAACGACATCACCATCGACAAGGTGTTCATCGGCTCGTGCACCAACAGCCGCATCGAAGACATGCGCGAAGCCGCCGCCGTGGTGAAGAACCTGGGTCGCAAGGTGGCCAGCAACGTGAAGCTGGCCATGGTGGTGCCCGGCTCGGGCCTGGTCAAGGAACAGGCCGAGCGCGAGGGCCTGGACCAGATCTTCAAGGCCGCAGGCTTTGAATGGCGCGAACCAGGCTGTAGCATGTGCCTGGCCATGAACGCTGACCGCCTGGAGCCTGGCGAGCGCTGCGCCAGCACCAGCAACCGCAACTTCGAAGGCCGCCAGGGCGCCGGTGGCCGCACCCATCTCGTCAGCCCCGCCATGGCCGCCGCCGCCGCCGTGCACGGCCATTTCGTCGACATCCGCCAATTCGCCTGAAGGAGCCCGCCATGAAGAAAATTGCCGCAACCCTCATCGCACTGTCCGCCGCCCTGCTGCTGGCCGGATGCAACACCGTCAAGGGCGTGGGCCAGGACGTCCAACGGGCCGGGGGCGCGCTTGAGCGCGCCGCCAACAAGTAAGACAGACAAGGCAGCCATGCAGAAATTCACCGTGCACAAGGGCCTGGTGGCCCCGATGGACCGCGAGAACGTCGATACCGACGCCATCATCCCCAAGCAGTTTCTCAAGTCGATCAAGAAGACCGGCTTTGGCGTGAACCTGTTCGACGAATGGCGCTACCTGGACCACGGCGAGCCCGGCCAAGACCCCGCCAGCCGCAAGCCCAACCCCGACTTCGTGCTGAACCAGCCGCGCTACGCAGGCGCCTCCGTGCTGCTGGCGCGCAAGAACTTCGGCTGCGGCTCCAGCCGCGAACACGCCCCCTGGGCGCTCGACCAATACGGCTTTCGCGCCGTGATCGCACCGAGCTTTGCCGACATCTTCTTCAACAACTGCTTCAAGAACGGCCTCTTGCCCATCGTGCTGCCCGAGACCACCGTGGCCCAGTTGTTCGACGAAGTGGCGGCCTTCCCCGGCTACCAACTCACCATTGACCTCGAACGCCAAGTCATCGTGCGCCCCCAGGGCGAAGAGATCCCGTTCGACGTGATCGCCTTTCGCAAATACTGCCTGCTCAACGGCTTTGACGACATCGGCCTGACCCTGCGCCAGTCCGACAAGATCAAAGCCTTCGAGGCCCAGCGCCTGGCCACCAAGCCCTGGCTCGCACACACCATGGTGTCCTGAAATATTAGTCAAATTGGCACCTGGCGCTTGATGAATAAGCGCTAAAAGCTATCAAATTAAGAGCAATCAATGAAAATCGCAGTTCTGCCGGGTGACGGCATTGGCACCGAAATCGTCTCCGAAGCCGTGAAGGTTCTGGAAGCGCTGGAGCTCCCGTTCGAGATGGAATCCGCCCTGGTCGGCGGCGTGGCGTATGACGCCCATGGCCACCCGCTGCCCGAGTCCACGCTCAAGCTCGCCAAGGAAGCCAACGCCATCCTGTTTGGCGCCGTGGGCGACTGGAAGTACGACACACTCGACCGCCCCCTGCGCCCCGAGCAAGCCATCCTGGGCCTGCGCAAGAACCTGGGCCTGTTCGCCAACTTCCGCCCCGCCATCTGCTACGAGCAATTGGTGGGCGCATCCAGCCTCAAGCCCGAGCTGATCGCGGGCCTCGACATCCTCATCATCCGCGAGCTGACCGGCGACATCTACTTCGGCCAGCCGCGCGGCCGCCGCACGGCGGTGGACGGCCACTTCCCCGGTGCCGAAGAAGCCTTCGACACCATGCGCTACAGCCGCCCCGAGATTGAGCGCATCGCCCACGTCGCCTTCCAGGCCGCACGCAAGCGCAGCAAGAAGGTCACCAGCGTGGACAAGGCCAACGTGCTCGAAACCTTCCAGTTCTGGAAGGACGTGGTCACCGACGTGCACAAGGAATATCCCGACGTCGAGCTGCAGCACATGTACGTGGACAACGCCGCCATGCAACTGGTGAAGGCGCCCAAGGCGTTCGACGTGGTCGTCACGGGCAACATGTTCGGCGACATCCTCTCGGACGAAGCCTCCATGCTCACCGGCTCCATCGGCATGCTGCCCTCGGCTAGCTTGAACAGCAGCAACCAGGGCCTGTACGAACCCAGCCACGGCAGCGCCCCCGACATCGCAGGCAAGGGCGTGGCCAACCCGCTGGCCACCATCTTGAGCGCTGCAATGATGCTGCGCTTCAGCCTGAACCAGGAAGAAGCCGCCCGCCGCATCGAAGCCGCCGTGCAAAAAGTGCTGGCCCAGGGCCTGCGCACGCCCGACATCTACAGCGAAGGCACAACCAAGGTGGGCACGGCGCAGATGGGGGATGCGGTGGTGAAGGCACTGGCATAACCTAACGTCATTCGGCGGTGCCCCCAACCGGGCATTGCCGCAGACAAGGGCGGCCCCGTGCCGCCCTTGTGCTTTTCTGGCACCCGCCGCCATTTGGCCTGCGCGCGCCGGGCCGCATCCGCTACAATCTTGCGCTATGTTTGCCGCCCGCCCGTTCGCCCTGAACATCACACCCGCCGCCATGGCCGGTGTGGCTGCGCGCGCAATCACCACCAAAACCACGACCATTAAGGGCTGATCCAGCTCCGGAATCGTCGTGCGCCCTCCCTGGCCAGACGAGCCGGGGCAAACAGTCTGGTCTAGCACTGTTTTATTTGAAAGGGCGTTGAAATGAGCAACAAGTTGGTAGGTTTGGTCGGCTGGCGCGGCATGGTCGGCTCGGTGTTGATGGACCGCATGGTCGAAGAAAAAGACTTCGACCTGATCGAGCCATTGTTCTTCTCCACATCCAACGCGGGCGGCAAGGCCCCTGCGCAGGCCAAGAACGAAACCACCCTGCAAGACGCCTTCAACATCGACGCCCTGAAGCGCTGCGAAATCATCATCACCGCCCAGGGCGGCGACTACACCAACGAGGTGTACCCCAAGCTGCGCGCCGCAGGCTGGAACGGCCACTGGATCGACGCCGCATCCTCCCTGCGCATGGAAAAGAATGCCGTCATCGTGCTCGACCCGGTCAACATGCCGGTCATCAAGAACGCCCTGGCCCACGGCGGCAAGGACTGGATCGGCGGCAACTGCACCGTGAGCTGCATGCTGATGGGCGTGGGCGCGCTGTACAAGGCAGGCCTGGTCGAATGGATGAGCACCCAGACCTACCAGGCAGCATCGGGTGGCGGCGCCCAACACATGCGCGAGCTGCTCACGCAGTACGGCACACTGAACGCCGAAGTGCGATCGCTGCTGGACGACCCCAAGAGCGCCATCCTGGAGATCGACCGCAAGGTTATCGCCAAGCAGCGCAGCCTGAGCGCCGCTGAAACCATCAACTTCGGCGTGCCGCTGGGCGGCTCGCTCATCCCCTGGATCGACAAGGACCTCGGTATTGGCAAAAGCCAGGACGAGCCTGGCTGGGGCATGTCCAAGGAAGAGTGGAAGGGCATGGCCGAGACGAACAAGATCCTCGGCATGGGCGAGGGCTTCGACTCCGCCGCCATTCCCGTCGATGGCTTCTGCGTGCGTGTGGGCGCCATGCGCTGCCACAGCCAGGCGCTGACCTTCAAGCTCAAGAAGGACGTGCCCGTGGCCGACATCGAGGCCATGATTGCTGCCGACAACGCATGGGCCAAGGTCGTGCCCAACACCCGCGAAGCTACCATCAAGGACCTGACGCCCGTGGCCGTGACCGGCACCATGACCATCCCCGTGGGCCGCATCCGCAAGCTGGCCATGGGCCCCGAGTACGTTGGCGCCTTCACCATCGGCGACCAACTGCTGTGGGGTGCCGCCGAGCCCCTGCGCCGCATGCTGCGCATCCTGCTCGACGCCTGATCTGGCACCTTTGACAAGCGCGCGCGGCACCCGCCACGCGCGCTTTTTTGCGCCCAGCGTTCCGTCACACTCGGTTACGGCGCGTTGGCAATTGGCAACAACTTGACGCACCAAATTAGTGCGACAACCTTCCGCCCAAAGCTTCGGCGCCACCTCAGCTTGTCAGTGCAAAACATTGATGCTATGGTGCTTTTTACATATTTTCACGCTCCGGGACGGGGACCAGACCATGACAAAAAAAGCAACGCTCGCCCGAGCCGCAAAAAATCCTCATCAGTTGTTGGCAAACATGCATCGTTGGAAATTTTCTGTCTTGGCGGCCGCGGCCGTAGCTTGCTCTGGCTTCTACGCCAGCGATGCATCTGCTTTGGCACTGGGGCGCATCACCGTGCAGTCTGCCCTGGGTGAACCCTTGCGCGCAGAGATCGACCTGCCCCAGATCACGCCCGCCGAAGCCGACACGCTGCGCGCCACGGCGGCAGCCCCCGAAGTCTTCCGTGCCCAGGGCATGGAATACACGAACACGATGAACAACCTGCGGATCCAGCTGCAGCGTCGGCCCGATGGCACGGCGGTATTGCGCCTGTCGAGTGACCGCCCCGTGAACGAGCCTTTCCTCGACCTGGTGCTGGACGCCAACTGGGGGTCTGGCCGCATCGTGCGCAGCTACACCATGCTGTTTGATCCGCCCACGATGCGCCGTCCGGCGCCTGCGGTCACGGCCTCGCCACAGATTTCGCCCGCAGCCCCCGCGCCTGCTGTGCGCGCACCCGCCGTGCCACGCGCAGCAGAACCCACGGCGGCGGCTGCCCCAGCAGCACCTCGCCCGGCCGCTGCAGCGCCGCGCGCCGCGCCCGCCGATGGCGTAACCGTGCATGCCGGTGATACCGCTGGCCGCATTGCCAGCGCATACAAGCCCGCAGGTGTTTCGCTGGACCAGATGCTGGTGGCCATGCTTCGTGCCAACCCCGAAGCGTTTATCCACGGCAACGTCAACCTTCTCAAGGCAGGCGCCGTCCTGCAAATGCCTGACCAGGCAACCGCCCAGTCCACCACGGCCCCCGAGGCGCGCCAAATCCTTTCGGCACAGGCACGCGATTTCAACGATTTCCGCCGCAAGCTTGCGGGCGCTGCGCCCACCACCGAAGTCGCCGCCGCGCAACGTTCAGCGTCTGGCACCGTGCAGGCACAGGTAGAAGACAAGAAACCTGCCACGGCCGCACCCGACAAGCTCACACTGTCCAAGGGCTCCGTGAAGGGCCAGAAGGCCGCAGAAGAGCAGGTCATCAAGGACAAGCAGGCGAGCGACGCTGCCGCACGGATGGCCGAGCTGTCCAAGAACATCACCGACCTCAACAAGCTGGGCGCAGCCTCTACCGCAGCTGGCGGCGCTGCCCCTGCAGCCGCAGGCGCGGCCAGTGCCCCGGCTGGCGTGGCCGTGCAAGTGCCTGCTGTTCCCGCCACACCCACCGCCCCTGAAGCCCCGGCACCCGCACCCGCCGCCAGCGCCCCCGCAGAAGCCTCGGTGCCTGCCGAAGCTGCTGCCTCTGCGCCCGCAGCAGAAGCGCCCGCACCAGCCCCCGCTGCTGCTGCCAAGCCAGCAGCGCCTGCCCCGGCGCCTGTCGAAGAACCAGGGTTCCTCGAGGGGCTCATGGCCGACCCCCTGTTGCCCATTGGCGGCGGTATTCTGATTGCGGGCTTGCTCGGATTTGGCGCATACCGCGTCGTGCAGCGCCGCCGCCAGCATGGCGGTGTGGACAGCTCCTTCCTCGAAAGCCGCATCCAGCCCGACTCGTTCTTTGGCGCCAGTGGCGGCCAGCGCGTGGACACGGCCAACAGTGATGTGAGCACAGGCTCCTCCATGGCCTATTCGCCCAGCCAGTTGGACGCAGGTGGCGATGTGGACCCGGTGGCCGAGGCCGATGTGTACCTGGCCTATGGCCGCGACCTGCAAGCTGAAGAAATCCTGAAAGAAGCCGTGCGCCATAACCCAGGCCGCGTCTCCGTGCATGTGAAGCTCGGCGAAATCTATGCAAAACGCCAGGACCGCAAGGCCCTGGAGGCTGTTGCAGGAGAAGTCTTCAAGCTGACGCAGGGCGAAGGCCCGGATTGGGCGCGCATTGCCGAGCTGGGCCGTGATCTGGACCCCGAAAACCGTCTGTACCAGCCCGGTGGCCGCCCCGGCATGGGCGAGGATGAGTCTCCATCGCTGCCCCCAGGCGGTTTCCCCAGCACCTTCACGGGGGCAGGAAACGCCGCTGCCGCAGCGGCAGCAGCCTTGCCTCCGGACCTTGACCTGGATCTCGACCTGGACCTGCCCGATGATGCCCTGACCGATGCGCCACCCGCTGCGCCTGGTGGCTTCGCCGCCGCAGCAGCGGCCGCAACCGCCAGTGCTCTCCATTCAGCGCCTGGTGAGGATGAGCCCCCAACGCTGCGCCCTGAACTCGATTTGCCAGACCTCCCTGCTGCTGCAGCACCACCGGCGTGGAGTGCCCAGGAAACGGCGCCCACCCCCGTCATGCCCTCCCCACCCACGGCCCAGATCGACTTCCCAAGCGCGGATGATCTGAGCATGGCACCGTCGGGAATGGCTCCGTTAACGGGTGCCGATGGCAAAGACGCGAGCCCCATGGAATTCGATCTGGGCGACCTGTCGCTGGACCTGAACACACCGTCCAGGCCCATGGCCGCACCCGCCGCCAAAGCCGCACCCGCTCCAGCCCCCGATTTCGCCGACGATGGCTCGGCGGCCGCGCAAGACGACCCACTGGCCACCAAGCTGGCGCTGGCCGAAGAGTTCAACGCCATTGGCGACACCGACGGCGCCCGCACGCTGATTGAAGAAGTGGTGGCGGAATCCAGCGGCGTGCTCAAGGCCCGTGCCCAGCGCATGCTGGCCGATCTGGGCTGATGCAACAACCCGCACCGACAGGCGCATCCCCACCCACCCCGTCCCCAGGCCACTCCATGACGAGGGTGGCTCTGGGCGTCGGCTACAACGGCCAGGCCTACAGCGGCTGGCAAAGCCAGCTGTCTGGCAACACGGTTCAAGACAAACTCGAAGCGGCCCTGGGCCGCTTTGCTACGCACCCCGTCAGCACGTTGTGCGCTGGCCGCACCGATGCCGGGGTGCATGGACTGATGCAGGTGGTGCACTTCGACACCCCGCTTGAGCGGCCCGCGTCGTCTTGGGTGCGCGGCACCAATACCTTTTTGCCCGCCGACATTGCCGTGCAGTGGGCACAGTCCGTGTCCCTTGATTTTCACGCCCGCGCCAGTGCGGTGGCGCGGCGCTACGCCTATGTGCTGCTGCAGTCCCCCGTGCGCCCCAGCGTGGATGCAGGCCGCGTGGGCTGGGTCTATCGCCCGCTGAACCACGACGCCATGCGGCAGGCCGCAGACATCCTGTTGGGCGAACACGACTTCACCTCCTTTCGCGCGTCGGCCTGCCAGGCCAAATCCCCTGTCAAAACCCTGCAACGCATCGACATCACCCGCCGGGGCCTGAGCGACCCACACCCGGAGCTGGGCTGGAGCCCTTGCTACTGGCGTTTCGAGTTCGAGGCCAACGCATTCCTGCACCACATGATCCGCAACATCATGGGCTGCCTGATTGCCGTGGGCCAGGGCGACCAGCCCCCCGAATGGATGGCACAGGTGCTGGCCGCCCGATCGCGCGATGCAGCGGCACCAACCTTCTCCCCCAACGGTTTGTATTTCCAGGGCCCGATCTACGACGCCCGCTGGGGCTTGCCCCAGCGCACGGCTGCGTATGATTGGCTGCCATGAAAGTCCAAGCCATTGCCCCCCTCCCCCCGGCACGCACCCGCATCAAGATCTGCGGCCTGACCCGCGAACAGGACGTGGATGCCGCCGTGGCTGCGGGTGCCGATGCCGTCGGGTTCGTGCTGTATGCCCCGAGCCCACGCGCCGTGACGCCAGAGCGGGCGGCACAACTGGCCCGGCGCCTGCCACCCTTCGTCACACCCGTGCTGCTTTTCGTGAACGAGAGTGCTACCAATGTGATAGCTGCTAGCGCTTTAATTGCGGGCGCTACCATTCAATTTCATGGTGATGAAACGCCCCAGGACTGCCTAGCCGCCACCGGCCAGGGCGCGCGACCCTATCTGCGCGCCGCACGCATTCCCCTCGGCGATGGCGCGGCACGCTTTGACCTCGTAAAATACGCCCACGATTATTCTCACGCCCAAGCCATCCTGCTCGACGCCCATGTCGAAGGTTATGGTGGCAGCGGCAAGGCATTCAATTGGTCACTCCTTCCACCAAGCGTCAGCTCTCACCTCGTTTTGTCTGGTGGACTCACGCCTGCAAACGTGACCGATGGCATTTTGCAAGTCCGCCCGCGTTGCAAGACGCTGGCGGTTGATGTCAGCTCCGGCGTCGAGGCCACAGACCCGACCAGCCCCGATGGCCAATCCCTGAAGGGCATCAAGGACGCCGGAAAAATCCAACGGTTCATCGCCGCCGTGCGCGCGGCCGATGCCCAACTTGCAAAGAACCCTCATGAATTCCTATCAGCAACCTGATTCCTCAGGCCATTTCGGCCCCTATGGCGGCAGCTTCGTCAGCGAGACGCTGACCCACGCGATCCAGGAACTGCGCGAAGCCTACGCCCGCTACCAGAACGACCCGGATTTCCTCGCCGAATTCCACTACGAGCTCAAGCACTTCGTGGGCCGCCCCTCACCCGTCTACCACGCTGCGCGCACCAGCCGCGAGCTGGGCGGTGCGCAGATCTACCTCAAGCGCGAAGACCTCAACCACACCGGCGCCCACAAGATCAACAACGTGATCGGCCAGGCCATGCTGGCACGCCGCATGGGCAAGCCGCGCGTGATCGCCGAAACCGGCGCGGGCCAGCACGGCGTAGCCACCGCCACCATCTGCGCACGCTACGGCCTTGAATGCGTGGTCTACATGGGCAGCGAAGATGTGAAGCGCCAAAGCCCCAACGTCTACCGCATGAAGCTGCTGGGCGCCACCGTGGTGCCGGTCGAGTCCGGCAGCAAGACGCTCAAGGACGCTCTGAATGAAGCCATGCGCGACTGGGTGGCCAATGTGGACAACACCTTCTACATCATTGGCACCGTGGCGGGCCCGCACCCCTACCCCGTGATGGTGCGCGACTTCCAGAGCGTGATCGGCAAGGAAGCCATCGAGCAGATGCCCCCCATGCTGGCCGAACAGAAAATCGCGGCCGCGCAGCCGGATGCCGTGATCGCCTGCGTGGGCGGCGGTAGCAACGCCATGGGCATCTTCCACCCCTACATTCCGTTCGCCAATACGCGCCTGATCGGCGTGGAGGCGGCCGGCGAGGGCCTGGACAGCGGCAAACACTCCGCCAGCCTGCAGCGCGGCTCCAGCGGCGTGCTGCACGGCAACCGCACCTACATCCTGCAGGACGCCAACGGCCAGATCACCGAAACACACAGCATCAGCGCGGGCCTGGATTACCCCGGCGTCGGCCCCGAGCATGCCTGGCTGCAGGACATTGGCCGCGCCGAATACGTGGGCATCACCGACAAGGAGGCGCTGGCGGCCTTCCACCACCTGTGCCGCACCGAGGGCATCATCCCCGCGCTCGAATCGAGCCACGCCTTTGCCCATGCCCTAAAGCTCGCCCCCACCATGCGGCCCGACCAATCCATTCTGGTCAACCTCTCGGGCCGGGGCGACAAGGACATCGGCACCGTGGCCGACCTCTCGGATGAAGACTTCTACGACCGCCCCTCCATGCGCGGTCTCACCGTCAAGGGCGCAGGAGACGCCAAGCCATGAGCCGCATCAGCACCACTTTTGAACAACTCAAAGCCCAGGGCCGCAAGGCGCTGATCCCCTACGTCACGGCGGGTTTCCCGTTTGCCGACATCACGCCCGCACTGATGCACGGCATGGTGGAGGCCGGTGCCGACGTGATCGAGCTGGGCGTGCCCTTCTCCGACCCCATGGCCGACGGCCCCGTCATCCAGAAGGCGGGCGAGAAAGCGCTGGCACTGGGCATCGGCCTGGTGCAGGTGCTCGACCACGTGCGTGAGTTCCGCAAGCGCAACAGCACCACGCCCGTGGTGCTGATGGGCTACGCGAACCCCGTGGAGCGCTACGACCAGATCCACGGCGCGGACGCCTTTGTGCGCGACGCCGCCGAGGCCGGTGTCGATGGCGTGCTCATCGTGGACTACCCGCCCGAAGAATGCGAGGCCTTTGCCGCCAACCTGCGCGCGAACGGCATGGACCTGATCTTCCTGCTGGCCCCTACCAGCACCGATGAGCGCATGGCCCAGGTGGCGCGCGTGGCCAGCGGTTATGTGTATTACGTGTCGCTCAAGGGCGTGACGGGCTCGGGCGCGCTCGATACCTCCGCCGTCGAGCAGATGCTGCCCCGCATCCGCCAGCATGTAACGATCCCCGTGGGCGTGGGCTTCGGTATCCGCGACGCGGCCACGGCGCAGGCCATCGGCAAGGTGTCGGACGCCGTGGTCATCGGCAGCCGCATCATCCAGCTCATCGAAGACCAGGAACACGCCAAGGTGGTCCCAATCACCATCGACTTCCTGCGCGGTATCCGCAAGGCGCTGGACACGTAGACGCATAATGCTGCCCTGCGTCTTGCACCCAACCGGGTGCGGGACGCCATAGATTCAATCCGGCATGCCATGTAGCGCCCCAAACGCCCGGCATGCCGAGCCCCTGAAGAGGAGAACACCATGTCCTGGCTCGAAAAACTTCTGCCCTCCAAGATCCAGCAAACCGACCCCACCGAGCGCCGCCAGGTGCCCGAAGGCCTGTGGATCAAGTGCCCGAGCTGCGAAACGGTGCTCTACAAGGCCGATCTGGAACACAACCAGAACGTCTGTCCGAACTGCAGCCACCACCACCGCATCGGTGCACGCGCACGGCTCGACTCGTTTCTGGACGCCGAAGGCCGCTACGAGATCGGCCAAGAGGTGCTGCCCGTGGACGCCCTCAAATTCAAGGACAGCCGCAAATACCCCGAACGCCTGAAAGAAGCGCTGGAAAATACCGGCGAAACCGATGCCCTCATCGTCATGGGCGGCGCGGTCAAAAGCATCAACGTGGTGGCCGCCTGCTTCGAGTTCGACTTCATGGGCGGCTCCATGGGCTCGGTGGTGGGCGAACGCTTCGTGCGCGGCGTGGAAACCGCCATCGAGCAGAAAGTGCCCTTCATCTGCTTCACCGCCACCGGCGGCGCGCGCATGCAAGAAGGCCTGCTGTCGCTCATGCAGATGGCCAAAACCAACGCGGCCCTCACCCGCCTGGCCAAGAAGGGCCTGCCCTACGTCAGCGTGCTCACCGACCCGACCATGGGCGGCGTGAGCGCGGGCTTTGCCTTCGTGGGCGACATCGTGATCGCCGAACCCAAGGCCCTGATCGGCTTTGCCGGCCCCCGCGTGATCGAATCCACCGTGCGCGTAACGTTGCCCGAGGGCTTCCAACGCGCCGAATTCCTGCAGACCAAGGGCGCCGTAGATTTCATCTGCGACCGCCGCGAGCTGCGCAACACCATCGCCAACAGCCTGGCCATGCTGCAGCGCCTGCCGGCAGATGCAGTGATGTGAGTCTCTACATAGTGAATGAAGATTGGTAATGCTTATCTATCAGGAGCATGTTTACAAACTCTCAGAGGCTGCGCAGCGGTCTTTGCGAGAGGGAACGTCAGCGTCAACAGGCTGCCGAGGCGTGTGACTAGTCAGGCAGGTTTACCAAGGACCCCCTATGAAAGCAGTCTGGAACGGAGTGGTCGTTGCCGAGAGCGACGACACCGTGGTGGTTGAAGGCAACCACTACTTTCCCGAGAGCGCGCTCCAGCGCGAGTTCTTCACCTTCAGCAACCACAAGACCACCTGCGCCTGGAAAGGCCAAGCCAGCTACCTGTCGCTGCTGGTCAATGGCGAGATGAACGCCGATGCCGCCTGGTTCTACGCAGACCCCAAGCCCGAGGCCGAACAGGTCCGAGGCCGAGTGGCGTTCTGGAAAGGCGTCAAGGTGTCGGACTGAGCCACGGCCCGCGGGTTATCCCTGCCAGCGCTGGACAATCATGTGGATAAGTTTTGGCAAGCCCTGTATGACAACTCCAAGTCCTTGATTTGTCACGGAAAGCCCTGCATTGCATCTTTTTTAGGCAATGCTGCCGATCATGGCAACGGTTATCCCTTGCAACACTGGACAATCATGTGGATAACCTTGAACAAGCCTTGTATGAGGCATCTAAGCCATTGATTAAAAAGGGATATCCTTGCATTGCCCAAACAATAGGCAAGCAGAAACCCCCTGGCAGCCACCGTGTGCGCCCCTTCGCCACAAGCCTCCTTCAGGCCCTTCACCGCCTTGTTATCCCAGTGTGCGCTGGACAATCTTGTGGATAACTCTGAACAAGCCTTGTATGACGAGTTTAAGTGTTTGATTTACAAGAGAATTCCTTGCACCGCTCAAAAAACAGGCAACCCGTCCGGACATGCCATCTGCGGTACATTGCACGTCGGCCCTCCCTGATTCACTATAAATTTGATAGCTCCTAGCGCTTGATAGATAAGCGCCAGAGCCCAAAAATACCCATGTCCAACCCACCCCTCCAGCACAGCCCCGCCGCAGAACGCAACCAAGGCCCCATCCTGGCCCAGTTGTTGGCGCTGCTGGCGCCCACGGGCGCCGCGCTGGAGATTGCCAGCGGCACCGGCCAACATGCCGCGCACTTTGCCGCCGCCCTGCCCGACTGGAGCTGGCAGCCCACCGACCTGCAGGCCACCCACTTCGGCTCCATCACCGGCTGGGCCGCCCAGGCGGGTGCCCACAACGTGCGCGCGCCGCTGCGGCTCGATGTGCTGCAAAACCCCTGGCCCAGCGACGGCCCCGCGTTCGCCGCCGCATCGTTCGAGCTGATCTACTGCGCCAACATGCTGCACATCGCCCCCTGGGCCTGCTGCGCAGGGCTGATGCAGGGCGCCGCCCGCCACCTGGCGCCGGGCGGGCACCTCGTCACCTACGGGCCGTATCTGGAGGACGGAGTGCCCACCGCCCCCGGCAACCTCGCGTTCGATGCCAGCTTGCGCGCACAAGACGCCCGCTGGGGCATCCGCCGCATCGAAGACGTCGCGGCGGTGGCCGCCGCATCCGGCCTGCACCTGGCCGCCCGGCACGCCCTGCCCGCCAACAACCTGCTGCTGGTGTGGGCACACGCCCCCCACAACCCCTGAAGCACCACTGTCCATGAACACTCCGACCACCGCCCCCTTCTTCATCGCCAAGGTCGAGCCCGACGGCCAGCAATGCGACGCCTGGCCCGAGCAGCCCCTGCTGCTGTCGCTGGAGCAAGGCGGCATCGACTGGCCCAGCTCCTGCCGCAACGGCACCTGCCGCACCTGCCTGGGCCAATTGGTGGAGGGCACGGTGCGCTATGCCATCGAATGGCCCGGCCTCACGGCCGAAGAAAAGGAAGAAGGCTGCGTGCTGCCCTGTGTGGCCTATCCCACCTCGGATGTCGTTCTGCAGGGCAGCGCCATCTGATCTGCGTCAGGCACCGCCCCGTTTGAATACGAACCGGGGCCCAGTGCACTAAAATCCGTGCCTTCGGGAGCAAGATGCTCCTTTGACGTGCGGCAGCGCCGCATCGCATGTTCTTTGGGGCGGTTTCTTGGAGGCGCAGTAGTCGCTGCCTTCGGCCACGGGAACCTGTGCTGCAACACGCCGCCAGCAGCCCCAAGAGAAAGCCCCAGCCTTCCATGACCTCCCCTCACACCCCCGTGCCGATCTCGCCTGTCGAGGACATCGTGGCTGAGATGCGCGCCGGGCGCATCGTCATCCTGGTGGATGAAGAAGACCGCGAAAACGAAGGCGACCTCGTCCTGGCCGCCGACCATGTCACGCCCGAGGCCATCAACTTCATGGCCCGATTCGGCCGAGGCCTGATCTGCCTGACGCTGTCCCGCGAGCGCTGCGAGTTCCTCAAGCTGCCGCCCATGACCGCGCGCAACGGCACCGTGTACAGCACCGCCTTCACCGTCTCCATCGAAGCGGCAGAGGGCGTTACCACCGGCATCTCGGCCGCCGACCGCGCCCGCACCGTGCAGGTGGCCGTGAACCGCAGCAGCCAGCCCACTGATTTGGTGCAGCCCGGCCACATCTTCCCGCTGCAGGCGGTGGATGGCGGCGTGCTGATGCGTGCAGGCCATACCGAAGCCGGTTGTGACCTGGCCGCCATGGCCGGTTGCAGCCCCGCATCGGTGATCTGCGAGATCATGAAGGACGACGGCACCATGGCCCGCCTGCCCGATTTGCAGCTGTTTGCCGCCGAGCACGGCCTCAAGATCGGCACCATTGCCGACCTCATCGAATACCGCAGCCGCAACGAGTCGCTGGTCGAAAAGGTCGGCACGCGCACACTGCAAACGGCCTACGGCGAGTTCACCGCCCACGCCTTCCGCGACAAACCCAGCCAGGCCGTGCATCTGGCACTGGTCAAGGGCCAATGGGGCGCCGACGATGTGGTGCCCGTGCGCGTGCACGAGCCACTGTCGGTGCTTGACGCACTCGAAATCAACCGCTCCATGCACTCCTGGGGGCTGGACACCAGCCTGCAGTACCTCGCCAAACAAGGCCAGGGCGTGGCGGTGCTGCTCAACTGCGGCGAAAGCGCCGCCCAGCTGCTGGCCCAGTTCGAAGGCACGGCCCGCGCGGCGCAAGCCCCCGAGCGTGGCCGCATGGACTTGCGCACCTACGGCGTAGGCGCACAGATCCTGCGCGAATGTGGCGTGCACAAGATGGCCCTCATGGGCCAGCCCCGCCGCATGCCCAGCATGGCGGGCTATGGCCTCGAGATCACCGGCTTCATTCCGAAAGAGTAAATAAATTATGTTTGGCGCAGAAAAAGGAACGGCGGACAAGCTGGACGGCAAGAAGCTGCACATCGGCATCGTGCAGGCCCGCTTCAACGAGGGCATCACCAACACCCTGGCGGCCGCCTGCCGCGCAGAGCTGCTGGCCCTGGGCGTGCAAGAAAAGAACATCAAACACGTGCTGGTGCCTGGCGCGCTCGAAGTGCCCGTGGCCCTGCAGGCCATGGCCGAAAGCGATGAGTTCGACGCACTGATTGCGCTGGGCTGCATCATCCGTGGCGAGACCTACCACTTCGAACTGGTGGCCAACGAATCCGGCGCGGGCGTGACCCGCCTGGCGCTGGACTACCAGATCCCCATTGCCAACGCCATCATCACCACCGAAAACCTCGAACAGGCAATTGCCCGCCAGACCGAGAAGGGCACCGATGCGGCCCGCGTGGCAGTGGAAATGGCCAACCTGCTGGACGAGCTGTCATGAGCGAAAACACCCCCACCACGCCCTCTTCGCCCCGCCCTCCCAAGCAGGCCCGCACCGGCCTCAAGAGCACGGGCACGCGCAAGGCGGCCTCCAAGTCCAACCGCAGCCGCGCACGCGAGTTCGCGCTGCAGGCGCTGTACCAGCACCTGGTGGGCGGCAACGAGGCATCGGCCATCGACACATTCACCCGCGACCTGGCGGGTTTTCACAAAGCCGACTCGGTGCACTACGACGCGTTGCTGCACGGCTGCATAACAAACGCGGCCGAGATGGACGCGCTGATCACCCCGCTGCTGGACCGCAAGATGGCCGAGATCTCGCCCATCGAGCGCGCCACCATGTGGATCGGCGTGTACGAGTTCCAGCACTGCCTCGACGTGCCCTGGCGCGTGGTGCTCAATGAATGTATCGAACTCGCCAAGGAGTTTGGCGGCACCGACGGCCACAAGTACGTGAACGCCGTGCTCAACGGCCTGGCGCCCCAACTGCGCGCTGTGGAAGTGGCTGCCGACAAGGCTGCAACCTCGGGCGCCGCCTGAAGATGGCAGGGCCCCGCCTGCGTGGCCGGGGCCGTTTCGCTTCTTTTTCCTTCCACGCCGCCCCGAGCGGGCAGGATGCCTTTCCATGAAGTTTTCCACGCGCGCCGAGCGCATCGAACCGTTCTATGTGATGGAAGTGGCCAAGGCCGCACAGGCCCTGGCCCGCGAGGTGGCGGGCACGCGTGAGCCGATGATCTTTTTGAACATCGGTGAGCCGGACTTCACCGCACCGCCCCTGGTGCAGGAAGCCGCCGCGCGCGCCGTGCACAGCGGCGCCACGCAATACACCAATGCCCTGGGCCTCGATGCACTGCGCGAGCGCATCAGCGGCTGGTATCAGAGCCGATTTGGCGTGAACGTGCCTGCGCGCCGTATCGCGGTGACGGCGGGCGCATCGGCCGCGCTACAGCTCGCGTGCCTGGCACTCATCGAATCGGGCGACGAAATCCTCATGCCCGACCCGAGCTACCCTTGCAACCGCCACTTCGTGAGCGCCGCAGAAGGCAAGGCCGTGCTGTTGCCCACCACGGCGGCCGAGCGCTACCAACTCAGCGCCGACAAGGTGCGCGCGGCCTGGACGGACAAGACCCGTGGCGTGCTGTTGGCTTCGCCGTCCAACCCCACGGGCACGTCGATCGCGCCCGACGAGTTGCGCCGCATCCATGACGTGGTGCGCGCGAAGGGCGGCATCACGATGATCGATGAGATCTACCTGGGCCTGTCGTACGAAGAAGAGTTCGGCCACACGGCATTGGCCATCGACGACAACATCATCAGCATCAACAGCTTCAGCAAATACTTCAACATGACGGGCTGGCGCCTGGGCTGGATGGTGGTGCCCGAGGCCATGGTGCCCGTGGTGGAGCGTCTGGCGCAAAACCTGTTCATCTGCGCCAGCACTGTGTCGCAGCATGCCGCGCTGGCCTGCTTCGAGGCCGAGAGCATTGCCGAGTACGAACGCCGCCGCGCCGAGTTCAAGGCCCGGCGCGACTTTTTCATCCCAGCCCTGCAGTCGCTGGGCCTCACGGTACCGGTGATGCCCGACGGCGCCTTCTACGCCTGGGCCGACTGCACAGAGGCCGCACAGCGCCTGGGCGTCCCCTCGGGCAAGAACTGCAGCTGGGACTTTGCGTTCGAGGTCATGCGCCGCGCCCACATCGCAGTGACGCCGGGGCGCGACTTTGGCACGGCAGAGCCCGAGCGCTTCATCCGCTTCTCCACCGCCAATTCGATGGCGCAACTGCAGGAGTCGGTGGCGCGGCTGCGCACGCTGCTTGGGTAACACGGCATGGCGTTTGAATTTCCGATCCGGGTTTACTGGGAGGACACCGATGCAGGCGGCATCGTGTTCTACGCCAACTACCTCAAGTTCTTTGAGCGCGCACGCACCGAATGGCTGCGCTCGCTCGGCGTGGGCCAGCAGCGATTGCGGGAACAAACCGGCGGCATGTTTGTCGTAACCGGTGCGCAGCTTCGCTACCACCGCCCCGCGCGGCTGGACGACGAACTCATTGTTACCGCCGCCCTGCAAGACAAAGGCCGGGCATCGTTGACAATAGTGCAGCAAGCGCTCTTAAAATCAGAGCAGATGACCGACCTGTCCCCTCAGTTGCTGACCGAAGGCACCATCCGCATCGGGTGGGTGGACTCCGCCACCCTGCGCCCCGCAAGAATTCCGAGCACCCTTCTGGAACAACTCACACCATGAACTCCCAAAACATGTCCATCATCTCCCTGGTGCTGCACGCCAGCTGGGTGGTGCAACTCGTGATGCTGCTGCTGCTGGGCGTGTCGGTGGCCAGCTGGGCGGCCATCTTCCGCAAGCTGTTCGCCTTGAAGCGCGTAAAAACCTTGAACGAGGATTTCGAGCGCGAGTTCTGGTCGGGCACCAGCCTCAACGACCTGTACGCCAGCGCAGCCCAGAACTCCAAGCAGGCCGGGCCCATGGAACGCATCTTCGCCAGCGGCATGCGCGAATACCAGAAGCTGCGCGAACGCCGCATTGCAGACCCCGGCACCCTGCTTGATGGCGCACGCCGCGCCATGCGCGCGAGCTTCCAGCGCGAGATGGACGTGGTCGAATCCAGCCTGTCCTTCCTTGCCTCGGTGGGCTCGGTGTCGCCCTACGTGGGCCTGTTCGGCACGGTGTGGGGCATCATGCACGCCTTCACCGGCTTTGCGGGCATGGAGCAGGTCACGCTGGCCACCGTGGCGCCCGGAATTGCCGAGGCCCTGGTCGCCACCGCCATCGGCCTGTTCGCCGCCATCCCCGCCGTGATCGCCTACAACCGCTTCGCCCGCGACATCGACCGCGTGGCCACGCAACAGGAGACCTTCATCGAAGAGTTCTCCAACATCCTGCAGCGCAACCTGGGCGCGCAGCCAACCGCCACGGGCCACACGGCCTCGGGGCACTGACACCATGCCCGCCATGGCATCCCGCGGCCGGGGCCGCCGCACCATCAACGAGATCAACATGGTCCCGTTCATCGACGTGATGCTGGTGCTGCTCATCATCTTCATGGTGACGGCGCCCATGCTCACGCCCGGCATGATCGACGTGCCCAGCGTGGGCAAAAGCAAGAACCCGCCCAAGGTGGTGGCGCAGGTCATCGTGAACAAGGATGGATCGCTCCAGTTCAAAACCCCCGACGCCACGCGCAGCCTGAACCAGCGCGAGATCGGCGAAGCCGCCAGCCGCTGGCAAAAGGGCCAGGGCGCCGAGAGTGCCGTGGTCATCAGCGCTGACAAGGGCGTGCAGTACGAAACCGTGGTGAAGGCCATGGATGCACTACAAAAGGCGGGTGTGCAGCGCGTGGGCCTGTCCGTCAAACAAGGCGGTGGTTGAACCGAAACCACCCGGCCCTGCTCAGACGCCCATGCACGCCCTCGACGACCGCGACCAGTTTTACCCGCCCCGCCCGCCCGCGCGCCTGCGCGCCATCACGCTGGCGCTGCTGACGCATGCCGTGCTGATCGGTGCACTGACCTGGGGCGTGAACTGGAAAAGCACCGCAGATCGGCCCGCAGTAGAGGCCGAACTGTGGGCCGCCGTGCCCACCCAAGCCGCACCACGTGCCGTGGACCCCCCACCGCCGCCACCCACACCGGTGCCAACTCCTCCTCCTCCAGCCCCACCCGTGCGCACCGTGCAGCCGCCCGACACGCGCGAGGCCGACATCGCCATTGAGCGCGAGAAGAAACGCCTGGAGCAGGAAAAAAAGGCCCGCGAGCAACAGCAGGAACGCGAGAAGCGTGAGCGCGAACGCAAGGAAGAAGAACGCCGCGACCGCCTAGAGCAGGAGAAAAAGGAACGCCTGCAAAAGGAACGGGAAAAGGAACAGCGCGAGAAGCAGCAGGCCGAACAAAAGAAGAAGGCCGAGCAGGAAAAGCAGAAGAAACTGGCCGAAGACAAACGCAAGGCCGAAGCCGAAGCCAAGCAACTGGCAGAACAGCGCGAAGCCAACCTGCGCCGCATCCAGGGCCTGGCAGGGGCCACGGGGGGAGCGAATGCCACGGGCACTGCATTGCGCAACGCGGGTCCATCTGGCAGCTACGGCGGCAAGGTGGCCGCCAAGGTCAAGCCCAACATCGTGTACCCCGACATGATCTCTGGCAACCCGCGCGCTGAGGTGGAGGTGCGCCTGTCACCCGACGGCACCATCGTGGGCAAGCGCCTCGTGCAATCCAGCGGCAACAAGGCCTGGGACGACGCTGTGTTGCGCGCGCTGGACAAGACCGAAACCCTGCCACGCGATGTGGACGGGCGCGTACCGTCATCGCTGACCATCGGCTTCCGTCCGCAGGATTGAGCCCCGCCGCACTTCCTCAACCTGCCTGCTTGGCCATCACGGGCGGATAGCCAAAAGAGCGCGAGAACGAGCGCGAAAACCCTTCGACGCTGTTGAAGCCAACGCGCCGCGCCGCCGCCTTCACTGACAGGCCCGCCTCCAGATGCCTGCGGGCCAGAATCAAGCGCCACGCGCCCAGGTAGGCCATGGGCGTCATGCCAACCACGCGGCGAAAGGTGGCCATGAACTGGGTGCGCGACATCGCTGCGCTGTCTGCCAGTTGATCGATGGACCAGGGCCGGGCAGGCTCGTCATGCATGGACACCACCGCACGGTGCAGGCTGGGATGGGCCAGCGCGGCAAACAACCCCGGCTGGCTGGCGCCTTGCTCGATGACCTGGCGCAGCACCATCAGCACCATCACTTCAGCCAGCCGATCAAGGGCTGCGGCACGGCCACAGCGCTCGCCCCCCACCTCCTGCCAGAACGCCCCGGCAGTCAGGCGCAGGGCGTGGGCATGCTCCAGCAACACGGTCACCTCGTCCGGGATCGCCGCCATCAGGGGGTTGGTGGCATTGTCAAAGTCGATCGCCACGGTGACACACAGGTCAGGAGGCGGGGGGTTGCCACCCGACATGCGCAAGACGATCCGGTGCCCAGGCGTGCCAGGCACACCACACAACTGCAGGCAAGGCCCCCGCGCTTCGCGGGCAGAAGCAACGACCACGGCACTCAGCTTGAATGACCCCATGAAGGCGGCAAGCCGGTCTTTTTTCTCCAATCCGGTACTTTGAGTCATGTTTTCTGCATTTTGCATAGCTCTAATTTTGCAACACTAGAGTCCTGCAAGCAAATCCATCTGCAGGCAACCAGGAAACCATCACCATGCTCATGCCACGCCAAACAGCCCCAGCGCTGGAATTCCCGACCCTCAAGGGCGACCTCTTCCGACTGGCCGATGAAAATCCGGCGCATTTCACGCTCGTCACCTTCTACCGCGGGCTGCACTGCCCCCTGTGCGCCACCTACCTCAAGGAGCTGGAACGCCTGGTGCCAGCGTTTGCAGAGCGGGGCGTGACCACCATCGCCGTCAGCTCCGACGAACAAGAGCGGGCCCAGGCCATGGCTGACAAGATCGGTGCCACCAACCTGCGCATCGGTTACGGCCTGTCGCTCGACGTGGCGCGCAACTGGGGGCTCTACATTTCGAGCGGCCGTGGCAAAACCTCGATCGGCATCGAGGAGCCCGCGCTGTTCTCAGAACCGGCCGTGTACCTCGTCCGCCCGGACCAGTCGATCTACTACGTGTCTGTGCAGTCCATGCCGTTCGTGCGGCCAGCCTTCGCCGAGATGGTCCAGGCCCTGGACTTCGTGATCAAGAACAACTACCCCGCACGCGGCGAATACACGGGACCCGTTTAACGGCGCTTAAAAAGGCTGGCTGCAGCGCAGTAGCCGCCCATAGAAAAACCCGGTGGCCGCCTCAGCAACCACCGGGTTTTTGCAGACAGTTTCCCAGGCGTTTAACGGTCGCGGCGCTCCATGCGCCGGTTCAGGTTCAAAGCGCCCAGCGTGCAGGCCACGCCTGACAGCAGGTACACCGTCACCGCCAGCAGCCCAAACTGCGCCGACAGGTACAAGGCCACCAGGGGCGCAAAAGCGGCGCCGATGATCCAGGCCAAGTCGGCCGACAGGGCCGCGCCCGTGTAACGGTATTGCGGCGAGAAGTTGGCCGTGACGGTGCCGGATGCCTGGCCGTACGACAAGCCCAGCAGCACAAAACCCAGCAGTAGGAACATGGTGCTGCCCACCTCGCCAGAATTGAGCAGCACGGGTGCCATGAAGCTGAACACGCCAATCAGCACGGCCATGCTCCCAAGCAGTTTGCGGCGGCCCAGGTGGTCAGACAGCCAGCCCGAAACCATGATGGCCCCCGCCGCGAGGAAAGCACCGACGATCTGCACCCCCAGGATCTGGGTGACCGGCTGGTCGGAGTACAGCGTGATCCACGACAGCGGGAACACCGTGACCAGATGGAACAGCGCAAAACTGGCCAGCGCGGCAAACGCCCCCAGCAGCACATTGCCGCCTTCGTCGCGCATCACCCGGTTCACGGGCACGGGCTGCAGCTCACGGTCTTGCAATAGCTCGGAGTACGACTGCCCCACCACCAGGCGCAGACGGGCGAACAGAGCCACCACGTTCACGGCAAAGGCCACGAAGAACGGATAGCGCCAGCCCCAGGCCAGAAACTCCTGTGTGCTGAGGCTTGCATACAGGTAGGCGAACAGGCTGGCCGCCAGCACGAAACCCACTGGGGCGCCCAATTGGCCGATCATGGCGTACCAGCCTCGGCGCTCCTTGGGCGCCGACATGGCCAGCAGCGACGGCAGGCCGTCCCACGAACCACCCAGCGCGAGCCCCTGCCCGATGCGCAGAACCAGCAGCGCGACCACGGCAGTTACGCCCACATCCTTGTACCCCGGCAAAAAGGCCATGCCGACCGTACACACGCCCAACAGGAACAGCGCGATCGTCAGCTTGGTGCCCCGCCCCCAGCGCCGCTGAATGGCCATGGAGATGGCAGTGCCCACGGGCCGGACCACAAAGGCCGCAGCCAGTAGGGCAAACGACATCAGCGTGCCATCCAGGCGCGACAGGAACGGAAACAGGAAGGACGGGAAGACAAGAACGCAGGCGATCCCGAAAACGAAGAAGTCGAAATACTCGGACGAGCGTCCGATGATCACGCCCACAGCGATTTCACTGGGGGTGACGTCTTCATGCGTATCAGCCCGCGAGAGAGAGGCGGGGCTTTCTGCAAAACCGGCCGCAGGGTAAGTGGCAGAGGCGGGGCTGCTCATGAACAAGGCTCCTAATCGTGGTGTAGAAAAGACAGCTTCGTTCTACACCCAAGTGCAATCGTCGGCAAGTGAGCTTTCACCATGTCGCGGATGGGACAGAGGTTTTTCAGACCATGTCGCCAGCCCCATCCAGAGGGCAAATCTTTGACCCTGGACAAAATGTCCAATGGACAAAAAAGCTAGCGCAATTACATTCGCGGGCATCCCGTTATCCGCGTTTACCCTTAATTAAGCGCCCTGGCCGTTCTCACCACATGCACCAACTCCCCCAACTTCGCGGGCCCACCTGGCTGGCCGCCATCGCGGCCCTGGGCAGCCTTGCCGGCTGCAGCAAGGCTGTTGTCCTCAACCCAGCCGGTGACATCGCCGCCCAACAGGGCCAGATGGTCATCACCGCCACCTTGCTGATGCTGATCATCATCGTGCCGGTCATCGCCCTCACCCTGTTCTTCGCCTGGAAGTACCGCCAGGGCAACCCGGCCAACACCGAGGCCGACTACGACCCCGAATGGCACCACTCCACCTCGCTGGAGCTGGTGATCTGGACGGTGCCGCTGCTCATCATCATCGCCCTGGGGGCGCTGACCTGGATCGGCACCCACAAGCTCGACCCCTACCGGCCGCTGGACCGCATCGACGCCCAGCGCCCGCTGGACGCCAACGTCAAGCCGATGGAGGTACAGGTGGTGGCCATGGACTGGAAGTGGCTGTTCTTCTACCCCGAGCTGGGCATCGCCACGGTGAACGAACTGGCCGCGCCGGTGGACCGCCCCATCCTGTTCAAGCTCACCGCCACGTCCACGATGAACGCGTTCTACGTGCCCGATCTGGCCGGCATGATCTACGCCATGCCCGGCATGCAGACCGAGCTCAATGCCGTGATCAACAAGCCCGGCGTGTTCCAGGGCATGTCGTCGCACTACAGCGGTGCAGGCTTTTCGGGCATGACCTTCAAGTTCCACGGCCTGAGCGACAGTGACTTTGCCCAGTGGGTGCAAAAAGCCAAGACCGAGGGCAAGCCCCTGGACAAAGGCACCTACCTGAACCTGGTCAAGCCCAGCGAACGCGACCCCGTGCAGCGCTTTGCCTCAGTGGAAGAAGGCCTGTATGACAAGGTGCTCAACCGCTGCGTGGAAGACGGGAAGATGTGCATGCACCACATGATGGCCATCGATGCCAACGGTGGCGATGCCTATGTGCGCGCCATGGGCCTGAACCTGCCCCAGGACGTGTGCACCGTACAGAACGCCGCCCAGGTGGTGGCCGCGCTGGACGCCCGCAACACACCCGCCCCCGCACAAAGCGCCAGCATCCGCCAATGAGTCTCCCTATGTCCTCCGAAACCGTTTCTCCCTCCCACTGGGCCCTTGGCCGGCTCAACTGGGACGCCGTGCCGATGGCGCATGAGCCCATCGTGCTGTGGACCTTCATCGCCGTTGTGCTGGGCGGCATCGCCGTCATGGCGGGCATCACCAAGTTCCGTCTGTGGGGCCCGCTGTGGCGCGACTGGATCTGCAGCATCGACCACAAGAAGATCGGGATCATGTACATGATCCTGGGCCTGGTGATGCTGCTGCGCGGCTTTGCCGACGCCGTGATGATGCGCCTGCAACAGGCCATGGCCTTTGGCGACAACATGGGTTACCTGCCGCCGCACCACTACGACCAGATCTTCACCGCCCACGGCGTGATCATGATCTTCTTCGTGGCCATGCCGCTGGTCACGGGGCTGATGAACTACCTCGTGCCACTGCAAATCGGCGCGCGCGACGTGTCGTTCCCGTTCCTCAACAACTTCAGCTTCTGGATGACCACCGCTGGCGCCGTGCTGGTGATGGTGTCGCTGTTCCTGGGCGAGTTCTCCACCTCGGGCTGGCTGGCGTTGTCGAACCTGGGGGCGCAGAGCCCGAGCACCGGGCTCGATTACTACATCTGGGCGCTACAGATTGCCGGGGTGGGCACCACGCTCTCGGGCATCAATCTGATCGTCACCATCATCAAAATGCGCGCGCCGGGCATGAGCCTGATGAAGATGCCCGTATTCACCTGGACCGCTCTGTGCACCAACGCGCTCATCGTGGCGTCCTTCCCCGTGCTGACGGCCGCGCTGGTGCTGATGTCGCTGGACCGCTATGTGGGCACCAATTTCTTCACGAATGAGCTGGGCGGCAACCCCATGCTCTATGTGAACCTGATCTGGATCTGGGGCCACCCCGAGGTCTACATCCTGATCCTGCCCTGCTTCGGCATCTTCTCCGAGGTGGTGGCCACCTTCTGCAAGAAGCGCCTGTTCGGCTACACCTCGATGGTCTACGCCACGGTGGTGATCACCATCCTGTCGTACCTGGTGTGGCTGCACCACTTCTTCACCATGGGCTCCGGCGCCAGCGTGAACACCTTCTTCGGCATCACGACGATGATCATCTCGATCCCCACTGGGGCGAAGATCTTCAACTGGCTGTTCACCATGTACAAGGGCCGCATCCGCTTCGAGCTGCCCATGATGTGGACCGTGGCCTTCATGATTACCTTCGCCATTGGCGGCATGACTGGCGTGCTGCTGGCCGTGCCCCCGGCCGACTTCGTGCTGCACAACAGCCTGTTCCTGATCGCCCACTTCCACAACGTGATCATCGGCGGCGTGCTGTTTGGCCTGTTCGCGGGCATCAACTACTGGTACCCCAAGGCCTTTGGCTACAAGCTCGACCGCACCTGGGGCGTGCGCTCCTTCTGGCTGTGGGTGGTGGGATTCTGGGTGGCCTTCGGCCCGCTGTATGTGCTGGGCCTGATGGGCGTGACCCGCCGTGCCAACCACTTTGAAGACCAGTCGCTGCAGATCTGGTTCGTGATCGCCGCCATCGGCGCGGCCATGATCGCGGCCGGTATTGCCTGTTTCCTGATCCAGATCGTGGTGAGCTACTTGAAGCGCGAAGAGCTGCGCGACCACACGGGCGACCCCTGGGATGCGCGCACGCTGGAATGGGCCACGTCCTCACCCCCGCCCGACTACAACTTTGCCTTCACGCCCGTGGTGCACGAGATCGACGCCTGGTGGGACATGAAGAAACACGGCTACCAGCGCCCGCTCACCGGCTTTGCGCCCATCCACATGCCGGCCAACACGGGCTCGGGTGCAGTGATATCGGCCCTGTCGCTGGTGTTCGGCTTTGCGCTGATCTGGCACATGTGGCTGCTGGCGGGCCTGTCGTTCGCGGCGTTGCTGCTGGCTTCGATCATCCACACGTTCAACTACAAGCGTGACTTCTACATCCCGGCGTCCCAAGTGATTGACACCGAAAACGCCCGCACACTTCAACTCGCACGCCATGTCTGAACTCCGCATCCAAGCAGGCGCCGCTGGCGCCCTGGCCCCGCGCGCGTACCACCTCGCGCACGAGCCCCATCCCGAAAACGGCACGGCCTTGGGCTTCTGGCTCTACCTGATGAGCGACTGCCTCATCTTTGCCGCGCTGTTTGCCACCTACGGCGTGCTGGGCCGCAGCTATGCGGCGGGCCCCACGGGCGCACAGTTGTTCGATTTGACGCTGGTGGCCATCAACACGGCCTTTCTGCTGCTGTCGTCCATCACCTTCGGCTTTGCCATGCTGCGCAAGCAACGCGGCGATGTCAAAGGCACGCTGCTGTGGCTGGCCGTCACGGGCTTCTTCGGCCTGTGTTTTCTGGGCCTCGAACTTTATGAGTTCGCCCACCTGATCCACCAGGGCGCCACGCCCCAGCGCAGCGCCTTCCTGTCGGCCTTCTTCACGCTGGTGGGCACGCACGGCCTGCACGTCACCTTCGGCCTCATCTGGCTCGTGGTGCTGATGGTGCAGATCGGCAAACACGGTTTGATCCCTGCCAACACGCGCCGCCTGATGTGCTTGTCGATGTTCTGGCACTTTCTGGACGTGGTCTGGATCGGTGTGTTCACCTTTGTCTATCTGATGGGAGTGCTGTAAATGAGCGCCGCACAACACACCGCTGCACACACCACACACGATCACCATGAAGACCATCATGGCGACGACGGCCCGCACAGCAGCTTTTCGGGCTACATGACCGGCTTTGTGCTGTCCATCATCCTCACGGCCATTCCCTTCTGGCTGGTCATGGCCAAGGTGATTTCCGACCGCAACACCGCCGTGCTGGTGTTAGGGGGCTTTGCCGTGGTGCAGATCCTGGTGCACATGGTCTGCTTCCTGCACATGAACGGCAAGGTCGAAGGCGGCTGGACCTTGCTGTCCACCATCTTCACCGTGGTCTTCGTGGCCATTGCCATCGCGGGCACGCTGTGGGTGATGTTCCATATGAACACCAACATGATGCCCGATCACCCAGCGCCCACATCGGCGGCGCTTGAGGCGCCGAGGCACACCACGCCTTGACACCTGCCGCACCCTCTGCCGCCCCGGGCGCCCCTGCCCGGCGGTTTCGCCAAGCGGTGCTCACGCTCGTGGGCATCGCTTTGTTTTTGGGGTTCCTCGCCCTCGGCACCTGGCAGGTGCAGCGCCGCGCGTGGAAGCTCACGCTCATGGAGCGGGTGGAGCAACGCGTGCATGCCGCCCCCACACCCGTTCTGCCTGCCAGCCAATGGCCGCAGGTGAATGCCGCCAACCACGAGTACCTGCCCGTCAGCCTCCAGGGCCGATGGCTCGCCGACAAGACCGTGCTGGCACAGGCCGTGACCGAGCTGGGCGCAGGCTTCTGGGTGATGACGCCCCTGCAGCAGGACGATGGCACCCAGGTGCTGGTGAACCGGGGCTTTGTGCCCCAGGCGCAGCGCAGCCAATGGCTTACCTCTCCAATGCAAGCCTCTACACCTGACACTGCAACGGTGCAGGGCCTGCTGCGCATGACGGAGCCGGACGGCGGCTTTCTGCGCGGCAATGACCCCACGCAGCAGCGTTGGTACTCGCGCGACGTGGCAGCCATCAGCCAGGCCCTGCAGTTGACCCAGGCCGCGCCTTTCTTCGTGGACGCTGGGCTGCCAACCCGTCATCCATCCACCGCCACCTCCTGGCCCCGCGCGGGCATGACGGTGATCCAGTTTCACAACAGCCACCTGGTGTATGCGCTGACCTGGTATGGCCTGGCGCTCATGGTTGCGGGTGCTGGCTGGTATGTGGCACGCTACGAGCGCCGCCTGAGCCGCCTGGCCCGCCACACCACCTTCCATGAACAACAACGCCCTTCGCACTGAGACCAGCGCCTCCCCGCCGCAGCGCAGCACGCACTCGGCCGACACCGCTGCCGGTATCAAGAACCTGCGGCAATTGATCGAGCTGCGCTGGATTGCCGTGGTCGGGCAGGTGCTCACCATCGAGCTGGCGCACTACAGCCTCAACCTGGCGCTGCCACTGCGCGAGATGCTGGTGGTAGTGGCCTGCCTTGCCGTTTTCAATGTGGTGAGCCTGCTGCGCCTGCGCACGGGCCGTGCAGTGCGCAGCGTGGAGCTGTTCCTGGCCCTGTTGATCGACGTGGCCGTGCTCACCGTTCAGCTCTACTTGAGCGGGGGCACCAGCAACCCGTTCGTGTTCCTGTACCTGCTACAGATCACGCTGGGCGCCGTGTTGCTGCGCGGCGCCTACATCTGGTCCATCGTGGTCATCACGGCCCTGTGCTTTGGCGCGCTGGCCATGTACCACCAGCCCCTGGCGCTGCCGCAGGACCTGCACCAAGGCCTGTCTAGCCTGTACGTGCAAGGTCTGCTGGTCTGCTTTGTGCTGAACGCCACGCTGGTAATGGTCTTCATCACGCGCATCAACCTGAACCTGCGCGAGCGCGATGCGCGCCTGGCGGCTGCGCGCAGGCGCCGGGTGGAAGAGGAGCACATCGTTCGCATGGGCCTGCTGGCTTCGGGCGCCGCACACGAGCTGGGCACCCCGCTGTCCACGCTGGCCGTGATCCTGGGCGACTGGCAGCATGACAAACGCCTGGCGGCCAATCCTGCGCTGCAGGAAGACATCCACGAGATGCAGACCCAGGTGCAGCGCTGCAAAAGCATCGTGAGCGGCATCCTGCTGTCGGCGGGCGAGACACGCGGCGAAGAGTCGGTGCAGACCACCGTGCGCACCTTCGTCGATGCCCTGGCCGAGGAGTGGCGCAGCACCCGCTCCATGCCGCAGTTCGTCTATGACAACGACTTCGGTACCGATACGCCCATGGTGTCGGACACCACGCTCAAGCAAATGGTTTTTAATGTGCTGGACAATGCGCGCGATGCCTCGCCCGGCTGGGTGCGCCTGGCCGTCACGCGCCACGAGGACACGCTGTGTATCACCGTGACCGACACAGGCCCCGGCTTTGCCCCCAGCATGCTGGCCAAGCTGGGCACGCCGTACCAGTCCTCGAAAGACCGCCCGGGCGGTGGGCTGGGCCTGTACCTGGTGCTCAATGTGGCGCGCACGCTGGGCGGCAGCGTCGAGGCTCGCAACCGACCCGAAGGGGGTGCCGAAGTCACCATCACGCTGCCCCTGGCGGCCATCGCACTGTCTGGAACCAAAGCCTGATGCCAATGGATACGGGAGAAGAGCAACAACAACGCCTGCTGTTGATCGTGGAAGACGACGAGGCCTTTGCGCGCACCCTGACGCGCTCGTTCGAGCGGCGCGGCTACCGCGTGCTGCAGGCCACCAGCCTGTCCGAGGTCGAGGCACTGCTCACCCAGCACACGCCTGGCTATGCGGTGGTGGATTTGAAGCTCAAGGGCGAGGCTTCAGGCCTGGCTTGCGTGCAAAAACTCAATGCGGCCAGCGCAGACATGCTCATCGTGGTCCTGACCGGCTTTGCCAGCATTGCCACTGCCGTGGAGGCCGTGAAGCTGGGTGCCTGCCACTACCTGGCCAAGCCCTCCAACACCGACGACATCGAGGCGGCCTTCGGACTCAAGGACGGCAACACTGAAGTCGAACTGACCAACCGTTCCAGCTCCATCAAGACGCTGGAGTGGGAGCGCATCAACGAGGTGCTGGCCGAAACCGGCTTCAACCTCTCGGAAGCCGCCCGGCGCTTGGGCATGCACCGGCGCACACTCATGCGCAAGCTCGACAAGAAGCAGGTCCGATAGCTTCAGCACCGAGAAGATCACAAAAAAAAAGCGGCCCCGAAGGGCCGCTCTGACAAGGGGTTCAACCCCTTGGTGCACAGATCAAAAGACCATCAAACCGCCACAGGCACCGACTTGGCGGTTTCTGCGTATTCCTCGATCTGGTCGAAGTTCATGTAGCGGTACACGCTGGCCTTGTCGGCGTCGATCACACCCATTTCCTTGAGGTACTCCTCACGCGAAGGCAGATAGCCCAGGCGCGAGGCGATGGCGGCGAGTTCGGCCGAGCCCAGGAACACGTTGGTGTTCTTGCCCAGGCGGTTGGGGAAGTTGCGGGTGGAGGTGGAGATCACCGTGGCGCCTTCGCGCACCTGCGCCTGGTTGCCCATGCACAGCGAGCAGCCCGGCATTTCGGTGCGTGCACCGGCCGTGCCGAAAGCCGCGTAGTGGCCTTCCTTGATCAGCTCGCTCTCGTCCATCTTGGTGGGCGGGGCCACCCACAGCTTGACGGGGATGTCGCGCTGGCCGCCCAGCAGCTTGGCAGCTGCGCGGAAGTGGCCGATATTGGTCATGCACGAGCCAATGAAGGCTTCGTCGATCTTGGTGCCCGCCACTTCGGACAGGAACTTGGCATCGTCCGGGTCGTTGGGGCAGCAGACGATGGGCTCCTTGATGTCGGCCAGATCGATCTCGATCACGGCGGCGTACTCGGCGTCCTTGTCGGCTTCGAGCAGATCGGGCTTGGCCAGCCAGGCTTCGACCTTTTCGATGCGGCGCTGCAGCGTCTTGGCATCGGCATAACCGTCGGCGATCATGTTCTTCATCAGAACGATGTTCGACGTCAGGTATTCCTTGATCGGCTCGGGGTTGAGCTTGATCGTGCAGCCAGCGGCGGAGCGCTCAGCCGAGGCGTCGGACAGCTCAAAGGCTTGCTCCACCTTCAGGTCTGGCAGGCCTTCGATTTCAAGAATCTTGCCCGAGAACATGTTCTTCTTGCCCGCCTTGGCCACGGTGAGCAGACCGGCCTTGATGGCATACAACGGGATCGCGTGCACGAGGTCGCGCAGGGTCACGCCGGGCTGCAGTTCGCCCTTGAAGCGCACCAACACGGACTCAGGCATATCGAGGGGCATCACGCCCGTGGCGGCACCAAAAGCCACCAGTCCGGAGCCCGCAGGGAAGGAAATGCCGATGGGGAAACGCGTGTGCGAATCGCCGCCAGTGCCAACGGTATCAGGCAGCAGCAGGCGATTGAGCCAGCTGTGGATCACGCCGTCGCCAGGACGCAGGGCCACGCCGCCACGGTTGCTGATGAAGGCAGGCAGTTCGCGGTGTGTCTTCACGTCCACGGTCTTGGGGTAAGCAGCCGTGTGGCAGAAAGACTGCATCACCAGGTCGGCCGAGAAGCCCAGGCAGGCCAGGTCCTTCAACTCGTCGCGGGTCATGGGGCCGGTGGTGTCTTGCGAGCCCACGGTGGTCATCTTGGGTTCGCAGTAGGTACCGGGGCGCACGCCCTGGCCTTCGGGCAGGCCCACGGCGCGGCCCACCATCTTTTGGGCCAGTGTGAAACCGGCATTGGTTGCGACCGGCGCTTGTGGCAGGCGGAACAGTGTGGAGGCAGGCAAACCCAGGAACTCACGGGCCTTGGCGGTGAGCGAGCGGCCGATGATCAGGTTGATACGGCCGCCAGCGCGCACTTCGTCAAACAGCACGTCGCTCTTGAGCTTGAACTCAACCACGGTTGCGCCGTTCTTCACGATCTTGCCGTCGTAGGGCAGGATGTCGACCACGTCGCCCATTTCGAGCTTGGAAACGTCGACTTCGATAGGCAGCGAGCCCGAGTCTTCCTGGGTGTTGAAGAAGATGGGGGCGATCTTGCCACCCAGCGTCACACCACCGAAGCGCTTGTTTGGCACGAAGGGGATGTCCTGGCCCGTGGCCCAGATCACGCTGTTGGTCGCCGACTTGCGGCTGGAGCCCGTGCCCACCACGTCGCCCACGTAGGCCACCAGGTGGCCCTTCTTCTTCAGGTCTTCGATGAACTGCATGGGGCCGCGCTTGCCGTCTTCTTCGGGCTTGAACGCCGCGCCTTCGCGGGTGTTCTTGAGCATGGCCAGGTAGTGCAGCGGAATGTCAGGACGGCTCCAGGCGTCGGGCGCGGGCGACAGGTCGTCGGTGTTGGTTTCGCCAGGCACCTTGAACACGGTGACGGTGATCTTCTTCTCGACTTCAGGGCGGGTGGTGAACCACTCGGCATCGGCCCAGCTCTTGACGACTTCCTGGGCCTTGGTGTTGCCCGCCTTGGCCTTGGTGGCCACGTCGTTGAAGAAGTCGAACATCAGCAAGGTCTTCTTCAGGCCTTCAGCGGCCACACCAGCCACTTCGGCATCGTCCAGCAACTCGATCAGGGGGTGCACGTTGTAGCCACCCACCATGGTGCCCAGCAACTCAGTGGCCTTGGCTTTGGAAATGAGGCCAACCTTGATGTCGCCGTGCGCCACGGCAGCCAAAAAGCTCGCCTTGACCTTGGCGGCATCGTCCACGCCAGGCGGCACGCGGTGCGTGAGCAAGTCCAGCAGGAAGGCGTCTTCGCCAGCGGGCGGGTTCTTGATCAGCTCGATCAGTTCAGCGACTTGCTTGGCTTCCAGCGGCAGCGGTGGGATGCCCAGGGCAGCGCGCTCGGCCACGTGGTCACGGTAGGCTTTCAACATCATTTTTCTCCGGTTGCGTTCTAAAGTGGGGCGGCATGCCTGGCTGCGGGGGCCTCAAGGGCCATCGCGCTGGCACGCACAAGGGTTTCGTTGGTTCTTCGGGGCCGCTGGGCTGGTGGCCAACGGCCCATGGGTTACTTCGCGGCAGGCAGGGGTTCCAGAACGCTCACGGGAGGGTTCTTCTTGATGGCTTCGGCCACCACCACCTGCTCGGCGCTCATGCATTCATCCGCCAGGCGCTGGCCAAGCTTCTGGTTCATCAACATGGATTTGTTGGCAATCTGCAGCCAAACGGCGCCACCCTTCTGGTCTTCCAGACGCACCGTTCCCGTGGACGTGGCCACAGGCGACATGTAGTACTTGAAGCCCTTGCCTTCAACATGAAAGTGGCCCGGCGTGGCCGCATCCGCCGTCACCGTGACAAACGCGCCCAGCTCACAGGGCATGCGGCCCACGTGCACGCGCTCGGCAATGGCCAACTCGGCAGGCGACAGGGCCGCCTCCGCGGCAATGATGCCCGCTGCCACCTGGCTGGTGGCGCTCTTGAGCTGGGTGCGGCTGCTGGTGGCTTCGGCCTTGGCTACGTTGGTCTTCTTGGCGGCGGGCTGGGTGGTCTTCTTTTCAGACTTTGCCGTCGTTTTGGGCGCTGGTTTGGCCGCGGGCTTTGTGGTGGCGGCCTTGGCTTCGGGTTTGGCCGCAGGCGCTCCTTGCGCCAGGACAACGGCCGGAGCCAACAGCATGAGGGCGGAGGCGATGAAGGATTTCATGGAAGGTCCTGCGTGGGAAAAAGCCGAAAAATTCACGATGGAACGGCCACCGATGCACCAAACCATGGGCGCACCGGCGAGGGAAGTGCGCGCCCGGTGCGATGGGCGCGTTCAAGAATCTGCCAGTAAAAACGGTAGCTGGCGCGGTCATGCAAAACGCCCTCAAAACTGATGGGAGCCCAATCAGCCTGTGCGGCAGCAGCTATTATTTTTGAAGCGATTTCAATATCATCCTGCTGGGGCGCAAAGGCCTGCAGGATGGGGCGTATCTGGGCGGGATGGATGCTCCACATGCGGGTGTAGCCCAACTCGCGCGCGGCGCGGCTGGCTGCGCCCTGCATGGCGGCCACGTCGGTGAACTCGGTCACCACGCAGTGCGAAGGCACCTTGCCATGGGCATGGCAGGCTGCGGCGATGTCGAGCTTGGCCCGCACCACGAGCGGGTGGGCGAACTGTCCGGCCGATGTCATGCCCTGCGCAGGGATCGCGCCACCGTGGGCCGACACAAAATCCATGAGACCAAAGCTCAGGCTCTGCACCCTGGGGTGGGCGGCGATATCAAAGGCCCGGTGCACGGCCGCGGGGGATTCGATGAGCACATGGATGGGAAGCTCTGCGGCCGATGCGCGCTCCAGCGCGCGCTCCACCTGCAGCACATCGTCCACGGACTCGACCTTGGGCACCATGATGTGGCAGAGCCTGTGGCCTGCTTCGCCCGCAATCGTGGCGACATCGTTGGCAAACGCCGGGTGGTCCACCGCATGCACGCGGGCCGCTACACGGGCCGTGGGCGCGGCATCCAGCGCAAGGCGGGCCACAAGCCGCGCGTGCTCGGACTCGAAGCCGACAGGGGCACCGTCTTCGCAATCAAGGGTGACATCAAAGACGCAGGTACCGAACTCCTGCGCCATCTCGGCCTGCAACTGCAGGCTTTTGCGCATGCGCGCTTCCACGCCGCTGTAGTGGTCGCATACCGGTAAAAATCCGGTTTGCGCCTGCGCTCCCAGCAGCACATCACGAGGATGTGCGCCGGAATGCGCTAAAGAGTGTGCAGCGCCCTCCCCCTGCGTGGGGGACTGGGCGGCCCGAAGGCCCGATGCCTGTGGCGTCGGCTGCATGGCGTGCGTTGGCCTGGCCGGATTACAGCAGGTGCTTGACGCCGTCTTGCTCGCCTTGCAGCTCAGCCAGCGTGATGTTGATGCGCTCTTGCGAGAAAGCGTCGATGTCCAGACCTTCAACGATCTTGTATTCGCCGTTTTCGCAGGTCACGGGGAAACCGAACATGACGTCCTTGGGAATGCCGTACTGGCCGTCCGAAGGAATGCCCATGGTGACCCACTTGCCGTTGGTGCCCAGGGCCCAGTCGCGCATGTGGTCGATGGCGGCGTTGGCAGCCGAGGCAGCCGACGAGAGGCCACGGGCTTCGATGATGGCGGCGCCGCGCTTGCCCACGGTGGGCAGGAAGGTGTTGGCGTTCCATTCCTGGTCGTTGATCATCTTGGCGACGCTTTCGCCGTTGATGGTGGCGAAACGGTAGTCGGCGTACATCGTGGGCGAGTGGTTGCCCCAGACGGTCAGCTTTTCGATGGCAGCCACTGGCTTGCCGGTCTTGGCAGCGATCTGGCTGGCAGCGCGGTTGTGGTCCAGGCGCAGCATGGCGGTGAAGTTCTTGCGTGGCAGGTCAGGGGCCGACTTCATGGCGATGTAGGCGTTGGTGTTGGCGGGGTTGCCCACCACCAGCACCTTCACGTTGCGCGAAGCCACGGCGTTCAGCGCCTTGCCCTGTGCCGTGAAGATGGCGCCATTGACAGCCAGCAGCTCGGCACGTTCCATACCGGGGCCGCGTGGGCGCGAACCGACCAGCAGGGCGTAGTCGGCGTCCTTGAAGGCGGTCATGGGGTCGCCATGGGCTGTCATTTCGACCAGCAGGGGGAATGCGCAGTCGTCCAGCTCCATCATCACGCCCTTGAGCGCCTTTTGTGCCTTCTCGTCCGGGATTTCCAGCAATTGCAGGATGACTGGCTGGTCCTTGCCCAGCATTTCGCCGGAGGCGATACGGAACAGCAGGGCGTAACCGATTTGACCAGCGGCACCGGTGACGGCTACGCGAACAGGCTTCTTGCTCATGATGAAAACTCCAGGGAAGTGAGGAAAACAGGTGTGTGTGCAACGCAAGCACCAGCGCCTGTTACCAGCAGCCCGTGCCCCGCAAAACAGCCTTGGAGTTTACCCCCGATTCGACACCCCGGTCAATTTGTCTTATGTCTTATATAAGATATGATTGCACCCCGTTTGTCGTCCGATTGTCATGTGGCAACCGCTGCGCCACACCACAACCCACGCACCCAAGCCACCATGTCTTCCCTGCCGTTCGCCGCCGACACTCCCGCCACGCCCCCCGGCGCTGCGGGCGCCACCACGCCGGCGTTCAGCCCGCTGTACCAGCAGATCAAGGGGCTGATCCTGCAGAGCCTCCAGCAAGGCGAATGGAAGCCCGGCGAAGCCATCCCCAGCGAGATGGACCTGGCCGCACGCTTTCGGGTGAGCCAGGGCACGGTGCGCAAGGCCATCGACGAGTTGGCCGCTGAAAACCTGGTGATGCGCCGCCAGGGCAAGGGCACTTTCGTGGCCACCCATGCCGAACAGCATGTGCAGTACCGTTTTCTGAAGCTGCAGCCCGATACGGGCGACGCCAGGGTCGAAGGCCCGGCCCAGCGCCGCGTGATCGAGTGCCGCCGGGTGCGTGCCAGCGCCGACGTGGCCCGCGCCCTGGCATTGCGCAGCGGGGATGCCGCCATGCAGGCCCGGCGCATCCTGTCGTTTGCCGGGGTGCCCACCATTCTTGAAGACATCTGGCTGCCCGGACAGGCTTTCAAGGGCCTCACCGCCGAGCAGCTCGCCAACTACCAGGGCCCCACCTACGCCATGTTCGAGATGGATTTTGGCGTGCGCATGGTGCGCGCCGAAGAGAAGATCCGCGCCGTGCTGCCCGACGCGGAACAGGCGCAGCTGCTGCAGATCACCACCGCCACGCCGCTTTTGAGCGTGGAGCGGATTGCTTACACCTATAACGATGTTCCCATGGAGTTACGCCGTGGGCTCTATCTGACCGACACCCACCACTACCGTAACGAATTGAACTGACAATTCGCTGGCATTTGAGCAATAACGTCGAAAATTCCGACCGGGTCAAACCCTTCATTGTTGCGTTGCAATAGAATTTTGTGTTCTTTGCATCTTCAAGTTACAAAGTAGTTACACCCACGAAAGCACCAGACATGACCGAACTAGCCAAAAAAAGGCCTGAATTCCGCAACATCAACGCCTTCAAGGATCTCACCACCTACCGCATGACACCTGCAGCGTGGGTTTCGATCCTGCACCGCGCCAGCGGGCTGATCATGTTCCTGCTGTTGCCTTTCATCATCTGGATGTTCGACACCTCGGTGTCGTCCGAAATCTCGTTCGCCAAGTTCACGGCGGCCTTCAACATCGGCATCGGCTTGGTGCCCGGCTGGTTCATCAAGCTGGTGGCCCTGGCGCTGATCTGGTCGTACCTGCACCACTTCACGGCGGGCCTGCGCCACCTGTGGATGGATGTGAGCCACAGCGCGGTGAACAAGGAATTCGGCAAGACCTCGGCCATCGCTGTTTTCGTGGTGAGCATCGCGCTGGCCCTGGTGCTGGGCGCCAAGCTCTTCGGCCTGTACTGATCGATCAACCCATCAAAGCGGCGGCTGCTGCCAGACAGCGCCCGCCGAAGAACAAGAGGAAATTCCCATGTCCGTCAATTACGGTTCCAAGCGCGTCGTCGTCGGCGCCCACTACGGCCTGCGCGACTGGCTCAGCCAGCGCGTCACAGCAGTCCTGATGGCCCTGTTCACCCTGGCGCTGCTCGCCCAGGTCATTTTTTCCAAGGGCCCCATCGGCTACGACAAATGGGCCGGCATCTTCTCGGCCCAGTGGATGAAGGTGCTGACCTTCTCCGTGATCATTGCACTGGCCTGGCACGCCTGGATCGGCCTGCGCGAAATCCTGATGGATTACATCAAGCCCGTGGGGCTGCGCCTGGCACTGCAGGTCTTTGCCATCGTCTGGCTGGTCGGCTGCGCCGGCTGGGGCATCCAGGTTCTGTGGCGTCTCTGATTCCCGCGATTGAAGGTACACAATGAGCTATACAAAAGCCAACATCACCAAGCGCAAGTTTGACGTTGTCATCGTCGGTGCCGGCGGTTCCGGCATGCGCGCCGCCCTCGAACTCTCCCGTGCAGGCCTAAACGTGGCCTCGCTGTCCAAGGTGTTCCCCACCCGCTCGCACACCGTGGCAGCCCAAGGCGGCGTGAGCGCCTCGCTGGGCAACATGAGCGAGGACAACTGGCACTACCACTTCTACGACACCATCAAGGGTTCTGACTGGCTGGGCGACCAGGACGCCATCGAGTTCATGTGCCGCGAAGCACCCAACGTGGTGTATGAGCTGGAGCACTTCGGCATGCCGTTCGACCGCAACCCCGACGGCACCATCTACCAGCGCCCCTTCGGCGGCCACACCGCCAACTACGGCGAGAAGCCCGTGCAACGCGCTTGCGCCGCCGCCGACCGCACCGGCCACGCCATGCTGCACACGCTGTACCAGCAGAACGTGAAGGCCAAGACGAACTTCTTCGTCGAATGGATGGCCCTGGACCTGATCCGCGACGCCGACGGCGACGTGGTGGGCGTGACTGCCATCGAAATGGAAACCGGTGACCTGTACATCCTGGAAGCCAAGACCGTGCTGCTGGCCACCGGCGGTGCGGGCCGCATCTTCGCCGCCTCGACCAACGCCTTCATCAACACCGGCGACGGCCTGGGCATGGCAGCACGCGCTGGCATCCCGCTGCAGGACATGGAGTTCTGGCAGTTCCACCCCACCGGCGTGGCTGGCGCGGGCGTGCTGCTGACCGAAGGCTGCCGCGGCGAAGGCGCCATCTTGCTCAACAGCAATGGCGAACGCTTCATGGAGCGCTATGCGCCCACGCTGAAGGACCTGGCCCCGCGTGACTTCGTGTCCCGCTCGATGGACCAGGAAATCAAGGAAGGCCGTGGCTGCGGCCCCAACAAAGACTACGTGCTGCTCAAGCTTGACCACCTGGGCGCAGACACCATCCACAAGCGCCTGCCTTCGGTGTACGAGATCGGCGTCAACTTCGCCAACGTGGACATCACCAAGGAACCAATCCCCGTGGTGCCCACCATCCACTACCAGATGGGCGGCGTGCCCACCAACATCAACGGCCAGGTCGTCACCCATGACGGCACGGGCAACAAGGTCGTCAACGGTCTGTACGCCGTGGGCGAATGCTCCTGCGTGAGCGTGCACGGCGCCAACCGCCTGGGCACCAACTCGCTGCTCGATCTGCTGGTGTTCGGCAAGGCCGCTGGCCGCCACATTGTCGAGTTCAACCACAAGCACAAGGAGCACAAGCCACTGCCAGCCGATGCGGCCGACCGCACGCTGGAGCGCCTGAACCAGCTCGACAACTCCACGGGCGGCATCTACTCGCAGGCCCTGGCGGGCGACATCCGCGCCACGATGCAGCAGCACGCAGGCGTGTTCCGCACCCAGGCCAGCATGGACGAAGGCGTCAAGAAGATCGCCGAACTGCGCAGCCGCGTGGGCGGCGTCACGCTGCAGGACAAGTCCAAGGTGTTCAACACGGCACGCATCGAAGCGCTGGAAGTGGACAACCTGATCGAAGTGGCCCAGGCCACCATGGTGTCGGCAGCCGCCCGCAAGGAATGCCGCGGCGCGCACACGGTGTACGACTACGAACACCCCGCCGACCACCCCACGGCACCGCTCGGCCGCAACGATGCAGAGTGGATGAAACACACCCTCTGGCACAGCGCCGACAACAGCCTGACCTACAAGCCGGTGAACCTCAAGCCCCTGACGGTGGACAGCGTTCCCCCCAAGGTCCGGACGTTCTAAACAGTAAGTAGCCCCACGAGAGCAGAACCATGCAAAAGCGCACATTCCAAATCTACCGCTACGATCCGGACAAGGACGCCAAGCCCTACATGCAGACCATCGAGATCGAACTCGACGGCCACGAGCGCATGCTGCTGGACGCCTTGGTCAAGCTCAAGGAACAAGACCCCACCCTGTCGTTCCGCCGCTCCTGCCGCGAAGGCGTTTGTGGCTCCGACGCCATGAACATCAATGGCAAGAACGGCCTGGCCTGCCTCACGAACATGAACACCCTCCAGGGCACCATCGTTCTGAAGCCCCTGCCGGGCCTGCCCGTGATCCGCGACCTGATCGTGGACATGACGCAGTTCTTCAAGCAGTACAACTCGATCAAGCCCTACCTGATCAACGAAAGCCTGCCCCCCGACCGCGAACGCCTGCAAAGCCCTGAAGAGCGCGACGAGCTCAACGGCCTGTACGAGTGCATTCTGTGCGCGAGCTGCTCGACGAGCTGCCCCAGCTTCTGGTGGAACCCCGACAAGTTCGTGGGCCCCGCCGGTCTGCTGCAGGCCTACCGCTTCATCGCCGACAGCCGCGACGACGCCACCGGCGAGCGCCTGGACAACCTGGAAGACCCGTACCGCCTGTTCCGCTGCCACACCATCATGAACTGCGTGGACGTGTGCCCCAAGGGCCTGAACCCCACCAAGGCGATCGGCAAGATCAAGGAACTGATGGTGCGCCGCGCCGTCTGACCCGGATCATCCATCCCCCCACGCCGCAGGCCATGGAATCTCCATCCACCATCTCCACCACGCCAGGGGCGGCATCGCCGCTGCTGGACGAGCGGGAACTGAGCAAGCTGCACTGGCGCTGCCGGCGCGGTTTGCTGGAGAACGATCTGTTCATCGAACAGTTCTTCACCCGCTACGAATCGACGCTGACCCAGCGCCACGCGCAGGGCATGCGTGCGCTGATGGACCTGGCAGACAACGATCTCCTGGACCTGCTGCTTGCGCGGCGCGAGCCATCGGGAGAACAAGACACAGAAGAAGCACGTGAAGTGCTCGGCATGCTGAGACAAAGTAGCGGCGCGGGCCTGAAAGCCTCAAGGCGCCCCCCAGCAAGCCAAAGACCGGATCACTATCGGCAACCTACCCAAGGAAAGTAACAATGAAGCTAGCTGACAACAAAGCCACCCTGTCCTTCAGCAATGGCAGCCCCAGCGTGGACCTGCCGGTCTACCAAGGCACCATTGGCCCGGATGTCATCGACATCCGCAAGCTGTATGCGCAGACGGGCATGTTCACCTATGACCCAGGCTTCCTGTCAACGGCAGCAACCCAGTCGGCCATCACCTACATCGATGGCGACAAGGGCGAGCTGCTGTACCGCGGCTACCCCATTGAGCAGTTGGCGGTGAACTGCGACTTCCTGGAAACCTGCCACCTGTTGCTGTACGGGGATCTGCCGAACGCAGCACAAAAGGTCGACTTCACCAGCCGCGTGACCAACCACACCATGGTCAACGAGCAGATGCAGTTCTTCCTGCGCGGTTTCCGCCGCGACGCGCACCCCATGGCCGTGCTGACCGGCCTGGTGGGCGCCCTGTCGGCCTTCTACCACGACAGCACGGACATCAACAATCCGCAGCACCGCGAGATCGCCGCCATCCGCCTGATCGCCAAGATGCCCACGCTGGTCGCCATGGCCTACAAGTACGGCATGGGCCAGCCCTACATGTACCCGCAGAACAACCTCTCCTACGCAGGTAACTTCCTGCGCATGATGTTCGGCACGCCCTGCGAAGAGTACAAGGTCAACCCCGTGCTCGAACGCGCGCTGGACCGCATCTTCATCCTGCACGCAGACCACGAGCAAAACGCCTCCACCTCCACCGTGCGCCTGTGCGGTTCGTCGGGCACCAACCCGTTTGCCGCCATCGCCGCTGGCGTGGCCTGCCTGTGGGGCCCTGCCCACGGTGGCGCCAACGAAGCTGCACTGAACATGCTGCACGACATCCAGGCCCAGGGCGGCGTGGAAAAGATCGGCGAGTTCATCAAGCAGGTCAAGGACAAGAACTCCGGCGTCAAGCTCATGGGCTTTGGCCACCGCGTGTACAAGAACTACGACCCCCGCGCCAAGCTCATGCAGGAAACCTGCAACGAAGTGCTGCAAGAGCTGGGCCTGCAAAACGACCCCCTGTTCAAGCTGGCCAAGGAATTGGAAAAGATCGCCCTGGAAGACGACTACTTCGTGCAGCGCAAGCTCTACCCGAACGTGGACTTCTACTCCGGCATCGTGCAGCGCGCCATCGGCATCCCAGTGAACCTGTTCACCGGCATCTTCGCGCTGGCCCGCACCGTGGGCTGGATCGCCCAGCTCAACGAAATGATCGGCGACCCCGAGTACAAGATCGGCCGCCCCCGCCAGCTGTATACCGGCTCGGCACGCCGCGACGTGCCCCCACTGGCCAAGCGCTGACCCGAAGCGGCGCCCCGCGCCGCTTCACCCCCTCCAAAGCCCGCAGGCCTTGCCTGCGGGCTTTTTTCATGGCCGCGCACAAAGCCAATCTGAGTCTACAAGGCTAAAATCCATAGATACTCCCCCCTAGTAAAATCACTTTTTATACCCCTAGCGCTTTATCAATAAGCGCTAGCCTTTTATACTAGATCCCAGTATCAACCCACACGGGACTGCTGGCCATCGTTTTTGCACGCTGGCCGCCGTGCCTTCCCATGCCCCATTCCGCCGAAGACAAGCAACGCGCCATCACCCGCCTGCGCCGCATCAAAGGCCAGGCCGAGGCGCTGGAGCGCGCCGTGGAGGCAGGCAGCGAATGCGCCCCCATCCTGCAGCAACTGGCCGCCATGCGCGGGGCCGTGCACGGGCTGATGGCAGACCTGCTCGACAGCCATGTGCGCGAGACGCTGGCCGAAAAGCCTGCGCCGTCGCAACAAGCCATCGACGAAACGCTGGCGCTGCTGCGTTCGTACTTGAAATAAACAACGGGTAACTTTCACTCCAATGTCTGGCGCAATTTTCGTTTTCGTAAGCCTCGGCGCTCTGGCCATCTTTATTCTTTGGGAAGCATGGCCACGACACCGGACAGCCAAGAAGCCTCTTCGTCGTTCGGAGATGAAACAAGGTTTCGATCCCGGCGCATCTGCTCGTGAACTTGCTCTTTTCGTTGCATCCGGTGTTTTCGCAGTCTTCGGTTTTTTTCTCCTCATTGAACCGTCGTATCCACCTTTTCACGGCCGCAACGCTTTGATTGAACATCTATTGTTTGCTTGGCTCGGCATCTACGGGAACCCCGTGGCTTGCTGGGCGTGCGCACTGATCGCGTTCGTCGCAGCAATCTCCATGAGACGTAAACGCTTGAGGAGAGCTCGCTGAAAGTCAAGCCACCATTGCAGTCGACCGCCAACGGTGAGCGAAATCGATATTTGGATATTTGGTTGGACGACGTTTCCGTCACTGTTTATTGCCTGAAAGGACCCCCATGAAATCCCGTGCCGCCGTTGCCTTCAAAGCCGGAGAACCCCTGCAGATCGTCGAAATCGACGTGGCCCCGCCGAAAAAGGGCGAAGTGCTCATCCGCATCACCGACACCGGCGTCTGCCACACCGATGCCTTCACGCTGAGCGGCGACGACCCCGAAGGCCTGTTCCCCGTGGTGCTGGGCCATGAAGGCGCAGGCATCGTGGTGGAAGTGGGCGAAGGCGTGACCAGCGTGAAGCCCGGCGACCACGTGATCCCGCTCTACACCGCCGAATGCGGCGAGTGCCTGTTCTGCAAAAGCGGCAAGACCAACCTGTGCGTGGCCGTGCGCGCCACGCAGGGCAAGGGCGTGATGCCCGACGGCACCACACGCTTCAGCTACAACGGCCAGCCCATCTACCACTACATGGGCTGCAGCACCTTCAGCGAATACACCGTGGTGGCCGAGGTGTCGCTTGCCAAGGTCAACCCCGACGCCAACCCCGAGCAGGTCTGCCTGCTGGGCTGCGGCGTGACCACGGGCCTGGGCGCCGTGAAGAACACCGCCAAGGTGCAAGAGGGCGACACCGTGGCCGTTTTTGGCCTGGGTGGCATTGGCCTGGCGGTGATCCAGGGGGCAAAACTAGCCAAGGCCGGGCGCATCATCGCGGTGGACACCAACCCCTCCAAGTTCGACCTCGCCAAGACCTTCGGCGCCACCGACTGCATCAACCCCAAGGACTTCGACAAGCCCATCCAGCAGGTCATCGTGGAGATGACCACCTGGGGCGTAGACCACTCGTTTGAATGCATCGGCAACGTCAACGTGATGCGTGCCGCACTCGAATGCGCGCACCGGGGCTGGGGCCAGAGCGTGATCATCGGCGTGGCAGGTGCAGGGCAAGAGATCAGCACCCGCCCCTTCCAGCTCGTCACCGGCCGCAAGTGGTTGGGCACGGCATTCGGCGGCGTCAAGGGCCGCAGCGAGCTGCCGGGTATGGTCGAAGACGCGATGGCGGGCAAGATCCAACTGAAGCCTTTCGTGACCCACACCATGGGCCTTGCCGACATCAACGAAGCCTTTGATTTGATGCACGAGGGCAAGTCGATCCGCTCAGTGGTCAAGTACGCAGCGTGACCCCACACGGCAGACCGGCGCTGAAGGCACCCACAGCGCAAAGCAAGCGGCCAGCTTTCAGCACCCGAACGAACGAACGACCGCACCACCCCCACCCGTTCGGGCTGAGCCTGTCGAAGCCAGGGCTTGCCGCGTGCGCGCAAGGCTTCGACAGGCTCAGCCCGAACGGATCATGGGTGTGATGCATAAGGCGTCCGCAATCAAGCAAAAACAGCCTCTACCGCCCGTCTATCAATCGCCAATAGCTATCATTTTTGAGCCAACTCACATGACCACTCCCCTCGAACTGCTCAGCAGCCACACCTGCTTCGGCGGCGAGCAGCGCTTCTACCAGCACGCCTCCGCCGAGATCGGCCTGCCCATGAAGTTCTCGGTGTACCTGCCGCCACTGGCAAGCCAAGGCCCCGTGCCCGCCGTGCTGTACCTGGCGGGCCTGACCTGCACCGAAGAGACTTTCATGGTCAAGGCCGGCGCTCAGCACCTGGCGGCCGAACTGGGCCTGGCCCTGATCGCGCCCGATACCAGCCCGCGCGGCGCCAATGTGCCCGGCGAAGCAGACAGCTGGGACTTCGGCGTGGGCGCGGGCTTCTACCTGGACGCCACGCAGGCGCCATGGCGCACCCACTGGCGCATGGAAAGCTATCTGCTGAAAGAACTGCTCCCCCTGGTGGCCGCCCAATTGCCCATCGACGGCACGCGCCTTGGCATCACGGGCCATTCGATGGGCGGGCATGGCGCGCTCACACTCGCGCTGCGCCACCCCGGCCGGTTCAAGACGGTGTCGGCCTTTGCTCCCATCTGCGCGCCCGCCCAGTGCCCCTGGGGCGAAAAAGCCTTCACGGGCTACCTGGGCGCGGACCACGGCACCTGGATCGAGCACGACGCCACCGTGCTCATGCAGCACCAGCCCATCGCGCCCTACCCGGCGGGCATCCTGATCGACCAGGGCCTGGCCGACAAATTCTTGCCCGACCAGCTCCACCCGCATCTGCTGGAAGCCGCCTGTGCGGCCATCGGCCAGCCGCTCACGCTGCGCAGCCACGCGGGCTATGACCATGGCTATTACTTCGTGCAAAGCTTCATGGCCGACCATATGGCCCACCACGCGAAGGGACTTGCGGAAACAAATTAATGCAGATTTAAGCAACTGGCGGCACACTGCGCGCCATGTTTCTGACTCTGCGGCGCCTGCTGCCCTTCGCTTCGGCCTCGCGCTCAAGCCCCTCGCCCACTGCAAATCACTCCGCCCGCTCCCTGCACCCCGCCTGGGTGGTGGTGGCAATCAGCATCTGGCTGGCCACCGTCTGCAACCTGCCCCTGTGGCAAGAAGTGGCCCGGCTGTCTGGCCAAAGCAGCCTGCGCGGCTGGGGGTTTGCACTGGCCTTTGCAGCCATCATCGCGGCGGGCAATGCAGGCATCTTGAGCCTGCTGGCCTGGCGCTGGACGCTCAAGCCCGCTGTTGTCGTGCTGGTGCTGATGGCGGCCTTCGGTGCGTATTTCATGATGGCCTACGGCGTCGTCATCGACGCCAGCATGCTCACCAACGTGCTGCAGACCGACGTAGGCGAAGCAGGCGACCTGCTCAACGCCCGCATGCTGGGCACCGTGCTGGCCCTGGCCGCGCCCCCGCTGCTGTGGCTGTACCGCCAACCCGTTCGCCGCCTGACCGCGCTGCGCCAGGTGACGCACAACGGGTTGCTGTTGGCGGGCTCCATCGCGGTCATCGTGGTGTGCCTGCTGCTGGTGTTCCAGGACTTCGCCTCCACCATGCGCAACCACACCAAGCTGCGCTACCTGATCAACCCGCTCAACAGCGTGTACGCGCTGGGCCACATCGCCACCAAGCCCCTGCGCATGGACACCAGCAAGCTGCTGCCCCTGGGGCGCGATGCCAAGCTGGGCGCAAGCTACGCCCAGCAGGCCCAGCCGCCGCTGCTGGTGCTGGTGCTGGGCGAAACCGGCCGCAGCGTGAACTTCGGCATCAACGGCTATGAGCGCGACACCACCCCCCGGCTCTCGGCCCGCAAAGAGCAACTGGTGAGCGCCCCCAATGCCTGGTCCTGCGGCACCAGCACCGCTGCATCGGTGCCGTGTATGTTCTCGCACCTGGGGCGCACGGGCTACGAAGCCCGGTCAGCCAACTTCGAAAGCCTGATGGACGTGCTGCAGCACGCGGGCCTGGCCGTGCTCTGGGTGGACAACCAATCTGGCTGCAAGGGCGTGTGCGACCGCGTCGAAGAAGTCAACACCACCAAAACCAACGACCCCGCGCTGTGCACCGGCAACGAATGCCTGGACCGCGTGATGCTCAAAGACCTGGACGCCCGCATCGCCGCCCTGCCCGCCGAACAGCGCCAGCGCGGCACCGTGGTGGTGCTGCACCAGATGGGCAGCCACGGCCCCGCCTACTACAAGCGCTCGGCGCCCGAGAACAAGAAGTTCGGCCCCGAATGCACCTCTACCTCATTACAAAAGTGCGAGCGCCAGCAGGTAGTGAACGCCTACGACAACAGCATCGTCGAAACAGACCACTTCCTGGATTCCGTACTCCAATGGCTTGCAGCGCGCGACAAACAAGCGCAAACAGCTATGATTTACGCAGCAGACCACGGCGAATCACTGGGCGAGAACAACATCTACCTGCACGGCCTGCCCTACGCCATCGCCCCCGACGTGCAAAAACACGTGCCCTGGATCACCTGGCTGTCGCCCGCCCTGCAGGCGCGCACCCACCTGACCACCGGCTGCCTGCAAAAAGACCTGGCCGAGCGGCGCATCAGCCACGACCACTACTTCCACTCGGTGCTGGGCCTGATGGACGTGCAAACAGGCGCCTACAACGCGGGGCTGGACATGTTCGCCGGGTGCAGACAAACAGCAGGCGCCGACAAGATGGCGGGCTGACGCGGCAGCGGGTTTGGGCCCGCCGCTTGTGCCATGTGCGGGCAGTCTCATGCTCTAACATGGGGCCCTCCCTCTCTCCCCCCATTGAAGCCATGGAACACGCCATCAAGCACCTGGAGAACGATGCCAAAGGCATCTTCTACGTCGAGAAAGACGGGCAGCGTCTTGCCGAGATGACCTACAGCCGCACCAACGCCACGATGATCATCGTTGATCACACCGACGTGGACGCATCCCTCAGCGGGCAAGGCGTGGGGCGCGCGCTGCTCAACGCGCTGGTGGAATGGGCGCGTGCCACGGGCACGAAGGTTCTGCCGCTGTGCCCCTTCGCCAAGGCGCAGTTCGACAAAACCCCTGCCATCCGCGACGTGCTGGTGTAGCTCGGCTCACGCCGACTGCGCCCCCATCCACCCCTTCGCCTCGCTGAGCAAGTGCTCCCTGAACACCTCCGCGATCGGTGACAGCTGCTTGCCTCGGGGCCAGACCAGGTGCCACTGCGACTGGATAGGAAAACCCCGCACGTTGAGGACAGCCAACCCCTCGTGATGGGCGCCGAGGGCGTGGCGGGAGACGATGGACACGCCCAGTTGTCCCTCCACAGACTCCTTGATGGCCTCGTTGCTACCCAGCTCCAGCACGGCACTGGGCACAAAACCCAGCTGGCGCAAGTGGGCGTCGGTGGCCATGCGGGTGCCCGAGCCTTTTTCGCGCAGGATGAAGCGTTCGCCCTGCAATTGCGCCAGCGTGGCGCGCTTGCCATGCGCCAGCCGGTGCCCCGCCGGGGCGATGACCACCAGCGGATTGGGCATGAGGATCTGGTCCTCCAACGGCACATCACCAGGCGGCATGGACATGACATAGAGGTCGTCCAGATTGCTGCGCAACCGCGTGATCACATGGTCGCGGTTGAGGATTTCGAGCGAGATGTCGATCTGCGGATGCAGCTTGCAAAAGCTGCCCAGCAAGCGGGGAATGAAGTACTTGGCGGTGCTGACCAAGGCCACCCTGAGGCGGCCGCTGGTGAGCCCCTTGGCGCCAGACACGCGCTGCTCAAACGCATCCCACTCGCCAGCAATAGCACGCGCCGTGCGGGCCAGGGCCAGCCCGGCCTCGGTGAGGTACACGCGGCGCGATACCACTTCGTACAGTGGCATGCCCACGGCCTGGGTCACCTCGCGCAGTTGCATCGAGGCCGTGGGCTGCGTGACATGCATGACCTTGGCTGCTGCGCTGACGCTGCCGGTTTCGGCCAGCGCCAGGAACAGCCGCAGTTGGCGAAAAGTGATGTTCATAGAGTTTTATCTATGGATAGCTGCATTCGAATCGATTTTACTTTGCACCGCTTGCCCCCTAGCATCGGCGGCAAAGGAAGTGAATCATGCAAAGCCTGCTGGACCCTGCGGTCCTTTTTTTTGCCCTCGGGGTGTTTGCGGGCCTGGTGCGCTCAAACCTGGAGATGCCTGCGGCCATTTCGAAGTTCTTGTCGATCTACCTCTTGATGGCGCTGGGCCTGAAGGGTGGCTTCGCACTGGCCGCGTCGGGCTTTACGCCCAACGTGGCCAGCAGCCTGGGGCTGGCGGTGCTGCTGGCCGTGGTGGTGCCGCTGGTGGGCTATATGCTGCTGCGGCGCGTGCTGTCGGGCTTCAACGCGGCAGCCGTGGCAGCCACCTATGGGTCGGTCAGCGCGGTGACTTTTGTCACGGCCACGCAGTACCTGGAGTCGCAATCGGTGCCCTACGGCGGCTACATGGCGGCGGCGATGGCGCTGATGGAGTCGCCCGCCATCATCCTGGCGGTGATGCTGGCCAATGCGCTGCGGCGGCAGCCGCAGCAAGCCACGGCACCCGCCATTGGCGGCTGGCAACCTGCCATCGTCGGTGCGCCTGCCCTGGGCAACGTTGGCGGCGTGGCGGGCACGCCGGGGCGCAGCCTGTCTGTGGGCAAGATCCTGCACGAGTCGTTCACCGACGGCACGCAGTTGCTGTTGCTGGGTGCGATGGTGATCGGGCTGGTGACAGGCGATGCGGGCCAGGCGGCGATGCAACCGTTTTCGGGCGACCTGTTCAAGGGCATGCTGTGCCTGTTTCTGCTGGACATGGGGCTGGCCACCGCGCGCAACCTGCCCGCCGTGCGCCAGCAATCGCCTTGGCTGGTGGCCTATGCGGTGCTGGGGCCGCTGGCGCATGCCAGCCTGGCGCTCGCGCTGGCATGGCTGGTGGCCGTGCCGATGGGTGACGCCGTGCTGCTGATGGTGCTGGCGGCCAGCGCGTCCTACATCGCTGTGCCTGCCGTGGTGCGTTATGCCATCCCCGAGGCCGACCCATCGCTGTATGTGAGCCTGTCGCTGGGGGTGACGTTTCCGCTCAACATCGTGCTGGGCATTCCGCTGTACACGCAGGTGGTGCAGCGGGTGTGGCTGGGGTGATCAGCGCGCTGGGCGCAACAACACTGCCCGCTCTTGCCGCTTGTTTTGTACAAATACTATCAATTTGATAGCTTATAGCGCTTGTTGAATAAGCGCTAGGCACCGATTTGAATCAATTTTTTTGCCATGGGTTGCGTATGTGCATGCATGTAGAGCTGTGTACGCGTCCGGTGCACATCAAAACAAGCTGCTCTGCCCCCGCAGCAAACCGGGGCGAAACTGGGTCAAGTCCAGTTCCACCCGCTCCCGGTTCAGGCCCAGTCTGCGGCAGGTGCCTGCAAAGCGCTGGCGCAGCAGGTCGGCCCACAGGCCGCTGCCCTTCATGCGGCGGGCAAAGTCGCTGTCATAGGTTTTGCCTGCACCGCGCTCTTCGCTGGTGAGGTTGTGCAGGTCCTGCACACGCGCCATTACGCGGGCGGCGCGCTGCGGGTAGTGCACCGTGAGCCATTCGCGAAACAGCACATCCAGCTCCCAGGGCAGGCGCAGCACGGTGTAGAAGGCGCTCTTCGCACCCGCATCGCGCGCGGCCTCCAGCACCTGCTCCATGTCTTCGGTGATGAAGGGGATTTGCGGCGCCACGCTCACGCCCACGGGCACGCCCGCCTCGGCCAGCGTGCGGATGGTGCGCAGGCGCCGGTGCGGCGCGGCGGCGCGCGGCTCCATGCGGCGGGCCAGGGTGGCGTCGAGCGTGGTGATGGTGACGTACACCGCTGCCAGGCGCTGCGCGGCCAGCGGGGCCAAAAGATCCAGGTCGCGCTCCACACCGCTCGACTTGGTGATGAGTGAAAACGGATGGCGCGCATCGCGCATCACCTCGATCACGCTGCGGGTGAGCTTCAGCTCGCGCTCCACCGGCTGGTAGCAGTCGGTGGCCGAGCCGATGTTGAGCAGCCGGGGCACATAACGCGGCTGGGCAAGCTCGCCGCGCAGCACGGCGGCGATGTTGTGTTTGGCGATGATCTGGGTCTCAAAGTCCAGCCCCGGCGACAGGTTGAGGTAGCTGTGCGTGGGCCGCGCATAGCAGTAAATGCAGCCATGCTCGCAGCCCCGGTAGGGGTTCACCGAGAGTTCGAAAAAAATGTCGGGCGAGTCGTTGGCGCACAGGGCGCTGCGGGCGGTCTCCAGGTGCACGCGGGTGCCGGGTGCGGGCGTTCCGCCCTCCAGCCCCTCGTCGCCGCAGCCCCAGCCATCGTCCACCGGCTCGCGCTGGTCCCGCACAAACCGGTGCGCCATGGCCGTGGCAGCGCCCCGGCCACGGATGGCGTGCAGGGGGATGCGGATGTCTTCGGATGCGGGTGGGTGCGATTTCATAACTGTATAAATATACAGTTATTGCAGGATTTATGCAGACGTTCGACAGCGCAACGAATGCCCGCGCGTGGCAGTGCGAGATTGGCGATGCACTACAGTCCCGCGCTTTGACCCCAGAGGTACCGCCATGGCGCGCAAGCCCCAGATCATCCTGTCGTCACTCGATGTTGACCGCATCGAGGCCCTGCTGGCCGCCATCCCGGCCAGCGTCTTCCCCGGCAAAGCCGATCTGCAGGCCGAGCTGGACCGGGCAGACGTGGTGGCACCCGATGAAATGCCACCCAACGTGGTGAGCATGAACTCCACCGTGCAGTTTTCCATCCTGGAGACGGGCAAGGAGTTCTGCCTGACCCTGGTGTACCCGCGCGACGCGGACGGCAGCGCCGACCGGCTCTCGATCTTCGCGCCCGTGGGCAGCGCGCTGCTGGGCCTGTCGGTGGGCGACGAACTCGCCTGGCCTGGGCCGGGCGGCAAGCCGATGACGGTGCGGGTGAAAGACATCCTCTACCAGCCCGAAAGCGCGGGCGAATTGCACCGCTGAGGCACGGCCCCCAACAAGCGGCTTGGCGTGGCGAGCCCCAGCAGTGACAATGGCGGTCGCCATGACCACGCCGCCCCCGCCCGAAACGCCCCCAACCACTACCGGCGCGTTCGACCCGGACTCCACCCTCGCCTACCAGACCCGCATGGAGCGGGCGCCCGAGTGGTTTTGCTCGTTCCTGGCGGGCAACAGCCGCGAGAAAAGCCGCCTGCAGCGCGAGATGGCCACGATGAAGGGCTCGGTGGTGTGGCTGGTGCAGCAGCGCCGCCAAGGCAACTGGACGGCCGACGAACGCGCCCACCTGCGCGGGGTGATGCGATCGGCGTCATCCGTGAGTCCTTATCTTTTCATCTGGGTGGTCCCCGGATCGATGCTGATCCTGCCCTTCATGGCCTGGTTTCTGGACCGGCAGCGCAAGCGCCGGGAGCGCAAGCGGCTCGGGTAAAACCTACACAAGGGGCCAGGCACCGGCCCATGCCGTTCGGGTCTGTCGAAGCCCAGCGCAGCCCGGTGGTGTGTTTTTTAAAGGCTGTTCGGCCTCATGCCCAGTGGCTCGACGCCGCCACCAGCATGCCCGTCCCCACCAGCCCCACCTGCCAGCGCAGCGCCGTGGTCCATGAAGGTACGTGGCGCTCCACCCGCAGATACAGCACCCGCCCGGCGGCCAGCGAGAGTGCAAAAGCCAGCAGCATGCCCCACGCGTTGAGCACCGGCGAATCCGGCCACAGATGGCTGACCACGGCGTTGGCGAGCAGGCACACCGCAAAGTGCACCAAAAACACCGAATACGACATCTGCCCCAGTTGCACCAACGGCGCCATGCCGGACCATGACCGCAGGCGCTCGCTGCGCAGCGCCAGCACCAGGCACAGCGCCGTGACCGTGGACACAACGATGCGGCCCCGGAAATCAATGGCAAGCGCCATGCCGCCCAGCAGCACGATGGCCGCCAACCAGCCCAGCGCCTGGTGCCCCTGGCGCAGTGGGGGCGAACGCACGGCCCAGCAGGCCATCATGCCCAGCCCGTAGGAGCCAAAAAAATACAGCGCCCACATGTCGAGGTGGCCCATGCGGTTGAACCCCCACAGCGAGGCCGCTACGCCTGCCACCACAAGCACCTGCGCCAGCAGGCCCGCATGCCGCTGCGCCCACGTCCCCGGCAGCGCCTTCACACCCGCCAGCAGCAACACGCTCAGTGCAAACAGTTGAAAGTCGATCGCCACATACCAAACCCCGGCCGACAAGGCGCCCTCGCCCACGATGTCCTGCAGCAGCAGGGCGTTGGCCAGCAGTTGGGACAAGGTGGGCTGCTCGGGCACCGAAGGGTGTTCCATCCATGCGCGCACCAGCGCCGACACCACCACCGACAGCAGCAGCGCCACGGCATACGGCACCACCAGCCGCACAAACCGCTTGGCGATGGCATTGCCCGCATGGTCGAAACGTGCCACGCCCTGCGGCGCCAGGCTGCTCGCTGCCAGGTAGCCGCCCAGCACCAGAAACACCTGCACAGCCATGCGCCCGTAGTCGTACAGCCAGGCCATCAGCACGGGAGCCAATGGCTGGGCGATGTCCGACATCGGGCCGTAGAAGGCCAGGTGGTGCCAGACGATGGCGGCGCACGCGAGGCCCTTGGCCATGTCGATCAGCGGCGTGCGGATGGTGGTGGAGGGCATATTGTTCTGGGTGGAATCAACCGGTCAGGAGGTGGTAATCCCCCAGGGGCGAACCGGGTATTGTCCGTCGCCAGCGCAATTTCTGCATGCCTATCGTGCAGCCGCCGTGTCGCCATGGTGTCTCTGCGGTTCCTATGCATGCACCAATGGGTTCTGAATTTTCAGCATTTACTGAAAACTCAGAAAAAAGAGAGCACAATACACTTCCATGACTTACATCAAGACACTTCCTCCCTTGAACCGTCAATTCGTGGCGCATTTTGGAGAAATGGGTAGTCGCTGGGGCATCAACCGCACCGTGGGCCAGATGTATGCGCTCATCTTTTTGTCGCCGCGCCCGGTCAACGCCGACGAGATTGCCGAGACGCTGGAGTTCTCGCGCTCCAACGTGAGCATGGGGCTCAAGGAGCTGCAGGCCTGGCGCTTGGTCAAGCTCAGCCACCAGCCGGGCGACCGGCGCGAATACTTTGAGGCGCCCAAGGACGTGTGGGAGATCTTCCGCGTGCTGGCCGAGGAGCGCCGCCGCCGCGAGATCGAGCCCACGCTGTCGATGCTGCGCATGGCGCTGTTGGAGGAGCCCACCTCGGACGAGGAGCGCTATGCCCAGGAACGCATGCGCGACATGCACGAGCTGATCGACCGGCTCATGACCTGGTTTGACGACGTGCAGCGCCTCGCACCCGAGACGGCGATGCAACTGATGGGCATGGGCACAGCCGTGACGCGGGTGCTCGAATTGAAGGACAGACTGACCGGAAAAGGCAGCGCAGCCAAAAAGATCACTGATACCAGTTTGCGCTCAATAGACAAGAACCGTTCGGACTGAGCCTGTCGAAGTCTCGCGCAGCGCTTCGACAGGCTCAGCGTGAACGGATTTGTATTTTTAAACGCATCTCGGTCTGAATAACCACGGAGTTTGACCATGGACACCTTCATGCTGTCGCGCATTCAGTTCGCGGCCAACATCAGTTTCCACATCCTGTTTCCGACCATCACGATCGCGATGTGCTGGTTCCTGGTGTTCTTCAGGCTGCGCCACTCGGCCACGCGCGGCACACCGGCCGCCGAGGGTTGGGGGCAGGCCTATTACTTCTGGACCAAGGTGTTCGCGCTGACCTTTGCCATGGGCGTGGTCTCGGGCATCACCATGAGCTTTCAGTTCGGCACCAACTGGCCGGGCTTCATGGAGCATGTGGGCAACATCGCCGGGCCGCTGCTCGGTTATGAAGTGCTCACGGCGTTCTTCCTCGAGGCCACCTTTCTGGGTGTGATGCTGTTCGGCCGGGGGCGGGTGTCCGAGCGCGTGCACCTCATCGCCACGCTGATGGTGGCCATCGGCACCACGCTGTCGGCGTTCTGGATCCTGAGCCTGAACTCGTGGATGCAGACGCCCGTGGGCTATGAAATCATCGACGGCAAGTTCCACGCGGTGGACTGGCTGGCCATCGTGTTCAACCCCTCATTCCCCTACCGCCTGGGCCACAAGCTGCTGGCTTCGGCCCTCACGGCGGGCTTTTTGATCGCGGGGGTGAGCGCCTGGCAGCTCATCAAAGGCACGGCGAACGAGGGCACGCGCAAGGCGCTGCGCACCGCCGTCACGGCCGTGGCCATCGCCATTCCGCTGCAGATCTTCATGGGCGACCTGCACGGCCTCAACACCCTTAAACACCAGCCCGCCAAGATCGCCGCCATCGAAGGCATCTGGCACACCGAAAAGGGCGCGCCGCTCACACTGTTCGGCCTGCCCAACGAGAAGGAAGGCCGCACCGACTACGCCATCCAGATCCCCAAGGCCGCGAGCCTGATCCTGGCGCACGACATCGACGCCGAGCTCAAGGGCCTCAACGAGTTTCCCAACGCGCACCCGCCCGTCGCGCCCGTGTTCTGGGGCTTTCGCGTGATGGTGGGCATGGGCATGCTGATGCTGGCCGTGGCATGGTGGGGCGCCTTTGTGCTGTTTCGCCGCCGCAAGCAAGGCGCCACCGCCCCGCTGCCACGCCTGCTGCTGTTCACCCTGGTGAGCATGACGTTCTCGGGCTGGGTGGCCACGCTGGCCGGGTGGTACGTGACGGAGATCGGCCGCCAGCCCTTCCTGGTCTATGGCGTGTTCCGCACCTCCGAGGCCGTGGCCCAGCACCCGCCGGGCATGGTGGCCGGCACGCTGGCTGCCTACCTCACCGTGTATGTGCTGCTGTTGCTGGCCTATGTCGGCGTGATCAAGTACATGGCCGAGCACTCGGCCGTGCCCGCAGCCCCAGCCGCGCCAGTGGCACCCCAGGCACCGCGCCCCATCTAAGGAGAGAGACATGGACATGAGCTTCTGGACCACGGCCCTTCCGCTGATCTTCATGGCCATCATGGGCCTGGCCTTGCTGGCCTATGTGATCCTGGACGGCTACGACCTGGGCGTGGGCATCCTGCTGCCCTTTGCCACCGATGCGGAAAAGGACGTGATGGTGTCCAGCATCGGCCCCTTCTGGGACGCCAACGAAACCTGGCTGGTGCTGGGCGTGGGGGTGCTGCTGATCTGTTTTCCCATGGCGCACGGCGTGGTGCTGTCGGCGCTGTACCTGCCCGCCACGGTGATGCTGATCGGCCTGATCGTGCGCGGCGTGGCATTCGACTTCCGCGTGAAGGCGCGCGACACGCACAAGACCACCTGGAACCGCCTGTTCGCGGCGGGCTCGCTCGTCACCACCCTGGCGCAGGGCTGGATGCTGGGCGCCTACATCACCGGCTTCAAGAACGACACCTGGGGCCTGCTGTTTTCAGCGGGCATCGCCATCACCCTGCCCGCCGCCTACGCCATGCTGGGCGCGGGCTGGCTGCTCATGAAGACCGATGGCGAGCTGCAGCGCAAGGCCATGCGCTGGGGCCAGGGCGTGCTCTGGCCCATGGGGTTCGCGCTCATGGGCATCTCGCTGGCGTCGCCCCTGGTCAGCCACACCGTGTTCGCCAAGTGGTTCGTGCTGCCCGAGCTGTTTGCCCTGCTGCCCATTCCGCTGGCCTGCGTGGCGGCGTTCTTCGCCATCCGCCACGTGCTGGGCTCGCCCCGCGTGGTGGAGGCGGGCTATGGGTGGATCGTGTTCGTGGCCACCGTGGTGATCTTCGTGCTGGCCTTTTTCGGGCTGGCGTACAGCCTGTACCCCTACATCGTGATCGACCGCCTGACCGTCTGGCAGGCGGCCAGCGCCACCGAGTCGCTGATCGTGATCGGCGTGGGCGTGGCTATCACGCTGCCCGCGATCATCATCTACACGATCTTCATGTACCGCGTGTTCTGGGGCAAGGCGCGGGAGCTGACCTACGGGCTGTGAGTGGCCCGCAGCATTGAAACAAAACAGGCCCTGCCGCTTGATGGTATTGCGCAAGAAGCTATTAATTAGATAGCAAATCGCAAGCGTCAGGGCCTGCGTCCGCTTACAGCTTGAGGCGTGCGCGCGCCGCCTCGTACTCGCGGCGCAGCTTGGCCACCAGCTCGGCCGTGCTGGTCACCGCGTTGATGGCGCCGATGCCCTGGCCGCAGCCCCAGATGTCCTTCCAGGCCTTCTTGGCGTCGCCGCCAAAGTTCATCTTGCTCGGGTCGGACTCGGGCAGGTTGTCGGGGTCCATGCCCGCTGCACGGATCGAGGACGCCAGGTAGTTGCCGTGCACGCCGGTGAACAGGTTGCTGTAGACGATGTCGTCCGAGTTGCCGTCCACGATGCCTTGTTTGTAGGCGTCGCTCGCGCGCGCCTCGTGCGTGGCGATGAAGGCCGAGCCGATGTAGCCAAAGTCGGCGCCCATGGCCTGCGCCGCCAGCACCGCGTCGCCGCTGGCGATGGAGCCGCTGAGCGCGACGGGGCCGTCGAACCACTGGCGGATTTCCTGGATCAGCGCGAACGGGCTCTTCACGCCCGCATGGCCGCCAGCACCGGCCGCCACGGCGATCAGGCCGTCGGCGCCTTTTTCAATCGCCTTGTGGGCAAACTTGTTGTTGATGATGTCGTGCAGCACCACACCGCCCCAGGCATGCACGGCCTGGTTCACGTCCTCGCGGGCGCCCAGGCTGGTGATGATGATCGGCACCTTGTACTTGGCGCAGACCTGCATGTCGTGCTCCAGCCGGTCGTTGCTCTTGTGCACGATCTGGTTGATGGCAAAAGGCGCAGCGGGCTTGTCGGGGTTGGCCTTGTTGTAGGCCGCCAGGGTTTCGGTGATCTCGGCCAGCCATTCTTCAAGCAGCTCAGCGGGGCGCGCGTTGAGCGCGGGCATGGAGCCCACCACACCGGCCTTGCACTGCTCGATCACGAGCTTGGGGTTGCTGATGATGAACAGCGGCGAGCCGATGACGGGCAGCGACAGGTTTTGCAACACGGGAGGCAGTTTGGACATGGCAACGACTTCCTGAAAAATTTTAGATCAAATAGGGCTCTAGCGCTTATTCATCAAGCGCAAACAGCTATCTTTTTTATAGCAAGATCCCTTGCGATGCGGATCGGGTTCAATCGATCAACCAGACCCGTTCGGGCTGAGCTTGTCGAAGCCTCGCGCGGCGCTTCGACAGGCCCAGCGTGAACGGATTTGTATTTGTGAATACACATCCGCGTCAGAAGGATTCCAGCGCCAGCTCGGTCACGCTGGCGGCGCCTTCCACGATGCTGTCGCGCAGGCCAGGAGCCTTTACGAGGATGTGCTCGGCATAAAACTGGGCCGTGGTGATTTTTGCGCGCATGAAGGCTTCGTCCTGTCCCTTTTGCAACAGGTCCTGCGCCACCAGCAGGCTGCGCGCCAGTTGCCAGCCCGCCACCACATTGCCCGCCAGCATCAGGTAAGGCACGCTGCCCGCAAACACAGCGTTGGGGTGGGCCTTGGTGCCACCGGCCACGAAGTCGATCACGTCGAGCAGCGCCTTGCGCGCTGCGGTGAGGCGCTTGGCCACGGCCAGGGCGGCGGGCGTGCCGCTGGCCAACAGGTCGGCTTCTGTTTTCTCGATCTGCGCGGCAATGCCCTTGGCCGTCTGGCCGCCGTCGCGCGCCGTTTTGCGGCCCACCAGGTCGTTGGCCTGGATGGCGGTGGTGCCTTCGTAGATGGTCAAAATCTTGGCGTCGCGGTAGTACTGCGCGGCACCGGTTTCTTCGATAAAGCCCATGCCGCCATGCACCTGCACGCCCAGGCTGGTCACTTCCAGGCTGGTCTCGGTGCTGTAGCCCTTGACCAGCGGCACCATGAACTCATAGAACGCCTGGTTCTGCTTGCGCGTCTCGGCATCGGGGTGGTGGTGCGCGGCGTCAAACGCAGCAGCGGCCACTGTGGCCATGGCGCGGCAGCCTTCCACGGTGGCGCGCATGGTCATGAGCATGCGCTTGACGTCGGGGTGGTGGATGATGGCGGCGCTGGCGTTGATGCTGCCGTCCACGGGGCGGCTTTGCACGCGGTCTTTGGCGTACTGCACGGCCTTTTGGTAAGCGCGCTCGGAGATCGCGATGCCCTGCATGCCCACGGCGTAGCGGGCGGCGTTCATCATGATGAACATGTATTCGAGGCCCCGGTTTTCCTGGCCGACCAGGTAGCCCACGGCACCGCCGTTGTCGCCAAACTGCAGCACGGCGGTGGGCGATGCCTTGATGCCCAGCTTGTGCTCGATGCTCACGCAGTGCGCGTCGTTGCGCGCGCCCAGCGTGCCGTCCTTGTTCACCATGAACTTGGGCACCACAAACAGGCTGATGCCCTTCACGCCCTCGGGCGCACCCGCCACGCGGGCCAGCACCAGGTGCACGATGTTCTCGGCCATGTCGTGCTCACCATAGGTGATGAAGATCTTGGTGCCGAAGATTTTGTAGGTACCGTCGGGCTGAGGCTCGGCGCGCGAGCGCACCAGGGCCAGGTCGGAGCCCGCCTGGGGCTCGGTCAGGTTCATGGTGCCGGTCCATTGGCCAGTGACCAGTTTTTCGAGGTAGGTGGCCTTCAATTCATCGCTGCCCGCCGTGAGCAGTGCCTCGATGGCGCCATCGGTCAGCAGCGGGCACAGCGCAAAGCTCATGTTGGCGCTGTTGCTCATCTCGATGCAGGCCGCGCCGATGGTTTTGGGCAGGCCCTGGCCGCCGAAGTCCGCCGGGTGCTGCAGGCCCTGCCAGCCGCCTTCACCGTACTGGCGGAAGGCGTCCTTGAAGCCGGGGGTGGTGGTGACCACGCCATCTTTCCAGCTCGATGGGTTCTTGTCGCCTTCGAAATTGAGCGGAGCCAGCACGCCCTCGTTGAACTTGGCGCACTCTTCCAGCACGGCGGCGGCCGTATCGAGGCCTGCATCTTCAAAGCCGGGGATTTGGGCGATCTGTTCGATGCGAGCCAGGTGCTCGATGCCGAACAACATGTCCTTGACGGGGGCGGTGTAACTCATGGGTGTCTCCGAAAAAGCGAAATTTCGTCAAAAAAAAGGCATCGCAAGCGATGCCTTTTGGGGCCTTGATGCCGTTGCGCCGCCTTACAGCGCCTTGACCAGCTCAGGCACTGCCGTGAACAGGTCAGCTTCGAGGCCATAGTCAGCCACGCTGAAGATCGGAGCCTCAGGGTCCTTGTTGATCGCTACGATCACCTTGGAGTCCTTCATGCCGGCCAAATGCTGGATGGCGCCCGAGATACCGGCCGCGATGTACAGCTGAGGCGCCACGATCTTGCCCGTCTGGCCCACTTGCAGGTCGTTCGGTGCGTAGCCCGCGTCCACAGCAGCGCGGCTGGCGCCGATGGCAGCACCCAGCTTGTCGGCCAGGGGGGTCATGACTTCGTCGAACTTCTCTTTGCTGCCCAATGCGCGGCCACCGGAGACGATGATCTTGGCGGCGGTCAGCTCGGGGCGGTCGTTCTTGGCGATCTCGCTGCCCACGTAGGTGCTCTTGCCCGCATCGGCGGTTGCGGCTGCGGTTTCAACGGCAGCGGAGCCACCGGTGGCGGCTGCGGCGTCAAAGCCCGTGGTGCGCACGGTGACAACCTTCACGCTGTCGCCGCTTTGCACGGTGGCGACGGCATTGCCCGCATAGATGGGGCGCTCGAAGGTGTCGGCGCTCACCACCTTGGTGATGTCGCTGATCTGGGCCACGTCGAGCTTGGCAGCCACGCGGGGCGCCACGTTCTTGCCGCCAGCAGTGGCGGGGAACAGGATGTGGCTGTAGTTGCCAGCAATGGCGAGCACTTGGGCTGCAACGTTCTCGGCCAGGCCGTGGGCCAGGCCCGCAGCGTCGGCGTGGATGACCTTGGAGACACCGGCGATCTGTGCCGCAGCGGCGGCAGCGCCACCAGCGTTGTGGCCAGCCACCAGCACGTGCACGTCGCCACCACAAGCGGCAGCCGCGGTCACGGTGTTGAGCGTGGCGCCCTTGATGGACGCGTTGTCGTGTTCAGCAATAACGAGTACCGACATTTAGATCACCTTCGCTTCGTTCTTGAGTTTTTCGACCAGGGCGGCCACGTCGGCCACCTTGACACCGGCACCGCGTTTGGCGGGTTCGCTGACCTTGAGGGTCTTGAGGCGGGGCGTGACGTCCACGCCGAGGTCTTCGGGCTTGACGGTGTCGAGCTGCTTTTTCTTGGCCTTCATGATGTTGGGCAAGGTGACGTAGCGGGGCTCGTTCAGGCGCAGGTCGGTGGTGATCACGGCGGGCAGCGACAGGGCCAGGGTTTCCAGGCCGCCGTCGATTTCACGGGTCACGCTGACTTTGTCGGCAGCCAGTTCGACCTTGCTGGCAAACGTGGCCTGGGGCAGATCGGCCAGGGCAGCCAGCATCTGGCCGACCTGGTTGGCGTCGTCGTCGATGGCCTGCTTGCCCAGGATGACGAGCGAAGGCTGTTCCTTGTCCACCAGGGCCTTGAGCAGCTTGGCCACGGCCAGGGGCTGCAGGTCGAGGTCGGCAGGCGTTTCCACCAGGATGGCGCGGTCGGCGCCGATGGCCATGGCGGTGCGCAGGGTTTCCTGGCACTGGGCCACGCCGCAAGAGACTGCGATGACTTCGGTCACCAGGCCTTTTTCTTTCAGGCGCACGGCCTCTTCGACGGCGATTTCGTCAAAGGGATTCATGCTCATCTTCACGTTGGCGATGTCCACACCCGTGTTGTCCGACTTGACGCGGACCTTCACGTTGTAGTCCACCACGCGCTTGACAGGGACCAAGACCTTCATTGCTGCGGCTCCTAGAGTTGGTTGAATTGACGTTTACGTAAACTAGAACATTCTATGCCGCACTGCAGCGAAAGTGCTACATGGCCGGAACACAGATATTGCACGATCAAAAAAGAACGATCGTGCTTTTTATGGATTATAGGCCAGGGCGCCGGGTCGCTGTCCAGCGGTTTTTGTCGCAAGGGATACCCATGCCCTGCACCTTGTGGGGCGGCCTACCCCGAGGATGCAGGTGCGGACACCGGGGTGGCAGGCATGCCAGGCGCCAGCGGGGCCAGTGGCGCGCCCCCATCCACCTGCACATGCACAACCCGCTGGGGATACGGAATATCGATCTTGTTCGCGCGCAGAGCCGTCAGGATGGCGCGGTTGATGTCCGAGCGCAGGCCCAGCGTGCCGTTTTCGGGGTCGGCGATCCAGAAACCCACGGTGAACTCCAGCCCGTCGGCACCAAACGCCGACAGCGCCACACTGGGAGCGGGGTCGCGCAGCACGCGGCTGTTGACGTTGGCAGCCTCGGTGAGCAACTGGGTCACCAGTTCCACGTTGCTGTCGTAGCCCACGCTCACCACGGTGGACAGCCACACGCGGGGGTCGGCCAGCGACAGGTTTTCCACCCGCTGGGTGATCAGCATCTCGTTGGGCACGATGGACTCGCGGCCCACGGCCGAGCGCACCACGGTGTAGCGCGCATTGATGTTGGTGATGCGGCCCTCAAAGCCATCCACGCGCACGTTGTCGCCGATGCGCATGCTGCGCTCGGCCAGGATGACGAAGCCGCTCACATAGTTGGCCGCGAGCTTTTGCAGGCCGAAGCCGATACCAACGCCTACCGCGCCGCCCAGCACCGAGAGCGCCGTGAGGTCGATGCCCACGGCCGACAGGGCGAACATCAGCCCCACAAAAACCAGCAGCGCGCGCACGGCGTTGCTCACAGCCATGCGCAGCGACAGCTCGGCCCCGGTGGCCGAACGCAGCAGGCGCGCCTCGATCACGGCGGAAATCCACAGCGCGATCAGCAGCACGGCACCCGCCGTCAAAGCCCCTTCGATCATGGTGCGCACCGACAGCATGGTGCCCCCAACCTTCCAGCGGATCTGGTCCAGCTCGTTCAGGATGAGCGGCAAGAGCCCGGTCACCCAGAGCACCATGGCCAGCCAAGCGATCCAGGAAATGGATCGCTCGATGGGCCGCACCCAGGCAGAGTCCGGGTAGGCGGCCTGCAACACTTTCACGCCAATGCGGATCACCACCAGCGCCACCAGCACCGGTATGACGAGGTGGAAGGCCGCCAGCTCCATCCAATGGTGCAGCAGCGTGCGTGCCACATAGGCCAGGCTCAGCAACAACAGCGGAAACAGGGCGCCGTCCACGATGCGCGCACCAAACAGGATGGAGCGCGGGTCGCCCTTGTGCAGGCTGCGCCGCAGCAGCGCCACCAGCCCCCAGGCCAAAACCGTGCAGACCGCCAGGGCCGCCAGCTCCACCAGCACGGTGGGGCTCAAAAATGACTGTACCCACAGGTCCAGGTTGTCCAGCATCGGTTTGTCCATCGTGGTGTGCCTCAACGTTTCCAGGCGGGCTGGCGTTTTTCAGCGAAGGCGCGCGCGCCCTCCTGGGCCGCCTCGTCCATCATGTTGGTGGCCATGGCCTGGCCCGCCAGTTGATAGGCGCCATCGATGCCCAGCTCGCGCTGCTGGTACACCAGGGCCTTGCCCATGGCCACGGCCACGCGGGGCTTTTGCAGGATGGCCTGCACCAGTTGCTCCACTTCGGCATCCAGCGCGTCGGCGGGCACCACACGGTTCACCAGCCCTTGCGCGAGTGCGGTGGGCGCGTCGATGAAATCCCCGGTGAGCAGCATCTCCATGGCCCGCTTGGCGGGCACGTTGCGCACCAGCGGCACGCTGGGCGTGGCGCAGAACAGGCCGTAGTGGATGCCGCTGGTGGCAAAACTGGCGCTGTCGGCCGCCACGGCCAGGTCGCACTGCGCCACCAGTTGGCAACCCGCCGCCGTGGCCATGCCCTGCACGCGCGCGATCACCGGCACACTGAGCTTGTGGATGGTGAGCATCATGCGGCTGCACTGCGCAAACAGCTTCTGGTAGTACGCCAGACCGGGGTTGGCGGCCATGTCCTTGAGGTTGTGGCCCGCACAAAAGGCCTTGCCCGCTGCCGCCAGCACCACCACGCGCACCGCGTCGTCGCGGCCCGCGCCGTCCAGTGCCTGCTGCAACGCGGCCAGCATCTCGCTGCCCAGTGCGTTGAAACGGGTGGGGTCGTTCAGGGTCAGGGTGACCACGCCGCGCGTGTCGCGGGTGGTCTGCAACACACTGTCTGAATTCATCATGTCATCGGCTCCTCAAACCAATCAACGGCCAGCAGGCAGTAACCGTTCGGGCTGAGCCCGTCAAAGCCTTGAGCGGCGCTTCGACAGGCTCAGCGTGAACGGATGGGGACGTACTCGAATGCGGGACCCGGTGAAAGGCCCGAAGTGGCAAGGCGGAGATTGTCACAAGTCCGCAAGAACCCGCAAATGCGTCTCCACGCTGCGCGCCAGCGGGCCCATCACGTAGCCGCCCTCCAGGCACGAGACGATGCGGCCCTTGGAATAGCGGCGCGCCACGTCCTTCACGCGCTGGGTGATCCAGGCGTAGTCCTGTTCGGTCAGGCCAAGCTGGCCCATGTCGTCCTCGCGGTGGCCGTCGAAGCCCGCGCTGATGAAGATCATCTCGGGCTTGAAGGCTTCGAGCCGGGGCATCCACATCATTTCGATGATTTCGCGGATGTCCATGCCCCGCGTGTAGGCGGGCACAGGCACGTTGACCATGTTGGGGGCCGGGTCGTGGTCGCCGCTGTAGGGGTAGAACGGGTGCTGGAAGATGCTGACCATCAGCGCCCTGGGGTCATTGGCCAGGATGTCTTCGGTGCCATTGCCGTGGTGCACGTCGAAATCCACCACCGCCACGCGCTGCAGGTTGTAGCGCTGCAGCGCATATTTGACGGCCACGGCCACGTTGTTGAAGAAACAAAAGCCCATGGCCTTGTCGCGGCAGGCGTGGTGGCCGGGAGGGCGCACGCTGCAAAACGCGTTCTCGACCTCGCCCGCCATCACGGCATCCGTGGCGGCCAATGCAGCCCCGGCGGCGCGCAGCGAGGCTTTCCAGGTGTGGGCGTTGATGGAGGTGTCGGTGTCGATCTGCGCGTAGCTGGGGCCACCGGCCATCAGTTCTTCGTTGAGCCGGTCAGACAGCCCGCGCAGCGCCGCGATGTGCATGCGGCCGTGCGCCAGCTCGACGTCGGCCAGCGGGGCCTCAGGGGCCTCGTAGCGCTCCAGCGCGTCGGCCACGCCGGTGATCAGCAGGCGGTCTTCGATGGCGTCGAGCCGTTCAGGGCACTCGGGGTGCCCTGGGCCCATCTCGTGCATCCAACAATCCCGGTGGGTGAAATAGCCCGTCTTGCTCACTGTCTTGTCCCCGCGCGTCGCATTTTTCGTGATTTTTCGGATAACGTCAGTGCCATGAATGCACAGCACAAGATCAAATCGCTTCTGGATCAGCTTAACACGGTGATTGTGGGCAAACAGGCCCAGGTACAGGACTGCGTGGCCTGCCTGCTCGCGGGCGGCCACCTGCTCATCGAGGACGTTCCGGGCGTGGGCAAGACCACGCTGGCGCATGCGCTGTCGCACACCTTTGGCCTGCAGTTCGCGCGCGTGCAGTTCACCGCCGACCTGATGCCCAGCGACCTGACCGGCGTTTCGGTGTACGAACGCGGCAAGGAGGCCTTCGTGTTCCACCCCGGCCCGGTGTTCGCCCAGGTGCTGCTGGCCGACGAGATCAACCGCGCCAGCCCCAAGACGCAAAGCGCCCTGCTCGAAGCCATGGAGGAAAAGCAGGTGTCGGTGGAGGGCGAAACCCGCGCCCTGCCCCACCCCTTCTTCGTGATCGCCACGCAGAACCCACACGACCAGTTGGGCACGTTTGCGCTGCCCGAGTCGCAGCTCGACCGCTTTTTGATGCGCATCTCCATCGGCTACCCCGACCGCGCGGCCGAGCGCCTGCTGCTGGCCGGTGCCGACCGGCGCGACATGGTGAGCAGCCTGCTGCCGCTGCTGTCGGGCGACGAGCTGATCGATCTACAGCGCCAGGTGCAGGCGGTGCACGCGGCCGAGCCGCTGCTCAACTATGTGCAAGATTTGATCGCCGCCACGCGCTCGGGCCGCTGGTTTCTGCAGGGGCTGTCGCCCCGTGCGGGCATTGCGATGCTGCGCGCGGCCAAGGCCCAGGCGCTCATCGAAGGGCGCGACTACGTGGCGCCCGACGATGTGCAGGCCATCCTGCCGCAGACCATTGCCCACCGCCTGGTGCCCGTGGGCGACGCCGGGCGCGGTGCGGTGGAGCAGGTGCGCGCCATGATCGACGCCGTGCCGTTGCCATGAAGGAAGCCCCCCTGAGTCGCTTCGCGCCTTCCCCCAAGGGGGACGACGCCCTCGCTGCGGGGCGGCCCTTGCTCGGCGTCCCTCGCCGAGACTGCGCCGGTTTCGATGGCTGCTGACGACACGCAGCACCATGAACCACTGAAATGACATCCGCCTCCACCCACCCCGCTGCCCCCTGGCGCGCGGCCCTGGCACGGCTGAACCCGCTGGCGTCGATGCGCAGGCGCTTTCAGCGCTGGTGGCAGGCCCGGCTGCCGCTCAACGACACGCTGCTGCTCACCCAGCGCAACGTGTACATCCTGCCCACGGGCGCGGGCTGGATGCTGGCGCTCACGCTGCTGGTGCTGCTGGTGGCGTCCATCAACTACCAGCTCAACCTGGGCTATTTGCTCACCTTCCTGCTGGCGGGCAGCGCGGTGGCGGGCATGCACATCTGCCACGCCAACCTGCGGGGCCTCACGCTGCACCTGAAGGCGCCCGAGCCACACTTCATGGGCACCAGCACCGCGTTTGAGCTGCAGCTGTCCAGCGAACGCAAGTCGCCGCGCTACGGCATCGCGCTGTCGGTGCACGGCACCGGCAAGGCCCCGCACCACTGGGCGTGGACGGACGTGCCCGCCCAGGGCCAGGCCAGCGTGCAGGTGGCTTTCAAGCCCACGCGCCGGGGCCTGCACCGCGTGCCCACACTCACCGCCGAGACGCGGTACCCGCTGGGCACCTTCCGCGTCTGGACCTACTGGCGCCCCGCTGCCGAGGTGCTGGTCTACCCCACGCCCGAGGTGCCCCCGCCCCCGCTGCCCCCTGGCGAGCCCCGCGCGGGCGGCACCGGCAGCGCGCCATCGCAGGGCATTGGCGAGTTCGACGGCGTGCGGGCCTACCGGCGCGGCGACCCGCTCAAGCTGGTGGTGTGGAAAAAAGCCGCCAAGTCGCTGGCCACCGGCACCGACGACCTGGTAAGCCGCGACGCCCAGCAAGCCCAGCGCCATGAGCTGTGGCTGGACCTGGCCCACGCCGCCCTGCCCGACCACGAAGCCCGCGTCTCGCGCCTGACGGCCTGGGTGCTGCAGGCCGACCGGCTGGGCCTGGACTATGGCCTGCGCCTGCCAGGGGCCGAGATCGCCCCCGACACCGGCGCCGCCCACCGCAGGCGCTGCCTGGAGGCACTGGCCCTGTGTTAACACTGCCCATGAACCGTTCAAGCATCAAAATGAACTCTAGCGCTTATTCAACAAGCGCTAATAGCTATATTTTTGGTAGCAAATCACCTATCCCTCGCTGGCGAGCCTCGCGTGGTCACCTGGCTAGCTACATCCCTCAGATACCGCCCCATCCGTTCGGGCTGAGCCTGTCGAAGCCAGGGCTTGCCGCGTGCCTACATGGCTTCGACAGGCTCAGCCCGAACGGATCATGGGCGCGAAGTCTGAGGCATATCACCAACAAGGTTCGGCAATGACCCTGCGCCAAACCCTCCAAGCCCTGCCCCGCGACGCGCGCGACACGCTGTTCCTGCTGTGCGTGATCGCCTGGGTGATCGCGCCGCAGGTGAACGTGCTGCCGGTGTGGGCCAGCCTGCTCGCGGGAGCTTTGCTGCTGTGGCGCGGCTGGCTGGCCTACAAGGGCCGCGCCCTGCCATCGCGCTGGGTGCTGGCCGCCCTGCTGGTGCTGGCGGTGGCGGGCACGCTGTACACGCACCGCACCATCCTGGGCCGCGACGCGGGCGTGACGCTGATCGTGATGCTGCTGGCGCTCAAGACGCTGGAGCTGCGCGGGCGGCGCGACGCGCTGGTGGTGTTCTTCCTGGGCTTCTTCACGATGCTCAGCAACTTCTTCTTCTCGCAGTCGCTGTTCACCGCCGCTGCCATGCTGGTGGCGCTGCTCGGGCTGCTCACTGCCCTGGTCAACGCCCACATGCCGGTGGGCCGCCCGCCGCTTGCGCAAACGCTGCGCACGGCCGGCACCATGGCTTTGCTGGGCGCACCCGTCATGGTGGCGCTGTTCATGCTGTTTCCGCGCATGGCGCCGCTGTGGGGCATGCCCAGCGACACCACGGCAGGGCGCAGCGGGCTGTCGGGCGTGATGAAGATCGGCAACATCGCCGAGCTGGCGCTTGATGACAGCGTGGCCCTGCGCGTGCGCTTCGACACCCCCGATGGCGCCGCCCCGCCGCAAAGCGCGCTGTATTTTCGCGGCCCCGTGTTCGGCACCTTTGACGGTAGCGAATGGCATCCGCTCTCGGCCCGACAGGGCGACATCCCTGTGTCACGCCCAGGCGCATCTGCCAACCTGCAGGTGCGCGGCGAACCAGTGCGCTACGAAGTGACCATGGAGCCCCACAAGCACCCCTGGCTGCTGCTGCTCGACGCCGCCGTGGACAAGCCCGCCATCGCAGGCATGTCCGCGTTCATGACGCAGGACCTGCAGTGGTTCAGCAGCCGCCCCATCACTGAGGTGGTGCGCTACAAGGCCGAAAGCTACCCCAACTTCACCCACGGTCCCAGCACGCCCGACTCCAGTCTGCGTGCCTACACCGAGCTCCCCTCCGGCTTCAACCCGCGCACGCTGGCGCTGGCGCAGCAGATGCAGAGCGACCCGCAGCTCACAGCCAACCCGTCGGCAAACCACGCCGAGGCCCTGGTCAACGCCGCGCTCACGCGCCTGCGCTCCGGCGGCTACACCTACACGCTGGACCCCGGCGTGTACGGCCAGCACACCGCCGACGAGTTCTGGTTCGACCGCAAGGAAGGCTTTTGCGAACACATCGCCTCGGCCTTCGTGGTGTTGATGCGCGCGCTCGATGTTCCGGCGCGCATCGTCACCGGCTACCAGGGCGGCGACCGCAACCCAGTGGACAACCTCTGGACCGTGCGCCAGAGCGATGCCCACGCCTGGGCCGAGGTCTGGATCGCCGGACGCGGATGGGTGCGCGTGGACCCCACGGGCGCCGTGGCCCCAGGGCGCACCGGCGCATTCCAGCGGCTGCGGGCCCCGCAAGGCGCGCTGGCCGCCGCCATGGGCACCGTCATCAGCCCCGGCCTGGCGCAGAACCTGCGCGCGGTGTGGGAGGCCGTCAACAACGGCTGGAACCAGTGGGTGCTCAACTACACCCAAAGCCGCCAGCTCGACCTGCTCAAGGCGCTGGGCTTTGAATCCCCCAGCTGGCAGGACCTGACCACGGTGCTCGGCATCCTGGTTATCGCCGCCGCCCTGGGCGGCATGGCCTGGAGCCTGTGGGAGCGCAGCCAGCACGACCCCTGGCTGCGCCTGCTGGCCCGCACGCGCCAGCGCCTGGCGCGCGCCGGGCTGGCGCTGCCCCCCACCCTGCCGCCCCGCGCCATGGCCGAGCGCGTGCAGGCACAATTTGGCGAACCCGCCGCCGCCGTGGCCGACTGGCTGCTGCGCCTGGAGCGCCTGCGCTACGCCCCCCACCCCGAAGCCGCCCTGAACGACTTGCAGCGCGAGTTCCGCACACTGCACTGGCCTTCCAAGCCCAAACCTTGACCCCCGGACATGCCGAAGACCCTCCACCCTCTTGCCATCATTGCTTCAATATTGATAGCTGCTTGCGCTTTACCAGTAAGCGCAAAGCCCGAAAAATCCTCAAAAACAGCCGCGACTGCCAAGCAGCCCGCCGTGCTCTACGCATCGCGCCCCGAGGCCCTACAGTTCGCCGACGACCTGGCCGCGCGCCGCGATCTGGACCGCGAATGGGTGCGCCAGGCCATCGGCCAGGCGCGGTTTCTGCCCCAGGTGCCCAAGCTCATGCTCCCGCCGCCCAAGGGCACGGCCAAAAACTGGGCCGTGTACCGCAGCCGCTTCGTCGAACCCATCCGCATCCGCGCGGGCTTGCGCTTTTGGCAGCAAAACCAGCCTGCGCTGGAGCGCGCCGAGCGCGAATACGGCGTGCCCGCCGAGATCATCGTGGGCATCATCGGCGTGGAGACCATCTACGGCCAGCAAATGGGAACCTTCCGCGTGATGGACGCGCTGGCCACACTGGCGTTCGACTTCCCCTCGGCCCACCCGCGCGCCAAGGAGCGCACCGAGTTCTTCCGCCGCGAACTCGAGCAGTTTTTGAGCCTTACCAACCGCAGCAACACCGACCCCTTCGAGCCGCGCGGCAGCTACGCGGGCGCCATGGGCCTGGGGCAATTCATGCCATCAAGCTGGGTGCGCTATGCGGTGGACTTTGACGGCGACGGCCGCGTGGATTTGTTCAAAAGCCCGACCGACGCCATCGGCTCGGTGGCCAACTACTTCCGGGGCCACGGCTGGACGCCGGGCATGCCCACACACTTTGGCGTGCAGTTCGATGCCACGCGCCTGCAGCTCGATGAACTGCTGGCCCCCGACATCCTACCCACCTTCAGCGCCGCCAGTATGTTGGCCAAGGGCGCCGTGCTCGACACAGCAGGCACGCAGCACACCGGCCCGCTGGCACTGGTGGAGCTGCAAAACGGCAACGATGCAGCCAGCTACGTGGCAGGCACCGAAAACTTCTACGCCATCACGCGCTACAACTGGTCAAGCTACTACGCAATGGCGGTGATCGATTTGGGGCGCGAGGTAGCGGCAGCGCGCAACGCGGCCCAATAAAACAGGCCGGTGCGGCAGCCCATCAAGGCCGCTGCATCACACAGCTGTGCGGCTGCTGCGCCTTGGCGGCCGTGATCTGGCGCACCACGCGAAAACCGTAGCCCGAGCCTTCCACATCGAACTTGACGCCCGGCGCGCCCTTCCTGTCCATCACGCCCACCACCAGCGCCTGCTGGAACTGGTGGTCCGCCGCGCGCATGCTGCCGCCCTGGCCCGAGAGCTGCACGTTGGCGCTTTCCATCTGCCGTGCGATGGCCACGATGTCGGTGCTGCCCGCGCGCTCGACGGCCTGCGCAAGCGCCTCCACCATGAGCTGCATGCGCATGTGCACGTAGTCGTCTTGCGGCTTGGGGAAACGTGTGCGGAACGACTGGTAGAACGCCTCGCTCTGCGCACCCGGCACGTTGGGCAGCCAATCGGCCACGGCCACCACCTTGCCAATGCCCGCGTCGCCGATGGCCGCAGGCGCGCCCAGCGCATTGCCATAGAAGGTGTAGAAGCTGCCCTCGTAGCCCACGTCCCGCGCGGCCTTGACCAGCAAGGTCAGATCGTTCCCCCAGTTGCCCGTGACCACGGCCTGCGCGCCGCTGCTCTTGATCTTGACGGCGTAGGGCGCAAAATCCTTCACGCGGCCGACGGGGTGCAGCTCTTCGCCCACCACGGTCACGTCGGGGCGCTGGGCGGCGAACTGCTTCTTGGCCTCACGCAGCACGGCCTGGCCAAAGCTGTAGTCCTGGCCGATGAGATACACGTTCTTGAGCGCCTTGTCCTCGCGCATCACCTCCATGAGCGCGGCCATGCGCATGTCGGCATGGGCGTCAAAGCGGAAGTGCCAGAAGCTGCACTTCTCGTTGGTGAGGATCGGGTCCCCCGCCGAGTAGTTCAGAAAGAGCACGCGCTTGTTCGGATCACGCTCGTTGTGCTTGTTGATGGCCTCGATCAGCACCGCTGCGGTGGCCGACGAGTTGCCCTGCAGGATGACCTGCGCGCCATCATCAATGGCGGCACGCAATGCCGACAAGGCCTCTTCGTTCTGGCCCTTGCTGTCGTAGCGCTCTAGTGCCAGCGGGCGGGGGCCGCCCACGGCGGCGGGCAGTTGCACACCGCCCCGCGCGTTCACGCGCTCCAGCGCCCAATGCACGTTGCGGAAAACCGCCTCGCCCGTGTTGGCAAATGGGCCCGACAGGCTCTCGATGAGGGCAATCTTGATGGGCTTGGCCTGTGCCACCGCCGCAACAGGCGCCGAGGCCTGTGCCCAGCTGGCGGACACGGGGGCCAGAGCACCGGCCAGTGCTGCCACAGCAGCGACCCAAACGGTCCGACGTAATGCCGCTGCGCCTGATTTCAAGCCCACGGATTGCAATTTATTCATGCCACTTCTTCCCTTGAAAAGCCACGTGGCCGTACACAACTCCTTGGCATGCGGCAACCACGTCGAGAGCCGCGCAGTGTATAGGAGTTACCCTCATGATCTTCACCCCTGTGATCCGCCGCGCCGCCTACGCCCAGGCTCCCCGTTCCGCCGACCTGGCATTGCAGCGTTTTCTGATGGGCGCGCTCGCAGAGCCCGTTGCCGCACGCTCTGCGGGCTGCAACGTCACCCAGGATGAAAAAACCACCACCTTGCAGCTCGATGTGCCGGGCCTGACCCGCGAGCAACTCTCGATCAGCATTGAAGGCAATGTGGTGCGCATCTCCAGCGTGGAAGGCGCCCCGCGCCAGGTGCAGCGCGCCTGGGAACTGGCCGCCGACATCGACGCCGCCAACAGCAGCGCCCAACTGGAAAACGGCGTGCTCACGCTAACCCTGGCCAAGCTGGAACCCGTGAGCAAGGCCACCACGCTCGCGATTCACTGACAGCCGCGCGCATTTCACAAACAAGATAAGCACCCAGAACAAGAACCCAAGAACCGTTCGGGCTGAGCCTGTCGAAGCCCTGCGCGGCGCTTCGACAGGCTCAGCGTGAACGGTTTTGTTCTATTCCGTTCCGCTCTTTCACTCCGTTTTGCTCATTGAATAAAAAGCGCCCCTGCCGCAAACGGCAGGGGCGCTTTTTCATGGGCTTTCACCAATATCAGTGCGTAAGGGCCTCAGCAGACCGCGCCCGGTAGGCGCTGGGGCTGCAGCCCACATGCGCGCGGAACACGCGGCTGAAATGGGCGCTGTTGCTGAAGCCCCAAGACAGCGCGATGTCCGTCACCGAGCGCTGCGCCTGCGCGCTGCTGCGCAGGTCGCGCAGGCAAGCCTCCAGGCGGCGGCGCTGGATCATGGCGGCCAGGGTGTCCTCTTCATCGGCCACCGCGTTGTACAGGTGGCGTTTGCTGCAGTTGAGCGCCTGCGCAATGCGGTCGATGGTGAGTTCGGGGTCGCCCAGGTGGCGGTCGATGTACTGGCCGATGCGGTCGCGCAGCGCCTCGCGCTGCGACACGGCGCTCTCTTGTCCATTGCGCTCCAGCAGCGATAGCTGCACCAGGTGCGTGATCACATCGGCCACGCCGTCGGCCGCTGCGTCGGACATGGTGGGCAGCTCGGAGAACGCGGCCCGCATGGTGTCCCACGCCAGGCGCGAAACCCCCGTGGTGCCTGAAAAGCGCTGCACCATCAGGTCGTCGAGCTTGAGCCTGCGCTCGGGCAGTTGTTCCTTGGGAATCATCAGCACCATCTGGCGCACGGACTCGGGGTTGCTGACCGCATAGGCGCGCGTGGTGTCGTACACGCTCCACTCGCCCGGCGAAAGCCACACCTGGCGGCCGTTTTGCTCAAAGCAGGCGCGGCCTTCAAGTTGCGCCACCACCTTGATGTAGGCCCGGTCGCTGGCCCGGATGAGGCTGGGGGTGCGCACCACGCGGTGACGGCTCACGTCGAGCTGGCACAGGTTCACGTAGCCCGCCTGGCCCGAGGTGATGTGCCCGGCAAACGCATCGTCACCGAAGGCATCGGATTCCAGGCCGCCAATCAGGCGCCACACGGCATCGCCCCACAGGTGCAGGCGGTCGCGCGGTGCCACGGTGTCGGTCGATACCTCGGTCAGGGTGTGTGCCATGGGTGTCTCCAATCGTCGTACAGGCGATGCCGTGTGGTTGTCGCCGAATTATCGGCCGCCCCCTTATTCCCCGTATCTGCACGGAAATCCGGGTAAACCCGCTGCAACCTGCACGCAAAGACAAGGCTTTTGTGCACGCACAGCGCAGCACGCCGGGCCCTTGTTTTTTACGATCTGGCGACGGCCTGCACCACGTGGGCCTCCACCCGAGGAGACACGACATGACGACAACCCATCAACCCTCCAAGCGCCAATGGATCAAGGACGCTGCCGCCACCGTCGGCACACTGGCCGTGGCACCGCAGCTATGGGCCCAAGGCAGTAGCAGCAGCAGCCCCGTGCGCATCGGCTACGCCATCGCCCGCACCGGCCCCTGGGCCGCAGGCGCCCAGGTCAGCCAGGAGCCCAACTACCTGCTGTGGGCCGAGCAGGTCAACGCAGCGGGCGGCCTGAACATCAAGGGCGCCAAACGCCCCATCGAGCTCATCGGCTACGACGACCGCAGCGAAACCGAAACCTGCGTGCGCACGTTTGAAAAGCTCATGGGCAGCGACAAGGTGGACCTGATCCTGCCGCCTTGGGGTTCGGGCGCCAACTTCGCCATCGCCCCGCTGGCCAACCGCTTCGGCTACCCACTTCTGGCGCCCACGGCGCTGTCGCGCAAGCTGATCGACATGAACCTGCCCTACTTCTTCTCGCTCTTGCAGCAGCCCGACAAGATGATGGGCGCGCTGGTGGACATGCTGGTGGCCAACGGCGTCAAATCGGTCGCCATCGTCTACATGGACGACCTGTTCGGCCTCGAGAACTTCGCGGCGCTGAACAACGCGCTCAAGAAAACCAACATCCAGGTGCTGGAGCGCAAAAGCTACCCGCTGGGCGTGAAGGATCTGGCGCCCGTGCTGCGTGGCATCAAGGACCTGAACCCCGACGCCTTCATCGGCATCACCTACCCACCCGACACCATCCTGGCCAGCCGCCAGGCGCGCGAGGTGGGGCTGAACCCCAAGTTCTTCTACGCATCGGTGGGCACGGCCTTCCAGCTGTACAAAAACGTGATGCAGGCCAACACCGAAGGCGTGATCGGCATGGGATCTTGGAGCGTGAAGACCAGCCCCGAGGCCAAGACGTATTTCGACGCCCACGTGAAGAAGTTCAACAAAGAGCCCGACCGCTGGGCCAGCGGCCATGCCTGGGCCGGCCTGCAGATCCTGCAGCAGGCGGTGGAGAAGGTGGGGCTGGACCGCAAGGCGCTGCGCGAGCACATCGCCAAGAACGAGTTCAAGACCATTCTGGGCGGCATCCGCTTCGCGGGCAGCGAGAACGCATCCATCCCCGGCACGGTGAGCCAGTGGCAGGGCAGCGACTTCGAGGTGGTGTGGCCCAAGGACCGCGCCACCGCAGCACTCAACACCAACAAACCTGCCTGGAAGTAACGCTGTGTCTTTGACCTCCTGGGCCGAACTGGTCGCCAGTGGCCTCATTACCGGCGGCATCTATGCGCTGGTGGCCATGGGCCTCAATCTGCAATATGGGCTGATGCGCATCATGAACATCTCGCATGGCGAGTTTTTGATGCTCGGCGCCTTTCTGACCTGGTGGGCACACACCACCTGGGGCTGGTCGCCGCTGGTGCTGATGCCCATTGCCTTCATCGCCCTGTTCGCGCTGGGCGTGGCGGTGCATGCGCTGTGCTTCAAGCGCCTGGCGGCGCGCGCGCCCAACGTGGATGTGTTTGAGGCGCGCAGCCTGATGGTGGGCTTTGGCCTGATGTTTCTGGTGCAGAACACCGCCCTCTTGATCTGGGGCGGCGACCTGCGTGGCTACGAATACCTGGCCGACCCGGTGCAGATCGCGGGCATGCGCTTCACCGAGAACAAGCTGGTGCTGTTCGGCGTGGCGCTGGCGCTGTCGGCGGCGCTGATCGCGCTGCTGCGGTTCACGCTGCTGGGCAAGGCCGTGCGGGCGCTGATGCAGTCGCCCACCGGGGCACAGCTGGTGGGCATCAACACGCGGCGCCTGCACCCGATGATGTTCGGCATTGGCCTGGGCCTGTCGGGCGTGGCCGGTGCGCTCTTGTCGATGACCTACGAAATCTCCCCGTCGATGGGCGAGCCCTACACGGTGACGGCGTTGATCGTGATCACCCTGGGCGGCTTCGGCAGTCTGGCGGGCAGCCTGGCCGGTGGCCTGCTGCTGGGAGTGGTCGAAGCCCTGGGCATGCACTTCAGCAGCCCCTCTCTCAAGATGCTGCTGAGCTACGCCGTGTTCATCGGCGTGCTGATCTGGCGCCCCAACGGACTCTTCTCTAAAAAATGACCCCCCTACATTCCAACAAGCCCTGGCTGGCGCTGGCCGCGGGCACGGCCGTGGTCGGCACGCTGCCCTGGCTGGTCTCCGACTTCATGGCCTCGGTGCTGCTGAGCTGCCTGATGTACATCGCGCTGGCCACCAGCTGGTCGCTGTTCTGCGGCGCCACGCGCTACCTGTCGCTGGCCACCTCGGCCTTCTTCGGCATCGGGGCCTATGCCAGCGCCACGCTGCTGGGCACGCTGCCCTGGCCGCTAGTGATCCTGTCGGGCGCACTGATCGCGGCCATCGTCGCCATCATCATGGGTGCGGCCGTGCTGCACCTGCGCGGCACCTACTTTGCCGTGCTGACCTTCGGCATGACGGAGCTGATCCGCCACGCCGTGACCTTTGTCGAAAAGCAGGTCTCGGGCACGGTGGGCCGCGTGCTCACCGTGGTGCCCAGCAACGAGACGGTGTACATCACGGTGCTGCTGATCGCAGCCGCCGCCATCGGTACATCCATCGCGGTGCAGCGCAGCCGCTTTGGCCTGGCGCTGGCGGGCATTGGCGCCGACGAGCAGCGCGCGCAGACGCTGGGCGTGGATACGCGCCTGGCCAAGATCGCAGGCTTTGGCATCACCGCCGCGTTCGCAGGTGCCGTGGGCGCGGCCATGGCCGTGCGCTGGACGTACATCGAGCCTGCCGCCGTGTTCAGCCCCTTCATCGGCTTTCAGACCGTGCTGATCGCGCTGATCGGCGGCGCGGCCAGCATTGGCGGCCCGGTGCTCGCAGCCATCGTGTTCAGCCTGCTGGCCGAAACACTACGCCTGCAACTGCCCTATGGCTACATGATGGTGCTGGGCCTGCTGTTGATTCTGTGCGTGATGTATCTGCCCAATGGCCTGGCCACGTTGTGGCAGCGCCGCAGCGGCGTGGCGAAGGAGGCAAGCCATGGCTGAAGCCCTTCTGACCATCGACGCCGTGACCGTGCGTTTTGGCGGCCTGACCGCCGTGGACGGCGTGAGCGCCAAGCTGCACGCGGGCGAGCTCGTGGGCATCATCGGCCCCAATGGCGCGGGCAAGACCACGTTCTTCAACGCCATCTCGGGGGTGTTGCCGCCCACCTCGGGCACGCTTGTCTGCGGCACTGACAACCTCACCGGCAAAGGGCCGCACCACTATGCGGCCCACGGCATCGCGCGCACCTTCCAGACGCCGCGCGTGTTCCCCGACATGACGGTGCGCGACAACGTGCGCTTTGGCATGCAGTTCGCGGGGCGCCACCGCCAGGGGCCCGAGGGGCTGCGCACCGAAGACGAGATCCTGGCCATGCTGGGCCTGGCGCACCTGGCCGATCGGCCCGCCGCCGACGTGACGCCTTCGCAGCAGCGCCTGCTGGAGATCGGCATGGCCCTGGGCACCCGACCGCGCCTCTTGCTGCTCGACGAGGTGGCTGCGGGCCTGACCGAGGCCGAGGTCGATGCCATGGCCCAGCGCATTCGCCGCCTGCGCGATGACTGGGGCCTGACGGTGGTGTGGATCGAGCACGCGGTGACCACGCTGCTCAGGTACGTGGAGCGCGTGCTGGTGCTGCACCAGGGCCGCAAGATCGCCGATGGCACACCCGCTGAGGTGGTGCGCGACCCGCAGGTGATCGAAGCCTATCTGGGAGATGAAATGACCACACCGGCCACCACCGCCGCACAAGGAGCCACGGCATGAGCGGCGCACAGCTTTCGGTTCAGGGCCTCGCCACGGGCTACCACGGCTTTCAGGTGCTGCAGGACTTGTCGCTCACGGCCACGCCCGGCATCACCGTCATCGTCGGCCCCAACGGCGCGGGCAAAACCACGCTACTCAAGGCGCTGGCGGGCCTGCTGCCGCGCCAGGGCCAGGTGCTGCTGGACGGCCAGCCCGTGCCCGCAATGAACGCCACGGCCTGCGTGCAACGCGGTCTGACACTGGTGGCGGAAGGCCGCCAGTTGTTCCCACAGATGACGGTGACTGAAAACCTGGAGCTGGGCGGCTGGCTGGTGCCCGCACGCGCACGCGCCGAGCGGCTGGCCCAGGCGTTCGAGGACTTTCCGCGTCTCAGGGAGCGCGCGCAGCAACTCGCGGGCACCATGAGCGGCGGCGAGCAGCAGATGGTGGCCGTGGCCCGCGCCATGATGAGCGGCCCGCGCCTGTTGATGCTGGACGAGCCCTCGCTGGGCCTGGCGCCGCGCATGGTCGATGAACTGCTCGCCATCGTGCAGCGCATCGCGGCGCAGGGCGTCACCGTGCTCATGGTGGAGCAGAACGTGCGCAAGGCGCTGCAGGTGGCCCAGCGCGGCTATGTGCTGGAACGCGGGCGCATCGTGGCGTCTGGCGATGCCGCCACCTTGCTGCAGTCCGATGCGGTGCGGCAGGCCTACCTGGGCGTGGCCTGAGTCTTTTCCTTCTTCCTTCTTCCTTCTTCCTTCTTCCTTCTTCCTTCTTCCTTCTTCCTTCTTCTTTCCCTATTCCCTCTCGTTCAGGAGATTGTTTCCATGACTGCCATTTCCATGCTGATCAACGGCGAACGCATGCAGGCCACCGGCGGTGCCACGTTCGAGCGCCGCAATCCGCTCGACGGTTCGGTGGCCACCACCGCCCCCGCCGCCACCGTGGCCGATGCCAAAGCTGCCGCCGACGCCGCCGCCAAGGCCTTCCCCGCCTGGTCGGCCCTGGGGCCCAATGCGCGGCGCGCGCTGCTACTCAAGGCCGCCCACGCGCTCGAAGCCAAGGGCGACGCTTTTGCCGCTGCCATGGCCGCCGAAACCGGCGCCTCGGGCCTGTGGGCCGGGTTCAACGTGCACCTGGCCGCAGGCCTGCTGCAAGAGGCCGCCGCGCTCACCACACAAATCGCTGGTGAGGTGATCCCCTCCGACGTGCCCGGCAGCCTGGCCATGGGCGTGCGCCAGCCCGCAGGCGTGGTGCTGGGCATCGCGCCGTGGAACGCGCCCATCATCCTGGGTGTGCGCGCCATCGCCACGCCGCTGGCCTGCGGCAACACGGTGATCCTGAAAGGCTCAGAGCTGAGCCCCGCCACACACGGCCTCATCATCGAGGCGCTGCAAGAGGCCGGCCTGCCGCCTGGCGTAGTGAACTTCGTGACCAATGCACCCGCCGATGCCGGGGCCGTGGTCGAGGCCATCGTGGCCCACCCGGCGGTGCGCCGCGTCAACTTCACGGGCTCCACCAAGGTGGGCCGCATCGTGGCGCAGACCTGCGCCAAATACCTCAAGCCCACGGTGCTGGAGCTGGGCGGCAAGGCCCCCCTGGTGGTGCTGGACGATGCGGACGTGGGGGCGGCCGTGGATGCCGCCGTGTTCGGCTCGTTCGCCAACTCGGGCCAGATCTGCATGTCTACCGAGCGCATCGTGGTGGACGCCGCCGTCGCCGACGACTTCGTGGCCCGCTTTGCCGCGCGCGCGCAAGCCCTGCCACTGGGCGATCCACGCAAGGGCCCGGTGGTGCTTGGCTCGGTGGTGGACCTAGCCACCGTGGCGCGCTGCAACGCGCTGATCGACGACGCGCTGGCCAAGGGCGCCAAGCTGGTGTGCGGCGGCAAAAGCGAGAACACGCTGATGGCCGCCACCATCCTCGACCACGTCACGCCCGCCATGGACGTCTATCGCGAGGAATCTTTTGGCCCGCTCAAGCCCATCGTGCGCGTGAACGGGGTGGAGGAAGCAATTGCCTGCGCCAACGACAACGAGTTCGGCCTCTCCGCCGCCGTCTTCGGCCGCGACGTGGCCCGCGCCTGGAACGTGGCCGCCCGCATCGAATCAGGCATCTGCCACGTCAACGGCCCCACGGTGCACGACGAGGGCCAGATGCCGTTTGGCGGCGTGAAGAATTCGGGCTGGGGGCGGTTTGGGGGAATGGCGGGGGTGCGCGAGTTCACAGAGCTGCGATGGGTGACGGTGCAGACGACGCCACGGCACTATCCGTTCTGAATATTGCGAATGAAAATGAGGCATGGCGCTTATTCATCAAGCGCTAATAGCTATTGTTTTCATAGCAAAACCTCTCCTCCCACCGTTCGGGCCGAGCTTGTCGAAGCCGTGCGCTCCCCCATCCGTTCGGGCTGAGCCTGTCGAAGCCAGGGCTCGTTGGCTGGTTTGGGCGGTGTGCCTGGGTTCAGGGCGGGAGCCGGGGTGTGCGCCCGGCGGCGCAGTGGCTTTCTTTTGCTTCGCCAAAAGAAAGTCACCAAAGAAAAGGCGACCCTGCTGTCTGCGACCCCTTCGCTGCGCTGCGGGGCAACCTGGGGTGCTCGGTCACGGGGTGCACCGCAGAACTCACTTCGCTGCTACGCAGCTACGTTCGGACAACTGCGGTGAGTCAGTTCACGAAGCACGCGCGCTCCGACGCGCGTGCCACCCCCCGCCCTGCGCGCCCCAGGCGCATACAGAAGGGACCCACGAATCGGACATCCACACGGGCCATCGCTGCGCTCGGCCCCATCTCGCGGGCGCAAGCGCCACGCGCTGCGCAGGCGGGGCCGAGCGCAGCGATGGCCCGTGTGGCTGTTTGGATGTTTGGCTCCCACCCCATCTGGCGGCGCCTGCGGCGGGGCGGTTGCGGGGTGGCATGGGCGTCGAAGCGCCCATGCTTCGTGAACTGACTCGCCGTGGTTGTCCGAGCGGCGCGCGCAGCGCAAAGCGAGTTCCACGGCGCACCCCGCAACCGCCCCGACGCAGGTTTGCCCCGTAGCGAAGCGCAGGGGTCGCAGACTGTGGGTCGCCTTTCTTTTGCTTACTTTTCTTTGGCGAAGCAAAGAAAAGTGAGTCGCCCGCCGGGGCGATAACCCGGCTCCCGCCCTCGGCCTAGGCATGCGTCCAGATCAACCCACAAGCCCTGGCTTCGACAAGCTCAGCCCGAACGGGTGGGGGAATACCCAGGCGTCAACAGGCTCAGATCAAACGGTGGGGGGAAAGGTTTTTGCTATAAAAATAGCAGCATCAAGTGCTTGATAGATAGGCACCACCAGCCATTTCCCATCAAAAATCAGACAGCAGCAGCATCGGCAACAACAATCGCATCCAACGGCCACCGCGGCTTCACGTCAAACGCGTAGTCGGTGTTCGCCTCCTGCTGCCCCGCCTGCAAGCGCATCGCCGCCGCCATGGCAATCATCGCGCCGTTGTCCGTGCACAAATGCAACTCCGGGTAATGCACCCGCACCTTGGCCGCAGCGCAGGCGGCATTCAGTTGCGCCCGCAAATGGCGATTGGCCCCCACGCCCCCCGCCACCACCACCCGCTTCAAGCCCGTTTGCTTCAACGCGGCCAGCGTCTTTTTCACCAGCACATCCACGATGGCGGCCTCGGTGCTGGCAGCCAGGTCGGCCTTGCGCGCCTCCAGCTCGTCGCCCAGCTTCTTGGCCTGTGTGAGCACCGCCGTCTTGAGGCCTGCAAAAGAAAAATCCAGATCACCGCTGTGCAGCAAAGGCCGGGGCAGCTTGAACGCGGTGGCGCTGCCCTGCTCCGCCAGGCGCGATAGTGCAGGGCCGCCGGGGTAGCCCAGGCCCATGAGCTTGGCGGATTTATCGAACGCCTCACCGGCGGCGTCGTCGATGGTCTCGCCCAAGATCTCGTAGCGGCCCACGCCGTCCACGCGCATCAACTGGGTGTGGCCGCCAGAGACGAGCAGGGCCACGAAGGGGAACTCGGGCGGGTCGGCGCTCAGGAAGGGCGACAGCAGATGCCCCTCCAGATGGTGCACGCCCAGCACCGGCTTGTTCAGCGCCGCGCCCAGCGCGCAGGCTACGCCCGCGCCCACCAGCAGTGCGCCCGCAAGGCCTGGGCCGCGTGTGTAGGCCACTACGTCCACGTCGGTCAGGGCCAGGCCGGACTCCTTCAACACCTCCGTGGCCAGTGGCAGCACGCGGCGGATGTGGTCGCGGCTGGCCAGCTCGGGCACCACGCCGCCGTAGGCCTGGTGCATGTCGATCTGGCTGTGCAGCGCATGGGACAGCAGGGTGGGGACGGCGGCATCGCCCGTGGAGCGCACCAGGGCCACGCCGGTTTCGTCGCACGAGGATTCAATACCGAGGATCAGCAAACTCATGCCCCGAGTGTAAAACCCGGGGCCCAAAGACCCTTCGCGCCCCGCGCAGAAGCAACAACAGCAGAAGGCCTGTCAGCGCTACCTACCAGCGGTCCGAACGCATGCGCAGATCCCAGTTGCCGCTGCGCAGCTCGTACACACCCACGGCGCCGTAGCGCTGCTCGCCTTTGTCATCCCAGGTCATGGTGCCGATCACCGGTGCGTAGCCATTGATGCTGTGCATGGCCTTGGTGATGTCCTTGGGGTCGGCCGACTTGGCTTTCTGGATGGCGGCCGAGAGCACGTACATGCTGTCGTAGCTGTAGTGGCCGCCGTAGGCGGGCGGCTTCTTGTAGGCGGCGATGTATTTTTCGAGGAAGGGCTTGCCGGTGGTGAACTCTTTGGCTTCGAGCACGGGCGATGTGGCGTAGATGCCCTGCACCAGGCCCATGCCCTTGGCCATGTCGGTGGTCTTGATGGTGTCGCCGCCCAGCAGGCTGACCTTGGTGTGGTCGACCTTGCCCAGCGCCTTGAGCAGCGCCAGGGCCTGGAAGTCGTTGAGCGTGGAGACGATCACCTCCACCTTGGCGGCCTTGAGCTCGGCAGCCAGTGCGTCGAAGGCCGTGGTCTTGTCGTCGAACGACTTGCGCACCACCACTTCTTTCTTCTCGGCCTTGAGCTGCTCGGCGGCACCGTCGGCCAGGCCCTTGCCATAGGGGGTGCCATCGTCCAGCGCCGCATAGCGGGCAGAGCCGAGCTGCGTGGCAGCAAACGAGCCGATGGCGCGGGCCTGCAGCGTGTCGTTGGCGACCATGCGGAACGTGGTGGAGTACCCCAGTTGCGTGAACTTGGGGTTGGTGGAGATGGCGATCTGCGCAATGTCCTTGGCGGCGTAGATGGGCGCGGTGTCGATGCTCACGCCCGAGTTCAGGTGCCCGATCACGGCCACCACACCCGCGTCCACCAGTTGCTGGGCCACGGCCTTGCCGGTGGCGGAGTCGGCCTTGTCGTCCACCGCCACCACCTCCAGCGTCACCTTCTTGCCATCCACCGTGTAGCCGGATTTGTTGAGCTCGTCCACCGCCAGGTTCACGCCGTTGAGCAGGTCTTGCCCCAAGGCGCCCAGCGGGCCGCTCAGAGGTTGGGCGACACCAATTTTGATGGTGTCCGGCACCTTGCCACACCCACCAAGGAGTGCGGCGGCCACCAGGGCTGCCCAGGTCAGGCGGCCAGGGAAGCTGCGCCGGTCAATGTGCTTGTTCATGCAATAAGCTCCATATCAAAAGATCAAAGTGACGGAGGTATATGTGGCCCAGCCCTGAGGAGCTACCGGGTATGCCCTCCTGCACCGCCTGCGGCCCCCTTGTATTAGCAACTTTCAACCACCGTTAGATTGACCTTTAATTGACAAAGAATCACTCCATGTCTCCTATGTGACCGACCCACAGCGCGCGGCCCTTGACCTGCATCACACCCACCCCATCCAACGCCAAACCGCCGTGCGCACCGCTTCAGTGCGCACAAGGGTGCATTTGGGGTATGGAAATTGCTTTCACCCTATCCCATGAATGAGGCTTTGCGCATCGTGGTGGTCGCCCCGGATCTGGCGGTCGCCGACCCGTACGACGAGGACGCCGTGCTCCAGGCGGAGCGCTCGCGCGCGCTGCGCATCGGGCTGCTGGAGAACAACTTCAATCTGGTGGCCACGCTGCCCTCTGATGTGTTCCTGAGCGAGCGCATCGCGCAGCTCCAGCCCGATCTCATCATCGTGGACGCCGAAAGCGAGGCACGCGATGCGCTGGAGCACGTGGTGATGGCCACACGCGACGAGCGCCGCCCCATCGTGATGTTCACCAACGACGAGGACACCTCGCACGTGAAGGACGCGGTGGCGGCGGGCGTATGCGCCTACATCGTGGCGGGCCTGGCGCCGCAGCGCATCCGCCCCATTCTTCATGTGGCGATGGCGCGTTTTCAGCATGAAGAAGCCCTGCGCGCCCAGTTGGCCGATGCCAAGACCGAGCTGAAAGACCGCAAGACCATCGACCGCGCCAAGGGCCTGCTGATGCAGCGCCAGGGCCTGACCGAGCAAGCCGCCTACGACAAGCTGCGCAAGACCGCCATGGACAAGGGCCTCAAGCTCGCAGACGTGGCCCAGCGCATGCTCGACGTGATGGACTTGCTGGGCTGAACCAGTGACAACATCCCCCTGAGGCGCTGCGCGCCTCCCCCCTCGCTGCGAGGCGGCCCTTGCTTGGCATCCCGCGCCTGGGTCGCGTCCAATTTCACCGCATCGCCCCAAATGGTGCACCGCACAAACGCAGTGCAGCGTCCTTGGTGCACCCGCACGGCACATTTCAATAACAAATCGGCCTCTAGCGCCTATTCATCAAGCGCAAGCAGCTATTAAAAAGATAGCAAACAGAGCACCCAATTTACACAATTCAGGCTGGCACGCCGCTTGCGTTAGACCTGGCAAGACCCATGACGGTCCCACCCCGACAGCACGGGCCCAACGGCGGGCTGGTGCTGGCACAAAACAAAACCCCCAAAGGGTTTTGCCATGGACAAAGGCGTCCCTCCCCCAGCCCGGCGTGCGCATGCAGCCGGGCTGGGGAAGGACGCCTTTTTTGTTTTAACGCCAGGAGGAAATACCCCATGACCGATCTGCTCAAAACCAGCCCCACCCGCCGCACCGTGCTGCAAGCCGCCACCGTGGGCGCCGTGGGCGTCAGCCCCGCGCTGCGTGCACTGGTCCACGCCCAGGGCTCGGACGCACCCGAGAAGAAGGAAGTCCGGATCGGTTTCATCCCGCTCACCGACTGCGCCAGCGTGGTGATGGCCTCGGTGCTGGGCTTCGACAGGAAGTACGGCGTCACCATCATCCCCACCAAAGAGGCCAGTTGGGCCGGGGTGCGCGACAAGCTGGTGAACGGCGAGCTCGACTTCGCCCACGTGCTCTACGGCCTGGTCTATGGCGTACACCTGGGCACCGCAGGCCCCAAGAAGGACATGGCGGTGCTGATGAGCCTGAACAACAACGGCCAGGCGATCAGCCTCTCAAAAGCACTGGCCGACAAGGGCGCGGTGGACGGCCCTTCGCTCGCCAAGCTCATGGCCAAGGAAAAGCGCGAATACACCTTTGCAGGCACCTTCCCCACAGGCACCCACGCCATGTGGATGCACTACTGGCTGGCGGCGGCAGGCATCAACCCGGTGTCGGGCGCCAAGCTCATCACCGTGCCGCCGCCGCAGATGGTGGCCAACATGCGTGTGGGCAACATGGACGGCTTTTGTGTGGGCGAGCCCTGGAACCACCGCGCCATCATGGACGGCATCGGCGTCACCGCCAACACCACACAAGACATCTGGAAAGACCACCCCGAAAAGGTGCTGGGCACGTCCGCCGAGTTCGTCAAGAAGCACCCCAACACCACACGCGCCGTGATGATGGCCGTGCTCGAAGCCAGCCAGTGGATCGACGCCAACCTGTCCAACAAGATGAAGATGGCCGAAACCGTGGCGCAGAAGGCCTACATCAACACCAGCGTGGACGCCATCAACCAGCGCATCCTGGGCCGCTACCAAAACGGCATGGGCAAGACCTGGGACGACCCCAACCACATGAAGTTCTTCAACGACGGCGCGGTGAACTTCCCCTACCTATCGGACGGCATGTGGTTCCTCACCCAGCACAAGCGCTGGGGCCTGCTGAAAGACCACCCCGACTACCTGGGCGTGGCCAAACAAATCAACCAGATCGACCTCTACAAATCAGTGGCCAGCGCCATGAAGATCAATGTGCCCAAAGATCCGATGCGCACCAGCAAGCTGATCGACGGCGTGGTGTGGGACGGCAAAGACCCCGCCAAATACGCCGACGGTTTCAAGATCAAAGCCTGATCCCCTGCCCGTTTGTTTGTTCACAGGAGAAAACCATGGTCAGTGCCGTCTTCCACTCTCCGCTCGATGCAGCCGCCCTTGGCGCTGCTCCGAATGCTATGAATAGTGAAGCAATAAATGCCCACGCAACAAGCGCTAGAGCACCAAAAACCTTGACCCCCGCAGCCACGCCCGCGGGCCGCGACTGGGCTGCCCTGTCACGCGGCTTCTGGATGGCCGTGCTGCCGCCCCTGTGTGGCCTGGGGCTGCTCATCGGCCTGTGGGCCGTGGTGTCCACCACCACGGGCAACAGCATCCCCGGCCCGCTCGAAACCTGGAAGCAGGCGCTGGAGATCTTCAGCGACCCCTTCTACCGCAACGGCCCCAACGACCAGGGCGTGGGCTGGAACGTGTTGATGAGCCTGCAGCGCGTGGCCATCGGCTTTGGCATGGCGGCACTGGTGGGCATTCCGGCGGGCTTCGTGATCGGGCGCTTCAACTTCTTGTCGCGCATGTTCAACCCGCTCATCAGCCTGCTGCGCCCGGTGTCGCCGCTGGCCTGGCTGCCGATTGGCCTTTTGGTGTTCAAGGGCGCCAACCCGGCCGCCATCTGGACCATCTTCATCTGCTCCATCTGGCCCATGGTCATCAACACCGCCGTGGGCGTGCAGCGCGTGCCGCAGGACTACATGAACGTGGCCCGCGTGCTCAACCTCTCGGAGTGGAAGATCGCTACCAAGATCCTCTTCCCCGCCGTGCTGCCCTACATGCTGACCGGCGTGCGCCTGGCCGTGGGCACCGCCTGGCTCGTGATCGTGGCCGCCGAGATGCTGACCGGCGGCGTGGGCATCGGCTTTTGGGTGTGGGACGAGTGGAACAACCTCAACGTCAAGAACATCATCATCGCGATCTTCGTGATCGGCATCGTGGGGCTGGCGCTGGAGTTTGCGCTCATCCAACTGGCCACCGCATTCACGTTCGAAGAGGTGAAATCATGAACAACAACCCATCGCTGACCTCCAAGTTCATCGAGGTCCAGGGCATCGAGCAGACCTTCAAGACGGCCAAGGGCCTGTTCCCGGCGCTGCGCAATATCAACCTCACCATCGCCAAGGGCGAGTTCGTGGCGCTGATCGGCCACTCGGGCTGCGGCAAGTCCACGCTGCTCAACCTGATCGCGGGCCTGACCACTCCCACCCAAGGCGCCCTGTTGTGCGCCAACAAGGAGATCAAGGGCCCCGGCCCCGAACGCGCCGTGGTGTTTCAGAACCACTCGCTGCTGCCCTGGCTCACCTGTTTTGACAACATCCACCTCGCGGTGGAACGCGTGTTTGGCGCAAGGGAGAGCAAGGCCCAGCTCAAGGCCCGCACCGACGCCGCCCTGGCGCTGGTGGGCCTGACCCATGCCGCGCAAAAGCGCCCCGGAGAAATCTCGGGCGGCATGAAGCAGCGCGTGGGCATTGCCCGCGCCCTCTCCATGGAACCCCAGGTGCTGCTGATGGACGAGCCCTTCGGCGCGCTCGACGCCCTGACCCGCGCCAAGCTGCAGGATGAGCTGCTGGAGATCGTGGCGCGCACACAAAGCACCGTGGTAGTGGTGACGCACGACGTGGACGAGGCCGTGCTGCTGTCCGACAAGATCGTGATGATGACCAACGGCCCCGCCGCCACCATTGGCGAGGTGCTGCAGGTCGGCCTGCCCCGCCCTCGCCGCCGCGTGGAACTGGCCGAAGACCCCCGCTACCTGCAATGCCGCAAGGCTGTGATCGACTTTCTGTACACCCGCCAGGGGCATGTGGAAAAGGCGGCCTGAACGCCCCGCATTCGCACCCATACCCATACACACGGCAACAAAGCAAAAGGGCTCTGACCGGCTAGGTCAGAGCCCTTTTTTGCTCATCGCGCAATCAGCGCACGCCGCCGCTGATGTACTGCTCCAGTTGCTCGATGATGAATTTCTGCTCGGAGATGATGTCCTTGACCAAGTCGCCAATGGAGATCATGCCCACCAGCGCCTCGCCCTCCACCACGGGCAGGTGGCGCAGGCGGTTGTTGCTCATGAGCTGCATGCACTGCTCGCTGGTCTGATCGGGCCGCACGAACAACACGGCGGTGGTCATCACGTCCCGCACCAGCGTCACCGACGAGGTGCGGCCCATCAGCGCGATCTTTCGCGCGTAGTCGCGCTCGGTGAAGATGCCCACGATGCGCCCCCCCTCCTTCACGATCAGGGCGCCGATGCCCTTGTCGGCCATGAGCTTGAGGGCGTCGAACACCAGCGCATCGGGGGCAATGGTGTGGACGGTGGCATCGGACTTGGATTGAAGAATCTTGGCAACTACGGTCATTGGAACCTCCCTCGGGACAAGAAAACTGCGGGAACAACACAAACGGGCACAGAGAGATTTCAGCCCATAAGCCCTGCGGGCGCAACCCGCGCAAGCCCGATTTGCCACGCTTTTTGGCGCGCTGTGTCACGAGGGCGGTGTTTATGTTTCGCCACTGTTGCATTGGGCGGGGCGCGAAACAAACTGAAAAGAACCGAAACGGTGACGAGACGACGCACAGATTTCGGCTGGGCACCATAGAGCCCATGTTCAACGCAATTGGTAAAAACCCTCCACCCACCTTCCAGGCCCTTGGAGCCACGCAGGAAGTCGGCGCACGGATTGTTTCCAATACTGGAACAGTTAGTTTGCGACTCCATGGTTTTTCTCTGAACTCCATCGGCGTACAGTTCAACCCATCGATGAGCCGAACCCGCAAGGCGACTCACCGAACCCAGGGTTGAGGCAGTTTTCTTAGTTGGTTTGCCCCTGGTTTTTTTGAGACGCTTTTTTAACTTTAAGGACTTTGATCATGAACACGACCGCACGTTTCCTCTCCATCGCCGCTGTTGCCGCTTTCGCTTCTTTCGGTGCCTACGCTGACGAAGCCGATGGCTCGCAATTCGCTACCCAGTTTGAAACCAACCGCACCCGCGCTGAAGTGGCTGCCGAAGCTTCTACCGTCGCCCAGACCCGCTCCATCGAGCCAGCCGGTTCGCGTGTGACGACATACCAATCCACGGCTGACCGCTCTGCCGTGCGTGCCCAGGCTGCCGAAGCCGTGCGCACGGGCCAGATTCCTTCGGGTGAGCTGGGCTAAGCCCTTTGCCCTCTGACTGTTGAGTTGAAGAACCCTATTTTTTGAATTTCACTGGAGTATCACCATGAACAAGACCGCACGTTTCCTCTCGCTCGCCGCTGTGGCTGCTTTCGCTTCTTTTGGCGCTATGGCCGATGAAGCCGATGGCTCGCAATTTGCCCTGCAGTTCGACACCAACCGCACCCGCGCTGAAGTGGCTGTCGAAGCCTCTACCGTGGCCCAGACCCGCAGCCAGGAGCCTGCTGGTTCGCGTGTGACGACGTATCAATCCACGGCCGACCGCTCTGCTGTGCGTGCCCAGGCTGCCGAAGCCGTGCGCACGGGCCAGATTCCTTCGGGTGAGCTGGGCTAAGCCCTTTGCCCTCTGACTGTTGAGTTGAAGAACCCTATTTTTTGAATTTCACTGGAGTATCACCATGAACAAGACCGCACGTTTCCTCTCGCTCGCCGCTGTGGCTGCTTTCGCTTCCTTTGGCGCCATGGCTGACGAAGCCGATGGCTCACAGTTCGCGACGAAGTTTGAAACCAACCGCACCCGTGCTGAAGTGGTTGCCGAAGCCTCTACCGTAGCCCAGACCCGCAGCCTTGAGCCCGCCGGTTCGCGCGTGTCGACGTATCAATCCACGGCCGACCGCAGCATGGTGAGCGCCCAGGCCGAACAAGGCGCCCGCGCAGGCGTGCTGGCCCGCGGCGAGTTCGGCATGCGCTGATCTGCCCCGCACGGCACACAAACAAAAAGCTCCCTCGGGAGCTTTTTGTTTTTTGCTACTATTTTTGCAGCACCATTGAAGACGGGACAAGCGGTAGCGCCCTAAAACCATCCCAAAATCGCTACCTGAAGGTCCGCCCGCCCTGAGTCTGCCCAAAGGCTGTGGGCAAAGGGCGCCCTCCTTGCGTTACTTGCCACGCGCCTGTGCCACCGCACCCTGCACGTCCTTCCACAGGCTTTCACCCACGTTGGCGGCGATGCTGGCGTTCACGGCGCCCAGTTTTTCACGCATGCGGTTGGCCTCGGCGGCGGGCAACTCGTTCACCAACATGCCCTTGCCCTTCAAATCGGCCAGCGCCTTGTCGGCCTCGGCGCGGGTGTCCTGGCGCTCGAAGTCGCGGCTCTTCTTGGCGGCGTCGAGCAGCACCTTCTGCTCGGCCTTCGAGAGGCCGTCCCAATACTTCTTGCTCACCAGCACGATCCAGGGGCTGTAGACGTGGTTGGTGACGGTGAGGTACTTCTGCACCTCATAGAACTTGCTCGACAGGATGGTGTTGTAGGGGTTCTCCTGGCCGTCCACCGTCTTGGTTTCGAGCGCGGTGAAGAGTTCGGAGAACGGCAGCGGCACCGCGTTGGCGCCCAGTGTCTTGAAGCTGTCCAGGAACACGTTGTTCTGCATCACGCGCAGCTTGATGCCGTCCATGTCTTCGAGCTTGTTGACCGGGCGCTTGCTGTTGGTGAGGTTGCGAAAGCCGTTCTCCCAGTACACCAGGCCCACCAGGCCTTTTTCCTGCAGCTTGTCCATCACCTTCTGGCCCACGGGGCCGTCCAGCACCACGTCGGCCTCTTTGGCGTTGTTGAACAGGAAAGGTGTGTCCCAGATCGCCATCTCTTTGGTGATGCCCACCAGCGTGGCGGTGGAGCCGACCATCATTTCCTGTGCGCCGCCGATCAGCGCCTGCTGCATCTGCACGTCCGAGCCCAGCGCGGCGGCGCCGATGGCACGCACCTTCATCTTGCCGCCCGAGGCTTTTTCGACCTCTTCGGCGAACAGCTTGGTGGCGCGGCCCTGGTTGGAGATTTCGTTGAGGCCGTAGCCAAAGCGGATGATGCGCGGCTTGAAGTCTTGCGCGGCGGCCTGGAACGAGCAGGCGACGGCAGCCACCGACAGGGCGGCCAGCAGGGTACGGCGGAAAGTTTTCATGGTTGTCTCCATTGCGATGAGGAAGTGAGGAACAGCGGAAAAGGAATCACAGTGCATAGATGACGGTACTGGCGCGGCCGAGGCCAGTGCCCCCGCGCAAGGGCCGCCCCGCAGCGCTGGGGGCGTCCCCCTCCCGCATTGCGCAGCAATGCGAGAGAGGGGTGAAGGCGCGAAGCGACTCAGGGGGTGCTTCATCTCACCTCATCCACAGGACGGGCGCAGTCACGATCTGCGGGAACACCACCAGCAGCGCCAGGATCAGCACGTAGGTGAATAGAAATGGGTTCACGCCCT
>NZ_JAPUDY010000009.1 GCF_027492855.1 Acidovorax sp.
CTGGTAGTCCTTGTCGGCCAGGTTGTCGATGCGCGCCAGCAGCGTGTAGTCGCGTGCGATGCGGGTGCTGGCGTAGAGGTTGAACAGCGCATAGCCGCCCAGCACGTTGGTGTTGGCCACGGTGTCGAAGCGGCGGCCCGAGGCCTGCACCTCCGCACCCATGGTCCAACCTGCCAGGCGGGTATCGGCGCCGAAAGTGGCGTGTTGCTTGGCGCGGCGCGCCAACTGCTTGCCGGTGGCCAGGTCACGCGGACGCTGCAGGTCGATGGAGCCGTGCAGTTGCACGTCGCCCACGCGGTGCGTGCCTGCCAACGTCACGCCCTTGTACTCGGCACGGGCCGTGTTGGCATAGCAGCCGAACGGCGATGCACAGGCACCCGCGCCGCCAAAGGAGATCAGGTTGCTTACGCGGTTGCGGAACAGCGTTGCGGAGAAGGTGCTGTTACCTTCGGCGTAGCGCAGCGCCACTTCGGCATTGCGGCTGCTTTCAGGGCGCAGCGTGGCCAGGCCATATTCGCTGAAGCGGTGGTACAGCGTGGGCGCACGGAAGGCCGTGCCCACCGATGCCGTGGCACGCCACTGCGGGGTGATGGCATAGCCATAGGCCACGCTGCCGGTGCTCTTGCCGCCGAATTCGCTGTCGGAATCGTGGCGCACGTTGAGCTGCACCGTGTGGCCTGCGGCGTTGAAGCCATAGCCAAGCGCCAGCGCATCCTGCGAGCGCTTGGCGTCGATCGGCTTGTTCTCCAGGCGGTCTTCGCGGCGCTCCAGCGCAGCAGTGACCAGGTGCGCACCCTGGCGCCACTCGTTCTGGAAGTAGTAGCCACGCAGGCGCGTGTCGGTCAGGTAGGGCGAGGGGCGGGTTTCGTATTCATCGCGGGAGTCGGTGATGGACAGCCGCGTTTTGTAGGCACTGCTCCACTGCGCGCTCCAGTTCAGGCCCAGGGCATGCATGGTGTGCAGGCTGCGGTCGTTCTTGCCCAGGCCGCTGTCGTAGCCGCTGTTGGTGTCGTTGGCCATCAGCGTGCCTTCCAGGCGGTGCACGGCGTTCACCTGCAGGCCCACGCGGGCATGGCCCGCCGTGGTGCGGTAGCCGTCGCGGTCGGGGTTCTGCCCGGCGATAGGGCGGGCATTGAAGCCCTTGCTGTCGTCGCGCGCAAAGCCCAGCGCGTAGTCGAACGTGCCGCTGGCGCCGCTGATGCCGGCCTCTACCTTGGTGGTGTTGTGCGTACCTACGCCTAGCCCCACATAGGGCGCCGTGCCTTTCTCGCCGCGCTTGGTGAAGATCTGCACCACGCCACCCATGGCGTCCGAGCCATACACGGCGCCCGCAGGGCCGCGCAGCACTTCGATGCGGTCGATGAGGCCGAGCGGAATGCTCTCCCATGGCGCACCGCCGGTGGACTGCGAATCGATGCGCACGCCGTCGATATACACCGCCGTGAAGCGCGACTCAGCGCCGCGCAGGAACACCCCCGTGGTGCTCCCTGGCCCGCCGTTGCGTGAGAACTCCACACCAGGCAGGCGGGCCAGCAGGTCAGCCAAGCCGGTGGTGCCGCTGTTTTCGATGGTCTCGCGGTCCACGATGGAGACATCGGCCACCAGGTCGGTGAGCGGCTGCGGCGTGCGCGTGGCGGCCACCACGGTTTCTGCCAGCGATGGAGCGCGCAGGTTCTGGGCCAACAGCAGTTCGCCAGCGGCGGGCGCCGCCTGGGCCATGGCGCTGCAGGCGCCACCGAGCGCCAGGATCAGCAGGGCCACACGGTGGGCAGGCAGGCGCAGCGACGCTGCAGGGCGCGCACGAAGGGTACGGATTTTCATGGGAATCATGGTCAACAAACAACCCGGGCCGGCCTCCCGCCAGCATGTGGGTGATACAGCTGCAGAGCGCCCAAGCGGGCGCACGCAACCACCGTGTTGGCCGGTATCCGGGCTGGCGGAACACCCTCCAATGCCTTCCCATGCGCTTGTTCAAGGCGCTCAGTGGCGTATGGATGGAGAGAGAATCGGATGACTCGTCCGCTGACCGTTGCGGGGGCAGCGCAGGCTGGGCGCGCCATGTGTGGCACATCCTCCCTGCTTCCCGTTGAACTGCGGCATGTGAACCACACCGCGAGCACCAACAACGGGATTTTACGACCGTTTACAACCACCAACCCTACAATCACAGGCTGTATGGCCATACCGTCCCCCACCGACCAGATCGCCGATCGCGTTGAGCGCCTGCTGTTGCGCCACGCAGAACTGCAGCGAACCAATGCCCTTCTCGCGGAGCAGGTCGCTGCGCTGACACAGGAGCGGGACTCCCTTAAATCGCGCCTGAGTGCAGCCCGCTCTCGCGTGGACGCGCTGCTCGAACGTATTCCCGTCGCCGCTGAGCCGCTCACGAAAGAAGCCGAATGAAACAAATCGAGGTGCAGATCCTGCAGCAAAGCTACCTGCTGACCTGCCCCGAAGGCCGTGAGAGCCGCCTGCTGGATGCCGTGGAGCGTGTCGATACCGCCATGACCCGCATCCGCGATGCGGGCAAGGTTCGCGCCCGTGAACGCATCGCCGTGCTGGCGGCCCTGAACCTGGCTTTTGAGATCGCCGACCGCGAGGCCGCCGATCTTGCCGCAGGTGCTGCAGCGCCCCAGGCAGCAAGCCCCGCCACTGCCGCCAGTTCAGGGCAGCAAGAAAGCCTTCTGCCCGACGATGACCAGCAGCGCCTGCAAACGCTGGTGCAGCGCCTGGACCAGGCGCTGGGCGACGACGGCCGCCTGCTCTGACAAAACCCCAGCCCCTTGGCTGGAGATGCCCACTTCGGCAGCAAACCACGCCACACCAGCTTACGGGCTTTACATGGCCCCACGCCCGCAGCGTTGGCGTCCAGCGCCTACAATAAAGACGTCTGCGAAGCCGCCGGGCTTTATATTTCCTTGAACCAATGCTCAACGAGCTCGGGCTTGGTATATCGCCCGGTGAGCGTGATCATCTCGCGTTAGATGAACCCAACGCTTGGCTGCCCTCGCCCACCTGAACCCCCGGTTCAGGATGAGAGTCCGGTGGCATTCGCAGACACCCTCTTCCCCATGCCCCTGCCATCGCACTCCGTCGTTACAGCCGCCCAGGCAGGGCATTGCCTCCCTCTCCCCTTCTCTCTCCTCGTTGCGCCATGCTGGACCCTCTCCTGATCGTTGAACTCGGCGTACTGGGCCTGGCCACCGGCTTTTTGGCCGGGCTGCTGGGCATTGGTGGTGGCATGCTGCTGGTGCCGTTCTTGACCTATATCCTGGGCGCCCAGAAGGTCGCGCCGGACCTGGCGGTGAAGATGGCCATTGCGACGTCGATGGCCACCATCATGTTCACGTCGATCTCCAGCGTACGGGCCCACCACAAGCGCGGGGCGGTGCGCTGGGACATCGTCAAGCGCCTGGCGCCCGGCATCGTGCTGGGCGGGTTCATCGCCAGCCTGGGCGTGTTCGCACTGCTCAAGGGCTCCTTTCTCGCCATCTTCTTCGCCTTGTTCGTGAGCTTTTCCGCCACCCAGATGTTTCTGGACAAAAAACCCGCTCCCTCGCGCCAGATGCCTGGCGGCGCAGGCCAGGTGGCAGCGGGCGGTGTGATCGGATTCCTGTCGGGCCTGGTGGGTGCTGGTGGCGGGTTCGTGAGCGTTCCGTTCATGACCTGGTGCAACGTACCCATCCACAATGCCGTGGCCACCAGCGCCGCGCTCGGGTTTCCCATCGCGCTGGCGAATGTGATTGGTTACGTGATCGGTGGGCAGAACGTGAGCGGATTGCCTGCCGCATCCCTGGGCTACATCTGGCTGCCCGCACTGGCGGTGATCGCCACCTGCAGCGTGCTCACCGCCCCCCTGGGTGCCAAGGCCGCACACAGCCTGCCGGTGAAGCAGCTCAAGCGCGTTTTCGCGTCCTTGCTGTTTGGCCTGGCCGCCTACATGCTCTGGAAGGGCGTAACGGCCATCTGAGCACAAAGGCGCTGCCCCTTTCTGGCCGCGCGCTCAACACACAGGCACAAAACCCTCAGGTGCTGAGCGGCCGGTGCTTGCCTTGCGCCTTCAGCGGCAAAGGCTTGCGCAGCATGGCCCGGAACTTGTCGGCCGGAAGCCCCGGCGCGCACAGAAAACCCTGATAGTGCTCGCACAGCATCTGCTGCAGCACGGCCTGCTGGGTTTCGGTTTCCACGCCTTCCGCCACCACCTCGATATGCATGGCGCGCCCCATGCTGATGATGGCGCTCACGATGGCCCGGTCGCCATCGTCATCGGGCAAGCCGCGCACGAAAGACTGGTCGATCTTGAGTTTGTGGATCGGCAGCTTCTTGAGGTAGGCCAGGCTGGAATAGCCCGTGCCGAAATCGTCAATGGCCAGGCCGATGCCCAGATCGGCCAGCACCCGCAATCGCTGCTCCATCTCCTGCGCATCCTGCAGCAGGATGGTTTCGGTGAGCTCCAGCTCCAGCAGCGTCGGCGGCAACTGGTGCACAGCCAAAAGGCGCGTGATGCGGTCCACAAAATCGGACTGGCGAAACTCCAACGCCGAGACGTTCACGGAGATCATGATGGGCATGCCGCTGTGCATCCACACCGCCGCCTCGCGCACTGCCTGCTCCATCACCCAGGCGCCCAGCGTGACGATGTAGCCGGACTCTTCTGCGAGGGGAATAAACACGCCAGGCGACACCGAGCCGAACTCCGGGTCGGTCCAGCGAAGCAAGGCCTCCGCGCCGGTGATGCGCCCCGTGGCCATGTTCACCTGAGGCTGGTAATGCACGGCCATGCGCTGCAGGCCCAGCGCTTGCCGCATGGCGTGCTCCATCTGCATACGGGCCAGCAGATTGGCATTCATTTGCGGCTGGTAGAAGCCATAGCTGCCGCGCCCACGCTCCTTGACCCGGTACATCGCCGTATCGGATTGTTTGATGAGGTCGTCCAGCGAGGCCCCGTCTTGCGGATACAGCGCAATGCCGATGCTGCACTGGATCGAAAAACCCATGCCATCGAGCATGAAGGGTTTGAGCATGTCGTCCAGAATGCGGCGCGCCACGCTCTCGGCCACCACCGCATCGCCACCATGCAGGTAGATGACGAACTCGTCCCCGCCCAGGCGGCACAGCATGTCGGTCTGCCGCAGGCAGGTCTGCAGGCGCTCGGCCACCAGCTGCAGCACACGGTCACCGAACGGATGGCCGAGCGAGTCGTTAATGATCTTGAAGCGGTCAAGGTCGAGGAACAGGATCGCGAACCCAATATCGCTCTGGCGCGCCCCCTGGATGGCGGTATCCACCCGCTGGGACAACAGCAACCGGTTGGGCAGGCCGGTGAGCACATCGCTATAGGCCAGCTCTTCGATGCGCTTTTGCGCCGCGTGCTGCAGCGTGAGGTCACGCATGAAGCCGATGCTCTGCACCAGACGGCCCTCGTCGTCGCGCAACGCCACCCAAGACAGTTGTACGGCACAGTAGGCCCCGTTGTCGCGGGGAAGCCAAAGTTCCCCCTCCCAGAAACCTTCGTGCGCCCAGCCTTGCTGCACCCGCTCCATGAAAGCAGCGTCCGACCCGCCACCAAACAACGAGGCCGCCATGCAGTTTTCGAAGGTCTTGGCAGTGGGTCCGACGAGACGCTCGCACCCTGGGTTCATGCGCATGATGCGGTGCTGGCTGTCTGCAATAAAAATGGCGTCCAGACTGGACTCGAACACGCGCGCGGCCAGGCGAAGGCTGGCCTGGGTTTCGGTCTGGCGGGTGATGTCCCGGTACGAATAGACACGCCCTACCGGACGGCCCTGGTGAAACTGCGGCACCGAGCGCATCTCCAGCACCGTGCCGCTGCACAGCACCAGGATGTCCGTGCTTTCCTGCATGGGCTCGCGCTCAATGGCGGCCATGCGCTCGGCATAGGCGCGGGCATCGGTCACCTGATCGGCCATGAAGGCATACACGGCGGCATCGTTGCGCTCCAGCAGCAGGTTGCGCGGCAGGCCCCAGAGCTGCGCCAGCCTTTGGTTGAATGCGCGCACGCTGCGGTCCAGGCCACAGACAAGCATGCCGTCGGCGGCAGAGTCCAGCGTGGCACGCAGCTCAGACAACAGCGTTTCCAGCTCGCGCTCGGTCGCGTCCTGGGTGCTGCGGTCCAGCATGGCCAGCATGAAGACCGTGCCCCCTTCTGAGCCCCAGGGCACGCGGGTCACCCGCCGGTCCACAGGCACCAGCACGCCATCGGCCCGCAAAAGGCTGGTGTGGGACTGGATGCCTGCTGCAATCACCTCAGCGGGCTCCGCCCAAAAGGCCTGGTCCTGCGGGGTGGCAGCAAGGCCCAGCACCGATGTGCCGACCATGGCAGCAGCAGATGCCCCCATCAGCCGCTCGGCGGCGGCATTGGCATGCAGTATGTGTTGATGAATCTCATCGACCAGCCACACGGCTTCCTGAAGCCCGTCGAGCCAGCCATGTGATTGCCGGTCGGTCACGAATCTGCCTCTTCAGGGCCAGGACTGACCGCTCTCTCAAAAAAATAACAAATACGCTGCCGTGGCGACAGATAGTCCAGCGCTTCGCGCGGCAACTGCGCGGGTTTGAGGCTGCGCCGGATGCCCAGCTCGGGCACGGTTTCCAGGTCCAGGATGGGTGCTTCATCCTTGGGAACCCGTGAGTCATGGACGATGATCTTGGGCCGCAAGGGACGCGATGAGTTCACCGAAGCCACGATGGCATAACGGTCGTTGACCAGCTGCACGATCGAGCCAGGCGGGTACACCCCCATCATGCGGATGAAGGCCCCCAGCACCACGGAATCAAACCGCGCCTTGAGCTGCGCAAAGATGACTGACAGCGCCTCATGGGGCGTGAGCACATCCACGCCCACGGGGGGGTTGCACATCCGGTCGTACCGGTTGACGAGTGCCAGAACCTGGCTGGCGCGCCCCAGAACCGCACCGGACAATCCGAGTGGAAACCCACTGCCATCCGCCATTTCGTGATGCCTTGCCACCGCAGTGAGCACCGCCTCGGGCATTCCCATGCGCTTGGCCAGCGCCACGGACTCGGCCACATGGGTTTCGTACCGCGACCGCTCCATCAGGGGCATGGAGGGCGTGGGTTGCCGCAGGTTCGGCGGCAGCTTGAGCTTGCCCAGGTCATGAATGAGCGCGGCACTGCCCAAGTCGTGCAATTCCTCGCTCTTCATGCCCAAAGCACGGCCCAACAGCAAGGAAATGACCATTACGTTGATCGGGTGCAAGGCATTGCGCTCACCCACGCCTTCCGACAACAACCGGATGACCGATTCCCCGTTCTCCAGCAGCTCGGAGACACAGCCCGATACCAGCGCCTCGCCCTTGTCGCGAGCCTGCTCGGGGTACTCGGACACCACGCGCTCCAGCACCTGGTATTGCCGGGTGGCTTCCGTGAATCTTTGGTTGCAGGCAGCCAGCGTCCGGTTTTGGATCTCCAGCAATTGGCGCCTTCGCTGGGCCTCCAAATCAACGGCCGCAGGGACGCCTGGGGCATCCAGGCCGTTGGCGGACGGAGAAACCATCTCCGGCACGCTCCAGGCAGCGGGCACCAGCTCTTTGAGAGCGGGGTCGCTTTTTTTGGGGATATACCGTACCTCGGTCAACCCCAGCCCGCGCAACGTAGCGATCTGCTCAGCCGATGCCACCCTGAAACTGCTGGTCGGAAAGGGGTGATGCATCCAACCCACATCGAGCTGGATATACATACCGATCCGCAGTTGGCTGATGTCGATGAGGATGGAAGAGTTCACTTCAAGCGCACGCGAAACATGGCGACATCAATGCCACCAATAGTTACGCAGATTATCACCAGTTCCTGAAGTCTGCCTGAGAAGTACAACGCCTTTGCCGTGATACGACAACAATTTGGCAACATTCTTCAAAAAGGGTAGAAGCCCCAGGGAGGAATGCCCAAAGATGACGCCTTCAACAGAGAAAAAATACCAAAATCCCTACCCGCATCGGATGAAATTTCATTGCGAGAATCAGCGGCACCAAAGCGAAGGCTTGTAGATCAGGTCCATCCAGAGCGCCCAGGCTGCCACCGCGCAAAGCAGGCCGCCAGCGACGCGGGTGCCCCACTCTGTTCGCACCATGTTGAGGCGGCTTCGCAGACGGCTCCATGCCCAAGGGCCACCCACCAGCCACACACCGCTGCCGATGGCAAACAGCGCCATGGTCAACGCGCCCTCCAGGGCACCGCCGCTCAGCGCGGCGACCAGCAAGGCGGAGTACAGCAATCCACAGGGCATCAGAGCCCATAGAACACCGGCCGCAAGAACACCGCCAGGCGCGCCCACCAGCGGCCGAACCCGGCCCCACACCGCACGCCCTGCCTGTTCCACCCAGGCGGGTTGGCGCGACTGCACCATCATCATCAGGCCCCAAGCCATGACAGCAACATGCATCAGGGTCCAAGCCGGGCGCAAGGCCGTGGTCTGTTGGGTAAGCCAAGCCAGGCTGTCCATGGCCATGGCCGCGAGCGCGCCGGCAACGGCATATCCCGCCAGCCGACCCCCGTGAAACATCACAGTGCGCAAGACCTCGCCGCCACGCGGAGCCCAATGCACCACTTGCGTAGGCGTGGCTCCTGCTTCATCGCCTGCGGGCACGCCGCGCGCCGCCCCCTGCCCCACCAGGGCACCACAGGGGGCTGAGCACATGGCCAGGCAATGGGACCCACCAGCGAGTCCCATGAGCAAGGCTGTCCAGGCAAGCGTTGCGAGCATAGGCCTTAGATGATGCGCGAAAACCGGGCGCGGTTGCGATCGGCCTGCAGATAACGGTCGAACACCATGGCAATGCCCCGCACGAAGAACCAGCCCATGGCGGTGACTTCAATGCCTTCCGGCCCCACCCGGACAAGCCCTTGCTCCGCCATGCCTTCGAGCTGCGCAATCTCGGCTGCAAAATACTGCCGCACGTCGATCAGCCAGGCCTGCTCCATGGACTCATACAACAGCTCGCCCTGGCACATCAGGGACATGATCGCAGCGCGGCGCACCATGTCATCGCGCGTGAGCGCCAGGCCGCGCACCACCGGAAGACGCCCTTGGTCAAGGAAGTCGTAGTACTCGTCCAGCGTCTTGGAGTTCTGGCTATAGGTGGCCCCCACGCGGCCAATGGCAGACACCCCAAGGCCAATCAGATCGCAGTCAGGCTGCGTGCTGTAGCCCTGGAAATTGCGATGCAGGCGCCCCTGCCGCTTGGCCACGGCCAAAGCGTCGGAAGGCAGCGCGAAGTGGTCCATGCCCACATAGACATAACCCGCACCCATGAATGCATCCAGCGATCGCGAGAGCATGGACAGCTTGCTCGATGCGGTGGGCAACTCGGCCGGAACGATGCGGCGCTGGGGCTTGAAACGCTCTGGAAGGTGCGCATAGGCATACAGGGCGATGCGGTCCGGCCGCAACTGCGCCACCTGCGCCAGCGTGCGGTCAAAAGACTCGGGGGTCTGGCGTGGCAGGCCGTAGATCAGGTCCACGTTCACCGAATCAAAGCCCAGCGAGCGAGCGGACTCCACCAGCGCAAACACCTGCTCAGCGGGCTGTATGCGGTGCACGGCTTTCTGCACCTCCGCATCGAAATCCTGCACCCCGAAACTCAGGCGATTGAAACCCAGCTCGGCCAACAGCGCCAGCCGATCGGCATTGACGGTGCGGGGGTCCACCTCGATGGAGTATTCCCCACCCGGCGCAAGGGTAAAGCTGCGTTTGAGCATGGCCATGAGCTCGCGCAAACCCGCATCGGACAAGAACGTGGGCGTTCCGCCCCCCAGATGCAACTGGCTCACCACCTGCCCCACGCCACAATGCGCGGTGTGCAGATCGATCTCGCGGCTCAGGTAGCGCAAATAGATTTCTGCGCGATCATGGTGCTTGGTGATGATCTTGTTGCAGGCGCAGTAGTAACACAGAGATTCGCAAAACGGAATGTGCACGTACAGAGACAAAGGCAATGCCTTGGCCACCGAGCCCGATCGGCGCTGCTCCAATGCCAAAACGTAGTCATCCTGCCCAAACGCTTCGACAAAACGATCGGCAGTCGGATAAGAGGTATAGCGAGGCCCAGGTACATCGAAACGACGCAGGAGGTCGGGCGAAACAGCGGTCATGGGGGTGTATCCTTGTAGTCATTCAGACTGTGCCGCACACCGTGCAACCCGTCCTTGACTTGCATCAAGTGATCAAACAGGCCGACCGGCGACAATTTGATGCATGTCAGTCGCCCGATCGCACGCAAAGACCCCATCAGCACTTCGTATCGTGCGCGAGATGCGCGACACCTAACCCCAGTCCATGTGCCTATGAACCCGCTCACCATCAAAGTCGCCTGCTCCAACTGCAACCTGCGCGAGCTGTGCATGCCCGTGGGTTTGAACGAAGAGCAACTGCAGCGTATCGATGAAGTCGTTGCCACCCGCCGCAAGATCAAGCGGGGCGCCACGCTGTTTCGCAACGGCGAGTCCTTTACCTCGCTCTACGCTATCCGCACCGGTTTCTTCAAGACCTGCGTAGCCACCGAGGACGGCCGCGACCAGGTCACGGGCTTTCAGATGGCGGGCGAGATCATCGGCCTCGACGGTATCGTGAACGACCATCACACCTGCGACGCCGTGGCCCTGGAAGATGCCGAAGTCTGCGTCATGCCGTTTGACCGCATTGAAGAACTCTCGCGCGAAGTCACAGCCTTGCAGCACCACGTGCACAAGATCATGAGCCGCGAAATCGTGCGCGAGCACGGCGTTATGCTGTTGCTGGGCAGCATGCGTGCAGAAGAGCGCCTCGCGGCCTTTTTGCTGAACCTGGTGCAACGCCTGCATGCGCGGGGGTTCTCACAGTCTGAGTTGGTGCTGCGCATGACGCGCGAAGAGATCGGCAGCTACCTCGGCCTGAAACTCGAAACCGTGAGCCGCACTTTCTCCAAGTTCGTGGAAGAAGGCATCGTGGAGGTCAAGCAGCGCCATGTGCGCATCCTGGACACCGACGCACTCAAGCGCATCGTGAACAGCCAGCAGGCCTGCCACTGATCTATCTATCTATCTGCAGGCTGCTGCAGGGGTCCCCACCCAGCCATCAGCCCCTTTCATGAGCAGGATTGCGTCTTGCGACAGTCATCGGGCCGCTCGCCCTCAGGCACAGGGCAGCGATTCATTTCGAACGGCGACATGGCCAGCAGCGTGGTCAGCGCGCTGGATGCCATCGTGATGATCCAAAAAGCGAAGAACGCCAGGGTATAAACGCCCTGCCGCGACAGCGCCAAGGGCTGCCCGAACCAGTGCAGATCTTGCGGATCGACCATGGCAAAAACGAGCATCTCCAGCACGCCCGCCATCAAAAAAGCGGGCCATGCAATCCACATCAGGCGTTGCGTCCACATATAGATCCTGTCTCAGGAAGTTGCCCGCGGTGCGGCAGAGCAACCGGGTCGGTTTCGTTGTTTTTTCAACGCGGCTGGTCTTGCGGCGGTGTGGCCGCGTGGTTGCGCCCCTTCATGGCTGGGGCCAGGCTTTTTTCTGGAGTCTCCAGCGTCTTGTTGATCTCGATACCTTGGCGGTAATAGTCCTCGGCGATCACAGGATCTGGCCGCGAAACTGCCAACCACAAGGTCACAAAACCCGCAACGATCACGATGGCTGGTCCGGCGATCACCAACCAGACATGGCCGAACTTCCACCAGGGTGCTGCCGCAGTGGTGTCAATAGCAGGGTTTGAAGGCATGGCAATTAACTCCTCAACAATCGTCTCGGTCAACACAAAAAGCCTGTCATGGCCTCGTACAAGGGGGCCGCTCAGCGCGGCACCAGAAACACAGATTTTTCCGTAACATGGCTGCCAGACCCCAAGGCCTCCACGTCGAAGTGAACGGCATGGGAGCCAGGCGTTGCCGAGCCATAAGGGACTTGCAAACGCACAGCCACCCAGCGCGAATCCGCAGGCCCGATGTCCACTTCGGCGTCGGACGACACCTCCAGCCCCTCCAGGCCGCGCGCGGTGATGCGATAGCGTTGCTCGCCCTCCGTCGCATTCATGATCTGCAGGCGGTAGATGTTCTCCAACTTGCCTCCGGCCACAATGCGCGAGAGCGCAGCGCGGTCGCGCACCACGTCCACCTTGAGGGGCGTGCGCACCACCAGGCTGGCCAGCATGGCTGCACACAAACCCACCAGCACCACGCTATAGATCAATACACGGGGGCGCAACACGCGCCGCAGTATTTGTGACTGGTTCCAGCGCTTGGCCACGCCGTTCTGGGTGGAGTAGCGGATCAGCCCCCTGGGGTAATGCATCTTGTCCATCACGGTGTTGCAGGCGTCCACACACAGACCACAACCGATACATTCGTATTGCAGGCCTTTGCGGATGTCGATGCCCACAGGGCAGACCTGCACACACAGCGAGCAGTCGATGCAGTCACCCAAACCCTGGGCCTTGTAGTCGATGTTTTTCTTGCGCGGGCCGCGCTGCTCGCCCCGCTCGGGGTCATAGGTCACGATCAGCGTGTCCTTGTCGAACATGGCGCTCTGAAAGCGCGCATAGGGGCACATGTACTTGCAGACCTGCTCGCGCATGAAGCCCGCATTGCCATAGGTGGCAAAGCCGTAAAAGAGTACCCAGAAGATCTGCCAACCGCCCTGGAATGCCAGTAGTTCAGCGCCCAGCTCGCGGATCGGCACAAAATAACCCACAAACGTGAAGCCAGTCCACAGGGCCACGGCAATCCAGACGATCTGCTTGAAGAACTTCTTGCGAACCTTTTCAAAGGTCCAGGGGCCGTTGTCCAGCCTCAGCCGCGCGCTGCGGTCCCCTTCGATCTTGTGCTCGATCCACATGAACATCTCGGTATAGACCGTCTGTGGGCAAGCAAAGCCACACCACAATCGCCCCGCCACCGCCGTAAACAAGAACAGCAGCAGCGCCGAGATGATCAGCAAGCCGGTGAGATAGATGAAATCCTGCGGGTACAACACCAACCCGAAGATGTAGAACCTGCGGGCCCCCAGGTCGAACAGCACCATCTGGCGCTGTCCCCATTCAAACCAAGGCAGCCCGTAAAACACGATCTGCGTGAGGAACACCATGCCCCAGCGCCAACGCGCAAACAGGCCGCTGATGGAGCGCGGATAGATCTTCTTCTGCGCTTCATACAGAGAGACGATTTCGCCCTCTGGAGACGCATCGGGCGCGACAGGTGCAATGGGAATTACCTTGCGAGCAGGCTCGCTGGGGGGCTTCATGGTGTCGCTCTACTACTCACGGATACGAAATCGAAAGAACCGGGAGGCGGCTGCAAGGAGCACGCCACCCGCCAGGCTCACCATCAGCGCGCTGCAGCCGCCTGCTTGTTCGACAGGCCCCACACATAGGCCGACAACACGCCGATCTGGGCTTCCGTCAGCTTGCCTGCCTGCGCTGGCATCTCGTTGACCTTGCCGTTGTTGATGATAGCCGTGATCGCCGCCTCACCCCAGCCATGCAGCCAGACGTCGTCCGTCAGATTGGGGGCACCCAGGGCCTGGTTGCCCTTGCCGTCCATGCCGTGGCAGGCGGCGCAGGCCGTGAACTTGGACTTGCCCAGCGATGCGCGCAGCGAATCGTGTGGGCTGCCCGACAGGCTCAGCACATAGTGCGACAGGTTGCGCACGTCGTCCGGGGTTCCCACCGCTGCTGCCATGGGAGGCATGTTGCCAATGCGGCCTTTTTCCAGGGTTTCGCGGATCTTGTCAGGAGCGCCGCCATGCAGCCAATCGCCGTCCGCCAGATTGGGGAAGCCCTTGCTACCGCGAGCGTCCGAGCCGTGGCATTGCGCGCAGTTGTTCATGAACAGACGCTCGCCGATGGCATGGGCTTGTGGGTCAACGGCCACGTCCTCGGGCTTCATGGATGCGAAGCGCGCATACAGCGGCTCCAACTCAACCTTGGCCTTGGCCATTTCGGCTTCATATTCGCCCAACTGCGTCCATTTGAGCTGGCCCGCAAAGCTGCCAAGACCGGGATAGGCGGCCAGATAGCCAAACCCGAAGACGATGGTGATGACGAACAGCCACACCCACCAGCGCGGCAGGGGGTTGTTCATTTCAACCAGGTCCTCATCCCAGACGTGGCCGGTGGTGTTGTCAGTGGTAGCCAAAACCTTCTTGCGGCCAGCCATCCACAGCAAAATGCCGCAGGCGATGATGCCGATCAGTGTCAGCGCGGTCACAAAGACCGACCAGAAATTGCTGGTGAAGTCACTCATGGGGTGTTCTCGTTCTGGTGAAGGTCAATCTTGTTCGAAGGGCAGTTGCGCTGCCTCGTCAAACCGGGACTTGTTGCGGCCCCTGTAGGCCCAGACCCAGATGCCAATGAAGCAAGCCATCGATGCCAGGGTGGCGACGATGCGCATGGTGGTGATGTCCATGGCGACTCTCCTTACTTGAGCGCGCGGCCCATGACTTGAAGGTAGGCGACCAGGGCATCCATCTCGGTCTTGCCCTTCACCTCGGCGGCCGCGGCAGCGATCTGCTCATCGGTGTAAGGCACACCCACAGTGCGCAGCGCCTTCATACGGGGAGCCACACTGGCCGGTTCCACCGCAGTCTTCTCCAGCCAGGGGTAAGCGGGCATGTTGGATTCGGGCACCACGTCACGCGGATTGTTCAAGTGAATGCGATGCCATTCATCGCTGTACTTGCCCCCCACGCGGTGCAGGTCAGGGCCCGTGCGCTTGCTGCCCCACTGGAAGGGGTGGTCGTACACGAACTCACCCGCCACCGAGTAGTGGCCGTAGCGCAGCGTCTCGGCCCGGAAGGGGCGGATCATCTGCGAGTGGCAGTTGTAGCAACCCTCGCGGATGTAGATGTCGCGGCCCACCAGTTGGGTCGCGGTGTAGGGCTCCACGCCCTTGACCGCTTCGGTGGTGGACTTCTGGAAGAACAGGGGCACGATCTCCACCAGGCCGCCAATGGCGATCACCAGCAGGATCAGCACGATCATCAAGAAGTTGTTGGTCTCGACTTTCTCGTGGGAGAAGCCGGTCGAAGAAGATGTGTTGTTATCGGACATGAATGAACTCCTTCGGACTCAGGCGTGCGCCGCATTCACGGCTGGAATAGCCACCTTGACCGAACGGCCGGAGATCGCTGTCATCCACACGTTCCAGGCCATGACAACCATGCCGCCCAGGTACAACAGGCCACCTGCCACACGGATCACATAGAAGGGATAGGTCGCCTTCACGCTTTCCACGAAGGTGTAGGTGAGCGTGCCGTCGGGGTTGATGGCGCGCCACATCAGGCCCTGCATCACACCGGCAATCCACATCGCAGCGATGTACAACACGATGCCGATGGTGGCCATCCAGAAGTGCAACTCGATCGCCTTGATGGAATGCATCTTTTCTTTGCCGAACAGGCGAGGCACCAGGTAATACAGCGAGCCCATCGAGATCAAGCCCACCCAGCCCAGAGCACCAGAGTGCACGTGGCCCACGGTCCAGTCGGTGTAGTGGCTCAGGGCGTTGACGGTCTTGATGGACATCATCGGGCCTTCGAACGTGGACATGCCGTAGAACGACAGCGACACGATCAGGAAGCGCAGGATGGGGTCGTCACGCAGCTTGTGCCATGCGCCCGACAGGGTCATCACGCCATTGATCATCCCGCCCCAGCTGGGGGCCAGCAGGATCAGCGAGAACACCATGCCCACCGATTGCGTCCAGTCAGGCAGCGCGGTGTAGTGCAGGTGGTGTGGGCCGGCCCACATGTAGGTGAAGATCAGTGCCCAGAAGTGCACGATGGACAGGCGATAGCTGTACACCGGACGGCCCGCCTGCTTGGGGATGAAATAGTACATCATCCCCAGGAAGCCTGCCGTGAGGAAGAAGCCCACGGCATTGTGGCCGTACCACCACTGCACCATGGCGTCCTGCACACCGGCGTAGGCCGAGTAGCTCTTCATGAAGCTCGAAGGAATCGCCGCGCTGTTGACCAGGTGGAGCAAGGCCACGGCCAGGATGAACGCGCCAAAGAACCAGTTGGCCACGTAGATGTGCTTGACCTTGCGCACGCCGATGGTGCCAAAGAACACGATGGCGTAGGACACCCAGACCAGCGTGATCAGGATGTCGATGGGCCATTCGAGCTCGGCGTATTCCTTGCCGGAGGTGTAGCCCAAAGGCAGGCTGACCACCGCGGCCAAAATGACCAGTTGCCAGCCCCAGAAGGTGAAGGCGGCCAGAGGCCCCGCAAACAACCGGACCTGGCTGGTGCGCTGCACCACGTAGTAGCTGGTGGCAAACAGTGCGCAGCCGCCAAACGCAAAAATCACCGCGTTGGTGTGCAGGGGGCGCAAGCGCCCGTAACTGAGCCAGGGAATGCCAAAGTTGAGTTCAGGCCAGGCCAGCTGGGCGGCGATGATGACGCCCACCAGCATGCCAACCACCCCCCATACCACGGCCATGATAGAGAACTGGCGCACCACCGTATCGTTGTAGTGCGCAGTCATTGTTTTTGGAGAATCCATCGGGCACCTCTTTGTATTGCAGTAAGAGTTTGTTGCAGTCGGGTCAGTTGTACATTGACACAAGTCAACCGTCTCGGAGAATGCGCTCTCCCTCTTGTTCCACGCTCTCGAACTGGCCGTGGTAAACCGCCCACCACAGGCCTCCCAGGATCAAAAGAACCAGCAGTACAGACAGCGGGATCAGGAGATAGAGGATGTCCATCAGACGGGCTCCAGGGTTGTCTTTGAAAGATTCAGGGGCTGCTGCGACGCCTGGTTGGCCAGGGGCACCGCCATCTCAGGCAAAACTGGCGAGGCAGGCAATGGGGGCAGCTCGCGCGCCAGGCGCGCCGCGTTGAGCACCACCAGCAACGAGCTCAGCGCCATGCCCAGACCGGCCAGCCAGGCAGGCATCCAGCCCACCACCGCCAGCGGCACGCACAGCGCGTTGTAACCCGCAGCCCACCACAGGTTCTGGCGCACCACGCGCAGCGTGCGGCGCGCCAGCAGCACCGTCTGCGGCACCAGCGCCAGGCTGTCGCCCAGCACCACAAAATCAGCCCGCGACTGCGCGAGCGGCACCGCACGGCCGAATGCAAACGACACATGGGCACCGGCCAGCACCGGGCCATCATTCAGACCGTCGCCCACCATGGCCACCTGGTGCCCCTGCGCCTGCAGCGCCTGCAAGGCGGCCAGCTTGCCTTGGGGCGTGCATTCGCCCTGCGCCTGTGTAATGCCCGCCTGTGCTGCCACGCGCTGCACGGCCCCCAAGCGGTCGCCAGACAACAACTGCACAGCCACGCCCGCCTGTTGCAGCGCACCCACCACGGCGGGAGCCTCTGCGCGCAAGTCTTCCACCAGATCCAGCCGGGCCAGCTCCAAAGTGCTGCCATCAGGCCCTTGCGCCGCCAGCACCACCTGCAGCGCAGCGCCGCTGCCCTGGGGCGCCATACCCGCGTGGCGGGCCGAGCCCAGCCAGACCTTGCGCTCGGGCTGCACGCCCGTGCCATCCGCCACCATGGCGGTCAGCCCCAGGCCTGCTTCTTCTTGCAGATTCGCAACGATCCACCGGTCTTTGCGGGTCCGTGCCGCATCCGCTGCGGTCACCACCGCCCGCGATGCGGGGTGCATCGAATGGCTTGCCAAGGCAGCCGCCAGCGCCAGGGCCTCGTCGGCACTGCATTCACCCGTGGTGTGCACGGCCTGCAGTGCCATGCCGTCGCGGGTCAACGTTCCCGTCTTGTCGAACACCACGGTGTCTACATGGGCCAGCGCCTCCAGCCCTTGCAGATTACGCACCAACACGCCGTGGCGCGCCAGGGTGCCTGCTGCCGTGAGCATGGCCACCGGCGTAGCCAGCGACAGCGCGCATGGGCAGGTCACGATCAGCACCGCCACCGCCACCATGAGCGCATGTCCGGGGTCGGACGGCCACCAGTAGGCCGCTGCCAGCGCCGCCGCCAGCAGCACCGCCACCAGAAACGGACGCGCAATGCGGTCCGCCAACTGAGCCAGTCGAGGCTTTTGGAGCGATGCGCTCTCCATCAAAGCCACGATCTGCGCAAAACGGGTCTGCCCGCCGGTGCCTTCCACCAGCACCTCGACTGGCGACTGCAAGTTGTAGCTGCCCGCCGTGACGCTGCTGCCCACGGTGCGCTCCACGGGTGTGGATTCGCCGGTCAGCAGCGCCTCATCGGCATGCGTGTTGCCTGCCGTGATGCGCCCATCGGCCGGAAACGCCTCACCCGCAAGCACGCGGATGGTGTCGCCCACGGCCAGGCGGCGGGTGGCCACGCGGGTGAAGCCGCCACTCGCGTCGCGCCGCTCCACACTATCGGGCAGGCGGTTCATCACGGCTTCCAGCGCACCCGCTGTGCGGTCGCGCAGTCGCAACTCCAGCCAGCGGCCGGTGAGCAAAAAGAAAACGAACATGGTCAAGGAGTCGTAATAAACCTCCTTGCCAAAAATACCGGTGGGATCAAACGTGCCCGCCGTGCTGACCACAAAAGTGATCGCCATGCCCAGGGCCACAGGTAGATCCATGCTGACGCGGCGCAGGCGCACATCGCGCAGCGCACTGGCAAAGAAGGGGCCGCACGAGAAGACCACCATGGGCAGCGTGATGACCCATGAGGCCCAGCGCAGCAGTTGCTCCATCTCGCCCGTCAAGTCGCCGGGCTGCGCCACATAGGCGGGCCATGCGTACATCATGACCTGCATCATGCAAAAGCCCGCCACCAGCCAGCGCCACAGCGCTCGGCGGCTTTCGCGCTGGCGCTGCCCACGTGCAAAGGCATCCATGGCGGGCATGGCGCGGTAGCCCGCGCTCTGCACCGCCTTCATCCACGCGGAGGGCAACACCCGGCCAGGCTGCCACACCACGCGAGCGCGGCGCGTAGCGGCGCTTACATCGGCCTGCAGCACGCCGGGCACGGCGCGCAAGGCATCTTCAATGGTGAGGGCGCAGGCGGCGCAGTGCATGCCCTCCAGCACCACATGCGATTCCCACGTGGAGGATTCGGCACCGCCCTGCCCTCCTTCGGCGGCGTTTGCAGGCAGGGGGCTGCCTGCTGGGGTGCAGGGGCGGCCAAACGCCAGCCACTCCTGCGGGTCGTCCAGCAACTGCAGGGGCGTGGCAGGCAACGTGTCTGCCATGGCGTCGGGCAGATGCGCTGCGGTTAAAACCGGCGCACCGGGTCGAAACATTGACATGGTTCAAGCCTATCGTTGGGGCGCGGCCAGTACATTGACCTGCATCAAGTCCCGGAACATGATTCATCCTAAGCTTGTTCCATTACCTTGAGGAGTCCTTTTATGTACAAACGCATCCTGATTGCAACGGACGGATCGCCCCTGTCGGACAAAGCGGTAGAACACGGCCTGTCTCTGGCGGCACTCACTGGCGCCACCGTCGTGGCACTCAAAGTGGTGCCGCGCTATCCACGCAGCTATTTCGAAGGTGGCATGCCGGTGGACACCAGCGACGTCAAGCGCATCGAATCCCAGTGGGGCGACGCGGCCCAGGCCATGGTCGATGCCGTAAAGACCAAGGGCACCGCCCAGGGTGTGACGGTCAAACCCGTCATCGCCAAATCCGACCTCGTGGCCGAATCCGTGATCTCGGCCGCCAAAAAGCACAAGTGCGACCTCATCGTTATGGCATCACACGGCCGCAAGGGCCTCAAGCGCCTGCTGCTGGGCAGCGAAACGCAGCATGTGCTGACGCACTCGCACATTCCGGTGCTGGTGCTACGCTGACACAAAACCTGGTGTTCCGGTGATTGGTCACTGGGGTGACATTGGGCCGCATCACCCCCGGCGCTACGGTGAAAAACTCGTGACCGGCCCCTTGAGCGCCGCGTCGTCCAGCACACACACCAGGCGATCCCGCAGCCAGCGGTGGGCGGCATCTGCGTTGTAGCGCGGGTGCCAGGCCATGCGCGTGGGGTCGGACTGCACCGGCAGGGGCAGTGCAAACACATCCAGCTTGAGCGAGGGCGCCATGCCGCGCGCCACACGCTCCGGCACACAGGCCACCAAATCCGAGCGAGACGCCGCAATCAACGCGGCAAACGCACTGGGCACCACCAGGGCCACCAGCCGCTCCAGCCCTGCCGCAGCCAGCGCTGTGTCCAGCGGACTGGGCTCGCCGGGGCGCAATGTCACCTCCACATGCCGCGCTGCGGCCAGGCGCACTGGCGTGATGGCGCGGGCCAGCAAGGCATGGCCCGTGCGGGCCGCCCCCACCATCTGCTGCCGGGACAGTTCCACCCACTCGATCTCGGGGTCGCGGGTGCGGAACACTCCCACATCCAGGTCCACCCGGCCCTCGCGCAGGGCTGCGGGGTCATTGTGGCTCTCCGCCAGAAACTGCAGGCTGGCCAGCGGCATTTCACGCGCGAGGGCTTCAGAAAGCGCCGCCCCATAGACCACCGCCATGCCCTCGGGGGCCCGCACCACAAAGTGCCTGCGCACCTGGGCCAGGTCCTGCGGGTCGGTCGGTGAGCGCAGCGCCTGCGCCTGGGCCAGCAGCGCGCGCACCGGCTCCGCCAACGCCAGGGCACGCGGTGTAGGCACGAGCTTGCGGCCCGCCCGCACCAGGATGTCATCGCCAAAGGTCTCCCGGATACGCGCCAGCGCATGGCTCATGGCCGGGGTGCTCAAGTGCACCCGCTCTGCGGCCGCCGTCACGCTGCCGGTGCTGAGCAAGGCATCCAGCGCCACCAGGAGGTTGAGGTCATATGATTTCATTTTGTGCAACCATATATTCAAATCATTGCACTGTACAGAACAATGTACCGGCGGGACACTGCCGGCCATGCCCACCCCAACCCCACCTTCCACCGCCACAGCGGCCCTCCGTTCAGGCTCTCCGGCCCCTGCGCTGGCGGCACTGATGCTCATGCTGGTACTGGCCGCGCTCGACCAGACCATTCTCTCCACCGCCCTGCCCTCCATGGCGCGCGACCTGCCGGGCAGCCTGCCCTCGGCCTGGACGTTCTCGGCCTACCTGCTGGCCGCCACGGTGGTGATCGCGCTGTATGGTCGGCTGGCCGATGTACACGGCAGAAAGCCCATGCTGCTGCTGTCGATCGTCCTGTTCCTGCTGGGCTCACTGGCCTGCGCGGCCAGCCAGAGCATGCTGCAGATGGTGCTGGCCCGCGCCCTGCAGGGCGCAGGCGGCGGCGGGCTGATGACACTGACCATGCTGACCGTGGCAGCCATGTTTCCGCTTCAGGAGCGGGGGCGCTACCAGGCCCTGCTGGGCGCCGTGTATGGCGTGGCCACCATGTTTGGCCCGCTCACGGGCGGCTGGCTGACCGAACACCTCTCGTGGCGCTGGGCCTTCGGTCTCAATGTGCCTCTGGCGCTGGTCGCGCTGGGCATCTTGGCGGCCACTCTGCGCCGCCAGCCTGCAGGGCCGCGCACCCCCATAGACCACCTGGGCGCCCTGCTGCTCACCGGTGCACTGTGCAGCGCCCTGTTGATGACGCAGCACGAGCGCTTGCAGCTCCCCGCCTGGCTTTCGGTGGGCGCCTTGGGGGCTGTCTGTGCGGTGTGCAGCTGTGCCTTTGTACTGCGCCAACGGCATGCCCGCCACCCCCTGGTGCCTTTGTCGCTGTTTGCCCAGCCCATGTATGCCGCTGCGGCCACCATCGGGCTGGCCACGGGGCTGGCGCTGTATACGGCGGTGGTGTTCACGCCCGCCTATCTGCAAACCGCCCTGCACCTGTCGCCAACGGCAGCGGCGTGGCACCTGCTGCCCTTGATGGCGGGCATGACCACAGCCGCCATCGCCAGCGGCCGCCTGCTGCGCTCACGCATCCCGGCGCGGGGGCTGGGCCTGGTGGCGGGCACGCTGATGGTGGCGGGCTTTGTGCTGCTGGCCCTCTGCATGGAATGGACGCCCGCCCAACCGCTGGCCTTGTCGGCCTGCCTGCTGCCGCTGGGCGCGGGCATGGGCCTGCTGTTCCCCATCATTACCATGGTGTCGCAACGCGCAGCGCCTGCGCAGCTGATGGGCATCGCTACCGCCGTGCCCGTCATGCTGCGCAGCCTGGGCGGCGCCTTGGGGGTCGCCCTGCTGACGCGGCTTTTCAGCAGCGCCCTGCATTCCGCGCTGCTCCAGCAATCTGCGGGCGGCGCGGCGCCAGGTGCTCAGGCGCTGCAATGGGTGTGGGCCTGCGCTGGAGCCACCTCCTTGCTGGGCCTGCTGGCCTGCCGATGGCTACCTAATGCGCCCATGGCCCAGCAGGCACCCGGAGGAGCCCCTCCGGCACGCCCCACGCCAGCAGGTGCCAGCACGGCGGGGCAGAACGCATAAATCTCAAAAGGGCCAACGGGCCCTTTTTTTGTTTCTTTTTCTTTGAGTGCCCCACCAGCCAGCCACCAGCCACCCACTAGCGAGCGGCCAAGGGGCGTCACTCAGGCAAACAATCCCTTGTGCTGCTCGCGCAGCAGGTTTTTCTGCACCTTGCCCATGGTGTTGCGGGGCAGCTCGGACACCACAAAACACTTCTTGGGGATCTTGAAATTGGCGAGCTGCGACTTGAGCTGCGCCACGATGGCCTCGGGGTTGGGTTGTGCGCCGGGCTTGGCAATCACCACCGCCACGCCCACTTCGCCGAAGTCGGGGTGGGGCACGCCCACCACGGCGCTCTCGGCCACGCCGGACATTTCGTTGATGTAGCCCTCGATCTCTGCGGGGTAGACGTTGTAGCCGCCGCTGATGATGAGGTCCTTGCTGCGGCCGACGATGCTCACGTAATCGCGTTCATCCACCTTGCCCACGTCGCCGGTCTTGAACCAGCCGTCCCCTGTGAACTCTTCCGCCGTCTTCTCGGGCATGCGCCAGTAGCCTTTGAACACATTGGGGCCCTTGACTTGAATGGCGCCGATCTCGCCCACGGGCAGGGGCTTGTTCGCATCGTCCACCACGCGCAGGCCCACGCCGGGCAGCGGGAAGCCCACGGTGGCGCCACGCCGCTCGGCCTGACCGCCATGGCGCGGGTCGGCGGCGTAGGGGTTGGAGGTGAGCATGATGGTCTCGCTCATACCGTAGCGCTCCAGAATGGTGTGGCCGGTGCGCTGCTGCCATTCGGCGAAGGTTTCGATGAGCAGCGGCGCCGATCCCGCGATGAACAGGCGCATGTTCTTGGCGGCTTCCTTGGTCAGCCCCGCCTCGGCCAGCATGCGCACATAAAGCGTAGGCACGCCCATGAAGACCGTGGCGCGCGGCATGGCGGCGAGCACGGCCTTGGGGTCGAACTTGGCGAACCAGATCATCTTGCTGCCGTTGAGCAGCGCGCCGTGGATGGCCACGAACAGGCCGTGCACGTGGAAAACAGGCAGCGCGTGGATGAGCACATCACCAGGCTTCCAGCCCCAGTAGTCCTTGAGCACCTGCGCGTTGGACAGCAGGTTGCCGTGCGTGAGCATCGCCCCCTTGCTGCGGCCCGTGGTGCCACTGGTGTAGAGGATGGCGGCCAGGTCGTCGGCCGACTTCTGTGCAGGCATGTGTGCATCGCTGTGGTGCGCGGCACGCTCCAACAGGCTGCCGGTGCGATCATCGCCCAGCGTGAAAACATGCTGCGTACCCAGGGTGAAGGCGATCTTGCTCACCCATCCAAAGTTGCCGGGCGTGCACACCACCACGGCGGGCTCGGCGTTGCCGATGAAGTATTCGATCTCGGCGCTTTGGTAGGCGGTGTTGAGCGGCAAAAACACATAGCCCGCGCGCAGCGTGGCCAGGTACAGCACCATGGCTTCGACCGATTTTTCGACCTGCACGGCCACGCGGCTGCCTTCGGGCAGCTTCAGCGACGCGAGCAGGTTGGCCATGCGGGCGCTGGCACGGTCCAGGTCGCCCCAGGTGTAGAACAGCGGCACACCGTCGCTCGCCGTGGTTTCCACGGCGGTGCTGGCCAGGTCAGCAGGAAAGGCGGCGCGCAGGGCGCTAAAGAGGTTGTGTTGGCTCATGGCTTGGCCTTTGATGTTTGGCGAGGAGACAGAAATTGGGGGGGCTGGCGGCGCGGCGCCAGTCAAAACACAGGGGCGCGCTTGCCGAGGAACGCGGCGATGCCCTCCCGGTGTTCGGCGCTGTCGGCATAGGCATACGGGTCAGAGGTGCCGTTTACTATGCTTTCGATAGCTGCTTGCGCTTTATTATCAAGCGCTACAGGCACTTTTAGCATCCGAAACGTCTGCTTGTTCATGCGGGCGGCCTGGGGCGCCAGCGCGGCCACCCGCTGTGCGCTGCCCAGGGCCTCGGCGGCCACACGGTCGTCGGCGACCACGCGGCTCAAAAAACCGCGCGCAAGCATCTCGGGCGCGGTGAAGGTGGCGGCCTCCAGCAGCATCTGGCGCGCGGTGACGTCGCCCACAGCGCCCGCCACCAGTTGCGCCTCGCGCGGAGCCATGGGAAAGCCGAGTTTGGCGATGGGCGCGCCAAACCGTGCGGCGTTGCCCGCAATGCGGATGTCGCAGCAGCTTGCGATCTCGACCCCCGCACCCATGCAGGCACCGTTGATGCTGGCCACGATGGGCACGTCGCACGCCAACATGGCGTTCAGCCCGCCCCACACATCGTTTTCATGGAAGTCGCGCAGGGCGGCAGCGTCAAAACGAAAGCCGGGGTATTCCGAGATGTCGCCACCCGCGCAGAACGCCCCACCATCGCCCTCAATCAGCACGCAGCGCGCATCTGTACTGCGCTGAATGCTCTCAAAAACAGAGCGCAATTGCCGCCACATGGGCCGCGACATGGCATTCAGCCGCCCGGTGTGGCGCAAGGTGACATGCACCACGCCGCGCTCACCCGCATTCATCAACACTTCACCCGACATCTTGGTTTGCATCCATTGCGTTGTGCACATCCATCAACCCGTAAAACCCGCGCGGCGCTATCGCGAGTGCCACCGTGGAACTGGCTTCGCCAGGCCACGGGTGGCGTCCCCCTTCAGGGGGAAGGCGCGAAGCGCCTCAGGGGGTTAATCGAGCTTTGCCCCCGATGCCTTGACCACGGTCGCCCAGCGTTTGACTTCGCTGCTCACCATGGCGGCAAACTGCTGCTGGGTCAGGCCGCCGTAGTCGGCACCGTTATTGGCCCAGATCGTCTTGAGCTCGTCGGCGTTGCCCAGCTTGCGCACCTCGTCCACGATGCGGGCCTGCACGTCGGCGGGCGTTCCCTTGGGGGCCCACAGGCCGTACCAGGTGGTCACGGTGTAGTCGGGCAGGCCCAGCTCGGCGGCGCAGGGCACATCCGGAAAGGCCGGATTGCGCTTGGGGCCAGACACCATGAGCGCCTTGATGCGCCCCGCCTTGATGTGGGTCGCTGATGAGCCCAGGCCGTCGAACATCATGTCCACCTGGCCACCGATCAGGTCCTGCAGCGCAGGGCCCGCACCCCGGTAGGGAATATGGGTGATGAAGGTGCCCGTTTGCTGCTTGAACAACTCGCCCGCCATGTGGTGCGAGGTGCCCGCGCCGGCGGATCCATAGTTGAGCTTGGCGGGGTTGCGCTTCACATAGTCCATGAACTGCTGAAAATTGCTGACCGGCACGTTCTTTGGATTGACCACCACCACCTGGGGCACATTGGCCAGGAGGTACAGCGGGATGAAATCCTTCTCGATGTCGTAGTCGAGCTTGGGATACATCGACGGTGCAATCGTGTGGTGCACGGCCCCCATGAACAGCGTGTAGCCATCCGGCGCGCCCTTGGCGGCAAAGCTGGCCCCCACGGTGCCACCGGCACCGCCCCGGTTCTCGATCACCAGCGTCTTGCCCGTGGACCGGGAAAACTGCGCGGCCAGCGGCCGGGCAAAGGCATCGGTGCCGCCGCCCGCCGGGAACGGCACCACCAGGTTCACCGGCTTGTTGGGCCAGTCGCTTTGCGCCCAGCTGCTGCCACTGGCCAGGCCCAGGCCTGCGGCGGCCGCGCCCAGCAATACATCCCGCCGTTGAATTCGCGATTCGGTCATTTCTCTTGTCTCCTGTCGTTGTAAAAAAAGAAAAGCGGCCTGTTGGCAGCGCCCGGCCGGGCGCCACGGTCAGCCGCGGCAAAGGCTTTCGATGTCTCCCGAAACAGGCACCTTACCCTGCGCAAGCAAGCTGCGGTGCTTGTCGATGCGCTTCAAGTCGTACAGGTAGTTCACCATCAACCCATACGATTGTTTGAGCCCCTTTGACGAAGGATCACCCGCCCAGTTGAGCCGCTCCACCCGCGCGCCATTGCCCAGGTGAAAGCGGGCAACGGGGTCCACCGGCTTGCCCTCATTCAGCTCGCGCCCCAGATAGTACGCGGCGCATTCGAGCAGCATTTGCCGCACGGGCGACTTGGCGTCCACCTCCAGCGCCTTGTCGATGGCTGCGAGCAGGTGCGTGGCCTGCGGTGGCTCAAAACCCACGGCGCGGCCCAGCTCGGCGCGGCGCTTGTCGTCCAGGCGCTCCAGCATCGCGCCCGCATGTTTGGAGAGCCACGAGCGAAAACCCGGAATGGGCGAGAGCGTGGCAAAGGTGCGCAGGCGCGGAAACTCGGCCATCAGCGTCTCCACCACATGCTTGATGAGCGAGTCGCCAAAACTCACGCCGCGCAGGCCCGTCTGGGTGTTGCTGATGGAGTAGAAGATGGCAGTGGTGGCGCGCGAGATGTCTACCGGCGCGGCGGCTTCGTCCAGCAGCGGCGTGATGCTGGCCGAGATTTTGTCCACCAGCGCCACCTCCACAAAAATCAACGGCTCGTTGGGCAGGCGCGGGTGAAAAAAGCCGTAGCAGCGGCGGTCGCTGTCCAGCCTGTTCTTCAGGTCGGCCCAACTGCGGATGTCGTGCACCGCCTCGTATTTGATGAGCTTTTCGAGCAGCGAAGCAGGCGAATCCCACGACAGGCTGCGCAGCTCCAAAAACGCCACGTCGAACCAGGTGGAGAACAAATGCTCCAGCTCGGCATCGAGCGCCAACAAACGCTTGTCGGCCTTGAGCAGCGGCAAGATGGCGGCCCGCATGTCCAGCAAAAAGCGCATGCCCTCGGGAAACGCCGAAAACCGCTGCAGCAGCCGCGTGCGCGGCGACACCAGGGCGCGGCGCAGGCTGATCTCGGCCTGCCCCTCCTCGGCCGTACCCGCAGCCGCCTCGTAGCGCTGGCGGGCCGACTTGAAGCGGGTGGCATCGGGCGCAAACTGCTCGCCCATCAGCAGCCACATGTCGCGCCGCTCCTCAGGCTCGGCCTTGGCATACCACTCGGCCACCACCTGGGCGCGGCGCCCGCCCTCGATCTCGCTCACCTGCGGGGCCACCACCTCCTGCAGATCGGCCAGCAGGCGGCGCAGCGCGCGCGGCGACAGCGCCTCATTGCCACGGCGCAGCGTGGCCTGCAGGCGCTCGTTGGTGGAGCGCGGCGTGGGCACCTTGGCCACCACATCGGTCACGGACTTGTCGAGCCCGGCCTTGCCTGCGGCCTTGTCGCCCGCCTTGTCAGTTGCGGGAGTTGCTGTGCGCAGGCGCGACACGCTGCGGGTGATCCATTCGGGGGTGCTGTTCATCATGGCGTCAATCTCGATTGCTGATTGCGGGCTACGTCGCGCAGGGCATCGCGCTGGCGCAGCAAGTGGGTGCGCATGGCCTCTTCGGCGGCGTCACAGTCATGCGCCTTGAGGGCGGCAAACACGGCCATGTGCTCGGCCAGGCTTTGCTGCAGACGGCCCGGCGCATGCAGCGTCTGCTGGCGCGCCAGGCGCAAAATCTTGCGCAAATCGCCAATCACCTGGGCCAGCCAGCGGTTGTCGGCCAGCGTGATAAAGGCCTCGTGGATGGCGTAATTGGCCTCGTAATAGTCGGTGATGCGCCCCTCGGCCGCACACTGCTGCAGCCGCTGGTGCAGCAACTCCAGAGCCGCCACGTCGGCCCCACCCGCCTTGCGCGTGGCTTCGTGCGCGGCACGGCCCTCCAGCAGGGCGATCACCGGAAACAAATCGTCCAGATCGCGCTCGGTGATCTGGGCCACAAAACAGCCCCGGCGCGGCTCGTGGCGCAGCAGACCCTCGGCCACCAACACCTTCAGCGCCTCGCGCAGCGGCGTGCGCGAGATTTCGAGCCGCACGCACAGCGCGGCCTCGTCCAGAAAACTGCCCGGCAGCAGGTCGCCCGCAAAAATCTGATCCCGCAGCCGCGAGGCGACTTCGTCGTGCAGGGAATTCGGAACGGGGCGCATGGTGTGGGCAGGGCTCCAGGGTCATCGACCCACTGAGGTACTTGGTTGATCGCTTGGTTCCTGTGGCGCACACAGACCGGAAGGAGCCGCCGCAAACACACAACGGCTTGCCCCACCTTTACTGCTCGCAACACACCGTTAATTGCTGGCTACCGGATGCATTGCTTCGTCATGCGTGTAATTTCTCATAATTACGCAAAATAACAAGTAAAAAATGCGTGTTGAAGGGTTCGGTTACACAAAAGTGGGGGATTGCGGCGGCGGAGCAACGCGGGGGCACTGGGCAGGTTGTGCCTGCAGAGCCAACAAAGGGGCTCTCACAGCACTCCGGTCAGCCGGAATTGCCCAGTCTCAGCGCACCGCAGTCTGCCTAACGAGCGTCCAGCCAAGGCGAGAATTGGTGATTGCAGCCCGGCGAGCGGGTATTCTGATACGCGCGGCTGCTATCGGCCAGGAGCAGCCGGTTACGGCAAATGAAAGCGGACGCCCAACGCCCACGTTAACAGGCGGCTGCCAGCAGAGCTGGTAGACGTCCTGTTGAACAACCAGTTAGGCTGATGAGCGTAGACACCTTAGCCATTTTTTTGCAGAGCCCGAACTTGCTTTAAGAATTTTTCGAAGGTGGCCTGCTGTTCGGGAAAGCGACTCTGGCCTTCTTGAAAAACGGCCTCGGCTGCTTTTAACTGCCCAAGCTTCATAAGGCACTCACCCTTTGAGAAGAAAGCGGCCATTCCAGTAGGATTGACTCGCAAGGATCGCTCGAAATCGCTAAGTGCTTCGCGAAATTTGCCCAGCTCCATGTAAGTGAAGGCGCGGTTGTCGATAGCTTCGTAGAAGAGCGGGAACAACTCAATTGCTTGACTGTATTCCGTGATTGCCTCTACTCTTTTGCCTTGGTCCCCAAGCGCGTATGCGCGCTTGTAGTGCTCGTTGGCTTTTTGAACAATTACTTTGGAATCCTGCCCCGTGAAGGCGATGTAGCGGGGAAAGTCTGTCAGCTTAAGGTACTCAACAAAGCCTACCAACTCTTCCTTTATTGGGGCTTGATTTCCAATACGTTCCCAGCCTTGGCCGAAACTTCCTGCATTTATTGGAGCGTGCCAAGCCAAGACTGGAGCTTGCTTAAGTGACTCGATAGTTGGCTTGACGGCGATCGGTTGGTATGTCAAGCAATGTGCTGCAGCAGTTCCGTCTGGCCATGGATCGATAGCAAGAATCTTGATTGCGGACCATCCGCTCTTGCCTTGCTGCACGATGACATCGCCTACCTTGACTACTAGCCCGTCCTTTGCAAGGGAAGAGGCATTCGCCTGCGTGGATGACATTCCAAGCGCAGAAAGAATGACGGCGCAAAAAGTGATGATGCTTTTGAACATGCTGAGATCGACTGGTGGGATGCCAAGAATGTGCGGTAATTGGTGGGAAAGCCTAACGCTCGCGGTAACCCACAAGCGGAGCTTGTGGGCGTCGGCTTGACCAACTAGTTAGGCTGATGGCAGATGCCAAAATTTTCATGTCGCCGCATCCATTCCGGCTTCGATTTTCCTCAAAGGTTCCAATGGGAATGCGGCATCTAGGCAAGCCAGTTCATGGAGCTCTTCGTCGAGAACTTGTTCCAAATGCTTGGCCTGAGCATATTCAACTGACGAAGCAAATTCGTTTTCAACGTATGCTTCAAGGAAGCGTTCGAAGTCAGACGTGGGCCACACCGAATATTTAGTGTGCGAAATGCGAATGGCGGTTCGAAGGAAGTCTTCCCATGACATGCGATGGCTTCGATATCTTAGAAATTCATAGGCGCTTGCCAAATGACTTGTCTCCAATATGTACCAACGTTCTGACATGACGTAATTTGCTTGAGCTAACAGGATCTCTGCCGCCTTGCGTGGCGTTCGTTCGATGGAAAGCTCTAGCACCCATGCAGGTGGAGCGCTCTCTTCTCGGATGAGTTCGTCGCACCAGGCAATGTAGCAAGGAACTCCTATTGATCCTGAATGAACCAGGGAGGCAAGCGTAACGAGTTGATCGGGGCTCATATGGTGCTTGTTATAAGAGGCCTAACGTTCGACATGAGCGGCGGCTTCGGGCTAGCGAAGCCAGCTCGAAGTCGTCCGCTCGATTGATGGGATGGACTCCCCCGTTTGTTTGCGCGACAAACGCGCTCTGGTCTTCATT
>NZ_JAPUDY010000010.1 GCF_027492855.1 Acidovorax sp.
CGCGCGCCTGGCCGCGCATGTAGATCATGCCGTTGATGCTGCTGCAGCCGCCCAGGGTTTTGCCGCGCGGGTAGCGCAGCGTGCGGCCGTTCAGGCCCGCGTCGGGTTCGGTGTTGTAGAGCCAGTCGGTGCGTGGGTTGCCGATGCAGTACAGGTAACCCACGGGGATGTGGATCCAGTGGTAGTCGTCCTTGCGGCCGGCTTCAATCAGGAGCACGCGGCGGCTGCCGTCGGCGCTGAGGCGGTTGCACAGCAGGGCACCTGCCGTGCCCCCGCCGATGATGATGGTGTCAAACGTGGTGTCGCTCATGGCTGGGGCTGGCAATGGTGGAACGGGTTCTGGATAGTGAGAGGGTGGACGCATTGTCCGTATCGAATCGGGTCTGTCGATAGGGTGTGCGTTGTTTGCTACACATTTGGTAGCTGCTCGCGCTTGTTGCCATTGCGTCAGGCGATGTTTTGATAATAATTACACGTTTTCGCAGGCGGGCTGTGCTTGGTGCACCAGTGCCGGATGGGGCGGTCGGGACACGGTCCGCTACCATGCACGCTCTTCCTTTCTCCTTCTTGACTCCCTTCTGGCTGCTCCGGCGGCCCAGGCCATGACCGACCACGCACCCCGCATTGTTCGCACCGATACGCCCCAGGGGCCGTGTGTGCAGTTGCGTGGGCGCTGGGGGGCCGCTGAGCTGGGCATAGAGCGCGACTGGCGGACCGTGTCCGAACAACTGCGCAGCCACCCAGCCGCGCCCGGCCTGGGCTGGGACCTGCGGGAACTGCAGTGGCTGGACCATGTGGGCGCGCAGCTGCTTTGGAACCACTGGCAGCATGCCTGGCCTGAGCGGCTGGAATGCACCGACAGCCAGCGCACCATGATCGAGCGGGTGGCGCAGTTCACCTGCGCCGCGCCGCCGCCCGAGCCCTGGCGGCTGGGCGACCAGATCGACCGCCTGGGCGTGTTGGTGCTGCATGGCGTGGACCACGCGCGCCACCTGCTGGAGATGGTGGGCCAATTGATGCTCGACCTGGGCCGCCTGGCCCGCGCGCCGCGCCGTGGGCCGTGGCGCGATGTGTCGGGCCATTTGTACGGCATGGGGGCCACGGCCCTGCCGATCACGGCGCTGGTGGGTTTTTTGATCGGCGTGGTGCTGGCCTACCTGATGAGCTTGCAACTGCGCCAGTTTGGCGCCGAGTCGTTCATCGTCAACATCCTGGGTATCTCGCTCATCCGCGAGTTGGGGCCCATGCTCGCGGCCATCCTGGTGGCTGGGCGCTCGGGTTCGGCCATCACGGCGCAGATCGGTGTGATGCGCGTGACCGAGGAACTCGACGCCATGCGCGTCATGGGCATCCCGCACGGCTTTCGGCTGGTGATGCCGCGCACCATCGCGCTGGCGCTGGCCATGCCGCTCATCAGCGTGTGGACCACGCTGGCAGCCTTGGCGGGGGGCATGCTGGCGGCGGACTTGAGCATGGACATCTCGCCCGCGTACTTTGTGCAGGCATTGCCAGCGGCGGTGAAGGTGGGCAACCTGGGGCTGGCCATGGCCAAGTCGGTGGTGTTTGGCGCGTTCATCGCGCTCATCGGCTGCCACTGGGGCCTGCGTGTGAAGCCCAACACCCAGAGCCTGGGCGAGGGCACGACGGCCTCGGTGGTGTCGTCCATCACCATGGTCATCATCGTGGACGCGCTGTTCGCCATCGCGTTCAAGAACATTGGAATTTGAGGCAATGGACCGCACCGCCCTTCCCGAACACATCCCCGTCGCGGCCAGCGAGCAGCCCGTGGTGGAGGTGCGCGGCCTGTGGACCACGTTCGGCAAAGGGGCCGAGGCCTTCACCGTGCACCAGGACCTGGAGTTCACCGTGCAGCGCGGCGAGATGCTGTCGCTGGTGGGGGGCTCGGGCACCGGCAAGACGGTGCTGCTGCGCCAGATTTTGGGCCTGGCGCGGCCCACGCGCGGCCAGGTCACGGTGCTGGGCCGCCCTGCGTCCGAGCTGGGGCGCGAGGGCGCCGCGAGCCGCGTGGGCATGTTGTTCCAGCACGGCGCGCTGTTTTCGGCCTTCAATGTGCTCGACAACGTGGCCTTTGCGCTGCGCGAGCAGGGCACGCTGCCCGACGAACTGGTGCGCGACGCCGCGCTGGTCAAGCTGCAGATGGTGGGCCTGAAGCCCGAGCACGCCAGCCGCATGCCGGCCGACCTGTCGGGCGGCATGGTCAAGCGCGTGGCGCTGGCGCGCGCGCTCATCATGGACCCACCCCTGCTGCTGCTCGACGAACCCACGGCGGGCCTGGACCCGAGCAGCTCCGACGAATTCTGCGCACTGGTGCGCGAGCTGCGCGCCGCACTGGGCTTGACCGTGATCATGGTCACACACGACCTCGACACGCTGTTCGCGCTCAGCACCCGCGTGGCCGTGCTGGCCGACAAGAAGGTCATCGTCACCGGGCCGCCGTACGAGGTGGCGCACGTGAAGCACCCCTTCATCGAACATTTCTTCATGGGCGAACGCGGCCAGCGCGCCATGGCGCCAGTGCAGGCGCCCACCTCTGCGCCCCAGCCAGACAAGGAACACACCTGATGGAAAACAAATCCCATGCGCTTGCCGCAGGCCTCTTCGTGCTGGTGGTCACCGCCCTGCTGGCGGGCCTGGCCGTCTGGCTCACGCGCGACAACGCCAACTACGAGCAATACGAGCTTTCCACCCGCGACGGCGTGAGCGGCCTGCAGCCCCAGGCCACCGTGCGCTACAAGGGCGTGGCCGTGGGCAAGGTCACGCGCATTGGTTTTGATCCGCAGGTCACCGGCAACGTGCTGATCCGCATCGCCGTCAACGAGCAGGCGCCCATCAGCCCCACCACCTTTGCCGTGCTGGGCTACCAGGGTGTGACGGGCCTGGCCCACGTGCTGCTCGACGACGCCGAGCAGCCTTACCCCGAGCTGCCGCCCGGCCCCAGCGGCCTGCCGCGCCTGCCGCTCAAGCCCTCGCCGTTTGGCAAGCTGGCCGAGCAGGCGCCCGCCATCCTGTCGCAGGTGGACGAGGCCACGCGCCGCTTCAATCAGTTGCTCTCGGACAATAACCAGCAAAAAATCACAGAAGCCCTCACCCACATCGGCCAGGCCGCAAGCAGTGTCAACACCCTCACCCAGCGGCTCGACGCCACCGTGACCCAGCGCCTGGACCCGGCCCTGGCCGCGCTGCCGCCCCTGGCCAGCGATGCGCGCAAAACCCTGCAATCGTTGCAGCAGGCAGGCTCCAGCGTGTCGACCCTGGCCGTAGACCTGGGCAAAACCACCCAGCGCCTGAACGTGGAAGGCGGTGTCATAGACCAGATCACCCTCGGCACCCAGTCCCTGGCCCGTGCGGCCGACCAGTTCAGCAACGGCACGCTGCCGCGCGTGAGCCGTGCTGCCGACGACACCTCGCGCGCCGCCCGCCAGCTGGGCCGCGCGGCCGGGGGCATCACCGACAACCCGCAGCTGTTCATCTACGGCTCCGGCCGCATTCCACCCGGACCGGGCGAAGAGGGCTTTGCGCCTTGAGGAATTGTTATGAAAACTATCAAAAACATAGCTAACAAGGCATACATATCAAGCGCTGGTGCCGTTTTTGGCTTGATACTGCTGGCAGGCTGCTCGGCGTTGCCCGAGCCCCCCGCGCGCCCCGCGCTCTACGACTTCGGCCCCGGCCCCGTGGTCCCGGCGCCCACCGACCGCCGCGCGCTGCTGTCCCCGCTGGCGCTGGCCGACGTGGAGGCCACGGGCCTGCCCGAGGGCAGCAACGCCGTGCTCTACCGCCTGGGCTATTCCGACGCCCAGCAACTGCGCCCCTACAGCCAGGCCCGCTGGAGCCAGCCGCCCGCGCAACTGGTGCAGCAGCGCCTGCGCGAACAACTCGGCCAGCGCCGCGCCATCCTGAAAGGCGACGACGGCGCCGCCCAGGCCCGCGAAGCCGCCCAGGGCGGCAAGCTGCCCCTGCTGCTGCGCGTGGAGCTGGAGGAGTTCAGCCACCTGTTCACCACCCCCACCGACAGCGCTGGTGTCGTGCGCCTGCGCGCCACGTTGGTCGAGCTGACCCCGGCGGGCGAATCACTGCGCGGCCAACGGGTGTTCATCGTGCAGCAACCCGCCCGCTCGGCCGATGCGGCGGGGGGGGTGGCGGCACTGGCGGAGGCCACCGGCCAGTTGGCGAAGGAGCTGGCGGTGTGGGTGGAGCAAACAGGCCAATAGGCTTGAATCAGGTACCGCCAGAGGGCCCTGGGGGCGGCGCAGGGGGCGCTTTTTTACCGCCCTCCATCCCCGTCACCACCCGCGCATAGCGCGCAAACGTCCAGTACGCCCAGGCCCAGTCCATCAGCACCACCAGGCGGTTGCGAAAGCCGATGAGGAAGTACACGTGGGCAAACAGCCAGAACAGCCACGCGAAGTAGCCTGAAAAACGCACCGGCCCGGCGGGCGAGGTCAGGTCCACCACGGCAGAGTTGCGGCCGATGGTGGCCAGGTTGCCGTAGTCGCTGTAGCGAAAGGGCTTGGTGGGCTGGCCGCTGAGCCTGCGCAGGATGTTGGCGGCGGCAGCGCGGCCCATCTGCTTGGCGCCTGGGGATACGCCGGGGACCGGGGTGGGCTGCTGGCCGGGCACATGGCTTTTGGCTGCAGCCAGGTCGCCCACCACGCTGATCTCGGGGTGGCCGGGCAGCGAGAGGTCGCTCTCCACGGCCACGCGGCCAGCGCGGTCGGTGGTGGCGCCGGTGGCTTCGGCCAGGTGGCGGCCCAGCGGCGACGCCGCCACGCCCGCCGCCCATACAATGCATTTGCTCTTAATTTGATAGCTTGTAGCGCTTGATAAATCAGCGGTAGAGGGCGATTCAACCATTAATCCATCACCATCGATGGCGGTGACACGGGCCTGCAGGCGCACTTCCACCCCCAGCTTTTCGAGCTGCTCCTTGGCGCGCTGGCTTAGGCGTTCGGGCATGGCCTGCAGCACGCGCATGCCACCTTCGAGCAGGATGATGCGGGCAGCGGCCGGGTCGATGTGGCGGAACTCGCCGGGCAGCGTGTGGCGCGCGATCTCGGCCAGCGTGCCCGCCATCTCCACGCCCGTGGGGCCCGCGCCCACCACCACAAAGTTCAGCCAGTCGGCGCGGCGGGCGGGGTCGGGCTCTTTCTCGGCAGCCTCGAAGGCCAGCAGGATGCGGCGGCGGATTTCGAAGGCATCGTCCAGCGTCTTGAGCCCCGGTGCGTAGGCCGACCATTCATCGCGGCCAAAGTAGCTGTGCGTGGCGCCCGCCGCCACGATGAGGTGGTCATACGGCAGGCTGGGCCCGGCCTGCAGATGCACGGTGCGCTGGGCCACGTCGATATGTGTGACCTCGCCCAGCAAAGTGGTCACATTGGGCTGCTGGCGAAACAGGTGGCGGATGGGCGCCGCGATGGCCGGGGCCGACAGCCCAGCGGTGGCCACCTGGTAGAGCAGGGGCTGAAAGAGGTGGTGGTTGGTTTTGTCCACCAGCGTCACGTCCAGCGCCGCGCCGTGCAAGGCGCGGGCGGCTTCCAGGCCGCCAAAGCCGCAGCCGATGATGACGACGCGGGGGCGGTTGGAGGCAGGCGCGGCCATCAGAGCATGAAGCCCAGATTGGTCGGGTAGTCGGCCCCGCCAAAGTTGCGCAAATTGGGCAGCACGCCCGCCAGTTCGGTGCCGGACACGCCAAACCAGCTTGCCAGCGTGGCGGCGTACTGATCCACCGAGGTGCTGGGCAGCAGACGGCCCTGGCCCACGTGCCATTGGTCGTTGGCGTCGGTGGCGCTGTTGCCCACGCTCACTGGCGGCGCCTTGCCGTAGAAGGCCTTGCCATTCACCGCACCGCCCACCACCAATTGATGGCCGCCCCAGCCGTGGTCGGAGCCGTCGCCATTGGAGCTGAGCGTGCGCCCGAAGTCCGAGGCCGTGAACGCTGTGACTTTGTTGGCTACACCCAGATCCACGGTGGCTTGGTAGAAGGCGGACATGGCCTCGCTCACGCGCTGCATCAGCACGAGCTGGTTGCTGATGAGGTTGTCGTGCAGGTCAAACCCGCCCAGCGACACCATGAACACTTGGCGGTTGGCGCCCAAGGTGCTGCGTGCAGCAATCAGGCGCGCCACCATTTTGAGCTGGTCGGCCAGCGGATTGTTGGTTGGGAAGGCGGTGTTCATGGCCGCGCCAGCCAGGCCCGAGGTAATGCTCGACTCGGCGCCGATGGCGCGCTTGGTCACGCTGTTGTATGCGTTTTCCAGCGCATGGCCACGGTCTTGTTTGACCAGGGCGGAGAACGCCGATTGCACGGCGGTGGAGCTGTAGATCGTGGAGTTCTTGATGCCATCGATGGCAATGGCGCCGCTGGTGCTGACCTGGTATTGCAACGCCGAGTCGCCCGAGAGAAACACCGCATTGCCGGCGACGGAAATGCAGGTAAACAGCGAGTTGCTGTTGGACGAGAGCGCCAGGTCGCCCAAATTGCCACCCCAGCCCACGGTGGAGCCCTCGGGCGAGGATGACTGCCAGATCGACTGCTGGTCGTTGTGCGAGAACAGCTTGGGTGGCAGCGGGTACTGCACACGGTTGGCGCTGTTGTATTGGGTGCGTGTGAGCGGCACCACCAGCGGCCCCACGTTGAGCTGCACGGCGGCCTTTTGGGTGTTGAACAGGTTCGCCAGCCCCGTCATGGACGGATGCAGCGCGTACTGGCGTCCGTCCGCCAGCGGGCTGGTGGGCGCGAGCAGCGTAGGCGCGAGGGCGGCTTGCGCAAGTGCAATGCCCCCGCCTGCGCGGCCCGTGCCGCCACGGATGGCGGCATATTGGTCATAGCTGGCGTTGTCGTAGGTGACCACGGTGTTGCCGTAGTCGTTGCCACCGTACAAAAACACGCACACCAGGGCTTTGTAGTCGCTGTTGTTGAAGGCCGCGGCCTCGCCAATGGCGGCCAGGTTGAGCGCCATGGGCAAGGCTGCTCCGGTGAGCCCCAATTGGGCGGAGCGGCGCAGGAATGCTCGGCGGGTGTGCTTGTCAGGTTGAATGAAGTGCATGGCGGGCCCCTATTTTTGTACCAGGTATTCGGCCGAGGCCATGACGAGCAAGATGGCTGCCGCTACGCGGTCGAGCTTGGCGCTGTCGGTGCTGGTGGCGGTGACAGGCCGGGCCTTGAGGGCGTCGGAGATCAGCTTGGCGTTGGCCGTGGAGAGCTGCCCCGCGCACATCAGCAGGTTGATGCGGCTCACCAGCGCATCGGCATCGGGGGCGATGGCCAGTTCGTTGGTGTAGTTGGCCTTGATGTCTACACCGTTGTTGGCGTTGCTGCCGAAGTCGGGCAGATCAGGGGCATTGACGTAGATGCCGCTCATGATGACCCGCTGCATGTAGTTCAGATAGCCGCCCACGCTGCTTTCGTTGACGATCTGGAACTCCGGCGCCACGGCGCCGGATGAGGCAATGGTCGTGGCTGGCGGCACATAGCCTGGGCGGAAAAAGTTGAACACCGAGGGCGAGCGCAGTGGGCTCTGGCCCAGGCGCGTTCCGGCGCTGCTGGTGTCGCCGATCTTCCAGTAGCCGAATTTCGATGTGATGCCAAAGGTGCGTCCCCACTGGACGAAACGCAGCATGGGCTCGCGCAGCTTGCCGAAGCTGGTGCTGGCCAGGCCGCCGGGTGCGCGGGCCTCGTCATCAAGCAGGACGGCCTTGACCACGGCGCGCATGTCGCCGCGCACGCCCGCGCCGTTGTTGGCAAAGGCCGCTGCCACGCGGCCCACATAGCCGGGCGAAGGGTTGCTGGTGACCAGCCGCTGGATGAGCTGCTTGCCGATGAACGGCCCCACGTTGGGGTGGTTGAAGATGGTGTCGAGTGCCGTTTTGAGCGCTGCCGCGCCCGGCGTATTGGCCGGGACGGTGGTGCCCAGAAAGGTGGCCGCCAGCGTGGAGTGGCGCGATTCGGTCAGCGCCATGGGCAGGCGTGTGAAATGCGTGCTGGGTATGACGCGGCCCGACGCCAGCGTGGTGGGCGCGTTTTGCGACTGGTTGTAGTCGTAGCCGGTGAACACGCGCGCCAGGTTGGAGATGTCGCTTTGCGTATAGCTGTCGATGGGCTGGCCGCCTCTGGTTTGGGGCGTGCCGTCCGGGTTGAGCAGGGCCAATCCGATGGAGAAGAGCTGCAGCACCTCGCGGGCATAGTTCTCGTCGGGCTGGCGGCCGGTGGCTGCGTTTTCCTTTTGGTTGCCGCGCGTGTTCAGGTAGTAGCCCATCGCGGGGTTGAGCGTTACGTCCTCCAGCAACTGACGGTAGTTGCCAAACGCATTGGCCACCAGCTGGTCCCAGTAGTACGCCATGGCGTGGCTGCGCCACGCAACGTCCAGCCCGCTGAGCGAGACCACGCAGATCTCCGACAGCGCCAGCGCCACACGTTTGCGCAGGCCGTCGGTGCTGGTCATGAGCTGCTGCCAGATCATGTTGTCGCCGGGGTAGGAGTTGTCGTAGAAATTGGCGGGATCGTTCGCATTGCCGTATCCGCGCTGGTTCAGCCAGTCCCAGCCCGTGGTGCTGATGGGTGCGTTGAGCTGTGTGTCGATCCATTCCTCGTAGGTGCCTGCGCGCAGCGTTGCGATCTCGGCGATGGACGCCGAGAGCTGCGCCTGCAGCAGAAAGCGGGCAGCCTCGTTGTCAGAGCCCGGCGCCCGGTAGGCGTAGTTGCCGGTGGTTGGCGCGGGTGCTGGGGCGGGCCTTGGCGTGGGTGCTGGAGCAGGGCCTGGGGTCGGCGCGGGAGAGGGCGACGGTGACGGGGATGGATTCGCAGGGGAGGGCGACGGCGTTCCGGGGGCTGGCGGCGGAGTGAAGGGCACATAGCCCGGCGCGCTGGAATTGCTGTCCCCTCCTCCCCCGCAGGCTGCCAAGGCCGTGGACGCAAAAAGCGCCGCGAGCAGCGGCGCATTGACGTGGCTGTTGTTGTCCGGTGGGACTGCGGCGGTGCGCTGACCCTCCTCATCCTCTGCAACCTGTGCGGCCAGAGGCTCCTCGTGTGGGTTTTTCATGGGTAATCCTGATCCAGTCTGCGCAGTCCTGAGCGCGCGCATTGAACTAGATCACACGGAACCGCATGGCAGGAGCACAAGTGTTACCGGAGGAAACCGCTCCTGTGAGGCGGTGCTTCACCTGCCGCCGAAAACGATGGGAAACTGCAACACATTGTGAACTCCACGGGTTCTGACCCGTGGCGGGCGGCGTGGGTACATCGGCGGTCAGCCCGAAAAATGACCTGTATCAAAACGCGCTTGCGCCAGGAATCCTACCCTCGCCGCTTTGTCTGCAAGCAAAGGGATTCCCATGGCCCAACTCGAATGGTCGGACGCGCTGAACCTGGACCTGCCCCTGATGGACGAGACCCACCGGGAGTTCGTCGAACTGCTGGCGGCGGTGGATGGCGCTGACGATGCGCAACTGTTTACCGCCTGGCAGGCGCTGGTGGACCACACCGACCAGCACTTTGGCCAGGAAGACGCCTGGATGGCCTCCACCCGCTTTGCCTCGGGCAACTGCCACAGCATGCAGCACCGGGTGGTGCTGCAGGTGATGCGCGAAGGCACGGCGCGGGCGCAGCAGGGCGACCTGAAAGTGCTGCGCGTGATGGCCAGCGAGCTGGCCCTGTGGTTCCCCCAGCATGCGCAGAGCATGGACGCGGCGCTGGCGCTGCACCTGCGCAATGTGGGGTTTGACCCTGCTACGGGTGTGGTGCATGCGCCGCAGGCGCTGCCCGGTGAGCTGATTCACGGCTGTGGCGGCGCCACCTGCTCGGATTCCGCCAGCGAAACGCAGGGCGCGGGGGCCGAAACCCGGCACGAAGCCACGGCCTGAAAACGCCAAAATGGCCTGAAAAAGCCTGGCCGACACGGGGCCCCGCCGCAAGTGTATTTTTCCCCGTGTGTGGGCCGCACTTGTGTGGCATGCTGGTGAATATCAAGGCACGTGTGGGCGGCGTTGCCGCCTTGTTTCATGGCTGAAACCCCTTCTCTTGGTGCTCCGGGCGATGAATCCGGGCGACTGCAGGCGCTGCAGCGCTACAGCATTCTCGACACCCCGATAGAGGCAGCCTACGACGAGCTGGCCGATATTGCGGGCTACGTGTGCGAAACGCCCGTCGCCCTGGTCAGCTTTGTGGACCGCGACCGGCAGTGGTTCAAGGCCGCGCTGGGGGTTCTGGTGCGCGAGACACCCCGCAACCAGTCCGTCTGCCACTACGCCATTCAGCAGTCTGGGGTGTTTGTGGTGCCCGATCTGGCGCAAGACCCCCGTTTTGCGCATTTCGACATCGCCACGCAGGAGAACCCGCTGCGCTTTTACGCCGGAGCCCCCCTCATCACGCCGGAGGGCCATGCGCTGGGCACACTGTGTGTTTTTGACCGCCAGCCCCGCGAGCTGTCCCAGAGGGTGCTGGATCTGCTCGGCGCCCTGGCGTGCCAGGTGGTCCGGCTGCTGGAGCTCAAGCGCGCCAACGACCGCCAGGGCCAGATGCTGGCAGACCTGGACGCCGCCCGCCTGCAGTTGGCCGTGCTGGCCCATACCGATGTGCTGACCGGTTTGGCCAACCGCCGCTCGTTCACCGAACGTTTACGGCAAGAGCTGGCTTTGTCGCAGCGCAGCAGCGAGTCGGCCTGCCTGTTGATGATGGACATCGACCACTTCAAGCGCGTGAACGACATGCACGGCCACCACGCGGGCGACCAGGCGCTGCAGTTGATGGCCGCACTGTGCCGCGAGGTGTTCCGCGCGGCCGACATCGTGAGCCGCTGGGGGGGCGAGGAGTTTCTGGCCCTGCTGCCCGCCACCAGTGTGGAGCAGGCCCAGGTGGTGGCGCAGCGCCTGCACGCCGCGCTGGCCGCGCACCCCCTGCATGGCATCGATCCACCGCTGATGCTGGCGGTCAGCGTGGGGCTCACCCAGCTCGACCCGCTGCGCCCGCTCGACGTCACCCTGCGCCTGCTTGACTCCGCGCTGTACACCGCCAAGCGCGAGGGCCGAAGCCGAACCGTGGTGGTGTAGCGGCTTAAAACTCCTGTTTTGATAGCTGCTAGCGCTTGATGGTCAAGCGCTAGAGCCCGCTTTCTCTGATATTTCCGTGCCCCATCAATGCCGCGCCCCGCGCGGCAGCAGCAGGCCCGCCATGCGCCACGACAGATCCCGCAGCGCCTGGCGCAGCGCGGGCGAATCCGCAGCGCTGGCCGGGCCTTGTGCATCGCGTGGGCGAAAGGCCGCCTCCAGCACCTGTTGCTTGGCGCTTTGCAGCGCCTGCCGGTCCTGGGCCCCCAGGGCGCCCATCAACTGGTCGCGGTGGCGCTGCACGCGCTCGGCTTCTGCGGCGGTCAGGGTGGGGGTGACCGGGGCAGCAGGGTTCTGCGCCAGGTGCAGCGCCCAGGTGGTGGATGGTGCCAATGCGGCGGGGTTGGTGTGGGCTCTCATGGGGCCGCCTTGCGGTTGGGTGTGCCGACTTGTGACAGCCCGTACCAGTTCACCTTGCGGGTCAGCACCATCACGGCGGCCAGCACCAGGAAGAGTGCGATGGCGCCTACTGCCAGAGCGGTCTGCTCCAGTTGCAGCAGCACATACAGCAGGCCATACAGCAGCGCGATGCCCGCCCCCAGCGGAATGCCGCGCGCCAGGCCGCCCAGCATGTGGCTGGCGTAATAGGCCAGCAGCAGCACGCAGGCCGTGGCCGCAATGGCGTAGGCCATGGCAAACGACAGGTGCTCCGACAGGCTCACCAGCAGCAAAAAGAAGCTGCACAGCGCGCTGCCCACCAGCAGGTATTGCACCGGGTGCACGCGCAGTTTTTTCATCGCCGGGCCGCCCCAAGATGAAAAAGCGGCCCCCTCAGGGGGCAGCGACCCGCGCAGCGGCGGAGCGTGGGGGCCACCTCCCATCAGCTCGAACAGGCCCACGGCCACGAAGGTGAGGGCGATGAACAGCAGACCGTATTTGGTGGCGCGGTCTGAGAGGGAATAGGGGTTCACCGGGTCGATGAAGGCCACGCTGAAGCTGTCGGCGCAGTCGTCGGAAGTGGCCCCCGCGTGTGTGGTGTATTCGCTGCCCTCGTCCGCGCCCTGACAAATGCGTTTGCCGTTGGCGATGTCGGCCTGCGCCGTGGTGGCCAGCGACGACAGGCGCCACTGGGCCGAGAAGCCGGTCTTTTTGACCTCGCGCTCCGACGGTAGAAAACGGCCCGCGAAAGACGGGTGGGGCCAACTGCTGGTCATCAGCACCTCGGTGTTGCCGCCCAACGGCACGATGGCCAGGCGCTCGGTGCCCACCAGCTCCAAATCCAGCGTGGCGGTCAGCCCATCGGCCTTGCCGCGCACCGACTCGGGCAGCGTGGCATGTAGGCCCCGGCTGTAGGTGGGGTGAAAGGTGCCGGGCTTGAGGGCCAGGGTCTGGCCGCCCAGCGCGAGCTGCGCAGTGCGGATGCCGCGCGCATCGCCCACGGCCATCATCACGATGGGCGCACCGCAGTGCATGCGCGAATTCGTTTTGGTGCTTTGCGGCACCAGGCTGGACAGCGGCCCCCACTGCGCCGTGACATGCGCCTTGAGGTTGTAGGTGTTCACCTTGTGCAGCCCGCGCGCGCGCTCCTCCATCGCGGCGCCGGTGGTGAGCTTGAGCTGCTCGGGCATGGCAGTCAGGATGAACTCGCGGCGCTGCTCCACCATGCGGCGCTCGTCGCCCTTGCCGGTCTCTACGTCCCAGCTTTCTACGCAGGCGCTGTGGATCATGGGGCCCATCAGCGTCTGCGGCCCGGCCAGGCTCTCGGCCACGCTTTGCGCGGTGAGGCTGCGATAGCGCAGCCGGTCGCGCACCACGTCTTTGATCAGGCCCAAGCCAAAGAGCAGCAGCATGGTGATGACTGCCAGCGCAGCGATTTTGGTGAACAGGGGGTGTTTGAACAAGAGATCCTCCACACATGAATGAACGTTGTGGAGGCAGTGTTGTGGCCCGGTGTGAGGGTGCTATGAAGTTTGTGAGGCGGGCGTGAAGCCGGGTATTGCACGCCGCTTCATGACCTGCCAGGTCATGGACGACCGTGCCCCCCGCGCCTATAAACGGCGTGTTGATACAAGGAGGTTCTGCATGCGCTATGTGGTTCCGGTGATTCTGGGCATCGTGGCGGTGATCCATGCCTTGCCGCTGGCGGGCGTGCTGGGGGCGGGCAAGCTCGGGCAGCTGTATGGCACCCCCGTGCAGGATGTGGGGCTGGAGCTGCTGCTGCGGCACCGCGCCGTCCTTTTTGGGCTGCTGGCCGCCTTCTTGGGGTATGCAGCCCTGCGTCCCGAACTCCATCGGCTGGCCCTGGTGGCGGGGCTGGTGAGCGTGGTGTCGTTTCTGTGGCTGTCATGGCTGCAGCGGGGCAGCGCCCTGAGCGCTCCGCTAATGACGGTCGCGCGGGTGGACGCCGTGGCGCTGGCCCTGCTGGTGGTGGCCGTGGCAGTGCACCTGCGCCGCTCGGCCTAAGCGGCGGGAAACTCCAGCGCCACGCGCAGGCCGGGTGTGGTGTTGCGCACCGCCGTCCGCCCCCCGTGCAGCGCCATCACCCGCTGCACGATGGCCAGCCCCAGCCCCGATCCGCTGCGCTCGCCGCTGGGGCGCGCGGTGGTGAAGAAGCGCTCGCCCAGGCGCGGCAGCGCGTAGTCGGGCACGCCGGGTCCGCTGTCCTGCACGGCCACGGTGGCGCCTTCCAGCTCCACCCGCACCGTGCTTCCTGAGGCTGAAAAGTCGATGGCGTTGTCGAGCAGGTTGGTCAGCGCCAGCGTTACCAGCTCGGCCTCCCACGGGCCGCTGGCGCCTGCGCCCGCCAGCGCCAGGGTGATGCCGCGCTGCGTGGCGCGGGCGCGTGTCTGGGCGATGGCCGCCTCAGCGCAGGCCTGCAGGGCCACGGGTGCACGGCCCTCGGCGTGGTGGCGCTGCTCCAGTTTGGACAGCTCCAGCAGCCGGTCGATGATGCGCTGCAGGCGCTCGCTTTGCTGCACCACCTGGGTAGCGAACTCGGCGCGGTCGGTGGCGGGCAGGTCGTCCTGCAGCAGCTCGCCCGCACCCCGGATGGCGGCCACGGGGCTTTTGAGCTCGTGCGTGAGGGCGCGCACATAGCCCTCGATGTAGTCGCGCCCCTCCAGCCGGGCGCGCATGCGGTCCATGGCGCGGGCCAGGTCACCCAGCTCGCCGGGTACCTCGGGCACGGCCAGGGCCGGGGTGGGCGGGGCGCCTGGGTCATGGCGCTCGCCATCGGCGGGGCCCTGCACGCTCAGGGCGTAGTCGCGCAGGCGGCGCACGTTCCACACCATCCACAGCGTCACGGCCACACCCACGGCGGCCGACAGCGCCAGCAGCAGCAGGCCGCCCATGAACACCTTGCGCTCTGCGCGGTCGATAAAACGCTGCACCGTGCGCGTGGGCTTGGCCACGGTAAGCACACCCGCGATCTGGCCCTTCACGTAGATGGGCGCGGCCACATGCATCACGCCGCTGGCGTCGTCGCCCTGCACCTCGCGCGTGGAGCGCGCGCCGTATTCGCCCCGCAGCGTGAGCGCCACATCGCGCCACTGCGAATAGTCGGCGCCCACGGCGCGGTTCTCCGAGTCGAACAACACGCGCCCCTTCGTGTCGGTCACATAAATGCGGTAGTCGAGCGACTGCTTGGAAAACCCCCAGATCGCCGCGTCGATGGGCCGCGTGGCATAGCGGCGCACATGCTGGGCAAACGGGCTGCTGGCACTGCCACTGCCCGCGCTACTGCTGCTGCCGTAGTTCAGGCGCCCGGCCGCCAGGTCGTCGCTGGCCAGCTCGGCCAGGATGTTGGCCGTGTCCACCATCATGTCCTCCATCACCTCGCGCACGCTGGGCTTGATCTCGGCCATGAACACGCGCAGCACAAAGAACGCGGCGATGCCGTTGATCAGGAAAAAGGCGAACAGCAGTCGGAGGCCCAGGCGCATGGGTGAGTGAAGCCTTTATTTGTTCAAAAATGATAGCTGCTTGCGCTTGTTAAATAAGCGCTAGGCGGCGATTTGATTTGAATTGATACATGCCTCAGTAGCCCCATTCTGCCCGTTCGGGCTGAGCTCGTCGAAGCCAGGGCGCTTCTTGCCAACAGCCCCTCGACAGGTTCAGGGCAAACGGGTGCCTTTGAGGCTGGTATCCCTTCAAGCGATTTGGACTCAAACATCCAGGCAATACCCCATCCCCCGGTGCGTGCTGATGTACTCGCGCGCCGGGTCTGCCTCGCGCAGCTTGGCGCGCAGGGTTTTGATGTGGGTGTCCACGGTGCGGTCGGTGCTTTCGCTGTCGTCGCCCCAGGCGGCGGCCAGCAGGGCGTCGCGCGCGTGGATGCGGCCTGCGCCGCGCAGCAGGCAGGCCAGCAGCCGGTATTCGCGCCGCGTGAGCGGCAGGGGCTGGCCGCGCAGGCTGATGCGCTGCCCGGCCTCGTCGTCGTGGAACAGGCCGGGCGCGGCGGCGGGGGCGGCCACGTTGGTGCCCGCCCGGCGCAGCAGGGCTTTCACGCGGGCGGCCAGCTCGCGCGGGCTGAAGGGTTTGGTCAGGTAGTCGTCGGCGCCCAGCTCCAGGCCCAGCACGCGGTCGATCTCTTCGCCATGGGCGCTGAGCATCAGCACTGGCAGCGTGGCGGTGGGAGCGGCTTGGCGCAGGTCGCGCAGCAGGTCAAGCCCGCTGCCGTCGGGCAGGCCCACGTCCAGCACCAACAGGTCAAAGCGCTGCGATTGCATCTGCTGGCGCGCGTCGTGCACCAGCAGGCTGTGCGTGACGAGCAGGCCGTCGCGCTCCAGCGCATAGGCCACGGTGCGGGCGATGGCCGGGTCGTCTTCGAGCAGCAACAGCCGTGCAGACATTGGGGGGCTCAGCGTGCGACGAGGATGGGGAAAATCTTGCCCAGCCCGTCGGCCATCACCTCCACGGCCAGCGCGGCCAGGATCAGGCCCATCAGCCGGGTCATCACGTTGATGCCGGTTTTTCCCAGCACCCGCGCGATGGGGTCGGCCAGCGAGAAGCAGATGGCTGTGGCCAGGGCGATCACCACGCCGTAGCCCACCAGCGCGGCGTGCTGCCAGAAGGTCTGGGCGCGGTCGGCGTAGATCACCACGGTGGACATGCTGGCCGGGCCGGTGAGCAGCGGGATGGTGAGCGGCACCACGGCAATGCTGCTGCCTGCGGCGGCTTTTTCGGCGCCGTCTTCCATTTCATTGGTCAGCGGCTTGGCCTCGGCGGGCTGGGCGCCCAGCATGTTCATCGCGCTGATGAGCAGCAGCAGGCCGCCGCCCACCTGAAAGCTTTGCAGCGAGATGTTGAAAAAATCCAGAATCTGCAGCCCCAGCAGCGCACAGGCGGCCACCACGCAAAACACGCTGAAGCTGGCGACCCGGATGGTGCGGCGCCGCTGCAGGGACGAGAACCCTTCCGTGTAGTGGATGAAGAACGGGACGATGGCCAGCGGGTTGACGATGGCCAGCAGGGTGATGAGGGGTTTGAGGTCCATGGGGGGTGATTCTCCACTGGCGTTGTCCCTGCGCGGCGCTCTTTTGTTGGGTCGGCGCCAATAACGTGAGGACAGGCAAGCGCAGCCCGAACGGGTGTTTGGGGTGCAAAAAATGCCGGCCTAGCGCCCTCCGGAGACTTCCATGAGCGTCATGGTGGTGTAGGGCGAGGCGTCGCCCATCAGCCACACGATGGCTTGGGCCACCTCGTCGGCGGTTCCGCCACGGCCCATGGGCACCTGGTGCATCAGGTCGCGCACGCGGTCGGGCTGGCCGCCGCTGGCGTGGATGTCGGTCTCTATCAGGCCTGGGCGCACGGCGTTGACGCGAATGCCCTCGGCCGCCACCTCGCGCGCCAGGCCCACGGTAAGCACATCTACCGCACCCTTTGCAGCCGCATAGTCCACATACTGGTGCGCCGCGCCCAGGCGCGCGGCGGCACTGGAGACGTTGACGATGCTGCCGCCCGCGCCGCCGTGTTTGGTGCTCATGCGCCGCACGGCCTCGCGTGCGCAATAAAAGCTGCCCAGCACGTTGATGTCGAACATGCGGCGCAGGCGCTCGCCGCTCATCTCATCGACACGCGCGGGGCGGTCCACCACGCCCGCGTTGTTCACCAGGGCCGTGGGGCGGCCCAGGTCGCGGTCCACGGCCTCGAAAAGGGCCATCGCCTCGGATTCCACGGCCACGTCGGCACGCACCGCCATGGCCTCGCCCCCGGCGGCGCGGATGCGGCGCACCACGTCGTTGGCGGCGTCGGCTTGCCGTGTGTAGTTAACGGCAACGGCCCAGCCCTGGCTGGCCGCCAGCAGTGCGGTTGCTGCGCCTATGCCCCGGCTGCCGCCGGTCACGATGGCTATTTTTTTCAAAACGGGCCTCCTTCGTCATCATGGACGTCCCGCATTACAGCATTGCCCCGGCGGCCCGGTTTTTTGTCTGGCGCTGTAACCCAGGGGCGGTTTGGCCCGAACTATTGGGTGGAACACAACCCTGTACGAAAGGTCTTTTGCCATGAAGCTGCTGCAAGTTATCGCCTCCGTCGCCCTGCTGGGCTCTGCCGCCCTGGCCCATGCGCTGGAGGTCAAGCCCTATTCCGCCGAGGCTTTGGCCGCCGCCGAGCAGGCAGGCCAGCCGGTGGCCGTGCACTTCCATGCCGACTGGTGCCCCACCTGCCGCGCGCAGGTCAAGACGCTGCAGATGCTCAAGGAAGAAAAGGGCCTGGACGTGACCGTGCTCACGGCCAATTACGACAGCGAAAAGGAGCTCAAGCGCCGCTTCAACGTGCGCTCGCAGTCCACGCTGGTGGTGCTCAAGGGCCCCAAGGAAGTAGCGCGGCTGGCGGGCGAGACCAGCGCCGACGGCATCCGCAAGGCGCTGAAGGCGGCGCTTTGAGCGGGCGCGTGGCATGACGCTGGAGTTGTCCGTGGCCCAACTGGGCCTGAGCCTGGCCGCCGGTGGGCTGACCACCTTGTCGCCCTGTGTGTTGCCCATGCTGCCCCTGGTGGTGGGTGGCTCGCTGCAGGGCCACCGCCTGGCGCCCGTGGCCATGGGTGCGGGCATGGTGGTGTCGTTTGCGCTGATCGGCATGGCGCTGGGTGCACTGGGGCCTGCGCTGGGCATTGATGGCGACACCATCCGCGTCGCGGGCGCCCTGCTGCTCATCGCTTTTGCCATCGTCATGCTGGTGCCCGCGCTGGGTGACCGCTTCAGCCAGTGGATGCTGCCCATCGCCAGCCAGGCGCAGGCGGCGTCGGCGCGGCTGGATGGGCGCTCGCTGGCCAGCGCGTTTGTGTTGGGCGGGGTGCTGGGCCTGGTCTGGAGCCCGTGCTCAGGGCCGCTGCTCGGCTCCGCCCTGAGCCTGGTGGCCAGCGAAGGCGGTGTGGGCCGGGGCGGCGTGGTGCTGGGCGTGTTCGGCATGGGCGCGGCAATACCGTTGGTGGCTGCTGCCTACGCGTCGCGCAAGGGTTTTGTGCGCGTGCGCGACTGGGTGCTGGCGCGCATCAACGTGGTGCAGCGCAGCTTTGCCATCTTGCTGGGGCTGCTGGGTGTGGCGATCCTGACCGGTGGCGACAAATGGCTGGAGGCCCAGGTGCTGCAGTGGCTGCCCGATGCGTGGGTGAACCTGACGGTGGGGATTTGAGCCCCCCTGCTGAATGAAGAAGATGAAGCAGAAGACACAGAAGAGGGCATGAAGTCCAGTCGGGTTTTGCCGCTCCGAAGCGCTGCTTGCAATAATGTTTCCCATGTTGAACTCTGCCGAAAACAAGGAGCCAACCCATGGGACAGTTTGTTGATCTCACCGCCAGCGATGGTTTTGTAGCGCTTGCCTGGGTGGCCCAGCCCGCAGGCACGCCGCGTGGCGCTGTGGTGGTGCTGCAGGAGATTTTTGGCGTGAACGCGCATATCCGCTCGGTGGCCGACCGCTTTGCCGCCAGCGGCTACCTGGCCGTGGCGCCCTCCACCTTTCACCGCGTGCGGCCCGGTGTGGAACTGGGCTATGCGGCCGAAGACATGCAGGCGGGCATGGGCCTGAAGGCCGCGGTGGAAGGTCTGCCCGCCCCTGGCGTGATGCCCGACATCCAGGCCGCCATCGACTACGCAGCGCAGCACTGTGGCGGCGGCAAGGTGGGCATCGTGGGCTTTTGCTGGGGCGGCTTGCTCACCTGGCGCGCGGCCAGCCAGCTCAAGGGGCTGTCGGCGGCGGTGCCTTATTACGGCGGTGGCATGACCACCCCCGACGAGATAGCCCGCAAACCCCAGGTGCCCGTGCTGGCCCATTTTGGCGAGCGCGACCACTGGATTTCCCAGGACAGCGTGCAGGCGTTTGCCAAGGCCCGTCCCGAGGTCGAGGTGCATGTGTACGCGGCCGACCACGGCTTCAACTGCGACCAGCGCGGCAGCTACGACCAGGCCTCGGCCGATCTGGCGCGCGAACGCACCCTGGCGTTCTTGGGCAAACACTTGGGCTGAGGGGCCTGCCGCCATGGCCGTTTTTCTTCGGAATGCCAGGCCTAATTGGCTGCTAGCGCTTGTAATTAAAGCGCTAGCAGCTATTGTTTTGATAGTGATGTGCTCCCAGGCACGGGCCGCCGACTACACCGGCCCCCTGTTCGATGCCCACCTGCACTACAACGAGGAGGCATGGAACGGCAAAACCGGCCCCCACCCGCCCGCCGACGTGTTGGCGCGCATGAAGGCCAGCGGCGTGCGCGCCATCGTGGCCAATTCGCGGCCCAACACCGGCTCGCTGGCGCTGGCGGCCCTGCCGCAGATGCGCGAGGCGGGCATTGCCGTGGTGCCGTTCGTGCGGCTGTACCGCAACCGGGCGGACTACACCGGCTGGTTTGCCGACGCCACCATTTACGACATGGTGCTGGCCGAGCTGGCGCGGGGCACGGGCTCGGGGCCGTACCGGGGCATTGGCGAGTTTCACCTGTACGACAGCGCTAACGCCAATGGCCCCGTGGCGCAAAAGCTCATGGCCCTGGCCGAGCAGCGCGATCTGGTGGTGTTGGCCCATGTGGACGATGCCGCCATCGATCTGCTGATGGCCCACACCCCGTCCCAGGGGCAGAAGGCACGTCTGATCTGGGCCCACACCGGCATCGGCGGCACGCCGGTGGAGCGTGTGGATGCGCTCCTGGCGCGCTACCCTGGCCTGGTGGGCGAGCTGTCGTACCGCCCCGGCCTGGTGTGCGACGACAACCAGCTGTGCCCCGCCTGGCGCACGCTGCTGCTCAAATACCCCACGCGCTTCGTGATCGGCTCGGACACCTGGGTGAACCAGCGCTGGCAACACTACGAGAGCCTGATGGAGGGCTACCGCCAGTGGTTGGGCGGCCTGCCCCCCGACGTAGCGCGCAAGATTGCGTGGGACAACGCGGCGGGGCTGTTTGGGGTGGCGCGGCCGTGAGGTGAGGAAGCGGCGCAGCCGCTCAGAGGGGTGTCACCTGGTTCTTGCCAGGTAGCGCTTGCGCCAGAACAGCAGCACCAGCGCCAGCGCGATGAAGGCCATCGAGCCCAGCGCCCACCAAAAGCCGTCGGCTTTGTGGATCAGCGGCAGAAACTCGAAGTTCATGCCGAAGATGCCCGCGATGAGGTTGAGCGGCAGGAACACGGCGGTCAGCGCCGTGAGCGTGCGCATGATGTCGTTGGTGCGGTTGCTCTGCACCGAAAAATGCATCTGCACGGCGGTCTCGGTGCTTTGCTCCAGGCGGCGCACGTGGTGCACCACGCGCTCGATGTGCTCCAGCACGTCGCGGCTGCGCACCTTGAGCAGGTCCAGCTCGCGCAGGCCCGCCGGGTTGTCGGGCAGGGCCCAGGTTTCCAGTGCGTCGATCCAGTCCTGGACGGCGGTGCGCTGGTCTTCGCAGATCTCGTCGAGCATGTGCAGCGACAGGCGCGCCTCCAGCAGCGAGCTCCAGTTCACGTAGCGCGCGCGGGGCCGGAGCAGCTCGCTTTGCCAGTGGTCGAGCTGGCGCGTGAGCTCGCGGCGCAGCTCCAGGTAGCCGTCGACCATCAGGTTCACCACGCGCAGCATCAGGTCGGCCGGGCTGGTGGGCACACGCGCGCCGGGCACGGGGCTGCTGCGGCCCTCGCTGGCGGTGGCGGGCAACGCGGCCAGCAGGCGCGTGGCATAGGCCTCGCGCACAGCGCAGTCCGAGGGATGCACGGTGAGCAGCAACTGGTCGAACACCGCAAACCCCACGGGGCTGGTGTCGATGTGCCGCAGCACCGGGGGGCCGGTGCGCTTGGGTGGGTTGGCGGGGGCGTCACCTTCTGCCGCCGCGCCGGCCGCCGCCTCTCCTTGCCCCGAGGCCAGGCGGCGGAACACCAGCAGGTCGTACTGTGAGGTGTAGTCGTAGTGCGAGGGCAGTTGCGCGTTGAGCAGGTCGGACACATGCAGGTCCACCAGTTGCAGCCCCACCAGGGCTTGCAGGCTGGCCTGGATGTCTGCCAGCCGCGTCTGGAAGACCGGGCGGGCGCAGGCGATCCAGATGAAGCCCTGCGCGGGCATCTGGGCGGGCAGGCTGGCAAGCTCTTGCACGCCGCCGCTGTGGATGTGGAATATGCGCATGCAACCCCGGATTGGTATAAAAAATGCCTCTAGCGCTTATTCATTAAGCGCTAGCAGCTATCGTTTTAGGAGCAATCGCGCTGCATCGCGCGCAAAGTAGGTCAGCACGCCGTCGGCGCCTGCGCGCTTGAAGGCCAAGAGGCTTTCCATCATCACCGCGTCGTGGTCGATCCAGCCGTTGGCGGCGGCGGCCTTGACCATGGCGTACTCGCCGCTCACCTGGTAGGCGAAGGTGGGCACCTTGAACTCGTCCTTCACGCGGCGCACGATGTCGAGGTAGGGCATGCCGGGTTTCACCATCACCATGTCGGCGCCCTCGGCGATGTCGATAGCCACTTCGCGCAGGGCCTCGTCGCTGTTGCCGGGGTCCATCTGGTAGGCGTTCTTGTCGGCCTTGCCCAGGGCGCCGCGTGTGCCCACGGCGTCGCGGAAGGGGCCGTAGAAGGCGCTGGCGTACTTGGCGCTGTAGGCCATGATGCGGGTGTGGATGTGGCCCTGCACCTCTAGCGCCTCGCGGATGGCGCCGATGCGGCCGTCCATCATGTCGCTGGGGGCGACGATGTCCACGCCTGCTTCGGCATGCGTGAGCGCCTGGCCGGTGAGGATCTCCACCGTCTCGTCGTTGATGATGTAGCCGGTGGCGTCCAGCTTGCCGTCCTGGCCGTGGCTGGTGTAGGGGTCGAGCGCCACGTCGGTCATCACGCCCAGGTCGGGAAATTCTTGCTTGAGCGCCCGCACCACGCGCGGGATCAGGCCGTTGGGGTTCAGGGCTTCCTTGCCATCGGGCGTCTTGAGCGAGGGGTCGATCGCCGGGAACAGCGCCAGCACCGGAATGCCCAGTTTCACGCAGTCCTCGGCCACGGGCAGCAGCAGATCGAGGCTCAGGCGGTCCACGCCGGGCATCGACGCTACAGCCTCGCGGCGCTGGCTGCCCTCGTGCACGAACACGGGGTAGATCAGGTCGTCGGCGGTGACGGCGTTCTCGCGCACCAGGCGGCGGGTGAAGGCATCGCGGCGCAGGCGGCGCGGGCGGTTCTGGGGGAAGGGGGCTGGGCTTTGGAGATGCATCGGAAGATTATCCCCTTGGGAGCCTCTGCACGAATCACGCTGGCCAAGTGTGCGCTGCGGATCGGGAGGGGCTGCAAGGCGTAAAGCGCAGCAATAGCCGCAGCTATTGCGAGCATTGACAACGCGGCAGACCGCCCGAGGCCGCAAATGCACACGGCGCGATGATTCGTGTAGAGGCTCCCTTGTGCCGCCGCGCGGTATTGGCCGCTGGGAGCGTCCGTTTCAGCCGCTGGGAAAAAGCCGCTTGTAACACGATGTGTCTGATGCTAAATTGGCTCCGGGCGGCTTGCTGCCCCCCGCTTTCCTCCCTGAGCGGGGCCTTGATTGCAGCGATGCAAAACAGGCTTTCCCGGCCCGGCGGACTAGCCGGGCTTTTTTTTGGCTGATCCTTGACCACGGCGGGCCATGGAGAAGCTTGCAGGAACGTAAACTGCACCCATGCTCTGGGTCAAAGCCTTTCACATCGTCTTCGTGGCCAGCTGGTTCGCTGGCCTTTTCTACCTGCCCCGCATCTTCGTCAACCTGGCGATGGTGGCCCCCGGCTCGGTTGCCGAGCGGGACCGCCTGCTTTTGATGGCCCGCAAGCTGCTGCGCTTCACCACCTTGCTGTCGTTGCCCGCGCTGGCCCTGGGCGTGTGGCTGTGGATGGGCTACGGCATCGGACGGGGCCCTGGCAATGGCTGGATGCACGCCAAGCTGGCCGTGGTGCTGCTGGTCATCGGCTACCACCATGCCTGCAGCGTGCTGCTGCGCAAGCTGGCCGACGGCACTTGCCGCAAGAGCCATGTGTGGTTCCGCTGGTTCAACGAAGCGCCCGTGCTGCTGCTGCTGGTGGCGGTGGTGCTGGTGGTCGTTAAACCCTTCTGACGCAGCTGCACGGGCGCATGCACAAAACCTCCGCCTGGCCTCTCGCGCTGATCTATTCGGCGCTCATCGTTTTTGCGAGCCTGTTCCCATTTGACGGCTGGCGTGCGCAGGGCATCGACCCGCTGGTCTTTCTGCTCGCGCGCCTGCCCCCGCCGTACTGGACCGGGTTCGACGTTTTCACCAACGCCGTGGGCTATGCGCCGCTGGGCTTTTTGCTGGTGCTGGGCATGTTGCGCTCGGGCGCAGGGCGGGGGGCGGTGCTGCTGGCCACGGTGCTGGGGGCGCTGCTTTCGCTGGTGATGGAGTTTTTGCAGATCTACCTGCCCCGGCGCGTGCCGTCCAACCTCGATTTGCTGCTCAACATCGGCGGCACCCTGGCCGGGGCGATGAGCGCGGCGCTGCTGGAACGCCTGGGGGCCATCAACCGCTGGAGCGACTTTCGGGATCGCTGGTTCGTCTCGGATGCCAGCAGTGGTTTGGTGCTGCTGGCCCTGTGGCCGCTGGCGCTGCTGTTTCCGGCGGCCGTGCCCTTTGGGCTCGGTCAGGTGCTGGAGCGGCTGGAGGCCGCTCTCACCGAGTTGCTGGCCGACACCCCGTTTCTCGACTGGCTGCCCGTGCGCGAGGCCGCGCTGACCCCGCTTTCGCCCAGCGGCGAGTTGCTGTGTGTCACGCTCGGGCTGCTCATCCCCTGCCTGCTTGGCTACTGCGTGATCCGCCAGGTGGGGCGGCGCGCGCTGTTTGCGCTGGGGGTGGTGGCGGTGGGCGTCACGCTGACCGCGCTGTCGGCGGCACTGAGCTGGGGCCCCGTGCACGCCTGGGAGTGGATCAGCCTGCCCGTGCAAGTCGGCGTGTGGGGGGCTCTGGTGCTGGCGATGCTGCTTGTGGCCTTGCCGCGCCGGACCTGCGCCGCCGTGCTGCTGCTGGCGCTGGCCTGGCACCTGGCGCTGCTCAACCAGGCGCCCACCAGCGCGTATTTCGCCCAGACTTTGCAGATATGGGAGCAGGGCCGCTTCATTCGTTTCTACGGCCTGGGCCAGTGGCTGGGCTGGCTGTGGCCTTATGCCACGCTCTTGTATGTGGTACTCAGAGTGTCGCGGCGCGAGGCGCAAACCTAAAATACTCGGATGAGCGAACCATCCAACGCGCCGGCCGCAGCGCCCGGCTACTACCAGCGCCACATCTTCTTCTGCCTGAACGACCGCACCAATGGCGAAGACAGCTGCGCCCACCACAACGCCCAGGCGGGCTTTGACCGCTGCAAGGCGCAGGTCAAGGCCGCCGGGCTGGCGGGCCCCGGCAAGGTGCGTGTGAACAAGGCCGGTTGCCTGGACCGCTGCGCGGGCGGCCCCATCGCCGTGGTGTACCCCGAGGGCACCTGGTACACCTATGTGGACGCGTCGGACATCGACGAAATCGTCGAGTCGCACCTCAAAAACGGCCAGGTGGTGGAGCGCCTGGTCACGCCGGCGGAACTTGGGCGCTGAAAACGGCTCCACTCCGTCTTTGAATGATTTTGGCCGTTAGCGCTTGATAAATAAGCGCTGACAGCTATCAATTAGGTAGCAAACCAGTGAATGCCCAGACCGAACGCCTGACCCTGTCCGGTGCCGCAGGCGCCATCGAGGCCGTGCGCGACAGCGCGGTGCTGGCCGATGGGGCGGCGCCGCGTGGCGTGGCCATCATTGCCCACCCCCACCCGCTGTTTGCGGGCACCATGAACAACAAGGTGGTGCAGACCCTGGCGCGGGCCTTTGTGCAATGCGGCTGGACGGCGGTGCGCTTCAATTTCCGGGGCGTGGAAGGCTCGGCGGGTGAGCACGACAAAGGCGAGGGCGAGCTACAGGACATGCTGGCCGTGGTGGAGCAGGTGGCGCCTGCCGCCTCGGGCCAACGCATCGCGCTGGCGGGGTTCTCGTTCGGCGCCTTCGTCGCCAGCCATGCGCTGGCCGCGCTCTGGCCCGAAGGCCGCGTGGACCAGGCCGTGCTGGTCGGCACCGCTGCCAGCCGCTTCACCGTGGCCCCGGTGCCACCCGACGCCCACCTGCGCACGCTGGTTGTGCACGGCGAAGAGGACGACACCGTGCCGCTGTCTGCTGTGATGGACTGGGCGCGGCCCCAGATACTGCCTGTCACAGTCATTCCCGCGGGCGGTCATTTCTTTCACGGACAATTGCCGCTTCTGAAGAATCTGGTGGTCCGCCACCTGCAATCGGGCGGTTGAGCGTGCTGCCCGGCGTGGCCACCATGGCCCGCCGCCAGCTTTTGCGCCTTTCGCCTTTTCTCCCACTCCTTCCTTTTTCGAGCCCTCCCAGCCCCTTATTGCCCCATGAAACGAATCCTGTCCGCGTTGCGATCCCTGGCCGTCTTTGCTGCGGTGGCCCCTGCCGCCTTCGGTGCCTTTGCCCAGGCACCCCAGCCCCCTGAAATCGCCGCGCGCACCTACATGCTGGTGGATGTCACCGCCAATCAGGTGCTGGCCGCCAAGGACGTTGATGCGCCGGTGGAGCAGGCATCGCTCACCAAGCTCATGACGGGCTACCTGGTGTTCGACGCCCTGCGCGCCAAGAAAATCGCGCTGGACCAGAAGCTGCCCGTGAGCGTGCGCGCCTGGAAGATGCCCGGCTCGCGCATGTTCATCGACCCCAAGATGCAGGTGCCGGTCGAAGACCTCATCAAGGGCATGATCGTTCAGTCCGGCAACGACGCCACCATGGCCCTGGCCGAAGGCGTGGGCGGCACGGCCGAGAATTTTGTCAAGCTCATGAACGACCAGGCCAAGGCCCTGGGCATGAGCGGCACCAGCTACAAAAACCCCGAAGGCCTCACCGAGCCCGGCCACATCACCACGGCGCGCGACCTCTCCGTGCTGGCCATGCGCCTGATGAAGGACTTCCCGGAGTACATGCACTACTACGCGACCAAGCAGTACAGCTACCCCGGCACCCCCGCATCCAACGGCAACAACCGCAACTCGCTGCTGTTCCGCGACCCGACCGTGGACGGCCTCAAGACCGGCCATACCGCCGCCGCCGGGTATTGCCTGGTGGCCACGTCCAAGCGCGAGTTCCCCGGCCTGGGCCAGCGCCGCCTGCTTTCCATCGTGCTCGGCGCCGCCAGCGAGAACGCGCGCGCCAACGAAAGCCAGAAGCTGCTGAACTGGGGCTACACCGCGTTCGAGGCCGTCAAACTGTTCGATGCGGGCAAGCCCGTGGCCAGCCCCGCCGTCTGGAAGGGCAAGGACAGCGTGCTGAAGATCGGCCGCGAAGAGGCCATCGTGGTGGCCGTGCCTTCGGGCAGCGCAGGCAAGATCACCACCGAAATCGCCCGCCCCGACCCGCTGGTGGCGCCTTACACCAAAGGCCAGTCCATCGGCACCCTCAAGGTGATGTTGGGCGACCAAGTGGTGGGCGAAGTGCCCCTGATCGCGCTGGAAGGCGTGGAGCAGGCAGGCATTCTGGGCCGCGCCTGGGATGCGATCCGGTTGTGGATTAAGTAGCAGGTACATCCCCCTGAGGCGCTGCGCGCCTTCACCCCTTCTCTCGGCTTCGCCGGGAAGGGGGACGCCGCCAGCGCGGCGGGGCGGCCCTTGCGCGGCGGCCCTGGTGTAGGCCGTGCGCTTTCGGCGGCTGTGGGGAGTATGTTGCGCCGCTTGCCTGTTTAGGAGCTTGCTGCTACATTAGAAGGCTTTTCGGAATTTCCGAAGGGTTTCACGTTTTCGTTTTTTTACGTTTAGGGACGTATTTCATGCCAACCATCAATCAACTGGTCCGTCAGGGGCGCGAGGTCGAAAAGATCAAGTCCAAGAGCCCTGCGATGGAAAACTCTCCACAGCGCCGCGGCGTGTGCACCCGTGTGTACACCACGACGCCTAAGAAGCCTAACTCCGCTCTGCGTAAGGTCGCCAAGGTGCGCCTGACCAACGGTTTCGAGGTCATTTCCTACATCGGCGGTGAAGGCCACAACCTGCAAGAACACAGCGTCGTGCTGGTTCGCGGCGGTCGTGTCAAGGACTTGCCTGGTGTGCGTTACCACATCGTGCGCGGTTCGCTCGACTTGCAAGGCGTGAAAGACCGCAAGCAGTCGCGCTCCAAGTACGGCGCCAAGAAGCCAAAGGCCAAGTAAGCCCTGGTTTTCTGGTCGGAAGAAGAATTTTCGGTGCTGTTCCCGCGTGGCGCGGTGAAGCAGCGTAGTGACCCCAAACGCAGGTGTTCTGCGCGGGTCGAGTAAGTGGGAGTCCTTCATTGGCTCTCGCGGTGTCTGAAAAGATGCCAACTGAAGCAAAGATAGAGGTGAAAAATGCCACGTCGTCGCGAAGTCCCCAAACGTGAAATCCTGCCGGATCCCAAGTTCGGCAATGTAGAGCTGTCCAAATTCATGAACGTGATCATGGAAGGCGGCAAAAAGGCAGTTGCAGAGCGCATCATTTACGGCGCCCTGGAACTGATCGAGAAGAAGCACCCCGATAAGGACCCTCTGGAAGCCTTCACCGTTGCCATCAACAACGTGAAGCCCATGGTGGAAGTGAAGTCCCGCCGCGTGGGCGGTGCCAACTACCAGGTGCCAGTGGAAGTGCGTCCTGTCCGTCGCCTGGCTCTGTCCATGCGCTGGATCAAGGAAGCGGCCCGCAAGCGTGGTGAGAAGTCGATGGCCCAGCGTCTGGCCAACGAACTGCTCGAAGCCACCGAAGGCCGTGGCGGCGCCATGAAGAAGCGTGACGAAGTGCACCGCATGGCCGAAGCCAACAAGGCATTCAGCCACTTCCGCTTCTAAATTTCGCCCCCATATCTCGAAGGCTGGGAGCCCGATCCGTCGTTTTGGCGGGCGGGCTCTTAGCCGTTAACGAAAGTAAATCATGGCACGCAAGACCCCCATCGAGCGCTACCGCAATATCGGTATCTCGGCCCACATTGACGCTGGCAAGACCACGACCACCGAACGTATCCTGTTCTATACGGGCGTGAGCCACAAGATTGGCGAAGTGCACGACGGCGCCGCCACCATGGACTGGATGGAGCAAGAGCAAGAGCGCGGCATCACGATCACCTCGGCTGCCACGACCTGCTTCTGGAAGGGTATGGACAACTCCTACCCCGAGCACCGTTTCAACATCATCGACACCCCCGGCCACGTGGACTTCACCATTGAGGTGGAGCGCTCCATGCGCGTGCTGGACGGTGCCTGCATGGTGTACTGCGCCG